>NZ_JBHRWV010000012.1:0-208293 GCF_042648145.1 Salinicoccus sesuvii | reverse complement strand
TACAATCGCCATCTTTTCTTCGAAACTGCGATGTCTGGCCATTAAAAAACCTCCTAAGTTTACAGATTTTTTATTTCATCTGTAAACTTAGGAGGTAGCAGCTCAGCCTGTGGCGGTTTTTGTTTTAATTAGATGCCATAAACATATAAATGTATGAAATATCTAATTTTTTCATAAGAATTTGCTATTCTTCTTGACAGATAATTAGGAAAGCTATAGATTAAAGTTAATTGGTAATGATAATCATTTTCAATTAAACAATTGTTACATAGTTCAAGGATAGATAACGTCCTCAGCGATGTTTAAAATCCATCACAATATCGAAAGGAAGAATAGAATGAACACGTTCTCAAAACACCCATTTTTTTCACTACTCATCATCGCTTTAATGTTTGTATTCATCGTGGGATGCTCAAACCAGGAAGACACTGCCTCTGAGGAAACTGGTAGTGATGACGCATCCAGTGAAGAAAGCACCGAAGAAAGTGATGCATCCTCTACTGAAGATAATACCAGTTACCCAATGACCATTGAACACGCGTTTGGCGAAACAGTGATCGAAGAACAGCCTGAGCGCATCGCGACGATTCAATGGGGGAACCAAGACATCGCACTCGCGCTTGGTGTTGAACCGGTTGGTTTCTCAGCAGCAAACTTCGGTGTCCAAGACGACAGCGGGCTTCTGCCTTGGACAAAAGAAAGACTGGATGAACTCGGTGTGGAAAACCCGAATGTTTTCCAAGACACCGACGGACTTGATTTCGAAGCAATTGCCGATTCCAATCCGGATGTGATTCTTGCAGCCTACTCTGGGATTACGCAAGAAGATTACGATCTATTGACCGAGATTGCACCGGTAGTCGCATACCCTGAAGCGCCATGGGCGACAGCTTGGCGTGAACAAGTAATGATGAATGCCAAAGGTATGGGCATGGAAGAAGAAGGCCAACAATTGATTGAAGATACGGAAGCGCTCGTTGAGGAGAAGGTTGCCGAATATCCGCAAGTCGAAGGTAAACAAGTAGTGTGGACGAACTTCTCAGCTGAAGACTTGTCGCAAATGCACATCTATACACCTGCTGATTCTAGAGTAAAGTTCCTTGAGGAACTTGGCATGACAGTCCCTGAAGGTGTCACGGATATGATTGACGATGAAGAAAGCTACTCGCTCAATTTGAGTAGTGAAAACGCACAGGCACTCTCAGAAGCCGATATACTTGTTGGATATGGCAATCAGGAATTACTCGAGACACTGCAGGCAGATCCACTTCTTGGTGAAATCCCAGCGATTGAAAGAGGTTCTGTTGTATTTATCGAGAGTGATTCCCCAATTGTCGCCGCTGGCACACCAACACCGTTATCCATTTCATACACGATTGATGAGTACATGGAAATGATTGGTGAGGCAGTTGATCAGGCGGCCGAGTAACGCGCTCCCCCTAATACGGAAAAGAAAAGCCAAAGTGTCCGAACTGATTTTAAAATGGAGCTTCGTATTTTTCGTTCTCATTCTCATCTCTGCTTGTGCTTCGCTAGCCTTTGGCTCGCGTATGATTGGGATGGAACATCTACTCGACGGGTTATTCAATCCTTCAGTAGAAACATATGAAGCGAATATCGTCAGAAAAAGAATATCGAGGACAGTGTTCGCCCTACTTTGTGGGGCGGCACTTGGCGTTTCCGGAGCTTTGATGCAATCGGTGACGCGTAACCCGATTGCCGACCCAAGTATTCTTGGTGTCAACACCGGTGCATCGCTTTTCATCGTCTCCGGTATCGCTTATTTCAATATCAACAGCGCAGCGAGCTACATGTGGTTTGCTTTAGTTGGTGCCATCGTTACTGCAGTTTTCGTATTCGGTATCGGATCACTTGGAAAGAATGGGGCAACGCCCTTGAAACTGGTACTGGCTGGGGCGGCTACAAGTGCAGCACTATCTTCTTTAGTAACAGCAGTTATGATTCCACGCTCACATGTCATGGATCAGTTCAGGTTCTGGCAAGTCGGGAGCGTTGGGTCTGGCAATTGGGATAACATTCTCCTCTTTTTACCTTTCTTGCTTTTTGGGATGGTTATTGCGGTAGTTTGTTCTCCAGCGCTCAATGCGATGGCACTTGGGGACGAGGCAGCAAAAGGACTCGGTGTGCGCACAGGCCTTGTTCGACTTGTTGCTTCATTAGGCGCTGTCGTATTATGTGGTGCCGCAACAGCACTCGCTGGACCCATCGGGTTCATTGGACTTTTATCCACGCATCTTGTAAGACTAACGCTCGGGCCGGACCTCAGACTCGTCATCCCTTTCTCCGCACTACTCGGGGGGATCATCCTAACGGCATCTGATGTGATTGGTAGAATACTCGGTAGCCCAGGTGAACTTGAAGTGGGTGTCGTTACAGCGTTTGTCGGTGCCCCGCTGTTGATTGCGCTCGCTATACGGTCGAAAGTAGGTCGCTTATGACAAACAATATCGCTTTGATTAAAGCAGGCAGACAAAAAAGAAAAAACCGCTGGATGCTAGTGACTGGGCTACTCTTCATTTTGACACTTACTCTTTCAGTACTGATGCTGATGCTAGGCAATACGATCCATCCCGTTGGACAGGTCATTCGAGCACTACTCGGGGAGACGGTTGAAGGTGTGTCATTTACTGTCACAACACTTAGGCTCCCGAGAATGCTTGCGGCCATACTTGTTGGTTTCGCTTTTGGTATTGCCGGGGATGTCTTTCAGACAATGCTGAGGAATCCGCTGGCCAATCCCAATGTACTCGGTGTCACTACTGGGGCCAGCATGGCCGCTGTATTCTGCATCGTCATATTAGGTGCCAATAATTCAGTCGTTTCCTCTGCTTCTATTGCCGGTGGACTTGCCACAGTCCTAGTAATGTACGTATTATCAAGAGGGAAAGCATTCTCTATTGGTAAACTCATACTGATTGGTATTGGGATTCAAGCCATGCTGAACGCAGCCATATCCTATATGATGCTCATTAGCGCAGAACAAGATATTCCATCGGTACTGAGATGGCTAAATGGCAGTCTAAATGGTGTGACCATGTCTTCCATTCCGATACTCGCTGCCTCAGTTATCGTTCTTGTTCCACTGATCTTGATGTTTAGCAGGAGTCTAAGTATGCTTGAACTCGGGGAACAAATGGCAACAACACTCGGTGTCAGGGCTGACTTGACGCGAATTGTACTGATTCTTGGTTCAGTAGCCATGATCTCGATTGCTACCTCTGTCACAGGACCCATTGCATTCATATCGTTTCTTGCTGGGCCCATTGCCAAAAGGCTTACGGGACCTGGATTTTCCAGTCTGTTGCCAGCGGGCCTTGTCGGTATCGTACTCGTATTAGCAGGTGATCTTGTTGGACAACATGCCTTTACAACAAGATATCCAGTAGGTGTCATCACCGGTATTATCGGTGCACCCTACTTGATCTATCTGCTTATAAGAATGAATCAAAAAGGAGAATTATGATGGCAGAACATATATATAGAGCGAACGGCCTTGTTGCTGGTTATGAAAACAAACCAATTCTTCACGATATCAGTCTTGAAATTCCGAGTAATAAGATCAGTGTCATCATCGGTGCCAATGCTTCCGGTAAATCCACTTTACTGAAAACGATGGCCAGACTCATTAAACCCACGCAAGGTGTACTTGAACTGGACGGCAGAGCCGTATCCAAAATTCGACCGAAGAAATTTGCCCAAGTACTCGGTATGCTTCCGCAATCACCGACTGTACCGGAGGGCATCAAAGTGTCGGATCTCGTGGGACGTGGCCGTTTTCCACATCAGTCACTGTTTGGCGGATGGTCCAACGCAGACTACGAAGCTGTATCAGACGCAATGGCAGCAATGAACATTACAGAACTCGCAGATCACAGTATTGACGAGTTGTCTGGTGGTCAGCGCCAGCGTGTGTGGATCGCTATGGCACTGGCCCAACAAACTGATATTCTTTTCTTGGATGAACCCACAACGTTTCTCGATATTACCTATCAGATTGAGATACTCGATTTGTTGATGGATTTCAACAAGATACACGGAACGACAATCGTCATGGTGCTCCATGACATCAATCTATCGGCGCGCTACGCAGATCACATTTTCGCCATGCGTAAAGGTCACTTGATTGCAGAGGGTAAACCAGATGATGTCATCACACCAGACCTCATCAAACAAGTGTTTGAACTCGAATCCGTAGTTGTCGAAGATCCAATTTCAAGTACCCCGTCCGTTGTGCCACTCGGCAGACATCATACAAGAAGTACAGTACTTGCCTAATTTTTGTACCAAAATAAGAAGAGCAGCCTTTCAATAGAAGGCCGCTCTTCTTATTAGTTTTGAAAATAGTCGCTTCGGAGTATACCATATAGTGCTGAATCGCATATCCCCTGGTTATTGATATCAGAGCCACGCGTCGTCCCTTCGTACAATAGCCCGCATTTCTCCATCACTTTCCCAGACCCTGGATTTCGCGTATCATATTTTGACTCGATGCGGTGTATCTCCACTTCATTGAAGAAGAAATCGATGACTTTTGAAAAAGCCTCTGTCACGTATCCATTGCCCCACCAGGGCTTACCGATACAATAGCCGATGTGTACCATGGCGACTGAATCGTTATGATCGACCACACTGATTGTACCAATAGGCGCATCCATGTCTTCTGGAACAATGGCCCACTGATAAAAATCTTTCTTATCGTATTGTGATATCCAGTACTTCAAACTGAGTCGTGTCACATCTATTGATTGATGGGCCGGCCATGACAAATACGTTGTCACATCTGGATCCGACGCCCAATTTTTGAACATCGCTTCTGCATCATTTAAAACGAGTGGCCGTAGGAGCAGGCGGTCTGTTTTTAATATCTTTGTACCAAGGTGTCGCATCAGCATTTCTCCTTCAGTGCAGTTATTTTAAATTACTTCACTCTTTTATATGAGTATACACAAAATACTTTAATCAAAACGCTCATTCCTATATTCCATTTCTTCTCTCGGCGACATCAGACCCGTTGCTTTGCCAATAGTGCCGTTACGTTCATTCCAAATGATATTATGTACTGCTACTGCGTTTGAAAAGTCGCCATCCATCCACGCCTCAAGTGTTTCCATATAAAAATCCCGATAGACGTAATTCGACGCTTTAGCTGTTTCGTATTTCTGCTCGAGCCGCTCGTCGGTGATTTCTAGATGACCCCATTTTTTAGTAGCTTTAACTTTTTGATGGGTCATGTAATGAATACTATCTGCAAACTGACGCTCACTTGGTATGCCTGTTTCTGTCGCTTCGTCGGATACTTCAAACATTTCCTCAGACTCTCTCAAGGATTCGAGTTCCTTAGCATCAGACTCTGAACTTGCTGTAGACTCGCCCTCGGAATCATTTTCCGCATGATTCGCTTTAAGCCAGTCTTGTGCAGTACCTGAAAACATCAGCATTATAACGCCTGCGACAATAACACCAGCAACAACAATTGATGATAAACCCCATATCACAATTTTATGTGACTTTTTCAAAATGAATCGTCCTTTCATGATGCATAGTAATATAATGTAGTAAAATCCACATAATGGATTCAATTCTAACATTAATTATTATTACTACGAAACCCATCATGAAAGAACGATTTATATTTCTAGTATTCTATGCGACTCATTACGCGTGTTACACGTTCGAACTTCACAAATTTCCACTTCAATGCATTGATGACTGTAAACAGTATGAGCGCAACACCGATAATCACTGCCATATAAATGAGCGCATCACTCGTTGCTAAGGCGGCTTCGAAGTCGAAGACAGCTTCGCGCATGGCAGTGACTACGTAGCTCATTGGCAGTACGGGATGCAAGTACTGGTAGAGCGTACCAGCAGTCTGGATCGGGAATGTGCTCGCACTGGATGATATCTGCAGAATCAAGAAGATGATGGCGATAAATTTACCAATGTTACCGAGTAGGGCAACCATCACACTGATGGCCAGCATCGCAGCCAAATTCCACAGGAGAAGCAATCCGAGGAATGTTGGCATATTCTCGACTTTGAGATTGAATCCAAAGAGCAGCACGGCACTGAGAATCAATGAAGTGACGAGTGTCTGAGATAAAATAACCAGCAACTTGCTAATTGTCATATGGATGAAGCTCTTGTAGTTTTCAGCAGCACGGTTAAGTGGGTAAAGGACGCTGAAAGCAACACTTCCGAGAAATAAGCTGACAGCGATGATGAATGGTGCAAATGTTTGGCCGTAATTGCCGATATGAGTCAGTTCAGATTCTACAACATCGACCGGATCAGCAATGGCAGAGGCATTCTCCTCTGTGAGTGACAATGCTTCAAGCTGTTCATTGCCTGAAGTCACTTCTTCAATCATTTCAGTCAGCGCGTCATCCAGCGCATTCAGTCCTTCAGTCACAGACGCATTGCCCTGAGCAAGCTCATCCGTGCCATTCGTGACACCGTCACCTAAGTCCTCTATGCCTGATTGGACAGCCGTATTACCTGAAATAAGATCATCGACACCAGCCTGCATGGCAGCAACTGGCTCGGCCATTTGTGGCGGCACCTGGCTTTCATAGCCTGCAAGATTTTCATCGAGTTGATTCAATCCATCGGTTACCTGCTGATTACCCGATGCCAGTTCCGATGTAGATGAATCGACGGTTGAACCGATGTCTTCTATACCGGTCTGAACGTCCTCACTGCCAGCAATCAAATCATTCACACCGTCCTGCATTTCACTTAATGCCTCAATCATTTCATTGTTACTGTCTTTAATATCACCGAGACTCTCTACCAGGTTTTCTGTGTAAAGTGTTGTAATCGATTGGGCGATCTCGTCTTTGATTGCTGTACCTGCCTGACCACCCATGACGGAGCCAAGATAATTGTAGCCTGGATTCGTCTCGATTTCGATTGATACCTTTTCAAATGATTCATCAAGTAGTGTCGCTGCATCATTTGAAGCGGATTTTGGTATGACGACAACAGCGTACGACTTACCCTGCTCAAGTGCCCGATCGGCAGATTCACGATCTGACACATGCCAGTCGAAACGGTCATTGTCTTCTAGCGCCTCTACGATGTCTGCGCCTAAGTTAATCTCTTCCCCATCAACCGTGGATCCTTCGTCGTGATTGACTACTTCTATAGTCAAATTATCCGTCTGAGAATAGGGATCCCACATCGAACCTAAGAATATGGAAGTATAGATGGCTGGAATTGTCGCAATAGCGAGCAGTGTAATAATCAGTATTGGTCTTCTCATAAGATGCTTGAAATCTTCGAACATTGCATTTCCTCTTTCCAAAGTTTAATATGTTAGTAAACACCGTGTTCATTATTTTACTCGGTGTCGTTTAAAATTCAACCATCATCTGATATCGAATAGTTGCTTATTCAACATATGATACGCAACTGTTGCTTATTTGGAAAGAGGCGAAAAGCATGACCCATGATAAACTAGATCTGCGGATGATCAAAACAAAGAGAGCCATTGATGCAGCATTCACACAGCTACTCCGCGAAAAAGGATTCGAAGCAATGACCATCAAAGATATCGCAGAAGCAGCCTTGATCAATCGGGGTACTTTCTATAAACATTACCTCGACAAGTATGATTTGCTTGATGCCTACGAAAATACATTGCTTGAGGATTTCGTCCATATACTTACCCGGAATATAGAGGAGGAACAACACCCACTCTCCATCGGTATGCCAAAGAAGATTGCTGCTGAAATGTTCCAGTATGTTGATGATAATGCAGATAAGATTATTACTCTTTTCAACAACCACGGAGGCAATCAGTTCGAATATAAAGTTCGAAGTTACATGTTCGACTACTACCATACCCATAGCCATCAACTCATTGATGAAAATAAGCTTCGTGTTGACAGGAATTATCTGATTGCCTACATTACCAATGCACATGTCGGGTTGATGCGGTCATGGGTGGAAAATGGAAGAAAAGAGTCCAGCGAAGCACTGGCCGATACCCTAGAAATGTTAACTGTCAACGGCCCTTTCTACGCAGCCGGTTTAATTGATTAAAAAAAGAGCCTATCAGGTACCGCACCCCGAAAGTTAGAGTGAAAAATCTAACTTTCGGGGTGTTTTTTGTATGGTGAAGTACAGTGATAGATTTAAATTAATGATTGTAAAGGAATACTTGGCAGGGCCGCTGGGTTATATCCTGTTGGCTGAAAAATATGGCATCCCGAGTAAAGCGCCGATTGAAAAATGGACAAAAGCGTATCAGGCGTTCGGTGAAGATGGGTTACGCAGGAAACGAACGAATCAGGTTTATCCTGTTCAATTCAAGTTGAATGTAATACACTTTATTAAACGAACGGGCGCTTCTTACCAGGATACGGCGATCACGTTTAATATGAACACCCCATCGCTTATCGCGAACTGGTACAAGACTTTCCAGAGAGAAGGACTGGCAGGGCTCAAATCGAAACCGAAAGGGCGTGCTCCAATGTCTGGAAAAAGAAAAGAAAAGCAATCCAAGGAAGGAAACATACTGTCCCGTGAAGCACATCTCGAGAGAGAAAATGAGCGACTTCGGCTGGAAAATGCCTACCTAAAAAAGTTGAAAGCTTTTCGGCAGAACCCGGATGCCTATCTCGAAAAGCACAGGCAACGCTGGCATTCGAACTCAAAGCGGAAGGGTTCCGACTGAAGGCTGTATTAATCGTGGTCGGTATTCCGGAAGCAACGTACCATTATCACATCCAACGGATGAAGGAAGTAGATCGGGATGGTCAATGGAAAACGATGATCTCGGCGGTTTTCCACAAGCATGAGGGGAAATATGGGTATCGCCGTATCCACCTAGAATTAAGGAATAGGGGCTATCAGATCAATCATAAGAAGGTGCACCGACTGATGCGGGCGCTTGGCCTGAGATGTGTCAAATTCACTCGTAAGTCTCGTTATAATTCATATAAGGGGACCGTCGGTAAGGTCGCGAAGAACCTTTTGAATCGCCGGTTCCGGACACCGATCCGCCTGCAGAAACTGACGACCGATGTGACCGAATTCAAGTGTACCGCTAATGAAAAACTCTATTTGAATCCGATTCTGGATCTGTATAACGGAGAAATTATCTCCTATGGCATTTCCAATAAGCCAACACTAGACTTTGTCCTGCAGCCCCTCCGCCAGGCGATTGGGACAATCAAAACTGACGCCCGTTACCGAACGACAATCCATTCCGATCAGGGCTGGCATTATCAGCATCGCAAATGGGTAAGGACACTGAAGGAAAACAACATCTTCCAAAGTATGTCACGAAAAGCCACCTGTGCGGATAACGCGGCCATGGAGAACTTCTTCGGCATCATGAAACAGGAGATGTATCATGGGGAACCACTTGTTACCTACAAGGAACTGAAACGCAGAATCGAGACATATATCCAGTACTACAATCACGAACGGATTAAAACAAAACTGGCCGGCTTGAGCCCGGTACAATACCGAACTCAAACCAGCCAGATAACTGCATAATTAAAACTCTAACTTTTGGGGGGCACCACCTCAAAGGCTCCCTTTTTATCATCTAAGCTGTTGTCCGTTTGTAGCTGGTGCGTTTTCTCCGAGTACCGCTATCCAGATCCTCACCACTGCCCAGTGTCTGTTTCAAGTATTCGGGAATCTGATTGTACGTAATAATCCGGTCAAGTGTCTTTCTGAACATCGCATGCTTCTCGTCTGCAATTCTATAGATGACAATGCTCATATTTCGCTTTTCCAATACAGTATTGAACGGTTTTTCACGCTTCTCTTCGCGACTTACTTTCTTGTCGAAAGGTTTACTAAAATGTCGCTTCAAGCGTCTCACAATATTTGTACTGTGCCCAACATAGAAGAGGTCTGAGTTTTTGAATATCAGATAGACCCCAGTCAGTGTATCTTCATCCGATAAGTTGAAGGTTTTCTGCAATTTTGCATCCAGATCTTTAAGGTCTACCGCTCTTCTGCCATCATTAGTCTTTACGATGTCGGGTGAAACTTGCGCCGATTCAATTCCTCTTTTCCATATCGTGTTTGCGTCTCTACCGAACTGTTTCATAAGTCCATTCATCTCTTTATTCATATTACGCAATTGTCTTGCCATGATTAATCACCTCACTCTTTATATTCCCCAAAAAAGAAAAACGATACATTACAAAATCCAAAGCATCGTCTAATCACTTGTATGCGTCTGCCATTCATCAAATCCTTAGCTTCATGATAAAATCAAAATGCAATACATAACTGAATAATAAAATGGAGGACCTAAAATGAAGAAACGATTATTGTCGTCTGTACTTGTGGCAACTGTACTCCTCGGTGGATGTACACTATGGGATGATACTGTCACTAATTTCAAATCGAACACCGAAGGATTAGATCGTAAAATTACCGTCTATAGTCAGACAGGTGAAGAAATCGCTTATTACGAAGGCGAAAATGTGAGAACTGAAGTCAATGACGGCGGCCAACTCATTATCAATTTAAATGGCAAACGTGTTCAAGTTCTGAATGCGAATGTCATCATTGAAGAAAATACGGAATAGATGCGTTCGGTGACATGTTAATCTCTATATTCAATCTTAGTATCTCACTGCGTTTTCTTAACGTGTGATAATATTTTTATTTATTGTTACAATTCAGAAAAGGAGTTGAATATTTTGCAAATCAAACAACGGACCAAACGATTAAAATCATTCATGAAAGACAACGGAATTGATGTTGCTTTCATTTCAAACTTTGAGAACCAGTTTTACTTAAGTGGGTTAAAAGCCATACTCTATTCAAGACCGATTCTACTCGTCATCGAAGATAATCAAGAAAGCCTAATTATTCCAACACTCGAAGAGGCTCATGCACTGGAAAAGACGGATGCCGATCATCTTTATGTGTACCACGAAGTGGAACATAAGACTGGCGGTATGTCTTATCATGAGCAAGTCGACATCGTCATATCTAAACTTAAGCCTGGCAGTACCGTTGGCGTTGAATATAATGCACTCCCGACAGACATCACACTCAAATTGATGGAACAGGGATTTGATATTCGCAACATTCAACACGAAGTCGCTACGATGCGCGCAGTGAAAAGCGCGTCTGAAATCGAGGCGATGCGCCATTCTGGGAAACTCGTTAGTAAAGCGCTGGAAAAAACGATCACCAACGCAAGAGCGGGCATGTCAGAACTTGAAATTGACTACTACGGCAATGAGTATCTGTTCAAAGAAGTTCCAAAGCATTTCCCGAACTCTACATTAGACTATTTCGTCATGTCCCCTTCCGGCATCCCGCGGACGAATATGCCGCACGTCTTCTCCAATACGAGAAGACTCGAGGATAAGGATATCATCATCCACAGCCGTCAGGTGGGACTCAATGGTTATCGTGCGGAATGCGAGCGTACGTTCTTTATCGGGGAACCGACACCGAGACAGCGAGAGACGTTCGAAGTTATGATTCATGCTCAGCAAGCGGCACTTGATTTCATCAAGGTCGGCGTAACAGCGAGAGAAGTGAATCAAAAGGCACTGGATGTCATCAAAACAGCGGGACTTGAAGAGTATGTGGTCCATAGAACTGGCCACGGTATTGGTGTTGGCTTCCACGAAGAACCGTCGCTCCGCTTTGACAATGAGCTTGTGCTGGAAGCGGGTATGGCATTCTGTATTGAACCCGGTATCTATATTCCCGGAGTCGGCGGCTTCAGACATTCGGATACAGTCGTGCTAACAGAATCCGGGACTGAAGTGATTACGAACTATCCGAAAGATTTGGATTCACTCGTTATACATTAAATTAGAGCTCTCTAGTAGTTACTAGAGGGCTTTAATTTATGCGCCGCTTTTCTTCTTTAATTTTCGGATATAAAAAATTAGAATCACGATGACTACGAGAAGCACGCCTAGGCCTATAATTAACCAGAGTTGAGCTGATTGTCCGTCGGTCGATTCATCCAACTCAACGGCTTCTTCATTAATCGTTTCATCCTCTGTGCTTATCTGGAAGTCTTCATCCCATCGCCAACCGTTCTCTCCATCTGTAGCGGTCATTTCCAATCGATATTCGCCCGCTTCAAGGCGACTGTTTTCCCAGTTAATGACGAATGGCATGACGGAATTCGGCGCCATTTTAATTTCTTCTTGTTCGACTGCATGAAGCGGCTCGGTTTCATCTCCACGAAAAACAGTCGCTTTAATCTTCATATCAGACATCATAATTGGCTGAGTGTTGCGTATGTTCGCGGTCACTGCAGTTCGGTAATTGACCAGACCCGGTATAATGCTATCAAGTTCAAGTTCGGGTTCAACTTCATTATCATTTTGAGAGAGCCTAACCCCAATGACATAAGCGTACTTATTCTGGATACTCACACCTTCTGATTCATCGTCTTCATCATCTGCTTTTTCAAAACGAAGACCTCCGAGCTTTATGCCGTCAAATGATGTGTCTATCATGTTGAGCTGTGCTTCAATCGTTATTGATTGACCTGCCGGAATCCGCCATTCATCTTGCGACAACTCGACCAGTTCAGTAATGGGTTCGCTTAGACTTTCATCCACTTCCTTATCTTCATAGACAACTAAACCGTTACTATTTGTACTGGCATTCAATACTTGCCCCTTAACTAAAAGCGGTTCGTTTTCATGATTATAGATTGTCAGTGTTAATGTTTGTTCTTCATCTGAATCTACACGAAGATCGTAGTAAGTCACCGATGCATCTATTTGGTTATCAGGGAGCTGCGCTTCAATTGAAAAACCTACCCTTTCATCAGCACTTGCACTGATTGAGAAAATAAAACTTATAAGTATCATAATGAACATTATCAAGCCTTGGAATGGCCTAGTCATTATAAAACTCCTTTCGATCACTCTATTTAAAAGAGCCTCCCAATATTGCGATACCGCATCATTGGGAGGACCACTATTTACTGCGGCGTATTTTCTAATGTCCAAGTAATGGTTGCTGTATGGTCGCCAAGCGTCGCAGCACCAGCAGGTACTTGAAGTTCGACATTGTCGTTTATCGTTGCACCTGCAGTAGAAGGGAACCAGCGCGCGAGCCATGAACCAAGACCTGTGTTTTCCCCTGCACTCACTACGCTTGCAGCTGTGCCATCTGAGCTTAATGCAATCGTATCAGATACTGTTGGTGCACCACTTGAACTCGTAGTAGTCAAAGATGTTCCAGATAAGGTGAGTAGAGCACCAGGTAGTGAAACAGATTCTTCTTCACCTGTAGTGAAACTGCTCATTTCAGCGGTTACATTCCATCCTGCACCTGTCCCACGACGGTCTGTAACTTGGATGAATGGTCTCAAAGTTGTAGATTCGTAAGTTTGTGTACTAGCTTCAATTGAATGACTGCCGAACTCAAAGGATGAAACGTAATCGAGTGTTAGCGGTCCGCTGTTGCCGGTAGGTGGGTTTGTCGGATCACCTGGTGTACCTGAGTCTGGATCATACGTTTCTTCTGGCGTTGTCGGATCAAGTACATCTGGCGTCTCTTCTCCTTCAGTAAATGTGATATCAGCCTCAGATTCTGCAGCATTTGCAACGGCGCTCAGGGAGGATATAGAAAGTGACGTTATTAAAAGTGCAGTCAAAAGTTTTTTGAATTTCATTAATCTTTCTCCTTTATGAGTAATATTTAATAAATCTATAATTTATGGAGCATCTACAATAGTCCAGGTAATTGTAGCGGTGTACCTACCGGCACGAACATCCCCTGGATTGACTTCTACTAGGGGACCTTGATTGCTTGGCCAACTGATTTCGGAAATTGGTTCATTACCCGTCTTTCCAGAGTAGACCTCTACACCGCCTTTATTTAGAGAGCGGCTAGTCGAATTCTGATCGACAAAAACAAGCGCATCCGGGATCTTGTGCGAACCATCAACAGAGCTCAATTCTGTAGCTTCTGCCACGATGCTGAAGGGACTGCCAGCACCTCTAGTATCTATTACTTCAAGACTCCAACCAGCTTCTTTCCTGGGTATTCTAGTTGATATCGACTCGATTGAAGTGGTTTGAAAAGAGAGCTCATTTGGAACAATATGAAAAGCAATCGTCGCTTCGATAACTCTTGTTTCAACAGAAGGGCTCACGTTACCAGCATCGTCAATCAGTCGAACATTGATTAACGTGTCTGGCGCTTGAATTGGGATAGGGACTGAAAAATTGCCTTCCGAATCTACAGTCCCTCTATACTCCTGCCCTTCTATCGTAATGAGAACTGTTGTGCCAGGTTCACCTTGACCTGATACAGTACTCTCATTGCTATAAACTGGATTGACGATGGGCCTATCTGGCGGAGTTGTGTCTGGTGCTTCGATGACGATACTTCTCGAATCCACACTTTCGTATCCTGAGGAATCGACGATACGCCCAATAATTTCGCTCCCTACCTGTAGAGATATTACAGATACAGTAAAGTTACCAGATCCATCGACTCGAGCTTCATAAGTATTGCCGCTAATTTTTAATCTAATGGTTGTGTTCGGTAGCCCAGTTCCTGTAACTTCTGTATCTGCCACATAAATAGGTTCATTGAAAATAGGTGGTGCAGGACGAACCGGGGCCTTTAAAGTGGCTGATGCAGAAGTCTCAGATAGTAAAGACAAATTAACTACTTGTTTAGTCATATCAGAACTAAAATTGTATACTCCTGTATCTGTCGGCGGAAGTTGGTCAAGGTCGATATTAAGTGTGAAAGTATGTTCGGATCCTAAGATTATTAAGGATGAAGCATTCAATTCCACATACACTTGCTGGTCTTTAATCTGAAAATTTTCATTTGTATAAGTGCTACCACTGACTCCGAGCAAAGATGTCACTTTGTATGAACCTGAAAATTCAGCTTTAGGAATCGTATTTATAATTTCCGGTGGTAGTGAAAAAATAATAAAAGGTTTAGATGCCAAGTCAAGACGTGCAAGAGCTTTTCCTGAGTATGTTAACTCAATTCGTTCCTTGCCGTTCACGGTACTTTTTTTGGCATTTAATTTTTTATTGGCCAAAAGCGTCAGATCAATTAGACCAGGATCTTGTACTTGAAAGGACTGGAAAATTTCACCTTGTTCATCCTCTTTTATAGATACCTCAGGTGATTTATCTTCTATTTCTTCTTTTGGATCGACTAGATTAGTGTCCCCTAGTTCAGTGGGTTCTTCATTTATTTCTTCCAGATTACCATCGTCTTTTTTTATTTCTTCATCGTCTTCCGTCGATTCCTCTTGTTCCTCACTTATAACGAGATCCGTTTCAGTAGAGGTTTCTTCTAAATCTGGTTCTTGATCATTTATATATAGTTCATCTAGTTGTTGATTTACATCTTTCTTTTCTGTAACCTCTTCCGCTGAAATACGAGTTTCTTCATAGATATAAGTGCTATTACTTGTAAGTAAAGTGAAGAAACATGCCATCACAAGAACAAATAAAAACTGCCTATAACTATACTTAAACCCCATAATCCTCTCCCCTCACATTAAATTAAAAGTATTATAGCACGGTATGTAAAAAAAAGTAATATATAATTTATATTTACAAAAACCCTATTAATTAGTAAATAATAAGTAATTATACACTTGATACTAAGTTGTAAAAAGTTACTATTAAAAATGTTTATAAATCACTTTTCTTACAAAACGCATGCCGTTTAATAAACGCCTCTAGGGGTATTTAACTATTAAATCAAATACGCAATACGGTATAGATAATGGAGGCGTCATATATGGGAAGAATTGAATCTTTTACAAGTGAGACCGATCTGCTTGGAAGAATAGAACATTTGAAATTGAATGGTGTACGGGAAGATCAGATGACCGTTGTCACTAAAAAGAGTCTCGAAGGGACAAAACTTGAGCATCTGAATGTGAATACAAGAAGTACTGAAGTAGATACATGGGACCGGGTAGTCGCATGGTTTGCTGATGAGGATCCTGAAACCCAAGTGATGCAAAGTATGCAGCTTACACCTACTGAACAAGAAGAATATAAATCTGCGCTAATGAACGGCGAACTCTTGCTTCACGTCAACGACGACACTATAAACGCAACAAGCGATAACGCAAGAGTGGCAAGCGATAGCTACACGTACCGCGATGAAGTAGGTGAGTACAAACAGCCTGCTTCTGACGTATCTGGAGGTAGATCCTCAACTGGCAATGAAGAAACAATGCAACTTCATGAAGAGAGATTAAACATTGATAAGCAGAATGTTAAAGTCGGAGAAGTCGGTATCGATAAGCACGTTGTGACGGAACTTCAGGAGTTCGATGTTCCCGTCGACCGTGAAGAAGTCACTGTAGATCGTGTGCCTGTTGAGGGTGCGCCTACAATTGAATCATATAGCCGCGATGACTCCGACGATGAAGAAGGTGTCATGCGTATACCCCTTACCGAAGAGCGTGTACGCATCATTAAAGAAAAAGTGGTTACAGAAGAAATTGTTGTACGTAAAAAAATTGTTACCAACAAAGAGCACATCTCAGAAGAAGTCCGTCGAGAAGAAGTGGACATCACAGAAAACAATGACATCTCAGAACACTACAATGATCACAGAAGATAAAATCTTTTATAAGAGCAGTACCAGTGCACTGGTACTGCTCTTATGTTTTACTATCGATATTTGAATTATGTAGAGCGAAATTCAGACAGTAAAAACACCTGTGCTTTCGCCAGGTGTTCTGATCATATACCTTTATGAAACTAGTCGCCGTCTTCCGTATCCATTTCCTCTTCGGCATTATCGTCACCGCCTTCTACTCCAGCGCCTCCTGAACCTGGATCAAGATCCACATCTTCTTCGGAGCATGCAGTGAGCATAATGATGAATACAGGAACCATCAGCAATCTTAATGTTTTAGACATTCTGTTCACCTCGCATTGTTAGATACTTATGATATGCAGTTACCCTCCCCCATAGTGGATAAACCACAGCCTAGGTGCTCGATGACATTATTTGGTTAGCAAATAGAAATAGGGAGCTGGATGGAATTGTCCAGCTCCCTATTTCTAATCGAAGACACTGCTAGTCCCCTTCTTCTGACTCATGTTCCTCTAGTTCTTCTTGTGCCTCGTCTTCTTCCACTTCAGTCTCATCAATTTCCGCTGTATCATCAGAACAGGCAGCAAGCGCCAATACGAAAAATGGCACCATTAATAGTTTTGTTTTTTTAGACATTAAGTTCACTCCTCGCTATAAGTGCTTTGAGATAAAGTTACCCTGTTCTTCTACGAATAAACGCAATCGCGTACCGTAGAATCGATTCATCCGAATAACTCAGCCTACTACACTCATTCCTACTACAAGCAGAATCAACCTAAGATTGTTGGTGTTTAGAAATGCACCAACATCTCTGATTATAACCAATGCTTATTAGATGTTCGGCAGTCTATATACTTTAAGCGAAGACTAACTTCTCGTTTTCAGACTGAACCCACTGGTCGAGTTGCTCCAGTGTTAATGTCTCACTTTGGATTTTTTCTCTCAAGTAGCTTCTTGCAGAAAGTACCCCTTCTTTTTTCAAGATCTCCATTGCCACCATGAACACCTTAACCACCCTTTTTGCCCACTGCTGTATTGTTTTAGACTTTACTTGGACATCACTTAAGTAGATTAATAATGATGCCGCCGTCCGGTCGATTTCATCATCTTCCACCGTTGAAACTGACATTGGAATATTTAAAGACGCTACATTCCAGCTACAGTTATATTCTCCATTGTCTTTAGACTGGATGACATCTGCACCAAGTAGGCGACCCAACCCACAAAGACCCAAACTGACTTCCATTGCATCATTCGAGTAAATTAGATTCATGATCGAATTGCATTCTTTATCGAATAGATCCCTACAATCTCCGTATAACTGCAGATTTCTGATCATGCCTACAATTTGTTTCTCTTCTGCTTTCAACACTCTATCTCTGGAGTGCAAAGTCGATGGCGAGAATGCTATGTCATTTTCAGCACTTCCATTTATCATTACTTCAAGGGTATTCAACTGATAGTGATACCATGCCAGAGAACCGGAAAATTTCGGTATGGCTTCTACTTTCTTAATAAGCGCCTCTATTTTATTTTTAGCAGAATGGTAATTGTTTTGTCTCAACGCTTCCATGTAACCGACTTCGAGCTCAGCAATTTCAGTTCTCATTAGATTATCTGATTTATGTGTGGAAAGTTTTTGTTCTTTGAGCTCTGATTGTGTCTGTTCGATAAATCGCTCTGCAGGTCGCCACACCTTGCCCTGTTCAACGAACGCACTAATATTAGACAACCAAACTTCCTGTGTCACTGACGCTGTAACTTGGGCATAAGCTAACAGTAATTCCGAATAGATATCTGCAGGCATCTGGTTAAGACAAGTTTGGCTGTTCAAGAAATTGCGGGCGCTGTTATCAAGAACCATGATAGAACAGTACTTTTTAGATTGCGCTTGCTTAAGTTGGCGCGTCCATTGCTTTGCGAAAGTACCTTCAAATTCAGTCGTCGTATTCAATTGGTCTACTACGAAGCGTTCAGAAGCACGAGGGAGCACCGGTGCATCTAGATAGATATGGAGCTCCGCTTCTGGCAGACGCTCTTGCTTTTCAGTACCACTACGAACTAACTTGATCTTTCGTAACGAAATGCTTGCGCTCTGTTCTGAATTGATATCGGCACCTTTATGTATATTATAATTAGACAGATTGGGTTCCAGATGATTTATAAAATAATCATTCGAATGGGTCGTAAGGTAATGAATATGTACTGTGTGATGAAGCCGTATTGTATCAACAATTGTTTGTGTCAAAGCCTCACCTTTGAAATGATCTTGCGGGAACAAAAATAGTCGGCGGCCGTCTGTGCTGGATAAGTGCTTCTTACGCAGTTTTAAATATTCCAAGGACTCTACCCCGAAATTTTGTTCAATTGTGCCCGCCTCTAACCCAGAAGACAAATAGATCCGCTCTCTGGCGTTAGAAAATGCTCGATTGCTTTGGGCAGGTATGCGGAAAGGTTCTATTGTAATGAGATCTCTATCTATATAAATATCACACAACAGCAGCATTTGCTTTATCCTCATCCAGCTTTTAGCCAACCCGGAATGCTTTTCAATGCCGGTATCAATGATATGACTCAATTCGTCTATCTTTTCATGCCATTGTGCTCGTGGAATTATATTAGTGCTAGATGCATTTATGTGAGTATCACCGGTATCTAAAACCGAGTTTTCCGTACACTGATTCAGAAAACGGAGGAGTTCATTGTGCAGATTTTCAGTAGCTACGTCCGACACACTAATTCGTAAACTCCACAAACGATACATTTCCTCTTCTATGGATTCAAGATCGTCAAAAATGAGGATATCCGCATGAGGAATTGTGCTACTACCATCGAACAGCATTTCGTAAGTCGTCACAGCAATGCTTTTCCCTCTAATATAATGGGCTAGCTTTTGAGAATCAATGTCTTCCTCATCTATAAACAACATTGCTTCGATGCCATAGATATCTAAGGATGCTTTGAGATTTTCAGCGGATGCTACTGTTCTACAACAATACATCACACTACTTTGTTTGACTTCATTTTTATATTCACCAATCACACCACCAATGAGCGTAATATCGGTTTTTTTAGTCATATTGACTACAATGTCTTTAAAGCTGTTGCCCACTTCCATATACTCTTCTAGAATATTTCTTTTTTCTCTCGTTAATTTTGTATATCTCTTTTTTTCTTTTAAAAAATCTAATGGTTTTTTTGAGTGATTCAGAGTTGTTCTCGGGATAAAAAACGACATCCACTAATCTCCTTTTCTAGCTGATCTATGTTTATGTTGGACGCTAAGAGATAAGCATAAGGGTCTCTTAACTACAAAATTTAGATGGTTCAACATACTATTAACTAGTATAAAGTAAATCGAACTCTTTTTGTATGACTTGACTAATTTTATTAATTTAATCCAATATTTAACACACTTTCTATTGTGTTGAAAATATTTGATATTTAATTAAGCTTAACTGTTATACTATGTAATCTAACGTCATTACTGAATATTTAAACTAAACGAGGTGAGAAGTTATGAATATCGTTAATCATTTTGAACACTTGAACATTGTGAGTGGCGAGCTTCTAGAGAAGGGCTGGTCAAGCGATACAAAATATATTTTGAAAGATAACCACCATAAGAAATACTTAGTTCGTCTAAGAACGAGTGACCAAATGGATAAAGTTAAAATGGAGTATCAGCTTATGAAGCAGTGTCATGAAGTGGGGATTGCGACCCAAAAGCCTATCGAGTATGGGGTTTACGGCGAACAAAGTTATTTATTGTTAACATGTATTGAAGGCATCGAGGCCTCAGAAATGTTGCCCAAACTGACAAATGAACAGCAGTATGCCCTCGGCGTTCAAGCAGGGCAATACTTAAGACGGATCCATGCACTGCCAAGCAATCAGAAAACAGCGCCATGGGACGAGAAGTTCAACCGAAAGATTGACAATAAGATTCGGATGTACGAGCAATGTGACTACAAATATGATAAAGGACACCTATTCCTTAATTACATCGAAAATCATCGACATCTCCTTGATAACAGGGCACAAGTGCCACACCACGGAGATTTCCATTGTGGCAACATGGTCATTAATGAGGAACTGAAACTCCATATTATCGACTTCAACCGCTGTGACATTGGTGAACCTTGGGAGGAGTTCAACCGAATTGTCTGGTGTGCTGGTCAGAGTTCCCAGTTTGCTTCGGGACGGATAGATGGCTATTTCGATGGAGATGTGCCTCATGACTTCTGGCAGCTACTTCTACTGTATATTAGCACCAATACACTCTCATCCTTGCCATGGGGTGTCCAGTTTGGTGAAGATCAGATCCAACTTTTCAAAGATCAAGCGGCAGAGATTCTCGATTGGTATGATGATTTAAATACCGTGATTCCAAATTGGTATTGCTTAAAGTAGAGTTAGTTCTTCAAAAGTAAAATGCCAGACCAATGGCTTCACTGGTCTGGCATTTGACGATTCTATTCGGACAGCATTTTAGGTATATCCAATTGTCCAATTCATTCGAAGAGAGTTGACTATACTTCTATCTCCATACCTGTTCTAGCAAGTGAGACGTTTTCTCCTCCAGCCGCTTCTGCTGATGCAGCTAGTTCGTCAAGATTTCCATAATGCGGAAGATGGGAAAGAATAAGTCGCTTCACTCCGGCTTTAGCAGCCAGAGTACCGACCTCGTCCGCATTCATATGTCCCATTTTCTCGCCCTCCTCACCAGCATAAAGACTGCATTCTGAGATAAGCACATCGGCATTTTCTGCGAAGCGGACGAGACTCTTGCGATAACTCGTATCGGCAGTATATACGAGCACCTTACCGTCATCATCGGTGATTTTCATGGCAAATGTCTCAACGGTATGGGCATTTTTGTGAAATTCAATCGAGAATGGTCCAATTTCGAACTTACTGTTCTCATCATATGAACGAAACAGATTTTGTCTGGACCTATTCACTTGGGCCGAGACATCTTTATCGAAGGGACCATAGAAGTTGAGTGTCTTTTCTACCTTACCAAGTTGCGCACTGATTTTACGGCCGAAGAGAAATGCACCGATATCGACTGAATGATCATAATGGTAATGTGAAAGGAGAATGTGATGCAGATCATTTAAATCGACGTAGTTCTGTACATGAGCGGCCACACCACTCCCCGCGTCAAGCAGAATCGGGAACCCGTCCTGCTTGATCAGATAGCCTGAGGTCGGTTCACTCTTTTTCGGGAAGCCGCCCCACATACCAACGATTGTGCATTTCATAGTAAACCCTCCGATTCTTCAATACGATACAATTGGTATCATCCACTCTACGCTGTGCCATAAATTAACTGGACAACACCGGACTGAGAGACATGTGTACTTTTTAATACTAAATCAAGGCGTTGCTCGAGCTCACCGAATAGCGCCTTGCCACTACCAAGAACGACCGGATGTATCGACAGACGATATTCATCAATAAGTTCATAGTTAACAAAAGCAGAAATCAGTTCGGCACCCCCATACAGCCAGAGATCTTTACCGGGCTGTGCTTTTATACGATCAATCACTTGAGGGATGCTGTCATTGACATAGATGACGTTATCATGGGAATTGTCATGTGTCCTTGAAAACACGTATTTCTCTTTGGTCTCCATCAGCTGCCATAAAACCTGCTCCTCTTTATTCGTATTTGCAGTGGGTTTGAGAGACTCCGAGAGCTCATAACTTTTTCTACCATAAAGAATCGTATCAATTGACGCTAGGAAGGCGGTGAAGTCCATATCCGGATCCATAATACACCAATCAATTTCCCCTTGTGGCCCTTCTATAAATCCATCGAGTGTGACAGCAAGATCAAGCACCACTCTGCGTTTCTCATTTGCCATATTTGAAACTCCCTTCGCTATCAGTTGAGTATTCCGATGGTATAAAATAGCTAAACACTACCCGCCGATGACGAAATTACGGTTCATTCTCTCTAATGTACCAAGGATGCTGATGGCAGCGAGATAACTTGTGTTGTGGTTCTCAGGCAAGGGCTCGTTCTCTATTGTAAACGATGCCCGGCCAAACGCGCCTTTCACTTCAATCTGGTGGGTATTTCTATCCGTACTTGGATCAGCGATAAGCGTAACATGGGTGCGCTCCATACCGATACCGGCCATTGCCAGTATGATGGCAACGTTCATATTCTTTGGAAAATGCTTTATCGCATCGATTGCTTTGCCTTCAAACACTGCCTTCTCTGATGCCACTGTTTCATAGGTTAATGCAACAGCCGGTTTCCGGGTCGTCAGCGTGACACTTTCGAGCTCGCCATGGGACTGCACATTCTGAATCAGGTCAAGGCCGCCAATTGCTCCAGATGGCAGGTGCAACGTCCTACCATTCGTTTTCGCAATTTGCATCAACTCTGCTACAAATTCGCCCTCTGCTAACGCACCAACACTAATCAACATAGCGTCTTTCTTACGCATCACTTCTGGCAACACTGACTTTGCCACCTCAACGTTTGCTGCCTCGACGACAATGTCTACATCAGAATCGAGGAAATATCCGAGATCAGTATGAAGGCTAATACCGTATTCACCTTCTAAATGCTGATACTTCTCCTTATCTCTGACGAGCACACTATTTATCCTCAGGTTTTCGTGCGCATCGTGATTAATGCGCTCCAGCATTGTATTAGCGATTGCCCCTGCGCCGATGATTCCAATATTCATGATTTCGTCCCCCTATTTTTGTCCATTTCATTCTTACTTTACCCGAACTATGTAGAGCCAATCCCTACGCTTCGGACTTGTTACTCTCGTTTTACAGCTGTGTTATTAAACTGCAATAAAAATGAAATGTATGGTTTTTATTATTCGGGGTATAAACTTTAAATAATTTCGGAACTGTTGAGAGGTCATTTTATGTCACAACGCAGAAGATTTACTGAACTCGATTCATTACGCGGGCTGGCAGCATTGGTTGTCGTCTTTTATCACTATACCGTCTACTACGATGAAAAATTCGGTCACGCCGAGTGGGGAAAGATTGATCTATTCACTTTTGGCCATTATGGCGTCCAGCTTTTCTTCATCATCAGTGGCTTCGTCATCTATATGTCTTTGATGAATGTAAAATCCGTATCCGATTTCGCTATCAAACGCTCCATCAGACTCTATCCAGCATACATGTTCGCTGTCGCACTGACGTTCCTGATCGTCTCATTCGCTTCTGCTGAATCACTTCGGACGACATTCCCAGAGGCGATGGTCAATCTCACTATGCTACAGGATTTCATACCTACAGTGAAAAATGTCGATGGCGTCTACTGGACGCTAAGAGTTGAACTGACTTTCTACGTCATCATGGCGCTGCTTCTGGCCATCGGTGTCGTGAAAAACACCATGGCGATCGCTAGCACCTGGCTTGCTGTGTCTGCTTTCATTCAAATGATGAATGCTGTACTGGCGACTGACCTCACTGCACTGATCGAAAAGTATTCGATGGCCAACTATAGCCAGATGTTCATCATCGGCATGATGTTCTACTGTATCTGGCAGCATGGTCGTCATAGCCGGTATTACGTACTGATCACACTCGCCATCGGCTATGACTTCATCTTTGAAGGGGTCACGAACGGCGTATTCTCCATCCTATTCGTAGTCCTGTTTCAGCTGGTGCTGCTTGGTAGGATGCAGTGGTTGAATACACGAATATTAGTATTCTTTGGAACGATTTCCTATCCACTCTATCTGGTCCATCAAAATATCGGCTATGTCATCATTTATAAAATGCAATCCGCAGGGTTCGTCAACATCACTTACATTCTCGTACCGTTCCTAGTCAGCATTCTAATCGCCTACGGCATCCACCAGTACATCGAGAAACCGAGCCAGAGTGTGTTGCTTAGCATGTATAAAGAGAGACGGGATAAAGTACCAGCGAAAGTAAGACTTAAACGTTAACAATACACAAAACCTAAAAAGGATGTTACCCGAAAACTAAATGGGTAACATCCTTTCTATTCATCGCTTTAAGACAGCATACATTTAAAGGCCTTTAGGCTATGACAGTGCCTCAAAGCTCGACACTTAGGAAACGTCTAGGACATTTCAGTTGATACTGTAGACTTCAGCTCTGATCCATTCGATTCTATAACAGACCTGTACCAATCAAAAGATGCCTTTTTGCTTCGTTTCATTGTGCCGTTTCCTTCATTATCCCGATCGACATGGATCATACCATACCGCTTCTTCATTTCACCTGTAGTAAATGACACGATATCCATCACACCCCATGGCGTATAGCCGATAAGTTCAACACCATCATAATTCACAGCTTTCTCCATCTCTTCAATATGTGCACTCAAGTACTCGATACGTGCATCATCTTGGATGGTTCCGTCTGCTTGGACATGGTCTACGGCACCGAAGCCATTTTCCACGACGAATAGCGGAATCTGATAGCGGTCGTATAGGCGATTCAGAGCATAGCGTAGCCCAACCGGATCAATTGCCCAACCCCAGTCACTGGACTTGATGAATGGATTATCCACACCGTGCGGAAGGCCGCCGTTTACAATGTCGCCTTTATTGTCGGCAATGACCTGGCTATCTACTGTAGTAGACATATAATAACTGAATCCAAGATAGTCGACAATGCCGTTTCTCAGTATTTCGTCATCTCCTTCAAGGATTGGTATGTTCAACCCTTCCCGCTCGAATTCTTTGAGAGTATATTTAGGATATTCTCCACGAACATGAACGTCTGGGAAGAAATAACGATGTCTCATATATTCTTCTGCAAGCATGACATCATCCGGTCTCGAAGACCTTGGATAGATTGGCACGTGTGAAACCATACCACCAATCTGGAACTCTGGATTGATTTCTTTACCTTTTGCTACAGCCAACGCACTGGCTAAAAGTTCATGGTGTCCTGCCGTATACATCACTTCTTTAGGATTCTCACCTGCTTCTACACTCACACCGGAATTTGTCCAGAGGAAGATTGGATTACTGTAGTCCATCTTATTGTTGATTTCATTGAATGTCATCCAGTATTTCACTTTATCTTTATATCTCTCAAAGACAGTTTCAGCAAATTTCACAAAGAAATCGACTGTCTCTCTACTTTTAAACCCGCCGTATTCTCTTGCGATATAAAGGGGCATTTCAAAGTGAGAAAGTGTAATGACAGGGTCTATATCATGTTCGATTAATTCATCAAATAGATCATCATAGAATTGCAACCCGGCTTCGTTTGGTTCGGATTCATTTCCTTTAGGAAATATCCTCGACCAAGCGATGGATGTCCGTAGGCACTGTAATCCCATTTCTGCAAAAAGTTTTACATCATTCTTATAATTATTGTAGAAATCAACTGCTTCATGATTCGGATAGAACTTGTCAGATTCAACGGTTTCTGTAATCTCTCTTGGCACACCGTGTGCCCCTGCAGTCATCACATCTACAACGCTCGGCCCTTTTCCATCTTGGTCCCAGCCACCTTCGAATTGATGGGCAGCAAATGCGCCACCCCATTTAAAACCTTCTGGAAATTTACTCATGTTATTCCTCCTATTTTACGATTGTCATTATTACTTTATCGGTTGAAATTGTTTCTGATAGTACAATATCTGCATACTCTTTTGTGTTTGTGATGATTACCGGAATGATAGATTTCAATCCTTTTTGTTCAATCATTTGTTTATCAAAAGCCATCAATAGGTCCCCTGCTTGGACATGCTCCCCGACCGATACTTCTATGGTGAATGGTTTGCCGTCCAGTTCCACTGTATCAAGCCCTACATGAATCAATACTTCCACTCCACCTGTTGACTTAAGTCCGATGGCATGTTTGCTCGGTGCGACAAATGTCACTTCCCCTTCAAATGGAGCCGTAACTCTGTCGTCCTCTGGCTCAATCGCTATGCCTTTGCCCATAGCACCAGAAGCAAATACTTGATCTGGAACGTCTTCAAGTTTAACCAAACTACCTTTGACCGGGATCAATACATTTTCTTCATTCATAAATTTCTTACCTGCCGATGTAGCAGGTTCGAGGTTGCCTGTGTCATTTTGTTCCTCAACAAGCGTGTCACTTCCTGCTTGTTTGGCTGTATCGTCACCAAACCCGAATATTTGAATCAGAACGACTGGTAGAACGATGGCAATGGCCACCCCAATGAGTACACCCCATATGGACGAAGGATAATCTGGACTGATTGCGTTGACAATCGTCAGGGGACCCGGGAGTCCTGCATACGCAAAATAATATGGGTTGAAGAAGCTTGCGACGATACAGCCAATTGCACCGGAAATGCTTCCGATGATAAATGGTTTCTTGAATCTTAGCGTAATACCGTATATCGCGGGCTCTGTAATACCAAAGAGTCCAGTGATACCTGCAGAAGTTCCGACTTGCTTGATTTCTTTACGCTTCGTTTTAATGATGACGCCAAGAACCGCTCCGACCTGAGCAATAACTGCGATCGTCTGATACGCCTGGAAAGAATCCATGCCATATTGATCGTAGTTTGCGAGTACCATCGGTGTGATACCCCAGTGTACACCGAAGATGACGAAAACTTGCCAAAATGCCCCGATCAACGCACCAGCGAGTGCCGGTGCATTATTCGCAAGTACATTGTAGCCATCAGCAATCACGTTCGCTCCGGTTGCTGTGATTGGTCCGATAACCATGATTGCCAGTGGTACTGCAATAATCAGTGCAAAAAATGGCGTGAATAATGGGCGTATCGTTTCGTTCAAAGTTTTATCAAGGAATCTCTCTAGGTAAGAGAGGCCCCACACCAAAAACAATGCAGGAAGTACAGTTGATGTATATGTTGTTTCACTGAGAGCAAATCCCAAAAACGAAACCGACTCCCCTTCACCAATGCGCCCAGCCAGTTCTGTCAAAGTTGGACTCACCAACGCACCTGTCGCAGCAATAGCAATATACGTGTTCGATCTAAAGTGTTTTGAGGCTGTGATTGCGATTAAGATCGGCAAGAAGACAAAAGGCGCCCAAGAGATTAAACTGAATACTTCGTATGTGCCTGTTTCCGCGAATGCCGGAAAGACAAGGTTTATAAGAATGAGCAAACCTTGGAGAATACCGGCAGCTGCCAAAATGTAGATGAAAGGTGCAAACACAGCGGACATTGTGGCAATTACCCTATTCACGATGGTACCTTGTGGTTTCTCCCCTTCTACAGGAGTATCCGAATCAAGCCCCGTCAAGTCTAAAAATGCTTGATAGACTTCACCGACATGTTGACCGATGACAACTTGGAATTGACCTCCGCGCTCTACAACGCTAATGACACCGGGCATCTGTGAAACTAGTCTTTTAGCTTCAGGTGGATCTGTTTTTAATACAATGCGTAGTCTGGTAGCACATCTCGCAACATTAGACACATTTTCTTTGCCGCCAACTGCATCCAGAATATCTTTTGCAAGCTTAGGATAATCTCGTACCTTATCGGACATTTATACCACACCCTTTGTTTGTTTGAGTTTATTATAATTGTACCGATACAATTTATCAAGAAGAATATAATATTTCCAGATAAATTAATGTACTTTCGGTGGTATAATATAAAAGAAACTACATAGATGGCTAAATAAAGGAATGTTTCATATGAAAGATAAAATGCTCAAGTATCAAAAGATTGCAGAAGACATTGAACATTACATTGTCGATAATAAATTAAAGCAAGGGGATAAACTCCCCGTTCTTGAAGAACTTAGAAAAAATTACGAGGTCAGTAAAAGTACGATTACAAAAGCGCTCGAGCTACTCGAGATGAAAGGGATCGTCTATCAAGTAAGAGGCAGTGGTATCTTTGTTAGGCGCCACAAAAGAAAAGGTTATATTAATTTGGATGAGAACCAAGGCTTCAGGTCTGGTTTAGACGAATTTCAGCTCACTTCTGAAGTCCTTAAGCTCGAGGTAGTAAGGCCTACTGAAGAAGTAATGACCAATCTTTCGATATCTGCCGAGGAAGAAGTCTACTACGTCAAACGCTTACGTTTCATTCATGGTCAACGCTTGTGTATTGAAGAATCATACTACAAGAAATCGGTGGTGCCTTTTTTGAATGAACAAATTGTTTCGGAATCCATATTCAACTATTTACAAGAAGGGTTGAAACTTGAAATTGGCTTCTCGGATAACTTCTTTCACATTGGTAAAATTACCAAAGACGAAGCCAATTTATTGGCGCTAAAACCTGGTGATCCAGGTATGTATTACGAATCAGTCTATCACCTCACGAATGGTGAAGCATTCGATTATTCAAAGATCATCTACAACTTTCAAGAAGCACAGTTCTATCTGCAGATTAATAGCCTCACATAAAACAAAACATCCCCCTCGATACCCTGAAAAGATGAAATCGAGGGGGATATTTCAATACTAAAAGTTAAAACATTCTTATTTGCTACATCCGCAAGCTTACCTCACAAAATATTGTTTTCATGTTTAACAGAGCCTACATCGCTCAGATACTAAGAATGAGTAATCTTGTATATAATTTAAACATAATTATTGTGTGCGATGGGCACCTGTACTCTTTGCCTTTTGGTGAAAGTACTAATCGCTTCATAACCATTAATCATCAACATCTTCTGAGCCCAGTCGAGATTTGTTCCGAGGTCATCAGGATAGTGGGCGTCTGACGAGAGTGTCAAGGGCACACCGTGTGCCTGAAGTAGCTTAAGATACCGTGGACTCGGGCATGCTTCCTTTATCGGATAACGGTAGGATAGCCCTGTATTCACTTCACTTGCCACGTTATGTGCTTTAAGTGATGAAGCCACTTTTTCGTAATATGTCTCAAGCAGCCCTTCATCCGGTCTGTAAGAAAAGAGTTTCAGATTATCCAAGTGTGCGATAATATCGAATAAGCCAGATTCGATTGCTTGGCATACATAGGAGGTATGTAACTGATACAGCTCAATCAAATCTCTCTCTTTGAACACGTCTACGGTTTCCGGGTTATCGAACCCCCACCCTTCAACAAAATGAACAGAGCCGATAACATAGTCCCACGGATGGTCTGCAATCAGCGCCCTAAGTTCATCCTTTCCACCTGGAAAGAAGTCGGCCTCGAGCCCAAGTTTCAAGTTGATGCCGCGTGCTTGCCACTTCTCTTTCTGACTTTCGATGAACGAGACGAATGCTTCTAGCGAAGGCATGGTTGCCACTTGATGCAGCCACCGCTTCTGCATCTCGCCGAGTGCATCGTCTGCCATATATATGTACTTCTCGTAGTAGGATGTTGCATCATGGAAACGATACAGATGATCGACGATGCCGACTTCCTTGAGTCCGAGCTGACTGGCACGTTCCAGGTACAAATCAAGCCAAGCTTCAGAATAACATCCATCATTCACACGTGTATGAAGCCTGCTTTCGAGTGTTTCCATCCATTCGTATGAATGCGATTGGTCATCCATGAAGTAAGAAAGTGACTGACTCGTTCTGCTGAGCCACCCTGTCGAATACGGTCCCTCTTCCAGATGCACATGGTAGTCTACTTTCATTTCCATCATTCCTTAATCTCTAGTTGTCATCCATTCAACCGTTCTGAATTTTTCATTTCCCTGCCATGATGCTGGCATCGCTACTTCTGACACGACAATATCCACGTCTTCTAGTGCACCGAATTTGCAGAAGGTGTTTGTGCCAAGTTTCGACCCATCAGCCAGTACGACGACTTCTTTTGCAGCCTCAATCATTTTTTTTGAAATCATGCATTCGTCAAAGTCGAAATCACTTAATCCATTCTCAAGTGAAATACCACCGACCGAAATGAACGCCTGATCCACAGTGAACTGTTCCAGCACCATCTCAGCGACTTTGCCTGTCATCGAATATTGTCTTGGATCCAGTTGGCCGCCGAGGAGGATGACAGTGCCAGAAAAATAATCCTTGTCAATGTTCTCCATTAGTGCACCCGCTGCAAGAAACGAATTGGTCAAGATGGTGATGTTCCTCTTATCTTTTATTTCTTTGGCCAGCTGCAGTACGGTCGTGCCGACATCGAGAAGAATCGTTGAGTCGTCTTTGATTAGTGCTGCTGCACTTTTGGCAATCTTCTCCTTTTCCGTCGCCTTAACTTGCTGCCGGCTGAGAAGCGGTGGTTCCGACTGATCATTTGTCTTGATTGCCCCACCATATACTCGCTTTAAAAGCCCTTCACCTTCCAGCTCGCCAAGATCACGACGGACGGTTTCAGTAGATACAGAAAACTTTCTTGAAATCTCCGTTACTCTGACCTTCGGAGACTGTTCCAATTGATCCAAGATATATCTTTTTCTCTCTTCTGGAAATACTTCCATTGTTCATGCCCCTTTATCCCAGCTGTACACACGCTGATAATGGAATCCTCAGTTCGACTGTCTCCCCTTCTCTAAAGTCGACTCTACCCTGAAACAGGCGTTCCACCTGGATTATTTTCGTCTTCAATTGTATCTGATAATTCACGATGCTGCCATTGATGGTTCTGATCAGTACCCGACCTGTCGCTTTGAATGCGTCGTGAGTCGTCACCCTTTCATCCGTTCGATACATTTCAATACTTTCCGGGCGGATGGCGATATCGTAAAAGCCTGCTTCGTGTGCGCCTGTAATATTCTCTTTCGTTTCCTTGGCATCGAAAATATTATAGGAACCAATGAAGCTTGCAACAAACTTGTTTTTGGGACGCGTATAGATATCTTCTGGCTTGCCATGCTGTTCAATCATTCCCTGATTCATCACATATATCCGGTCGCTCATTATCATTGCTTCCTTCTGATCATGCGTGACGAATATAGTCGTGATGTTCATTTCTTTTTGTATCCTTTTAATTTCTATCTGTAACGTCTTTCTGATTTTTGCATCGAGTGCACTCAGCGGTTCATCAAGCAGAAGTATTTTCGGTTTCATGATTAATGCCCGAGCCAGTGCAACACGTTGCTGCTGTCCCCCTGAGAGTTCGTTTGGATATTTGTCTGCCATGCCCCCGAGTCCCATAGATTCCATTATTCGTCTCACTGCGTCATCATTTTTCTGCTTTTTCACCCTGAGTCCATATCCAATGTTCTCGGCTACTGTCATATTGGGGAAAAGTGCATAGGACTGAAAAACCATACCAATGTCCCGCTTTCTCGACGGGAGATGTGTGATGTTTGCGCCGTTTACTATAATGGCACCGCCGTCAACACCATCAATACCGGCAATTGCTCTGAGCAGTGTGCTCTTTCCGCACCCACTCTGTCCAAGCAATGTGACGAATTCTCCTTGCCGGATGGAGAACGATATATCATTCAGAACGGTTTTATCGCTATATTTCTTTTTCACCGAGGATACCTCTACATAACTCAATTGAAGTCACCTTCCAATCTTTTGATCTGATCCATCCCACCATGCGGCGGTGTTGCCGCAGTACCTACAGTAGCACGTCGTTTTCTTCTGCCTGGCTGTTGGAACCGAGTAAGCAGTACGGTAACGAGCATGATGATGAAATAGTATGAAATGACGATGGCACTCGTTACGTGACCATTTTTATTAAATTGCTGATAAAGATAGATTTGGAGTGTTTCGTACCTCCCGCCAACCAGCAGATTGGCAAGCGCAAAATCTCCAAAAAGCATTGCGATCGAAAGGAGCGCGGCTGCCAACACACCTTTCATCATGTTGGGGAGTACTACAGTAAGTACTGCGCCTGTCTTCGATGCACCAAGCAGTTCAGCGGCCTGGATCAATTCCTTTGCATTGATCGTATAAAGACTATTGCGTAGTCCCTGATACACAAACGGCATGGTGACAATGGCATATACACCGATAAGGATCCACGGAGTACCCGTAATGGGCACAACACTCGAAGAATAAATATTCAACAGACCAATCGCAAAAACGACACCGGGTATCCCATAAGGCATCATCGAAACCAGTTTTAGATATTTTTCCTTACTCGGAAAATGGATGGTTATGATAAAAATCGTCAGAATCATCAAGGTGAGACTCAGTACGACACCCCCAGTAATGACGAATATCGATCGGCCAAGCGCTGCTATGAAACGGCTATCCTGAAACAGTGTGCCATACCACGATAGTGTCCAGGTCTCGGGTAATACTGTCGTGCTCCACTTTCCTGCCAATGAGTACATCAATGTTCCAATCAAGGGCAGCAACAGATAGATGGCAAGTATCACGACGACGCTAATATGTTTGACTCGTCCTATCATCTCAAATCCCTCCTGACTCTGCGCATAATGCTGCCATTGAGCCATAATGCGAGCATCATGATCAATGCCAAAACAACACCGAGCGCACTCGCCAAGTTAGGTTGTAAAAAGACATCACCGGCAATCAATGAACCGATTTGAAGCGGTAGTAGATTATATGTAGATCCAAGTAGCGCGTACCCGGTGGCATATGCACCGAGTGAATTGGCAAAAAGAATCGTATAAGTGCCAATCAGGCCTGGGAATAGTATCGGAAGGGCGATATGCCGCCAGTAAGCGAGCTGGCTCCCCCCTAGCAGATTAGAAGCATACCGCCATTCATCCTTTAGCCCTTGATAGGTCGGCAGCAGCAGCATAATCGCAAATGGCACTTGGAAGTAGATATAGACAACGATTAGGCCGTTCCATGAATAGAGGTTGAAATCATAGAAGTTGTTTAACCCAAGTTGAGAAAACAGTAAAGTGAACAGCCCATTATTGCCAAGCAGTATGACAAAGGAGAATGCCAATGGAATCCCTTCGAAATAGGCAGTCATATTCGTAATCGCGACCATAATTCTGTTTCCTTTACCGGCAAGTCTCGAGATGGAATATCCACCGATGGCTGCTAAGATGATTGCCACTGTCGAAGAGATGAGAGAGATGGTCAAACTGTTCTTGATGGCTTGAAGATAGAAGGCATCGCCAAATATGGTGATATATTGCGTCAGGCCGAATATTCCGTCTTCTGCTCGGAAGCTTTGGATGATCATGTTGAGTAAAGGCAACAATAGGAAACCGACAATCAGTAGTGCGAATGGCAAAAGGCCAAGTAATGGATACAACTTATTTCTGTTCAACGACACTGCCTCCTAGCTTCATAAGACTGTCCAGTTTAATCCGATTCCATAAGAGAGATGATCAAATCTGGCAGTGCTTGCATCTTTTCTGATTTCGTAATATCCATCAGCTTGCACATGAACGGCGCAAAAGCGAGCTGCGGGAAAACGAAATCAAATCTTCCCTTCTTTACCTTGTTACTGATGATATAAAGCGGCACCATGCGTTCACTCGCCGTCGTCCCCCCGTGCAGTCCGAGTTCCGACATACCATGATCAGCGGTAATAACAATCTGGTAGCCTGCTTCTTGCCAAATAGGGATCAGTCCCGACAAATAGTTGTCCATTTGAAGCACCTTCGCTTGATACTCTTTTGAAATACCACCGAATTTGTGCCCGGTATCGTCAACATTCATTGGATGGATATAAAGGAAGTCAGGCTCAACCTGCTGTCTTAAAACTTCCCCGTCCATCATCAAGTGGCTATCCGGATACGCATCATCCCAGTAAAATTTGCCGTGCTGGATTGCCTTACCGGTACTTTTCTGCTCTCGGTCGTACACAAAATCGAATGGGGAGCGGTTATATAACTCGCTCACCCAGTAGTAGGACGCTGTCGCATTAACCAGCCCCTGTTGTGTTGTCAGATGGAATAGGCTCTCTTGGCTGGAAAGCTGAATGGAATGGTTTGATGTAATGCCATTTTCTGAACTCGGTGTCCCGGTCAGTAGCACTTCATACAGTGGTCGGGAAATGCTTGGTAGCTCTGACTGGACAGAGAGGCGTGTTGCCACGCCCACGTCTACCAGATGCTCAATATAACCAAGGTTGTCTTTTGCCATATCATCTCGCATGCCATCCACTACAACAACAATCAACCTACTGGACATGCACAAGAACCTCACTCTGCCATTGTCTTGGCAGTTGTTTCGCTGTTTCTTCCCACGCATCGTTGTCTTCTATAGGTACAGCGTTTTCATACTGTGCTTCTGGCACCATGATTTCTTCTACTTCTTCAGGCAGTTCGACATCGTCACGGATTGGACGGGCAAATCCTTTTGCGAGATTGATCTGTCCTTCGTCACTTAGAATATATTCTCTCGTCAGCATTGCAGCATGTGGATTTTTTGCGTGCTTGTTGATGATGGTTGCATAGCCGCTAATTACAGAACCTTCTGCTGGAATCGTCACTTCGAATCTTTCGGGATCTACTTCGTTCGCTTGACCTAGTCCATTGAAATCCCACATGATTCCAACTTCCATCTCGCCTTTTTCCATGCCTGCGACATTATGGTTGCCAGCGGTGCTCAATCTGCCTTGCTCAGCCAGTTCCGCAAAGAAATCAAGTCCAGGCTGCAGATCTGTTTCATCGCCTCCGAAGGCGAGTGCTGCTGCGAGTACTGCCATTTGATCTTGCGTCCCTGTTTGTACATCACCGATACTTACAGTGTAGTCTCCTTCAAGCAGGTCCTGCCACGACATCGGTACATCTTCTACTTGCTCGGTATCTGTTGCGAAAGCGATGGTGCCCTGATAACCAACGATCCAATCTCCATCGTCATCTTTCGCCCAGTCCGGAATCTCATCCCAATATGTAGTTTTATATGGCAGTGTGATTTCCTTCTCTTCAGCGATTGGCCCGAAAGAGATCCCTACGTCACCGATATCTGCAGTGGCATTCTCACCTTCTGTTTCCATTTTTGAGATTTCTTCTGCACTCGACATATCAGTATCTACATGTTCCAGTCCGTATTTTTCACCTAGCTCTTCCCACGTCTCCCCCCAGTTGGCCCATGTATCTGGCATGCCGACACTATTCACTTCACCTTCCGCCTGGGCCTTTTCTTCGATTTCTTCAACAGATAATGCATTCGGATCTTCCATTGTCTCTTCACTACTTGCAGATTCAGCACCACATGCTACCAATGTCAGTAGAGATGCACCCATGATTGCTGACGCCAGACTTCTCTTCATTTCCATATCGTTATACACACCTTTTCTGTTGTTTTTGTTGGTTTTATGTTTTATTACATGGTTTATTGTAGATACATTTTATTAAGTTCATATAAATCCCATATAAAGAATATGTAAAATTCACAATTGAGACCTTTACAATTAAATAAAGCATGGGGAATATTGAATTCTGGAGTATATTGCAAGAAACGATCAAAATAAATAGCTGCATCAAGGGTCTGTATAGAACCTCAATGCAGCTATTGTTAGATAAATATTATAGGACTCTATTTCCAATGCTGTGGCTTATCGTAAGTGACATAGGTGCCGGCGATCAAGTCATGGATGGCGCGCTTATCTTTTCTTAGGCCAATCATGAACATTGAAATGATGATAGCAATACCAAACGTCAAACCATATATAAGACCAGTCAGGACTTCACGTAGAACCATCGTACCAAGACCAACATCCGAACCATCCATTTTTACGATTCTTATGTTGAGTAAACGCTTAGCGACTGTATAACCGTAGACGAAAGCTGGTAGGAGCACATAATATAATATGCCTCCCACACCTTCAATTACTTGTGTAGTTTGGCTTTCTGTATTCATTTGGAACAAGAATACGATTGTTCCGATAACCATGCCGACTAAAAGAGCATCGAGCAATCTCGCACCGAGCCTGATCCAAAACCCTGCTACGTTAGACATTAAATAACCTCCAATGTTTATTGTCTCTATTATTGTAGCATCTAAGCCATTAGCATTAATACATTGTCATAAAAAATCCCCGTTTCCTTTGTTGATATCCAACGAAGGTAACGGGGATTTTTATTATTTAAGCCGACAACGAGAATCGAACTCGTATTGCAGCCTTACCATGGCTGTGTTCTACCATTAAACTATGTCGGCATGTTAAAAAACAGTCGGACTTCATAATACCACATTTTTATAGAATATGTATAGATGCCTACTGAAAATCGTGTTATGACGTGGCTTTCCAAATCTTCTCCTTCAATAATACTACACTACTTTTAAATTTTCACAGTTTTCTTAGATAATATTTTACACTTCTATCATTAAAAATGCGAAAGAACAATTCGAATCTCCTAATATAATAATGTATACACCATTAGATCATGAAAATCCTTAAAATTTGGTTAAAGACTTATCTTATTAAGCTGTGAATTATTTCTGTTTATCATACGAAATAGATTACACATCTATTAATATAAGGAAACGCTTACAATAAAATAAGGAGGTATGCATATGTTTACACCTCGTCAAAAGCACATTATAAGTTATTTGCTTCGTCAAAAAGATTTTACGCAAATTAAAGTCCTGGCAAAAATGTTCAATGTGAGCGAGCGTACTATCCAATATGATATGGAACATATTGAGCATAAGTTACTGGAGCTTGAAGTGAGCATTTTACGTCATAAAATGAAGGGAGTTCTGATAGAGACTAGTAGTGATATTAAAGGGTTGATTTCTGGCACCTCTGATCCTTCTATCAAATATTATTCTGCTGAGGAGAGATTTGAGCAGATTTTATTATCTTTGTTAGAGTCTGTAGACCCCATATCCTCAAGTAGATTTGCTGAAAATTTAAATGTTTCTCGCAGAACAATTGTCGACGACTTAAAGGTAGTCGAATCATGGTTGCGTGAAAGAAATCTGGAACTTGTATATGAAAAGAATAAAGGATTCAGAGTCCAGGGCAATGAGAGACAATTTCGGGAAAGCTATGTTGAAATTTTGGTGAAGCATTATCAAGAATTAGATATCCCTTTTCATCTAAAGTATGCAGGGAAGAGTTCTATTCCGAAAATATACAACGCTATCGAAACAGGCTTAAGAAATAAGGAGTACTCTTTAATTCAGAATTCCATTGATGGGTTGGTCTTCCATCTTGCCATTACACTTCATAGAATTGAGAACAACTTTAAAATCGAGATGCCAGAAGAACAGTTAGTGAAGTTGCAACAAGAAAAAGAATTTGATGTTGCTCTTAGCATCAAATGTGAGTTGGAAAGAATCTTTGATATAAAGTTCCCACTATCAGAAGCGGGATATATTACTTTGCACCTTTTGGGCGCCAGACAGACCGTAGAGAACAACTTTTTTGATTTTGAAAAAGATGCATACCTGAAGGATATCATCGAATATTTTCTCCAAAGTATTACCCGCACAATAGGCGTAGATATTACTAAAGATCAAGAACTTCTACAAGGTCTGATTGTACATTTAAGACCTGCTATCTATAGACTTAAGTATAATTTCAGAAATGAAAATCCTATAAAGGGCGATATATACGATCGATACCCTGATATCATCTACGCAATAGAAACAAGTATATTTATTCTTCAAGAAAAATTTGAAATAACGTTTAACGATGATGAAATTGCATTTATAGCCATCCATATTGGTGCAGCTATAGAGAAGAAATCAAACCAATCAACCAACTATCTCAACGTCTTATTAATTTGTGGAAGTGGCATTGGTACCTCTCAACTGTTAAAAACTAGAATGGCAAGTTACTACCCGGAGTTGAACGTCACGGATACGCTAGCATATTCAAATCTCAATAACGACTACCTTAATAACAAGGAAATAGATTTAATAGTCAGCACCATCTATATGGACGAACAATCCGTACCCGTTGTTAATGTGAGCCCTTTCTTGAACAAAGAGGATAGAGATCGACTAAATCACATCATCAACACTCAAAGAGAGAAAGTAGTGGAAAAGATAGTGGCTCTTGGCCCTACTCTTAACCGATTACTCCCATCCAGATATATAGAGTGGGATGTTGAGGCTAAAGATTGGAGAAATGCCATATATAAAGCAGTCGAATTGCTTTCCAACGACTCACTAGTCAGATTGGAATACGCGGAAGAAATAATACAACAAATAGATCATTACGGCCCTTATATGGTAATCAGAAAAAACGTTGCATTGATTCATGCGTCTTATAAAAAAGGAATAAATCAGACTGCCTATAGTTTCGTTAAACTTAGCAAACCTGTCGCTTTTGGTCACGATACACATGATCCAGTGTCCTATATTATATGCCTTGCAACGACTTCTCCAAAGATACACCTAAATGCACTTCGTCAATTATCACTTATATTAATGGATGAGTTGTATATGTCTCGTATTGGGAGTGAAGGCAAAGCAGGTCTTTTGAAACGTATTGAAGAAGTGAGCAAACTTTAGGAGGTGGCACGTTGCTTAAGAATTATTTAACCGAAGAAACCATTGTGATCGAAGACAATATTACAAGTTGGGAAAGTGCCATCACGTTAGCGTCACAACCTTTACTTGAGTCAAATAAGATTAAGCAAGGTTATGTTGATGAAATGATTGATAACGTGAAAAAGCTAGGACCATATATTGTGATTTCGCCACAGATAGCCATAGCACATTCTAGACCTAATGGATTTGTAAACGAAGTGTCTCTAAGTCTTTTAAAACTAAATGAGCCAGTGAACTTTTCCGAAGAAGATCACGAAGCTTCGTTAATTTTTGTTTTGGCCGCAATAGATAACGAACAACACCTAGGTATATTGAGAAGCTTAGCTGAAAAACTTGGAGACTCTAAAAATGTTACCAGATTAATTGAAGCATCGAGCAAGAAAGAGATTATTGATATTTTAAACTAAATATAACGGAGGAATGAGTATGAAATTTTTAGTGGTTTGTGGACAAGGACTTGGTAGCAGTTTCATGATAGAGATGAATGTTCAACAAGTGTTAAAGGAATTGGAAGTACAAGACGGCTCTATCGAAGTAGATCATTGTGATTTGGGTTCTGCTGCTTCTGACATGGCCGATGTATTTATCTCAGGTAGAGACTTAGCTGACAATGTGGCTCCGCTAGGTGAACAGATCATTTTAAATAACATTTTAGATAAAGAAGAGTTAAAATCCAAAATTGAAGAATACTTGAAAGAAAAAGGATCACTCTAGCATAAAACTTAACGAGGAGGAGTATAAATGGGAAGTATACTGTCTACTATTGTTGATATATTGAGTCAACCCGCTATACTAGTAGGTCTGATTGCGTTGATAGGTTTACTGATACAAAAAAAGCCTTCGTCAGAAGTTACTAAAGGCACTACAAAAACAATTCTCGGTTTCATTGTCTTGAGTGCAGGAGCAGGGGTGGTTTCAGGCTCACTCGAACCATTTGGTAGCATGTTCCAACAAGCTTTCGGCGTCCAAGGGGTTGTTCCAAATAACGAAGCAATCATCTCCATAGCACTGGAAGAATACGGTTCCACTGCTGCTTTGATAATGATTTTCGGTATGATTGCAAATATACTTATTGCCCGCTTTACAAATTTGAAATACATCTTCTTAACCGGTCATCATACTTTCTATATGGCCGCTTTCTTAGCAATTATTTTAACAGTAGGTAACTGGAGTGGCGTACCTCTAATCGTTGTAGGCTCGATTTCTTTAGGTATTATCATGGCGATTTTCCCTGCGCTAGCTCAACCCACTATGAGAAAGATTACAGGTAACGACCAAGTTTCCATGGGTCACTTTGGAACTATCAGTTATGTTGCTTCCTCTACGATTGGGTCTATATTCAAGAAAAAATCGAAATCCACTGAGGAAATTAACTTTCCAAAAGGCTTGAGTTTTCTTAGGGACAGCTCAGTGAGTATCTCACTAACAATGGTAATTATATACATCATCGCTGCGTTGTTTGCCGGACCTACTTTTGTTGAGGCAGAACTTAGCGGTGGTTCCAACTATATTGTATTTTCAGTGATTCAAGGTGTGACTTTCGCTGCGGGTGTTTTCATCATTTTGGCTGGCGTGAGATTAATCCTTGCTGAAATTGTCCCTGCATTTAAAGGTATCTCTGAAAAGTTGGTACCGAACTCAAAGCCCGCTCTCGATGCGCCGATTGTGTTTCCTTATGCACCTAACGCAGTTCTAATTGGTTTCTTTGTCAGCTTCCTTGCGGGTGTACTCGGTATGTTTATCTTATTTATAACAGGTGGCGTAGTTATATTACCAGGCGTTGTACCACACTTTTTCCTCGGAGCAACAGCAGGTGTTTTTGGAAACGCTACGGGTGGTGTAAAAGGTGCTGTAATTGGAGCAGCCGTAAACGGTGTTCTCATTACGTTCTTACCTTTGTTGTTCTTGCCTTACCTAGGAGAACTTGGAGCTGCTAGTACTACGTTTTCTGATACTGATTTTCTAGTCGTAGGTATCGTACTGGGCAATATCGCGAAGTTCTTGGGTGAAATTGGTGTAATTGCTACTCTAGCGATCGTACTCGTAGGAAGCATCCTCTTACAGAAAAGATCTAGCAATAAAGCCATCAATAGCGATAATGTGTAAAAACAGGAGGGATGAAATTGGATAAAGTGTCGAAACTGTCTATTGATACCATTAGAACACTTGCATTGGATAGTGTCGAATCCGCTCAGCACGGTCATCTTGGAATGCCTCTTGGATCAGCACCAATGGCCTATGAACTATGGATGAATCACCTTAGTATAAACCCCGAAAATCCAGAATGGTTTGATAGAGATAGATTTGTACTATCCGCAGGCCATGGATCTATTTTAAATTATATACTATTACATTTAAGTGGCTTCGATTTAACAATAGATGATTTGAAGCGATTTAGACAGATAGGAAGTAAAACACCTGGTCACCCTGAGTACGGTCATACGGAAGGTATTGAAGTCACTACCGGTCCCTTGGGACAAGGGATTGGTCACAGTGTTGGTCTTGCACTGTCTGAAAAATATTTAAGTGAGACCTTCAACAAGCCAGACTTGGATATTATTGATCACTACACTTACAGTATATGTGGAGATGGAGACCTGATGGAAGGAGTATCCTATGAAGCGGCCTCCATAGCTGGCCACTTAAAACTTGGAAAACTGATTGTTCTCTTCGATTCCAACAATGTAATCCTTGATGGCGATGTCAACGAGACTTTTTCTGAAGATATGAGGAAAAGATTTGAAAGCATGAATTGGCAATATCTTTTTGTCGAAGATGGGCAAGACCTGGAAGCGGTATCCGATGCATTAGCGAAAGCAAAACAGGAAAACGAAAGTCCTACCATTATTGAGGTTAAAAATATTATTGGCTTTGGCGTTGACGACATACAAGGTACGCACAATGCCCATAGTGATCCCGTAGGTGCGGATGCCATAGGAAAGGCTAAAAAATTCTATGAATGGGATCATGAAGAGTTTTATGTTCCAAATGAAGTTTATGAAAACTTCAAAAATATCAATCAAAGAGGTCAAGAGCAAGAAGAAGTGTGGTCAAAAAAATTAGATCTATACAAAGAGAAATATCCAGAAGACTTTGCTTCTTTAGAACGAATAATACACAAGGACATTGATATTGAGACACAGAATCTATATACGCTATTTGACGATGTAGAAAAAATGTCGACTCGAGTAGCTTCGAGTAAGTTGATTAATCATTTGGCAGATAATAACCTAGCAGTAATCGGAGGGTCCGCAGACCTTTCCAAATCGAACAAAACAGCTCTCGAAAAGTTTGGTAACTTTAATGAAGAGGATAATTTCAAAGGGAGAAATATCAAGTTCGGAGTGCGCGAGTTTGCGATGGGAACAATCGGTAATGCCCTCGCGTTAAGTAATCTCAGACCATATGTCAGCACATTTTTTGTGTTTTCCGATTACCTTAGACCTTCAATACGACTTTCTGCACTGATGAAATTACCAGTAACTTATATATTTACCCACGATAGTGTAGCTGTAGGACAAGATGGTCCCACACATCAGCCTGTAGAACATCTACTTTCATTTAGAGCAATGCCTAATATAAATGTCATTAGGCCTGCCGATGCTTTTGAGACAATTGGTGCTTGGATAATCAGTGCCTCCTCAACCGTAACACCCACTCTGCTAGCTTTGGGTAGACAGGATGTACCCATCTTGAAACAAAACTATCAATTCATAATTGATGGAACGATAAGAGGAGCATATGTGTTGGAAAAAAAGGAAAATGCTGAAGGCATACTTATCGCTACGGGGTCAGAGGTACACTTAGCACTTGAGGCACAGGAAAGGCTGGCTGATGAGAATATCTATGTAAACGTGGTTAGCATGCCATCATGGGAACTATTTGAAATACAAACTGAGTCCTACAAACAGTCGGTGTTGCAACCCAATCTAAAGAAGCGCCTATCAATCGAACTCGGTTCTAGATATGGTTGGGAACACTATACAACTGAAGATGGCGACATTATGAGTATAGATGAATTCGGAGAATCTGGAGCGGGAGACTCTTTAGTAGAATCTCGGGGGTTTACAGTTGAAAACGTTATTAGACGCTACAAAAATCTTTAAAAACTAATTTTATAAAAATCCGTGCACAGGTGTAGATAAACTACTTCTGTACACGGATTTTTTAAAATACATAAAATTAAAGTTTTAATTTTCTATATATGCTCTAATCAATTCAAACGTATTTTCAATCGCATCTGTATGCGTGCGCTCCATACCATGACTACTTGCCACACCTGGACCAATCAATGCTGCTTTAATGTTTGCACCTCCACTAAGTGCTGCAGATGCATCACTGCCGTACATTGGATAAATATCAACAGCGTAGTTTAAATTCTTACTCTTCGCATTATTGATAAGATCAGTTGTCATGTCGTAATCATAAGGTCCCGAGGAGTCTTTCGCACAGATGGAGACATCAAACTCCGTACATTCGAGATCCAGTCCAATGCAGCCCATATCGACCGCAAGCAATTCGGTAATCTCTTTTGGGATCCAAGCAGCACCATGTCCCACCTCTTCATAAGTAGAGAAGATGAACTTTAAATTTGTAGCAGGAACAATGTTCTCTGCCTTCAGAGCTTTGAGCACACTGACTAGAATGGCGACAGATGCCTTATCGTCGAGGAATCTAGATTTTATAAAGCCCGATTCCGTTACGACAACTTTTGGGTCATAGGCGATGATATCTCCGTTCTGTATGCCAAGATTTTTTACATCCTCTTTATTGTTGACGCGTTCATCGAGCTTTACCACCAAGCTATCAATATCCCGCTCTTTCGTCGCCGCATCTTTATACACATGAATCGAGGGTGATTCAGATAAAATAGTACCGGTGAACACTTTATCGTCGCGAGTAATCACATCGCAGTACTCCCCATCTAGAGTAGGGGTGAGTGGTCCACCAAGTTTAGTCAGTGATAGTGTACCGTCATCGTTGATGGAACGTACCATAAGACCGAGTGTATCTACATGTGCGCTAAGTCCGCGGGTAACTGATGCGTCCTTACCTTTGACACTGACCATCAAATTGCCTTTCGGTGTCTTTTCTGTTTCGTACCCAGCTGCTTCAAGACTTTCTCTTACGTAGTCAATTGCATATTTCGTATATCCCGATGGGCTGTTAATCGACAATAGTTCTGTCAAAAATGAAATGGTTTCTTCTTTTTTAAACATATTAGTATGTATGAACAGACTTAAATCTGTTCATACCCTCCCCTCTTTCCTAATCCTATGTAAACAAATTATAAAATCAACAACGTTAAAATTATATCATACTAAAACAAAGATAACTCTGGAGAGCACGTTCTCCAGAGTTATTGACATCTAAGCCCTTAGTGTACCTTTCGCAACAGCCAGCTGTTCTCCGTTTTCCAGAAATTCCTCAATACCTTCTGCCGCTCTATAGGCCAGTGCACCGATCGTTGGCGTCGGGTGATGACCGCCGAACTGTGGAAATGCAGATCCACCAACGACAAAGAGATTGTCAACGTCCCACATCTGCAAGTAGTTGTTGACGACCGAGGTCTCCGGGTCTTCTCCCATTACGACGCCACCTGTATAGTGACCGCCGGAATATACATGATTAAATTCTTCAGGCACTTCATCATCCTGTATAATGTCAGCACCCATTTCTTCCATGATCTCATGGCACCGCTCGACACCGAATTGTGCAATCGCGCGCTCCTGGGAACCGAATTTATAGGTTGCCCGAAGGAGTGGATCCCCGTATTCATCTACGTATGTAGGATCCAAATCCAGATAATTGTGCCAATATGACATGGCAATGTTGGTGTACCAAATTCTCAGCGCTCTATACGCATAATGCAGTGAATCTGCTTTATATTGTTTACCCCAACTTGGCGTATCGCTTGGACGGTTGTTACTGCTTGAGATGGCTCCAAAACCGTACTGACGTAGTTCGATGGCACCGCCGCCGATAAAGTCGAGGTCGGAATGATCAAAGTTATCTGCTGCGTAATCATTTACTGCTGCACCGAGGGCCCCAGCCCCCATATAAAGGTTGAAACGTTCGTTCTCGAATAACCCTTGGGTACCATTAAACGCAGAATTATACTGTCCATTGAAATTACGTCCCAATGTTCCCTCACGCGTTTCTGGGTCGTACTGATCGCCAATACCTGAGAGCATCAGCAACCGGTTATTGGTAAAAGCAAATGCTGCCAATACAACAACATCAGCCGGCTGTTCATATTCCTCACCCGTAGTTTCATCAACGTACATAACACCGATTGCTTCCTGCGTCTCCTCATCGTAAAGTACTCGGCGGACGTTCGCACGGGTTCTCAATTCAAAGCTCTCTTGCTTTAAAGCGGTTGGGATGACTGTAGCGAGTGGATCTGATTTTGCCGCAAAGTCACATCCGGCCCGTGTACAGAATGAACAATACATGCATGCATTCAGTTGTTCACCATCCGGGTTTTCGTAGTTCTGAGAGAGGTTCCCCGCAGCCACTTGAAAGGGATGCAATCCGAGGTTCGCTGTCGCGTCTTTGAACAATTTTAAAGATGGTGTCTCCATAAGAGGCGGGTTCGGCCAAGGCCGATTCCGTTCTGGCGCAAGCGGATCTTGTTCGCCAGAGATGCCGGCCATGTATTCCCACTTTTCGTAGTACGGCTCCATCTCCTCGTAAGAGATGCCCCAATCCTGTAAATTCATGTCTTCTGGTATCTTATCCTCACCATATCGATCGATTGTCTGGCTTCTGATTTCAAATTCGTACGGCCAGTATCGGTACGTTGCCCCGGCCCAGTGCAAACTCGCACCACCGATATCCGTACCGAGCTGCATATCCTGCGTGGTTCTGATTGGTAAAGCGGTGTCATCCACTTCATTCCTTGAAGTCACTGTATCTCCAGACAAGTTCTGCATGATATGGTACCGGTTATCAAACCGCAGTTCATCCTTTACACCAATAAAATCACTACGCTTTTTGTCGCTTCCTTTTTCCAAACCGACGACACTTCTACCAGCCTTCGCGAGTTCTGCTGCGATAATACCGCCAGCCCAGCCCATGCCCACAACGACAACGTCAACCTTTTCGAGTTCTTCTGCCATTTAAACGCCTCCTCCTTGATATGATCTCAGACTTTCGGGCTCCAGAGATTGAAACTCCTCTGATTGAATCTCATTGGTCCACCCCATTCTAGGACCTGGATACTCTATCATCTTCCATCCTTGCATGTCCTTATTTCCACCATATGCCGGGTCAGCATAGACACCCTCAATCGTCGTATTGCGTAATAGTGTAAAGAAAGCTTGCGCACGCATACCTGGAACTTCGACATCACCTGATTCAAACATTCTCAGTATCTCATCTTGTGTGTCCTCATCCAAATTTTGAAATGCATCGTCGTGTTCTTCCTGGCTGACTTCCTGCAAGCGTCTGATACCGAGTAGAAACATATCTCCCCGATTTAGTTTTTCTTGTCGTCCGTGAGTATCGGATGTCATCGGCTGGAATGGACCCATTTTATAGTCTGTACCATTTGCACCCCAAAATCCGTACAGTTGCTTATCAATGAAATAAGGCACACCGAGTGCGATTGCACCCGGACCATTTTCATCCTCCGGATAGATTCTTTCTGTGGCAGCGGCCAATGTTTCAAAGTCTTCACTGCGACTGAAGAACGTACGTGCGTCGTATGTCTGTGCTTCTGTTTCTTCGCTTTCTGCCGTCTCCCCTTCTGTGGCTGTGTCAGATTGCTCCGCATCGTTATTGGAACCATATTCCATACCTACAAGACCACCGAGCAAGGAACCTCCGACTATGCCCCCGGCTGCCACTCCTGAAGTTTTGAGAAAATCTCGACGCGAGAATCTTTTCTCTTTGTGTTCTTTGCTTTCCCAATCATCTTTTCCCATATTTACCCTCCTATTCCCTAAATTGATAATCGTGCTTAACTTCAGTGTATTGATTGTTCACAAATTTGTCAAAATAAAATGAAAGCGAATTCAAATAATTTACTCGAGCATTTTAAATAAACCACCCCTTAGAATCAGCACCGTAATCCAAGGGGTGGTTTATTTATTTTTCTTCAATAGGAGGTTTAACGGCGTGGTTCAACCAGTCAAGTGGTATAACCCAAACCTGTACCACCAAAGCTTTAAGTACTCCGTACGCCATGCATAGAAAGCCCCATCCGCTTCATACCATCTATTGCCATTCTCCAGTGCAGCAATGTATCTGAAACTGAACCTGCCCTCATTCACCCGGTCAAATATATATTTGGCACGCTTTATATGGTAATCGCTCGTAACGACGAGCGCTGAGTCCATGTTCCGCTCCTCCATGACTTCCATCGTGACAGTAGCGTTGCTGTAGGTGCTTTCAGCTTCTGTATCGAGAATGAGTGCATCTTTTGGGATACCGTATTCCATAGCGAGTGCAGAACTTTGTGACGATGCTTCTGATTCAACGACTGGCGTGATAAGGACTTGTTTTGAATATCCTTCCTTATAAAGTTCCGCTACCTTTTCCATACGGCCAGCATCACCACCAAGCATGACGATGAGATCACTTTCCACCGGTTCGTCTGAGTAGCTATGGTCCAAACTGTCGATTACCGACACCACCATCAACATCAGTAGAATGCAGAATATACTAACTGCAACGACCACTCTTTTTTTCATAGGACCTCCTAGCCGGACGGCCTCGTCCATTCTGATTCGAAACTCTAAGACCATTAAACGAATGTAATTGTGCGCCATGCCTTACTAAGTTCAGCCCAGTTGCCTCACCTCTCTTTGATCTTTTCGACAGGTGCACGGTAAGCTGGAAAAAAGCCCGATGTGCTGTCGATGTCCCGGTTTCTACACAATACCTCATACACTGACTGGTTCCATATTCTACTACCGATATGGAATTCAAAGTCCGTATTTTTAGCGAAGCTTTTTTTGAACTTGAGTACCGAGTCATCTTGTGCGTTAGAGACACCACCACCGTAGTGAATGACGTCGAAACCGTTTTTGCTAGCCCAGTTCATCATTGTATATTTTAGAAGGTAGGCAGGCGAGAGATGCAGATATTCGGCTTTCGTACCGTTTAGATGATCGTGGACGACTTTACCTGAAAGGAAGTAGAGCCCCATTGCGATAATCTCGCCTTGGTAGTACACCGTCGTTGTGACCAGTTGACTTCGGAATCTACGTTTCAATTCATAGAAATAGTTTCTGTTGAAATAATAGAAGTCTGTTGCGTGACGTCGATCCATCGTTTCTTTGTATATACTGATGAAATCTTCTATGTCATCGAAACCCTTAGCCAACACACAAGAATACTTCTCTTCCTTTATCAAATTTCTGATGCGTCGCCTGGCTGTTGTACTAAATTCGCTTTGGAACGTATTATCGAACCGTCTAAGATCCGTGCCCACCGTCTGCCTTAAATATTTTACATCATAAATATCCTTGAATGCCTCCTGGTTCTGGAAAAGCGGATGGAACCGAACGAATTCCGATACAATACGGTTTGCTTCGCAATACTCGTGCAAAGCGACTTCATAACTTTCTATTAGGCGCGCCTCATCTATACATCGATGAATGATTGGTCCGCCGTACCCATAAGGGGTAATTAGATCGTAATACTTCACCCCATCTATCTCATTGGCAATCTCTCTTTTAATGGCACTATGCGTGATGTGGCCGTACTGATTGTCGAGTTCAATGAAAATGGCTTCACCTGCTTCAATCAACGCATTCACTTCGGCATATGCTTTTGTAAAATAGATGTCCTGACCCATTTCATCCCCCTCCCTCCGGTATTGAAATTTAAATACTTTCATTGTTATGCGAGGAGCTTATGCGTGAGGATGCGGGCTTTCACTAAATTGATCACCCTATTAATTTCTTCATCCGTCATCTTGGTATCTGAAGGTAGACAAATGCCATGCTCAAACAGATATCTCGAGTGGTCTTGGCCTTCTGTGAAGTATTCACACTCCTTAAAGAGCGGTTGCATGTGAAGTGGCTTCCACACAGGGCGTGCCTCAATATTGTGATCAGCAAGATAATCAACCAATCCCTCTGCTGTAACACCAAGTTTCCCGGGATCAAGCGTCAAGGTGGAAAGCCACCTTGTGTGAAAAGATCCTTCTATCTCAGGCATGAATGAGATACCTGGCACATCTTGGAGACCTGCTACGTATTTATCGAAAATACGTCTTTTTTGTTCTATTCTCTCTTCGAGCACTTCCATCTGACCTCGTCCGATTCCTGCACATACGTTGCTCAACCGGTAGTTATATCCCACTTTCTCATGTTGGTAGTGCTTTGCGGCTTCTTTCGATTGTGTCGCCTTATGGAGTGCTTTGCTGATACTGACTGTGTCGTCTGAAATGAGCATGCCACCTCCGGAAGTTGTAATGATTTTATTGCCGTTAAACGAATAGACCCCAAACTTGCCGAAGGTTCCACTCATCCGACCCCGGTACTTAGCACCGAGAGATTCCGCAGCGTCTTCGATGATTGGTACATCGAATCGATTGCATATTTCAACAATCTGATCCATCCGGGCAGACTGGCCATAAAGATTGACGACCACGACCGCTTTTGGCTGCTTGCCTTGCATACGATAGTATTTCAGTGCCTTCTCAAGAGATTTCGGGCACATATTCCAACTATCAATCTCAGAGTCAATAAAAACAGGTGTGCCACCGAGATATAGAATTGGATTGGCGCTCGCAACAAACGTAAGTGAAGAACAAAGGACAATGTCCCCCACCCCGACATCAAGTAAATCCAGCGCAAGATGAATGGCAGATGTTCCACTTGAAAGTGCGCACGCCGCCTCAATTCCCGTAAAATTTTTAACTGATGCTTCAAACTGATCGACGTTATTCCCTAAAGGTGCAATCCAGTTCGTATCAAATGCTTCATCGACATATTTCTTTTCTGTACCACCCATATGCGGGGATGACAAAAGGATTCTACGTTGAGACATACCCGGTCACCTCTCCCTTAATTGAATTTACATACCCTTTGGATCGTATCTCGGCTTCCCGACAAAGCCTGATGATACGATAATTTCATCTAGTGATATATGCTTCATTCTCTATGGTGTTTATGCACTTTTCTCTATTTTTTGTGTGCTGCCCGTAAATACCTCCATTGTGCTCTGACCTTCTTGGCTGATTCCATCGCGCTTAACAACCTTCAGTACAGTCCGATATAAAATCTTCATATCCAGCCATACTGACTGATGCTCCACATACCAGACATCCATCTTAAACTTTTCTTGCCACGCGAGACTATTTCGACCATTCACCTGAGCCCAGCCGGTAATACCAGGCTTTACTTCGTGGCGTCTCATCTCAAACGTGTTATACAGCGGTAGATACTGCATCAATAAAGGCCTTGGACCGACTAGACTCAGCTCCCCCTTTAACACATTGATCAACTGCGGCAATTCATCTAGGCTTGCTTGACGGAGCAGATGGCCTGTCCGTGTCAGACGTGCGCCGTCCGGCAATAATTCACCTTTCTCATCTCGCGCATCCGTCATAGTTCTATATTTGTAGAGTGCGAACGGTTGGCCGTTGAGACCCGGCCGTATTTGTTTAAATATTACTGGGCGGCCAAGCTTTCGTCTGACGACAAGCGCAGTTACAAGCATCAAAGGGGAAAGCAAGACGAGTAAGAGACTGGCGACAAAGATATCAAATAGGCGTTTCATCAGATAAATCACCTCCTATAGTAATAGACTCGGTTTAAGCGTGGTCGATACCCAATTCATTAATAATAAATCGCACTTTACCACTCTTCTCATGCGGCATGCTGTCCAAGTAGTTGAACTGGTAATGGTTGTTGATACCCAGCCTGCGACGGACTCTGTTCGTAAACAGCCTCTCCGTTTTTTCATCGTACCCACGGTCAATGACCATATTGACGATGAAATGCGTCAGATCTTTTTGAACGAACTGGAAACTTTTCACCTTATCCTCTATCCCCTCGACCACACGGGCCATAGCGACGCTAGACACCCTGTTATGATTACTCCCGAGCAAGTAATCCGCTTGCCTACCGATAATGCGTGTGATGCGTATGTCGTCAGAGAAAGAATTCAAGTACGGACGATCTGAATGTATTTCCACATGATCTCCAATGCGGTATCTCACAATAGGTGTTGCCGTGTTAATCAGACTGGTGACAACCATTTCGTAGATATTCCGCTCTACTTTCTCGAATTCGAAAATCCCTGTCTCTCTGCCAAGCTCGTAGGTCCCGTCAGCGATACTGTATATAAAAGGTGCGCCTTCTCCGCTCGCGTACTGGTCAACGACCGTTGTATGGAAGGCTAGTTCAATATCTCGTTTCATCTGCGGAAGCAGTGTTTCAGCATTTGGAAAAATACTTTCAACCTGCCAGTCGATTGTGATGTTGTTGGCAAGTATATATTTGGCGACCATGTGAATCGCAGACGGAAATCCATCGATCGATAGGGGGCGGAAGTGTGCAAGACTTTTATAGACATCGCTAATATTTTTAGGTGATAAATGATAAGATGCATATAATAGTTGATTCATTGCCAAGTTATACCGCCATAGATGATTTCTATGATTTGGTGGTGTTAGTTCTTGGCCTGAGAACGACGCACGCCTTGAGAATGGCTCGACCCCATTGCGGCGTTTAATGTAATCCAGATATGCCATCCTTTTCGCACGGTCGTACTCTGAATCATATACAGCGAGGCTGGCACCGGTTGTTCCACTGGTACCTGAGAACCGAATTTGCCCTTTCTTGTAAGAGCGTGCATCGAGTTCATACCTTAACTGCGATTTTGTGGTCTTCGGTAACTTTAGAAAGCTATTTAGAATATCTGCTTCATCTACGTCAATGTTTTTATAGACTGGAATATGTGTTTTCAAGTGGTGCATGAAATCTATGAGTGCTTGGTGATCGTCACTCTCTTTGTTCGTATACATATCAAGTGCTTTATAGTAGTTGTCCCCATATCGTTCTCTTTTGAGTTTGTAGCCGTAAGCGCTCGTCAGTGCATGTTGGATCACCACTGGCGATTTGTAGTAGATACGACGGCTTGCTGCATCTATAGATTTCCTGATCATTCTCATCACCTTGTTTCGCAATTTGATCGCTGTCACTAAAGCGCTCCAAACTAACGGTAACTATTTTTCTATATGGCTTCTGTCACTCATTTCATTGATGATAAAGCGCACCTTCCCACTTCTCTCCTTCTTTATTGCATCCCTATAGATGAAGTCATACCGATTATTCTTACCAAGACGTCGATGCATACGTTTCTTCAGTAGCTTCTCATCTGCTTCGCAAAAATCCTTTTCGACGACCATATTGACTTCAAAACGCGTACGCGATTTTTGAATAAATTGGATTTGAATAATACTTTCTTCAAGCCCGTCCACCACCCACGCCATGTTTACACTGTTCACACGGTTATCTTGTTCGCCAAGCAAATAGTCAGACTGTCTGCCAATAATTTTTTTGATGACAACATCATCTGTATAGGAATTTAGATAAGATTGGTCGGAGTCGATCTCTACCTGATCTCCAATTCGGTAACGCACAATAGGTGTTGCGTAGTTGATAAAACTTGTCACTACCATCTCGTATGTCCCATGATTATTTTTCTCAAATTCAATTAAACCTGTTTCATGGCCAACGTAGTACCGCCCATTTTTATCACTATAGATAAAAGGTGCTCCTTCGGCACTGGCATATTGATCAATTACCTTCGTATTAAAGGCTTTTTCGATATCTTCCCGCGCCTGGGGTAACAAAGTTTCTGCATTTGGAAACACTGCTTTGACTTCCCAATCAATCGTTAAGTCTTTAGACAAAATGTATTTGGCAACCATGTGGATTGCCGAGGGATAGCCATCTAGAGATACAGGTCTAAAGTGGGCGAGACTACGATAAACATTTTTTATATTATTCATATTGATGTAGTACGTGGCATACAACATTTGGTTCATCGGTGCATTATACCGCCAAAGGACGTTGCCGTGAGACTGCGGTGTGAGTTCCTGTCCAGTGAACGATGCACGCTTTGAGAATGGCAAGACCCCATTTTTATACTTTAAATAGTCGAGATAGGCCATCCGCTCTGCTCGGTCGAACTCCGAGTTGTACACAATCAAGTTCTTTCCCGTAGTGCCGCTAGTACGCGAGACTCTCAATACGCCGTCTTTATGCGACCTCCGATCGAGTTCATTCCGCAAGTCCGACTTGTTTGTATGCGGCAATTGACGAAAACTGTCAAAGGGTCTGGTTTCATCAATGTGGATATGTTTGTAGTACGGCACGTTTTGTTTCAAGTGTTGCATAAATAGAAGTAATTGCTTTTCGTGATCTATAGCGCCATCCACAAGCCGATGAAATGTCTTTTTGTAATGGTCGTTGTATCGCTCTTTTCTTAATTTGAAGCCGTAGACGCTTGTCATAACGTGCTGGAAGAATATTGGCGATCGGTAGTACAGTTTATGCGCCGAGGTTTTGAGCCACTTGACCATCATCTTTCCCCTCCTCTTTGAGCATTCGATAAAAATCTACAAGTGCTTCCTGCATTGTTTTGCGATCAAAATGATCGACCACGAAACTGCGAGCAGTGGTTGCCATACGCATTCTAAGGAGCGGGTGTTTGATTAGACGGTCTATACTATTAAAAAGTCCAAATTCATCGATACTGTGTGCAATTAATCCAGTTTGTCCGTCAAGTACTGTATCTTTTGCACCAGTGACATTGAATGTGACGACCGGTACACCCATCGCTTGCGCTTCAATACTGACGTTTCCGAAACCTTCCCGGTGAGTTGGGAATGCGAATATGTCCATTAAACTATAGTAATATTCAGGTTCTGTAGTATAAGGACAATGAATGATGCGTGCGTGGTTTCTAATCGTTTCTACGTGCACTTCATCAATTGGATCCGCGTTTTCGTAGTCACCGACAAGTAATAGTTTCACATCTCTATGAGTCTGCGCCAGTCGATTGAAAGCTTTGATTAACTCGTTAATGCCTTTATCTCTTGTCATACGCCCCACATAACCGATCACTATATCTTCTTCTTTGATATCGAGTTCCATACACAAATCTAGTCGTTTAGCTAGATCCAGTTGGGTGGGATCAAATTTCTTGAGATCGATGCCGTTACTGCTACCTTTGCCAATCCTTACTACTTTCTTTGGATTAACGATTCCCTGGCTGACGAGTGTTTCTTCCAGACTATCTGAAATGACTAGAACATGAGTACTGAGTGTGCAAGCCACTTTCTCTAAGCGCATGAGCAGACTGCGCTTTAAGCCGATTGCCGTCTCTAGTCTCAATCCCCGTACGATATAGACTCTCTGGTTAACACCTGCTAGGTAACCGGCGATCATTCCGATTAATCCAGCTTTCGGGGTGCCAAAGTTGATGATGTCTGGCTGCTCCGATTTTAAATAACGGTAAAGCTTGAAAAGACTAACGACATCCTTGTAAGGACTGATTTCGCGTTCAAAAGGAATATGAACGATTGAAATGCCCTCATACTTCTTGTTTTCGGCGTTGTTACACACTACTTTAATATTGAAGCCATGGGCGGCGACATATTCTACTTGTTCTTTAATCAGCATGACACTAAATACGTTTGTCACACCTTGAATGATTTTTGGCATAAGCGACATCTCCAACCTTATTGATTTAGAAATTCACTTGAACTATCGTGCTTCATCTCCGACTCCAGACCTTTGTTTTTGATCTTGGAATGCTTTATGCCGTGCAGCACCCGCCAGGGCAAGCGCAACGATAATAACATAGAACACTTTGAAGCGATGTCTAAGGGCCGTCCCTGCATTGGATATCCCTAATCCGAAAATGAACCAGCTTGCAACAATCGCAATCAGCACTATGAGAAGTAGGGGCTTTGTTTTGACAAGATGAAAATTCCGTATGAAAATGACCAATGCAGAGATATAGAATGACGCATCAAGTAAAAAACTGATTAGGTCATTTACGTTTCTGATGGACCAGGGCATCGGAGAAGCAATGAAATATATGATTTTGATTGGCGAAAAGAGAATGAGTTGAAAGATGTTATTAATTTCGAGCCCAGTGAGATAAGCAGTATCTCCTCGAGTCGAAGAGAGCGTCTTATATATATTGTCATCGTTGTTTAAAATCTGGTCGAACTTGTTAAAGAGCGGCAGCCCTGCAACAACTTCCGGGAAGACTAGAATGTAGACCATGATCACCGCGAAAATTCCAAATGGGACTACTGATCCCATTGAGAACCTCAAGGTCCTTTGATCGTGACGATAGGAAATGAACCCAAAGATATAGCCAATCGCAATGGCGATAATTGCCGAGTGAAACGACGCACCAGCAATAACGAGAATAAGACTCGCTACTCCACTGAGTCTTTCTTTCTTTAAAAACCATCGGATGAAGCAGTAAAGCGAGAGCACTACCATCAGAGAAATAATGGATTCTCTCAAAAGAATGCTCGAAAATATCAGAGAATGCGGGAAAAATGCCATCAATACCACCAGTACGCCTTGGACATGTGACGGGACGTTCAGCATTCTAAAGATTTTAATAACGATGAGGATCGCCGTGAGTGCAAATAGTATGTTCAAGTACTGTACGAATAGCCTGTCTGCTCCATACAGATTGAAAAGGATACCGATAAATTTTGAATAGAGACCCCCGTATACAGATGCGTCGAGCATATGCATATTCACGCTGATCTGTAGGCCTGTTTCGTAAAAGTTTTCCGTGTCCTCACCACTGTGCGGTAATGTCGGTCTCGATTCAGACAGGTCGACGAACAACATTGCCAACCGAATGAAGAAACTTAAGAATAGGACGAAGAAGTATTTTGTGTAACCTATCCATAAGATTGAAAAGATCAGTACTGTGGTGACGATGAGGAATGAGAACGTCATGTAGTGCGTGTCGGCGATATAGTTCTGTCCGAGAAACCCAATAACAATGTACGCAACTGTCACCAACCAGACTATGACCATATTCTCCCTCCTCAGACGAGATCCTTCGTTCTCCAATGATGTACCAAGACCGCTAACTGTCCAGTCGCAAGCATGGAATGTGTGATGATGGCCACTATAAAAGCACCCTTTAAACCAAACGGAATGATGACCGCAATGGACAACACTAGTGTTAGAACAAATGTCGAACTTTGCAAAATGACTTGTAAGCGGTAAATGTTCAGAATGCTCAGTGCCATTTCAAACAATTTAATATAAACTACGAGAAACAATAATATGCCAAGGAGCATCATTTCTTGTTGGAAGCCTTCGAACTGTTCACCATAGACGAACACGAGTATTCTATTGCCAAAAAGCAACAGTATAATTTCTCCGATTCCGACAAGAATGAGAAACATCATACATAGACGAAGGAAAGAGCGATAAAATAGTGCTATGTTACTGTGGCTTGTCTTCGCCAGACTCGCCACAAACGTCTCATTTATTGCGACAACCACATTATTGGTAATGGTTGAGAAGTACATGATCGTCGCAAATATACCGAGTGTTTCAATTCCGTGAAAATGCTCAATCATATATCTCGGGATATTGGTGACAAAGGAATTAAGTACTTCTACAGCTGTTAGGCCGATACCTAGACCAACGATATTTTTAAATTGTAGCCATTCAAGCTTAACCTTCTGCTGCTTTAGAACGTAAGAATATCTACGGTCGTAAAAGTAGTAGATGATCCACTGTGCAACAAGTAGGCTAGAAATAGAAAAGAGCAGAGAGTTAAACGTTACGGTGATAACGGTAAATAACGCGAGCGTTAAAATGCTTTTATAAATCTTTGAGTACGCAAGAAACGCGATGTTGGATTCCGCAATGTTCTCGGTATAGATGAATTCTTCTTTATTCTCGAAGAACTTGAAAAGTACAAATATACCGAGGCAGGCACTTTCGTAGAAACTGAGTTTCGAAGAAAGCATGAGTACTGACGAGAACAGTAAGAAACTGACGTTTGTTAGCATCCTGAACTGATGGAACACCTGGTAGTCGTAAGACAGTTTCTTTTGCGTTGGCACCAGTACAGAGAGCATGAAGCGACTGAAAAGAACAAGCGGTCCTGTCAAAGCTAGAAAGTACGAGAACAAACCGACCTCGTACACACCGAGTAGACGTGTGAGTAAAATGACTTGTCCCCACTGGCTTAATGCGAGCAACACAGTCCCCAATATATTCAGCAGTCTAACTCGCATGTTCCTGTTCCAGGTCTTCCTGCTTCATGTTTTCTTGTCCAACAAAGCTTAGAAGCTTCTCCTTCAACTCTGTTTCATCAATACTTAAAAACGAACGAATCTTCGATTCGATGAGACTAAGCGATGATTCTGTCACACGTCCACGGTAAATTTTCTTATATACTTGTTCCGGGTGGATTTCTTCGGCTTTCAGCAATTCTTCGTATAACTTCTCTCCGGGTCTGATACCGACAAATTCAATGCCGATGTCTTCTTCTTTGAAGCCACATAGTCTGATCATATTCTTTGCAAGATCGACGATTTTGACTGGCTCTCCCATATCTAATACGAATACTTCGCCACCTTCTGCGATAGCGCCCGCTTGTATTACTAGTCTCGATGCTTCAGGGATAGTCATAAAGTACCGGGTCATTCTAGGATCCGTCACAGTAACCGGACCACCCGCTTGAATCTGTTTCCTAAACTTTGGAATGACAGATCCCCGACTCCCCAATACGTTACCGAATCTCACTGCAACCAAAGTTGTTTCCGTACAGTTTTTATCCAGAGCCTGGATGATCATTTCGGCCATCCGCTTCGTTGCACCCATGACATTCGGCGGGTTGACCGCCTTGTCAGTCGAGATCATGACAAATTTCTTTGTTTTAAAATGACACGCTGCCTCTGCAGTATTCTTTGTACCCACAACGTTATTCTTTATCGCCTCGCGTGCGTTGTACTCCATCATAGGCACATGCTTATGCGCGGCAGCGTGGAATACAATATCGGGGCGATACTTATCAAACACTTCGAATATTCGCTTTCGATCTTGGACGTCTGCGATGACTGGCACATAGCCAATTGTGTTGTCTTTCCGCTCGAGCACTTCTTCAAGAATAGAATAGATGCTGTTCTCTCCATGACCGAGCAGGAGAATTTTCTTTGGCTTAAATACTGCAATCTGCCTTACAATCTCAGAACCGATACTACCGCCAGCACCAGTAATTAAAATTGTGCGTCCAGAAATTTGCGCTTCTATTCCGTCGAAATCCAGTTCGACTGGCTCCCGCCCTAAAAGATCTTCGACTTCTACTTTCTTTAAAGTATTCACTTCAAGTCTTCCCGACATCACGTCTTCTATATTTGGCATCGTCAGCACATCGACACCCTGCATGTTAGCAAGTGCGTGTATTTGCTTGAGTTCAAACTTGTTAAGTGAAGGAATGGCAATGATGACTTTTTTAATCCCATACTTTCTGACCAATCTCTCAATGTCTTCTCGCGTGCCTTCTACCTTGACTCCACCCGCGATTTCCATATTCATCTTGGTGGGATCATCATCTGCAACAGCCACTGGATACATGCCCATCGATTCGTTTTCGAGCATCTGTTTGATTAATAAGGCGCCGCCTCTACCGCCTCCAAAAATGAGGGCCTTATTCTCTTTACTCTGACGTGACCGTTTGTCATTAAGATGATAGGCTGCCAGTTTCCATGACAGTCGTGACCCTCCTATGAATATCAAATGCATCATCCAGGTGATCAGCATGAGACGGACAAAAGACATATCGTATATCAGATGGGTCAGCAGAAATGATACACATAAAGCCAAAGTGACCGCTTTCGTAACGGCAACCAATTCTCTGACACTCGCAAACTTCCAAGCACGATGGTACAGATTAAACATATGGGCGAATACGTGATGGCTGACCAGTAATATAACCGAAGTCACTGCAAGCACGCCCAAAGGAAATGCTGTAAAGTATGGCATGAGAATGTAGTAACTTAGAAACACTGAAAAAGTAACAATCAGTGAATCTACTGACAGAAAGAGAAAATAGCGTTTTTTTGCACCCATAGTATCCTCTTCTTTCTTTTGGCATGATGCCTATTCAATTGTAATCATGATTAAAGTTATTGAGATCCTCTCGATTTCTCAATTAAAGCAGTGTCGACTCTAGTAAGCGTATTTTCACTTCTTAATACTTCATGCTTCTTTGTGTCCTATCACAACGCATGATTCGATACCACGTGCTGCTTCGTCCGACCCCTCGAATGAAGCAACGCGTCCACTAATAAACTCATTTTTTCCTACCCGACCATCCACTTGTGTCCTATCACAAGCGTATGACTTGATACTACGTTTTGCTTCGCTCGACCCCTCGATTGAAGCAGCGCGTCCACTAATCAATTCATTTTTACCTACCCGGTGTGCGTTTGTGTCCTATCATAAACGTAGAATCTGAATACTCTACTCATCGACTTCGACACCACCTCCTTTAATGATACTCACTCAATGCATTCGCAGTAGGTTTTCAGGTCACTTAGCTGTACTCTTCAGTAGACTGATTATAGTAAAATGTATCTTCTAAGGCGTGTTCTGGATGACGATTGTTCAGTATGATACCAACGATGTTTGCCCCCGCCTTATTCAACAACTCTTTTGCCTCTAATATTCTGTCGCGATTGTTATCTTGGACATTCGTCACTAAGATAACGCCATCTGTGTGCTTACTGAGTATTTGAGCATCGGTAACAGAAAGTAGCGGTGGTGAATCCACAATGACCATCTCGTAGTTGTCCCTAAGCATCTGCATCATCGTTTCCATCCTTTTTGAAGACAGGAGTTCCGATGGATTCGGTGGGACTGGTCCTGAAGTAATTAAATCGAGTTGATCGAATGCTGTCCGTTTAATCACTGCTCGCCAATCCATATCATTGATCATTAAGGTCGATAGTCCGGTTTGATTGGATACTTCGAAAGTGTAATGACTGGTTGGTCGTCTGAGATCCCCATCTAAAAGCAAAGTGCGTTTACCTGCTTGTGCATATGCAATGGCCATGTTCGTTGCGACTGTGGATTTGCCGGCTCCTGGCATATCAGAAGTGAAGAGCACTGCATTTAGTGGAACATCGATACTCGAGTACATGATATTTGTACGGATTGTCCGGAACTGCTCACTGGCTGGTGCATATGGTTTCGTCGCTACAATCGTCTTTCTTGGTGCGTGTAGCCGCTCTTCTCGTTTCTTTTTGTTCATAATGGCACCCCCTTATTCTTCGAATCTTGTAATGGAACCAACAACAGGTATACCGATGAAAGTCTGAACATCATTTTCATCTGCCACTGATTTATCCAGAAACTCCCTCATGAAGATAAACGTCAAAACAACGAGCAAGCTGGCAATGATACCGACAGTAATATTGATCAATGGATCTGGGGATATGGGTGCGCCCTCAGCACCAATCGTTGCGGGAGACATAATGGATACATTGTCGACATTCATAATTGCCATGACGGTGTCTTGAAACACTACTGCGATTTCGTTGGCGATACGTTCTGCTTGGCCTGGGTTTCCGTCTATAACAGTCACTCTTAGAATTTGAGACTGATCTTCGTTGCGTACAGAGATCTGTTCCGAAAGCGCGCTTGTCGACTGTTCTAGCTCGAGGTTTGAAACGACTTGCTCCAATACAGTTTCACTTCCAATAATGTCACGATACGTATGAATCAACTGCAAGCTATTCTCGATGTTTTCGTTGTTTGTCATGGTGACGCCTTCAGCTGGGCTTACGAGTATTTCAGTTTGTGCTTCATATCTCGGGGGAATAAGAAAAAATGTGATCACTGCTGATAGGAGCCCACCGAGTAATGTGTAGATTACTATTTTTAGCCGGTGTTTTTTGAGTATCCGGAGTGCATGTTCCAGGCTGATCGTTTCTGACATAACCACACCTCCATAAACTTTACTTATTGCACTCAATAAGTATTTTTACAAATATAGCACGATATATTAAAAATGGGAATATTCAAAATAATATAATATTGTAAAATTACCCTATTATTTATAAGCTGATTACTTTTTATATACATGTTTATGCTTCTATGCATATATGGAGGGTTCAAGCAAATTAAAAAGTCTAAATGTGCTTGAACACATTTAGACTCTTATAAATGACCGGATCAATCTTCTTTTAGTGGACCGGCTGCTTTCACCTTGATCCTTGTCGCATTTCCAGGCAGATAGGCCAGTGGTATATCTTCAAAACTTATAATTTCGGTCTTATCCTTATCCGCGCCGGCATTGACTGCTTCATCGATCGCAAACTGCTTGATCTCATCAATAATTTCAGTCCTTCTTGATGGGTCGATGTTATAGATCTTCTCTACTTCTCCGCTGATATCTGAAATTGCAGAGCCGATGGCATTTGCGACACCGCTATTTTCAGGATTGATCACTTCACTGGCACCCTTGATATCCCCTTCTATCAGCGTACTGCCGCCACCAACAAGTACGACCGGCACTTCCTTATCGCTCGTCTTCATGCGTTCTATCGCTACTTCGATCATACTGATGATCTCATCGTAGATGCGATCGACCAATGCTTTATCCATATCTTTGACATTGTCTGAATCCCCGAGTGACAGAATGCCTTTGGCAACAGCAATATCTGTTACGGTCAGCGTATCCCCACCAAATACTTTTGCTTTCTCAGGTAACTGGTAGCCAACACTGTCGGGACCAATCTTGAATTCGTCTCCGTCGAGCGTGATGATGGTTCCGCCCCCAAGTGCCAGTGAGTAGATGTCCGGCATTCTGAAATTGGTCTGTACGCCACCCAGTTCGACGGAAAGTGACGATTCCCTTGGAAAGCCATTGTTCAGCACACCAATATCCGTCGTTGTACCACCGATGTCCGCTATGATCGCATTTTCATGATTTGAGAGGAAGCTCGCCCCCCGCAGACTGTTTGTCGGCCCACAGGCGACAGTGAGTATCGGATATTTGAGTGTATATTCCTTAGACATCAATGTACCGTCGTTCTGGCAGAAGTATACTTCACAATCGACGCCGTGACGACCTAAAGCCTTTTCGAACCCTTCTGTCGTACGTTTAGCGACATCGATAATGGCTGCATTCAGTATAGTAGCATTCTCACGTTCGAGCAGGCTGATACTGCCGATTTCCGAAGACAGAGAAAACGCGACATCTTCGCCAACGATATCTTCAATAATTTCTTTGGCACGTTTTTCGTGCGCCTTGTTGACCGGTGAGAAGATGGAGGAAATGGCAATGGAATTGACTTTTCCTTTCAACACTTGTGCAATCTTTTCAAGATGCTCTTCATCGAGTTCAGCGATCAATTCACCATTGAACTCATGACCGCCTCTGACCTGGTAGATATGCTGGCCGATAATTTCCTTCAGGTCTTCTGGCATGCTGTAAATCGGTTCGATTGCCGTCCCTGCAGGTGCCCCGATGCGGATGACACCCACATCATTCAGACTTTTACGTGTGACGATGGCGTTCGTACATTGCGTCGTCCCGAGCATACCGTAGTCGATCAGTGACTTATCAAGCCCTGAATTCTCAAGGAGTGCTTCCACAGCGCCTGCAATGCCTGTTTCAATATCGTCTGTTGTTGGATGCTTGAATGCAGTCAGCACATTCATATCGGAATCCAGTATTACCCCATCCGTATTTGTGCCGCCTACATCGATACCCAGTTTATATCTCATTTAAATAGCTCCTTTTCACTGATTTAATGCTTCAATCGTCTGGTATTTAAAGTCGTAACCGAAATAACCCGGGCCGACCGTTTCGATGCCTTTATCAGTACGCCACTTCGGATCGCAAGGCATACCAAGGATGACGACCCGCATACCGAACTTCAGACCTTCTGTCGTGATTGGCATACCCGTCTCCGCATCAAGGACCGTGATGAGATCCGGTGTCAGGCACTTCGGTTCTCCATCAACTAGGCATATCAGATTTTCATTCTGAAATTCCAAAGAACACTCTGAAGACTTGTTCTCGTTCAATCCTTCAAATACAGCTTTCCCCCTGACAAAACCACCATCTGTCGCCCGTTCCACGTCTTTAATCTTACCTTCGAACAAGATATAGCCATTTGTCGCTTCAACAAGATCTTCCACCGGCTGCTTTGATGTCATGATGATGTCGCCAAGCTTTTCTTCAAATGTCAGTGAACTGAGGATGGACGAATCTTTCGCCTGTCTGCCTGTCATCGGATAGATAGCATTGAGTAATGAACCCCCCATCGTCATCGTTGCAGCCCGTGCGATTTTTTCGGTCCATACCCCGTCGATTGCGTTGAGTACGATGGAATTGCCCTTTTCGTCCGCCAGGACCATAGGGGAAGCATTAATGCCGTCCAAGTAATAAGTCACCATCTGCAGTTCCGGGAAAGCCCGGCCCATGCCGTCGGCATCCACCACCGGCAGACCGACTTTCGCAGCGAGCGCAAACGGCAGCAGTGAATTGACACCCCCTGCTTCGATTGGCATCGTCGCAGTAATTTTCTTGCCGAGATACTCTTCTAGAGCACTGAAAGCTGCGATGGATTCTTCTCCGCTTGGTACCTTCTCTACCATAACTGTTGGCGCACCCATCATTGCTGAGGGCACAACAAGTGCATCATCATCCAGTTCGCTCGCTTCGATAAGCTGGATGGGACCGTGCTTTTCTATTGCTTGCAGCGCCATCAGCTTGCCGATGAATGGATCACCGCCACCGCCCGTACCGAGCAGTGCGGCACCGATTGCCATCTTTTCTATTTCTTCTTTACCGATATAACGCATCATGTCACCCTTTAACTATTTTTTTCGAGTGGGACGTAGTCGTAATCATAACCGAAGTATCCGGGTCCCACTGTCCGAATGCCTGCTTCTGTCTTCCATTTGTCGTCAGCGGGCTGTCCAAATACAACGCAGCGCATGCCGAATTTCAAGCCTTCTGTCGTAATCGGCATCCCCGTTTCCAAATCAAGCACTGTAATCAGATCCGGCGTGATACAGCGCGGTACATCATTCACCAAACAAACTAAATTCTCGTTCTGGAATTCGAGTGTGCATATCGTGTCTTTATCCGTATCGAGACCTGTTAGTCTAGCGGTCCCTTTGACAAAGCCACCATCGGTCCTGCGGACAACATCCTGGATCTTGCCTTGGAACAAAACCGTACCGCCGAGCAATGCTTTGAGATCTGCGACAGGCTGCTTCGAACGCATCAATGTCTCTCCGATCGCAATGGATGTCGACACGGTATGGTGGATGGCATAGTCATTCAGCTGCTGTTTACTTAGTAGGTAGACACCATTCAAAATGGAGCCGCCCATGACAGTAGTCAGACTGCGCGCAATCTTTTCTGTCCACAGTCCACTACTAGTATTGAGTATCGCCGTATTGCCCTTCTCATCAGCAAATACGGCAGGGGTATTATGGATGCCGTTGACGTTGAAAGTATCCATCTGCATTTCTGGAAATGCACGTCCCATACCGTCGGCATCGACAAGTGGTACGCCTTTGATGGCTGCAAATATGATGGGGATCATCGAATTGACACCGCCTGCTTCGATCGGCATGACAGCATCGATATGGTCGCCGTTGTATTTGACGAATTCATCGTAGAGTATGTCGAATGATTCGAAGTTTGGGATTTTCTCTACCAGCACTGTCGGTGCGCCTACCATGGCGAATGTCGCCACAGTAGCGTCCGTAGGTAACTCATCAATCGTCACCATCTGCACAGGACCATATTTGTCAATCGACTGCTGGGCCATCAGTTTACCCACATAAGGGTCACCGCCGCCCCCTGTGCCAAGGAGTGCCGCACCAATCGCCAGTTTATCCATGTCTGCTTTGTTCAAGTATTTCATTTCTTCACCTCAAGTGACTTTTCAGCCATCAGCCATTTGCTCGCAGCCATTTGCAGGACAAACGCTACGACGAACGCATCGATGGCCGGTGCATTGGTCAGCGTGAACCAACCAAATCCGAGTGGTGCATCCGTCGTTGCAAAGGCGATGAATATGGCGATCGCCCAGATGAGGATGCTGTAAGGATTAATCTTCTTAATAAGATCAATCTTGTCAAAATCGTAGGCCCCACGACGCATGATGAAATCTGCCGCATAAATGCCTCCAACTGGTGGAATCATAATACTCAATATGCTCAGGAATGTGATGAAGTTCGTATAGATGCCAGTAATTGCGAATACAGTACCGACAATGCCCGCAAAGATAGTAATGATATATTTGGGAACAGTTTTGAAAACCACTGAGAAACCAAGTGCTGAAGAATAGAGATTCGTATTATTTGTTGTCCACTGAGCCAGAATCAGCACGAGCATACCACCTGTCCCCCAGCCGATACCAATCATGATGGCCACAACATCCACTTCTGTCGTCGCTTTAGCCAGAAGGATCGCGATCAGCAGCACCACTGAATAGCCAATAAAGTAACCGAGTAGTGAAGAGATGACTGTTTCTTTCGTGCCTTTCGCGTACCTCGAGAAGTCTGGTGCGATGATGGCACCGACAGCCAATGAACCGATGACCAGCGAGATACCTGCACCGAGGGTGATTGGTTCTGCAGCGAGCGCCGCACCATTCAGCTCCGATAGCGAATAGTTGTTAAGTACGATGATTGTTGAGCCGACAAGGAGAATACCGAGCAGCGGCACAGCCACGATACTCAGTTTCTCGATCGCCTTATAGCCGATCATGGATGTCACTGTCATCAGTATGCCGCCGATGATCATCAAAAGTGTACGATTCACTTCAACCCCGAAAACGGACTGGATGACATTCAATAGACTTGAGCCGAACAGATCAAGCTGCACCCCGAACCAGCCGAATAGTGAAATGGCGATGACGATGGATACCAAGTAGCCACCATATCGTCCCATGGCGAAAGATGAAATCATTGACGTAGAAAGCCCCGTCTTATTGCCTGGAATCCCGCATAGTATGTTCAGGATCGCCAATAGAAATGTACCGACAAGTGATACGACAATTGCCTGTGATAAGCTCATACCGCTGCCGAGCGCCCCGCCAAGTGCTGTTGCAGATAGCGCGATGATCCCGGCAATCCATACCATCGTCAATTGGATCCAGCCCTTTCTTTCAGACTGGGGTACCGGACGGACCTCGTAGTCCTCAATGAGGCGCTGTCCCTCATTCGGCTTTGTGCGATCAATAATTGTGTTGTCTACTGCTTTTGTTTTCATATTATTCCTCCTTCATCATGGCGCGCATGGCCAGATTCATCAGTTTCTTTGCATGGCCAATTTCTTTTTCCATACGTTCATCCGTATAGATGACACTGCCCCAGAAGATTCCGTTGCCGATCAGCAAAAATGTTTCAAGCAGGTCTCCGGCAGCTGAATCATCAACGTGTGGAAATGTTTGTTTTATATCAGCATAAAGTTTGTCATAGAGCCAACGGTAATATTGGTTCAAGTACTGCTCCACTTCCATCTTGAAATCATCATTTGCACTCTCCATCAGTCTGAGGTAAACGGAAGTTTCATCGCGGTTATCACGATGGTGTGCAGCTACTTTTGCGATCATGGCCTGAAGTCGCATCTCGAGCTTGTCATCTTGGTGATTGAAATACTCCCCAGTCATAGCCTCGAAATGGTTGGATAGGACTTTGAGCAGTACCGCCTTGACCAGTTCATCCTTATTCTTAAAAAAGTAATAGATGGAAGCTGCCTTGATATCACAGTCTTTCGCAATATTCTTCATCGTTGTCCCCTCGTACCCATAGATAGAAAGCTGTTTGAGAGTTGACGCGAGTATATTATCCTTAGTCAAAATCATCACCTACCTAATATTTGTTAGGTAGCATACCATAAAAAAATAGAGTAGTAAATATTTTCTGAAATTTTATATTTAGTATCTATAATAAATTTTTATACGCAACATCAAAGATAGGCTTTTTCCAATATTCTCAAGTAATCGGTTTTCTTTATCGGACGGACATTGCTTGGAGTGGAACCATTCTGTTCGGCGATTTCCGCCATATGTTCAAGATCTGAAGCTTTGACATAGGATAATTCACCGAGTGTCGGAATGTCGAGTGCTTCAGTGAATTGGTAGAGTCCATCGACCAGCTTGTCGATGGCTGAAGCTTCAGAATCTGTTTCGTCCGCAAAGTTCATGATTCTTGAAATTTCAGCATGTAGCGGTCGATCTTCTTCGGCATTGTACTGGACGACATACGGCAGGAATATCGCATTCGCTACACCATGCGGTGTATCGTAGAGACTTCCCAGTGCTTCCGCTAGACAATGCACCGCTGCAACATCTGCTGAACCGAAGCAGAGTCCGGCAAGCAGGCTGCCCTCTTGCATTTTTGCTCTGGCTTTTACGTCCTTTTCGTTTTCGTAGGCTTTTGGCAAATGTGCCACAATTTCCTTCATTGCCGCCGCCCCCATCGCCTTTGACACGGGGTTTGTACGCTTGCACGTATACCCTTCAATTGCGTGTACAAGTGCATCAACGCCAGTTGCTGCAGTAATTGCTTTCGGTACAGACATCGTCAGTTCCGGATCCAGTATGGCGACTGTCGGTCTCAGCAGTTCATGCTTCAAAGTAATTTTCGTATGGGTTTCAGCTAAAGTAATGACAGAGGAACGTGTCACTTCCGACCCTGTACCTGCTGTTGTTGGTATGCAGATGAGCGGGGCGACGTTTGTATATGGAAGCCTGCCTTCAATATAATCATTGAACGTTCCACCATTCGGACCAAGAAGCGCAATGGCTTTGGCTACATCCATTGGACTCCCCCCGCCGATCGCGACAAGTGCTTCAGCCCCCTCTTCTTTGAACCGCTCTGCACCAGCCAGACATTCGTGGTCCCTTGGATTCGGAGATACTTCATCAAAGTGAACAACATTGAAGCCTGCGTCTGCAAGATGATTCTCTACCGGGGCTACCAAACCGATTTTTCTGACGCCAGGATCACTGACAATCATCACTGTTGCCCCGGGGGCGATATACTCCATCATGATCGGTGCAAACTTCTCTGATTCACCTGGACCCATTTTGATTCTCGTGTTGCAGAAATACTCGAAATGCACGTGGCATTCTCCTTTCTTCGCAGAATCTCCATTTGAAAGTGTATCTTGGCTGTCTTGAATCTTTCGGTGAATTGGAGCTGCAAAAGTGATATAGTCATTATATTCAAATAATTTAAATAGATATATAGAAATTTTTCGATCATATTCATCGGCTGTGCCGATTACGGAAGGAGAACAACCATGGAAATCAAACAGCTGCTTATATTCCAGACCGCTGCAAAGGAACTGAATTTTACGCGGACGGCTCAGATTCTCGGCTATGCGCAATCCAGTATTACAGCCAATATTACAGCGCTTGAATCAGAACTCGGGGTGCCTCTTTTTGAAAGACTTGGCAAACGCGTGACTCTGACCGAGTCGGGCAAAAAACTGCTGGATTATGCAGACGATATTCTTAATATGACCATGGAAGCTTCCGAGATTGTTGGCAGTAACTCAGAACCAAGTGGCCGACTGACAATCTGTGCATCTGAGACCCACTGTACATATCGCTTGCCTGAAATACTCAAAGATTTTCAGGAGAAATACCCAAAAGTGGAACTGGTGTTCAGACCGGCAGTGTATGAGAAGGAAATCCTTTCATTAATATCTGAAGGACAGATTGATGTTGCCCTATTGTCAATGAAGGCACTATCCAGTGATTCACTCATTGTGAAAGAACTGAGAGAAGAAAAGATGGCACTTATCTGTAGCGCAACAAATCCACTCGGCAGCACCACCATTACAAGCCCTGATTTATCGGACCAGCAACTTTTGCTGACAGAAGCTTGCGACTATCGATCGGCTTTTGAAGAAAAATTGCTACATCACGGCATAGAAAATAAAAGAAGGCTCGAACTCGGAGATATTGAAGCCATTAAGCAGTGTGTGATGGCCGATCTTGGCATCGCATTGATACCAGAGATTGCAGTACATAAGGAGTTAAGAGAAGGACGAATCAAGAAAATTGAGTGGGACGGAACACACTTGGACATCATGATTCAGATGTTTTGGCATAAAAATAAATGGATGTCCCCTGCGCTGAAAGCATTTATTGATGTTGCACAGAAGCATATCCAGAAGACGTAAAGTGAATTGGATAGATCAGTCATAATTGATAGTATTCAAAGGAGAGATATAGATGGATGAAATAACGTTATTCATGGAAAACAACAAGGAAGCCATCATTAAGGATATAAAATATCTTGTGGCCTCAGATTCACCAAGCGATAATAAGACACTTGCAGATGCATGTAAGGAGAGAATCCAAAAGTTATTAAAAACCTATTTCGGATACGCAGCAGAAGAAATAGAACAGGAGGAATACGGTGATCACCTCAAGTTTGTTTATGGAGAAGGAGATGAGACCATCCTTATCCTTTCACACTATGACACCGTATGGGATGAGGGGAACCTTGACTTGGTAGAAGCCGACAATAAAATATATGGCCCGGGGATTCTCGATATGAAAGGCGGGCTCGTACAGACCATATGGGCACTTAAAGCAATAAAGGATCTTTATTTACCACTTAATAAGAGCATCGTATTTCTATGTACAAGTGATGAGGAAGTGGGTAGTCCAACTTCAGAAGCATTGATTACCAAAGAAGCATCCAATAGCACAGCCGTACTTGTAACTGAACCACCAGAAGCGAAGACCAAAGCACTGAAGTCTGGCAGGAAAGGGTCATCGAGGTACTATGTCGACATCCATGGCAGAGCTGCCCATTCGGGCAATAATCATGAAGATGGCATCAATGCCATCAGAGAAGCAGCACAACATATCGTTGATCTTGAGTCCATGACCGATTATGACAAAGGTACAACGATAAACGTCGGCAGTATCGAAGGTGGCGGAAAATTGAATGTCATCCCTGACCATGCCAGATTTGGAGTCAATGTACGTGTGGAAACGGAAGAAGAGCAATCAAGAATAGATGACTATATGAAGCATCTATTCTCCTATACAGAGGGCATTGAAATAGAAGTGAGTGGTGGTGTTAACAGGCCACCCATGGTTAAAGACGAGAATACCATTACCTTACTCGCACATGCGCAAGAAGCTGCGGACGAAATAGGAATCGGCGAAATAAAAGATGCATTTGTCGGTGGAGGCAGCGATGCAAATTTCACGGCAAACTTAGGTGTGCCGACGCTTGATGGACTAGGAGCGGTGGGTTTAGGCATACATGCTCACAACGAACATATTATTGCAGATGAGATACCTGAACGTACCAGTTTTCTATGTAGACTGATTCTTTCTTTGTAACAGAATGAGCTAGAATTTACTATGTGATGAACATAAATAAGAGCAGAATTGTCTGCTCTTTAAATTATCTAATATTCTATTCTTTAGAAATCGTGATTCGACACCATTTCCCATTCTCTTAATGTATAGCTTCTCGCACCTGTTTTGATATAAGGATCGCTTTCTACGATATCCTTTACAGACTCAAAACTATCACCTTTATAAATTACAAGTCCCCCACTGCCATCAGAGAATTTCCCGTTCATCAAGACAGTTCCTTCATTTCTCAAGTTCTCCAGGAACTCAAGATGATCTGGTCGATACTGGGTGCTCTTTTCTTCATCTTTCATGGATAGAAATGCTGCGAAATACTTCATAGATTTACCTCCTATGGTTTATGATATCTTCAATTATACAATAAGACAGGGCCCTATGGCCCTGTCTTACATTTTACTCTTGAGTTACGAGTTCTAGTTCTACTTTAATTTCAGAGTCAACTTCCTCACCGTTAACTAATTGTTCTACTGTATTGATCGCTGTTTCACCCATGAGATCTGGCTGCTGAGCGACTGTTGCATCGAGCTCACCTGCTTCGACTGAAGCTCGGGCATCGTCCGTTCCATCAAAGCCAACTACGATAACATCTTGATCTGACAGAGCTTCAAGTGCACCAAGTGCCATTTCGTCGTTATGAGCAAAGATGGCAGTTATGTCTGGATTGGCTTGAAGGATATTTTGAGTCACGTCCAAACCTTCTGCACGGTTAAAGTTTGCTGTTTGATTTGATACTACATCAAGTGACTCACTAGCAATGTTATTAAATCCTTCGCCTCTTTCACGTGTTGCACTCGCACCAGGTACACCTTCAAGTTCTGCAACTTGGGCACCTTCACCGACTTGATCTACGATAAACTGTGCGCCCATTTCGCCGCCTTCGATATTGTCTGAAGCGATGAATGCAGCAACTTCGCCACTGTCAACTGAACGGTCGACTGTAATGACTGGGATGTCCGCACTGTTAGCAGATTCTACAGATCCAGAAACTGCTGCAGAGTCAGTCGGATTGATTATCAGATAATCTACATCCTGTTGAACGAGATCTTCAATGTCGTTCACTTGTTTGGAAGAGTCGTCTTGTGCATCAACGATTCTGACTGAGTATCCTTTTTCTTCCGCCATTTCTTCAATACTATCTCTTAGTGTCACAAAGAATGGGTTGTTCAATGTCGAAATGCTGACACCAATGACTGTTTCTTCATCTCCACCAGTATCACTTGCGCTTTCTTCTTCACTTCCTGATCCCGGAGAGTCCATGGAACATCCTGCGACAAATACAAACACTAGACTAAAAAACAAAAGAAATTTCTTCATTCAAAACACTCCTTATTTATTTTTACGGTCAATTAGGACCGCAACTACTATAACAAGACCTTTGATGATCTGTTGATAGAAGGATGAAACACCAATTAGGTTCAGACCATTATTCAGTACACCGATAATAAGTACACCAATCAGTGTACCGACGATGCGGCCCTTACCACCCATCAAGGATGTCCCGCCTAGAACGACAGCGGCGATGGCATCAAGTTCGTATGCTTGGCCTGCTGTCGGTTGCGCAGAATCCAACCTCGAAGCCAGGATGATACCAGCAATGGCCGACATGAGTCCGGATAATGCGTAGATCATGATTTTCGTACGATTGACTCTGATACCTGAGAGTAAAGCTGCTGTTTCATTGCCACCGATAGCGTACGTCTGTCTGCCAAATACTGTTCTGTTCAAAATAATGTATAGAATGATGAATACGACAAGCATCGTGACTGCTGGCACCGGGATCCCTAGAAAGTATCCTTTTCCAAACATTTGAAAAATCATACTATCACCAAGACCAGTGATCGGACGCCCATCTGTTGCGACAAGCGTCGCACCACGGTAAATTGTCATTGTGGCCAGTGTTGCGATAAAAGGTGCCATACCTCCAACTGCGACGAGGAGACCATTGATGGCACCAGCGAGCAGACCGACCACACATCCAAGCATCATCGCAAATACTGGGTCTATTCCTGACGTGATCAGCAATGCCGTCATCGCACTGGAGAAGGCGAGAATGGATCCGACACTTAAGTCGATGCCTCCAGTCAAAATAACGAAAGTCATACCAAACGCAATCAGACCATTGATCGACACTTGGCGCAGCAAGTTCATCAAGTTATCGGGCGATAGGAACTGCTGATTCATGATGGTGATAACAATGACCAGAAGTGTCAAGCCAACTAGGGGCAGAAAACGGTCAATCATATCATTTACTGTAAGTTTCTGTTTCATCTAACTTTCCTCCTGTAGCAAGTGTCATTATGTTTTCTTGGTTGACTTGTTCCTTATCCAGCACGTCCATCAATCGGCCTTCCGACATTACAGCGACCCGGTCGCTCAAGCCGATTACTTCCGGTAATTCTGAAGAAATCAATACGATCGACATGCCCCGTTCGGTCAACTCATTGATAAGGTAGTATATTTCGCGCTTGGCCCCCACATCGATACCACGGGTCGGTTCATCAAGAATCAGTATTTCGGGTTGTCTGCCCACCCATTTGCCGATGACGACTTTCTGTTGGTTCCCTCCAGAAAGTTGTGACATGAGTGAAGATTTCTCCGTTTTAATATTCAATCGCTTAATCATGAGATCTGCAAAGTCGGCTTCATCTTTACGTTTCATAAATCCCTTGCTTGAGAAGCTTTTATGAGAAGGCATGGTGAGATTATCGATTAGGTTAAAATCAAGAATCAGGCCTTCGCTTTTTCTATTCTCAGTTATAAAGCCAATGCCGTGATTTATCGCATCAGACGGTTTGTCGATTTTAACTTGCTTGCCGTGGATTGCGACATTTTTCGCTCCTGGATCTGCCCCGAACAGGGCGCGCATAATTTCTGTACGACCTGCTCCCATCAATCCTGCAAATCCAAGGATTTCGCCCTTTCTCAGTTCAAAGCTGATGTCTTTAATATTGTGAGTTTTATTTTCTAAGCCTTCAACTTTTAATGCGATGTCACTCTCGACAGTGTGAGAGCGGGTCGGAAACTGTTCATCGAGATCTCGCCCTACCATCGCTCGAACCAATGCATTGTAGTCTGTATGCTCTGTCTTTTCGTAAAGTACACTCATGCCATCACGCAATACTGTGATTTCGTCAGATATAGTGAATATTTCATCCATCCTGTGTGATATATAAACAATGGATACACCAGATGCCCTTAGATCATTGATGATATCAAAGAGTACTTCGATCTCAGAATCAGTCAAAGCAGCAGTCGGCTCATCCATGATGAGTACTTTTGTGTCCATCATGAGTGCTTTGGCGATTTCAATCATCTGCTGCTGACCGACAGAACAATCACCAGCCCGTTTCGACAAATCGATTTTAAACTTTAAACGCTTAAATACGGCTTCTCCTTGTTCTTTCATCAGCTTATTATTGAGCAACCCAAATTTTGTTTTCTCGTTGCCGATAAATAGGTTTTCTAATACAGTCAGTTCAGGCCATATATTCAACTCCTGATGAATGAATATCACACCTGCTTTTTCCGCCTCTTTCAAGGTGTTGTACTGCACTGCTTCGCCATCTCTTAGAATTTCTCCTGAATCGTATTGATGTACGCCCGAGAGGATTTTCATTAATGTCGATTTGCCAGCGCCGTTCTCACCCATAAGTGCATGAATACTACCGTCATGAAGCGTAAAGTCGACACCGAGAAGTACTTTGTTTTTACCAAAAGCTTTATGAATCCCTTGCATTTGTATCATTCAGACACCTCCTTAGAAAAATACATTGGAATAGAGTGCGACATTCGCATAAGGTGTCGTCTCTCCGGTCCGGATCACTGCTTTCGCGTTTGAAAGCAAAACCTTGAAATTTTCGTGTGAGACTGTTTCACTTGGAACCTCGTCATCAAGTAAACTCAGCAACCCTGCATCAGTTGCTTCCTTGGCATATATTTTCTTTTCGACGTACATGCTGGCAGTAATGAGCTCATACGTTTCTTTGAAAGATGGCGTTCCCGGTTTTAAAGCAATATCGATACGTTTAGTGCCTTCTGGAATCGGAAGACCACAGTCCCCAATGATAATGTAATCACCGTGGCCCATCTCGCTCAGTGCTTTAGAGATTTCACTATTGAGAACCACTGATCTATACATTTTCGCTAACCTCTTTCAGTTCTTTTAATGTTGGCATCCCTGTTTGTGCACCCATTTTTTGAATGGCGATTGATGCGGCAAGATTGGCGTATCGAATCGCCGTACCAAGTGTTTCTCCTTTTGAAAGGAAAGCAGCCAATGCACCATTAAAGGTATCTCCCGCTCCGGTAGTATCTACTGGAACAGTGTTAAAAGAAGGTACCATTACTTCCTTAGTGCCATCGTGATACAAACACCCTGCTTCCCCCATAGTAACAACGAGCTTGTTGGGATACTTCTTTACGATACTAGTCGGACTTTCACCAAATAGACGCGTGCATTCTATTTCATTTGGTGTTAACAAGTAACATTTCTCTAGAAGTTCAGTATCCATTTCGATGAAAGGTGCCGGATTGTAGATGACTTTGATACCCTGTTTAAAACAATAATCGATGACAAAGTGAATCGTCTCTACGGGTATCTCGTTTTGAAGAAGTACGTACTTGGCACTTCCAATCATATCGAGGTGCTGTTCAATGATTTCTGGTGTCAGCAGCCCGTTAGTACCAGGAATTACAGTGATAGAATTATCATTATCATAAATATTGATATGAGCGGTCCCGCTCGCCACACCTGTAAACGTTTCCACATTATCACAAAAAATATTATTATCTTCTAAGTTGCTGACTAAATGTTGGCCGAATACATCATCACCCACTGCACCGATAAAAGCCGTACTGGCACCGAGACGCGATGCTGCGACAGCCTGATTGGCGCCCTTACCACCAAAAGCTGTTTCGAAGCTTTCTCCAAGTATCGTCTCGCCTTTTTCAGGCATCCGGTCCGCTTGTACAATAAAATCAGTAGACAAACTGCCAATGACTACAATATCCATATCCTCACTCCTTTATGTACTATTTCTCTTTATCAGTTTTACATCCAATACTTCGCTCTCTACTTCGATACCTTGGTTCATCTTCATCAGCATTTTGAAAGCATTTCTGCCCAACTGGTAAATGGGCTGCTCAATCGTTGTCAGACTCGGATAGACGTATTGTGAAAAATCGAGGTTGTCATACCCAATGACCTTTACTTGATCTGGAACAGAGACGCCGTGATTGATAAGTACATTCAGTACCCGATAAGCGACAAGGTCATTGGGACAGATGATCCCATCGAATTTTTCAAGAAACGCTATGTCCCCGGATTCAAGTGTTCCGTTCAATGCTGTATGAGAGAGTATCTCATAGGGGACTTGGTTTTCTCCTAAGACTTCCCTCGAGCCTAGCGTCCTGTTTTCGAAAGAACTGTAATCTTCAAGCCCTTTAATCAGCAAAACGTGATGTACACCTTGCTGAATCAGATGATGTGCTTGAAGCTTGCCCCCCTTCAAATTGTCGGCTTCGATAGAGATATGCTCCTTGACGACTCTATCCAGGAGTACAACTGGGCGCGTAGTCAAATTATCTTGACGCGTAACGGTCCAAGTCGCTGAAATGATTCCCGCACAGTTGTTCTGATTAAAAATTTCCAGGTACTTTGATTCCTTATCAAAATCGTGATCCGTATTGCCGATAAGAATCCGGTAGTTATTCTTAATCGCTTCGTCCTCTATCCCTCGAATGACTTTGGGGAAATAAGGGTTGGAGATATCCGGTACCAGCACACCGATGATATTTGAGCGACTGGTATTCAATGCACGTGCAACTTCGTTTGGCTTATAGTTCATGCGCTCTGCTGCTTGCATGACACGTTTACGCATTTCGGGACTTGCATATCCAGAATTGTTCAATACCCTGGACACTGTAGCGACGGAAACCCCGACTTCTTTCGCTAGATCTTTTAATGTCACCATTAGCTTCACCTTTTGTGTAAACGTTTACACAAAATTTAACATAAAAATCGGATTTGTACAAGTCCGATTTTTAAATACATTTACAAAGTATAGAAATAATTGTCTGTATCTTATAAGTCGTATCGAGTAAAAACTGTTTTTCCTTGATTATTAAAGTTCAGTTCATTATTATAAAATAATCTTTAAAATACTTTCATTCACTTTATGAACATCATACTTTTCCTTAGCCAACTTAAACGATTCATATCCCATAGTTTGAGCCAATTTTGGTGATTTTATTATTGCCTCAATTCTTTTCACTAGTACTGTAACATTCTTAACAGGAACTAGATACCCATTAACTCCTTCAACAACGGTTTCTCTACATCCTGGGGCATCCGTAGTAATTATTGATCTGCCTACACTCATTGCTTCTAAGCTCGTTCTTGGAGTACCTTCATGATATGAAGGTAGTACAAAAGCAGTACACTCTTGATAATATGGGAGAACATTTTTTTGCTTGCCATGGAAAGTGATGATACCTTCTTCTATCCATTCATTTATTTCAGCTTCGCTCACCCCTGTAGGATTATCATCAAAGCCACCGACAATAGAGAAACTAGTATTTGGATAAGTTTTTTTTAGTATCCTAGCTGCCTCCACGTATTCATATATTCCTTTGTCTTTAAGTAGGCGACCCACGAACAAGAAACTATTAAAATTTTCTATACTCGTATATGTGAATATATCTAAATTAACTCCTGATCCATTTACTATGTGTGTTTTGTCTTTAACGACTAGACTCTTGTTTATAAACTCTTGTCTATCATCTTCGTTTTGAAATATTACGCCATCAGACTTATTTAATGCTCTTTTAAAGAGAGCAGACATGACTTTTCTAGTTAACTTATTCTTTATTCCTTCTCCCCTAAATATAGAACCCAATCCATTAATCATACAATAGTTATTTCTTACGGACCCCTTTGCTCCTGCTAGTGAAGTGTAAATTGCTGCTTTAGCTCCTCCGAATGAATATACATGACTAGGCTTTTCTTTTCTAATAATAGATTTAATTTGGTTAATTGTTGATATATCTCTGAACGGATTCATTCCTGTCCTCTGTAGATTAATCCTATAATACTTTACTGAATTATTATTGATTAGATCAAAAGGAATAGTAGATTCTTCTTCGGGCGCAACAAGTATTATATCGAATCCCTTGGATAAAAATTTATCTACCAATTCTCCTCTTGATATATATATTGCTTCAGCTAGAACAGAGCACAGTAGAATTTTACTTGTTTGTTTTGCCATACGTTTTCTCCTCTTCTATCTACCTTAATGTAGCTCTTACACTTGTTATAAGATTATTAGCTCTATGTACTTTCCCGTCCTGGTCTATAACCTTTTTGATGCAAATCGCTTTGTCGCCACAAAGAACGACGACTCCTCGTCCCTTTATAACTTTAATTACTCTTCCCGGGACTCTCCCTACGTAGTTTCCTGGATTGTATTCTTCGCAAGAAACAACAATTAATTTTTTGTTCTCAAAATATGTATAGGCTCCCGGGTATGGATAAGTCAATCCTCTCACTAGGTTGTATATATCATAGGAGCTCGATGCCCAATTTATTTTTCCATCTTCAGGGGATCTCGCACAAGTGTATGAAGCTTCTTCGTTACTTTGTTTGGAAGCAGTAAAATTATTATTTTCTAAGGACGGTAGAGTCTTAATCATCAATTCTTCAAAAGTACTTAAACACTTATCAAACAATGAATTTATATTGTCACAGTAAGCAATTTCTATTTCTTTAGAAGCAACGATATCTCCATTATCAACTTCTTGTTCTAAAAAGAACAAATTAACCGCTGTGTAATCTTCCCCATTTATTAATAACCAATTCAATGGAGCAAATCCTCTATAGCGTGGAAGCGGAGAGAAATGAGAGCCTAGAGCAGCAATGGATGCCCGATCGACAACCTCTGGAGATATCATTTTCCTATAGCCAAAAGACATAATATATTCTATGTTGGTTGGGATAGCATTCAAACATTCTATCACTTCTTTATTACTAGCATTCAACCGAAAATTTATATTATTTTCTTCACATAATTTAATTGCCTGTCTATAGAATGTCTCATTCTCATGCTCGTGTTCTTTTTCTACAAAAACATAGATGATATGTGTATTTTTCTCACTCATTAATTCCAACATTTTATATCCTAATTTACTTCCAATAAACAAAACATAGTTCACTTGTTTTCCTCCTATATAGATAAACTCTACCAATCATTCAAGATCGGTAGAGATAGCTTTATCTTTATTTTGTACAGTATAAACGTTCTTTTTACCTAAAACTGATGAAATTGTTTTAATTATTATCATAACATCGAAAATAAAAGTTATGTTTTTGACATAGTAGACATCATTTTTTATACGCTCTTTCCAAGGTATCGTGTTTCTAAAGTAAGCTTGATTGTATCCAGTTACTCCTGGACGCGTTAACAACTTTTCCTTTTCCTCTTCCGAATACAAAGCATATTGTTCAGGCAAATCCGGTCTTGGTCCTATGAAACTCATGTCTCCCTTTAAAACGTTTAATAATTGTGGGGTTTCGTCTAAACTAGATTTACGCAAAAAATTTCCCGTTTGAGTCAACCTAGAATCCCTCTCAGAGTTAAAAGTGGAACCATCTGGATTCCTTATATCTGGAGCATTTATCCGCATAGACCTGAATTTATACATTTTAAACACCTTTCCATTCTTTCCTAAGCGATTTGAATTATAAAAAATCGGTCCTTTATCGGAAAGGTAAATAATGGGACTTAGTATCAATAACAGAGGAAGCCACAATGGGAGAAGTATTAGAGCAAAGATAAAATCAAATAGTCTCTTTCCAACTTTAATATACATATAACAATATTCCTCCCTCTTAGTTAGAAAGTACTTTTTTAAATACAGCTATAATATAGTCTACATCATCATTACTTAACGATGTATGAAGCGGTAGCGATATCTCTGTACTATATTGGATATATGCGTTAGGATAATCCTTTATATTGAAGCCTAGATTTTTGTATGCCGTAAGCATTGGTAGTGGTTTATAATGAACATTACAACTAACTCCAAGCTCGCTCATTTCATAGACAAGTTCGTTCCTTCTTTTCTCGGTTATGGAGGGTATATTGACTAAATATAAATGACCTGCAGATGTATGCTTATTTGAGAAATGTGAAAGAGGCGTTACCTCCGTGTTCAAAAAAGCATCGTCATATTTATTTATTATTTCACTTCTTCTATTAAGCATATTTTCGTATCTTTCTAACTGTACAAGACCAATACTGGCCACAATATCTGTCATGTTACATTTATAAGCTGGTAGGATAATATCGTATTCCCAAGATCCTCTTTGAGATTTAGAAAGGGCATCTTTGGTCTGTCCGTGTAAACTATAAAGCATATAGAGATTATAGATACTTTCATTACTGTATCCTTCAATCTCATTCCACACTACTGCTCCACCTTCACCAGTAGTTAAGTTTTTAACTGCGTGGAAAGAGAAACAAGTAAAGTCTGCTACTTTTCCAGCTTTTTCACCATCTCTTCTAGCACCAAAAGCGTGAGCAGCATCTGATAATATTACTACTCTGTTAAACGATTCTTGTATATCGTTGCTAGGCTCAAATAGCTCTTTTTTTGATTTTACAACCTCAAAAATTTTCCGATAATCACACATTACCCCAGCAATATCTACAGGTATTACTACTTTAGTATTTTTATTTATAGCCTCTTTCAATTGCTTATAATCCATTTCGTAAGAATTAGGAGCAGTATCAATTAAAACAATTTTAGCACCTACATGATCGATTACAGAAGCAGTGGCTGTATAAGTGTACGCCGATGTAATCACCTCATCTCCAGGACCAACTCCAAGTATTCTTAGCGTTGTTTCCATAGCAGCAGTGGCTGAATTGAGACAAACCGCTCTCTCTTGTTCAACATACCTAGCTATTCTATTTTCTAATTCCTTCGTTTTTGGTCCTGTGGTAATCCATCCGGACCTTAAGGTTTCCGTCACAGCATTAATTTCTTCTTCTGTAATATCTGGTGGAGAAAATGGTATATTTTCAGTCCTAATGTTCATGTTATCCTCCTAAACTATAAGTGCCACACAGTCTGCTTTTCTTTTAACAACTCATCTTTTACTATTCCCTTAATATCAAATATCATCCCATTTTCTTCTAATAAACCTAAATACTTTTCATTATTTTCTTTGTATTCTTCATGAGGAACCGCAAATACCATTACTTCAGTTTTTGAGATCTTATCGACGTCAATTAAATCGATATTATAATACTTTTTCGCTTCGGCTGAATCTGCTTCTGGATCATGTACAATAACGTTTAAACCATATTCTTGAAGTTCATTAATAATATCAATTACTTTGGTATTTCTTAGGTCCGGACAATTCTCTTTAAAAGTCAATCCAAAAATATTAACAGTATTGTTTACTACACTTATACCCTTTTTTAACATTTCTTTAATGATAGAAGAAGAAATGTAATTAGCCATGTTATCGTTTATTCTTCTACCAGCTAGTATAACTTCTGGGTGGTGCCCAAGCTCTTCAGCTTTATGAGTTAAATAATAGGGATCTACTCCAATACAATGACCACCTACTAAGCCAGGAGAAAAGTTCAAGAAGTTCCACTTAGTTCCAGCCGCTTCCAATACATCTTTAGTTTTTATTCCCATTTTATCAAAAATTAAAGCAAGCTCATTCATTAGAGCAATATTTACATCTCTTTGCGTATTCTCAATTACCTTAGCAGCTTCAGCTACTTTAATGTTCGTAGCTCTATGAACACCAGCTTTAACAACTGAGGCATATACATCCGCTACAATTTCTAAGACTTCTGACGTTTGACCACTCACTACTTTAGTTATTGTTTCGAAAGTATGTCTTTTATCACCAGGATTAATTCGTTCAGGAGAATAACCTACATAAAAATCTTTTCCACATTGAAGCCCAGAAGCTTTTTCTAAAATAGGTATACAATCTTCTTCGGTTGCTCCTGGGTATACTGTCGATTCATATACGACAATTGTATTCTTAGAAATAACAGAACCCACTGTCTCGCTGGCGCCAAGTAACGGTGTAAGATCTGGTTGATTATTTTTATTAATTGGTGTAGGAACCGCCACTATTATAAAATCAGTATTTGAGAGATGACTTTTATTTGAAGTGAATTTTATATTCGTTCTATTCAGATCTTCCGCCCCTACTTCGTTGGTGCGATCGAATCCCCTTCTTAATTCTTCAATACGCTTTTCGTTAATATCGAACCCGACCACTTCATGCAATTTTCCGAATGCTACAGCAACTGGTAACCCAACATAGCCTAGTCCTACCACTGCAATTTTACGTTTCATATTAGCCCAACTTTCTTATTTATTAATCTTATAGTAATCCATGTACCAATCCACGAAATTGTTAACTCCATCTTGTATATTAGTAGACGGCTTGAATTGAATATCTTTAAATAAATCTTCAACATTCGCATAAGTTTCTGGGACGTCTCCGGGTTGTAGACCCATGTAATTTTTGTAGGCTTTTTTGCCTATCCTCTTTTCAATTGCTTCTACAAATTCCATTAACTTTACAGGTGAGTTATTACCTATGTTGTAAACTTTGTAGGGTGCATAACTAGAGCTGGGATCAGGATTGTCACCAGACCATTTCTTGTTAGGCTTGGCTGGCCTTTTGACAAGACGTGAAATTGCTTCTACTATGTCATCCACATAAGTAAAATCTCTCATCATATTTCCATGATTATAAACATCTATACTTTCGTTATTTATGATTGCTTTCGTAAATTTAAATAGTGCCATGTCGGGTCTTCCCCAAGGACCATAAACAGTGAAAAACCTTAAGCCAGTAGTCGGAAGATTATACAGATGACTATAAGTATGTGCCATTAACTCATTAGACTTTTTAGTTGCAGCATACAAACTCAAGGGGTGGTCAATATTATCAGTCGTAGCAAAAGGTTTAGTAGTGTTTGCCCCGTAAACTGAACTTGAAGATGCATAAATCAAATTATTTACTTGGTAATGTCTACAACCTTCAAGTATATTCATAAAACCATTAATATTACTAGTTATGTATGCATGAGGGTTTTCTAAACTATATCTCACTCCTGCTTGAGCCGCTAAATTGACGACTACTTCGGGTTGCTCTATTTCAAATACTCTCATAACTTCATTGGAGTCTTTTAGATCAATCTGATAATTATTAATTTGATTATTTAACAATATTGAAAGACGATCTTTTTTTAAATTAACATCGTAATAATCATTGATGTTATCTATACCCACAACTTGATGATGTTGCTCTGAAAGTTTTTTAGCTAAGTGAGAACCTATAAAACCTGCGGTGCCAGTTATTAATATTTTCATTATTATTCTCCTATCTCATTGTAAAATTCAGTATAATTATTAATAATTTTGTGGATTGAGTATTTCTCTTTAATTCTATTCTTTGCCTGTAGTCCTTTTTCTATAAGGTTAGCATCGTTTAGAAAAAGTTCATTCAATATTTTAACTAATTCTTGTTCTGAACTTACTTTATATCCAGTCTTACCAATAATTTGAAAGCTTTCTCCAGCATTTGTCGTTATCACTGGTACACCATAGCTCATTGCTTCTCCAATAACATTTGGAAATCCTTCACTTTTTGAAGTTAAAACAAATAAATCTATTGAATTGTAGAAGTTACTTGTTGCTGTCAGCTCTCCGAGAATTGTTATTTTTTTATGATCAATTTTTGAAATATCTAAGTTTTTTTCATTTAAATCTCTGCCTGCTAGTACTAAATTGGTGTCCTTACCTTTAGAGAATTCCCTATAAGCATTAATTAACATCTGTTGGTTCTTTATTGAATGGTAACGACTTAGGTGGCCTATGGTAAACTGATTTCTCGGTGCTTTCCGTTGGCTCTTTGGGATTACAAATCCATTGGTAATAACTCTGCATTTAGAAAATCTAATTCCTACATCCTCTCTCTCTTTTAAAGCCGATTTAGATACAAAAATGTGACCGTCAAAAAAATTGAAATATCGAGTGTATAGTTTTAGAAAAACCTTATTACGAGTTCCTGAATAGCCGTTTCTAAAATTGGAAACAATTTTTTTTTGATTTGTCATCTTCAATAAAGGTCCGTAAAAATTGGCTTTCATCCAGGTTTGAATCAAATCTGGATCAATCTTCTTTATACAACGCTTTAGTATAAAGAAAGCTTTGAGTTTGTTTATTTTATTATTTTCTAAATCCAAGTAAATGACTTCAGCATTTGTAATTTTATAATGAGGCTTTAAATTTAGAAGACTAATAATTATATGCTCGTTGGTTTCGTCGTATTCTACTAGTTTACTTAACATTCTCTCAGCGCCCCCGCCTGCTAAGGAAGGAGTTATATGGACTATTTTCATTTCTCTTCTATCACCCTCTTATACAATTGTTTATATGACTCACTTATCTTATTCAAGTTGAAGTTAGCATCTAGATGACTGTAAGAGCTAGCTATAAGATCTTCCTTCTCTTTTCTCTCTATTTTTTTTGTCAACTCAAGCTTACTAATTAAATCAGAAACACTTTCTTTTTCAAAGATAAAACCACTTAAACCATTTTTAATTATATCTTTATTCCCTCCTACATTAGAAGCAATTACAAAATTGTTGTTTTTAATAGCTTCTAAGAGAGCATTAGATATTCCTTCATATCTAGACGGTAATATAAAATAATTTCCTTGAACTAAGTATTCCTCAGTATTTTCGACGTAACCCATATTTATTACACTTCCATCTTTAATAAGACTCTGAACATCAATAGAACCTTTGCCCATTAGAACCAACTTGCTACTTTTCCTAAAATCTTCTGAAGTACCGTACCATGCTTTTAGTAAAATATCTGTCCCTTTAATAAGTTCGTATCTTCCAGTATAGACGTATACATCGAAACTGTTTGACAAGGATAAAACATCAGAAGATTTAGTATTATTTCGTTCCATACTTATTCCGTTGTTAATCCTTTCGATGGTATTCTCACTAAAGCCAAGTTTCTTTAAATCTGAATTTATAGCGTCGCTTATAGCAATAACCTTACTGATATTTTTTTTTATGTAATTTAATCGCCATCTTTTCAGTCCTCCAGCACAATACATATTTATAGCTTCGCACCCTTTAGAGCTACCACCTCCCGCAATTTTAGAAATTGCTGGCTTATTAAAAATTTTACCGAAAAGAGCAACTGCAAACCCACCCAAACTTAGAGAGTGAGCATGAAGAACGTCATACTTTTTATTTTTAAGTAGTAGATACAAAAAGCAATAGATTAGAAAAGTAAGTGGCTTCAATTTGCCAGGACCTATTGCAGGAAGCCTTATCACTTCAATTCCACTTACAAACTCTCGTCTCTTTAAACCGCGATAATGCCTAGTAATGACAGTTACGAACACATCTTTGTTTTTATTAATTAATTCGCTAGAAAGTCTTTCAGCTTGTTTTTCTGCTCCACCCATTAACGGATAAAAGCTATTAATAATCATTAGTATTTTCAATTTAAACACTGCCCCTTTCAACTTTAAATAATTTCACTAAAACAACATAGATTAGAAGTATAATAATAACTTTTATTAAAATGTCCATATATATTGTTAATTGTATAAATGAGACTATAAATGAGGAACTAAAAAGCAAGATGCATCCTATAGTAATCATCTTAACAATATAAATGTATTGAAATCTACCAAACGTTTTGTCAACTTTTTTATTAAAAAAATAAATTATGAAAAACGTATTTACCATAATTGATATAGTTGTAGCCATGGCGATGCCTACGTGACCAAAGAAATAACCTAAAATCACACTAAAAATCAGATTTAAAAAAAGTGAATTTACAGTAATAGAAAACGGCACAGCTTTATTGCCTGCAGCATAAAATGCTTTCATGTAAACATCTTTGAAGCTCCAAAATAAAAGACCTATACTGTAAGCCATTAACGCTGAAGAAATCATATTTATACCTGCAGACTCAAAATTCCCTCTATCAAATAAAATTCTTACAATACTACTCGACAAAAGAATGAAAGTAACTACTATAGGAATGATAAATAACAATAATTTTTCTGTTTGTACAATTATTCCTTTTCTAAAGGAATCTTTGTCTCTATTAAAATCAATTGAAAGGTTAGTAAAATAAATATTAGTTATTATCATTAAAACCATAGTAATGGGTAAATTATTTAGTATAGATGCATAATGGAGAGCAGTTATAGAACCCTCTTTCAAGAAAGAAGCTATAAACTTATCTACCATTACTGTTAATTGACTAAGAATGCCACCATAGACTATTAATTTGTTTTCATTTGCAAATTTACTTAAATATTTAAAATCAAAAGCTAAGACTTTATCTTTTGAAGGTGTAAGAAACTGAAACTTAACTTTTATATAGATGTACTGAGCTAGTCCTCCTACCAAAATAGAAAAAACAATAGCATGTATACCCCAAGCATCATAAAGAAACAGTAAACCTAATATAAATATAATGTTATTTATCAAACTGATGTACTGCTCACTGCCGTATACTTTTACTGATTGTAAAAACCCATTATATATATTGACTAAGCCAATGAATACTAACGAGAAAATACTGTACTTTAACATTTTTGTAGCTAAGTTCGCAGTTTCTTCATCTACACCCGGTACAAACACATATATTACTGCGGAAGGAAAAAGAAATATGACTATACTAATAACAAATAATATTCCAGCTAAGCTATTTCTAAGAACTTTAAAGTTATACATTGTTTTTTTAGGATTATCAATAAATTCGCTAGCAAACATTGGTCTGAATGAAGTTCTAATAACTGTGTTAAAGACTGAAAAAACCAACGTAATAAATGGGATAACTATAAAAATAGCGTCTGTAACATAATTAAACCCAATTTTATTAGTGATAATTATATCTCTAAATAAACCCAAACCTTTTGCAGCAACTGCTAGAGCGATTACATAAATTATGGTTAGTTTAGCCTTATTCATTTTTTACGCCTTTAAGGTATTTAAACTCGTAAACCAAGACAGCTAATACGAAATAAAAGGAAATATTGGTAATAAGATTATGGGTAAAAATAGAAACAAACATTAAAGTTGGGATAAGATAATAAGCTATAGATTGAGGTTTTTTAGTTGAGTAAGTCCAAGCTATTAACAAAATGCTGATATAAAATAAAAGTATTAACAAACCTATTACTCCAGTTTCAGAAACAAAGTCAATATAAGCGTTGTGTGATGACAAAGATAACTCATTAATATTTGTATTACCTATTCCAACACCGAAGAAGGATTGCCAAAAACTATTTATTCCTGTTAATAGAGCATCTAATCTGGAGTTAGAATAATCATCCATATTAGAAGGTAAAATTCTATTCAAGTAGATACGGTTAGTATCTGTAGTTAAATATTTTAAAGATACTATTGCTAAAGTAACAAGTGTTAATTTATATCTTAACTTTAAATTTTTTTTCCTTAATAGAAAAAGTAAAATTAAAATAGCTGAAACTAGAATACTTCCTCTAGATTGGGTTAGAAAAAGAGTCACTAAATATAAAGTAGTCGACATGAAAAGTAAAAATTTTTGTTTACCTATATTTACCATAATAATAGGTAGTAATAATAGTAAGTTCTGTGCAAGTATATTAGGATTGCCAAAAATACTTATTGCTCTTTTAAAATATTCTTCCGACACTATAATATCATTTTGAAATAACCATATATTAATAGCAATCAAGCACATATAAATAATACTTATGTATACTGTAAACTTGATATTTTTAAAACTTTCTTTAGTAGTCGTAGAAACTAAAGTAGAAAAAAATAATATAGCACAAATAAAATAATATATTTGGTTTATAACATCAAAATAATTTCCATTTACGCTACCTAAAAATATATAGAGAATAATGGTAGCATTCAAAAAAACAAAAACTTTTAAATCATACTTGCTGAATTTAATTGATTTCTGGAATAATGCTATGCTGAGAAAGCAGAGGATTAGAACCAACAAGGGGAAAGGAAGACCCAAGTCTTCTAAAACCTTAATTCCACTTCCAGAAATAATTAAGTAAAGAGTAATATAATATAAACTATGCAACAGTCTAAACTCGATGACTAAAATTATACTACTCAACATTATAAGTAAGTAAAAAGAATTTGGTACGATCAGACAAATAATTAGCGATAAAATAATGATTAGATGAACATACAAGTATCTCTTATTCATAGTTTTTCACTTTCCCTAAACTGTATAGCATTTCGTACTCTTCATTTTGAATACCATTTTCCAACTTTTCTAAAGATATCACTCTTTTGTTTTTTTCTACATAAATTTTTTCGTAGACTTTCTTAGACTCAACCTCATTTAAATTTAGAAGTTCTTCGTATAGTTTTTCTCCCGGCCTGATACCATTAATTTTGATTTTAATTTCGTCTTCACTAAATCCGCTCAGACGTATCATATTCCTAGCTAAATCAATTATTTTAACCGGCTCACCCATATCTAAAACAAAAACTTCTCCGCCATCAGCTAGAATGCTTGCTTGAATTACTAGTCTAGAAGCTTCAGGAATAGTCATAAAGTACCTAGTCATTCTTTCATCAGTGACAGTTACAGGACCTCCTGATTCTATTTGTTTTTTAAATTTTGGAATAACAGAACCACGACTACCAAGCACATTACCAAAACGTACAGCTACCAGAGTGGTGTATTCATATTTTTGATCTAATGCTTGTATAATTAACTCTGCTACACGCTTAGTGGCCCCCATAACATTCGGTGGATTGACTGCCTTGTCTGTAGATATTAGTACAAACTTTTTAGCAAAATATTTACAGGCTGCGTCAGCCGTATTTTTTGTTCCTATTATGTTGTTTTTTGTAGCCTCACCAGGGTTAGCTTCCATTAAAGGTACATGCTTGTGAGCAGCTGCATGATAGACTATATCTGGTTTATATTTATCAAATACTTCAAACAACCTTTTGCGATCCTGAACATCTCCGATTACCGGAATATATTCTACACTATTTTCCAACAGGTTCATTTCTTCTAAAATATTATATATGCTATTTTCACCGTGGCCCAGTAATATAATTTGCCGGGGATGAAACTTGGTGATTTGCCTAACAATTTCCGAACCAATACTGCCTCCAGCTCCAGTTACTAACACTGTCGTGTCCCTGACTTGATCTTCAATATTTTCTGTGTCGAGTTCTACAGGCTCACGTCCTAATAAATCTTCGACCTCTACTTTTTTTAATTTGTTTACTTCTACTCTGCCAGACATGACATCATCTATGTTAGGCATTATCATTACATCAACACCTTCGTAATCAGCCAAGCTATAAATTCTGTTGAGTTCTGTTTTATTTAAAGACGGAATGGCAATAGCTACTTTCTTAATTTCATACTTTTTAATAATACGCTTAATGTCTTCTCTAGACCCTTCTACTTTGATACCACCAGCAAGTTCCATTCTATGCTTTGCAGGATCATCATCTACTGCTACTACAGGTACCATGCCCATAACTGGGGTATCTAACATTTGCTTTATTAAGAGTGACCCTCCTTTGCCTGCGCCCACTATCAGTGTACGTACCATTTCTTTACTATTATTATTCTTCCCAATAATACTTTGTTTGGCTATGCGCCATGAAAGCCTAGACCCCCCTATTAAGATTAGGTGCATCATCCATGTAATCATCATAAGGCGCGTGAATGTTGTTTGAAAAAGTAAAACATTTAGTATATAGGTAGCAATAATTGAAGCAGTTACTGCTTGGACAATTGCCATTAGCTCTCTAACGCTGGCATATTCCCATGCCCTGTGATAGAGATTAAATAAATAGGCAAAGACGTGGTGACTGACAAGGAGAATTGAAGACGTAACTAACAATATTGGCCATGTATAATCTAAGAAAAAAGGAGCCAATATGTAGTAACCTATGAATACCGAAAATGAAACAATAATTGAATCAATGATTAGGAGAAGAATATAACGACCTTTCGCTCCCATAATTACACGCTTCTTTCTTTTTAAAATAATCCTAAAAATTTTTTCTTTTTTTGCTTTTTTATTTGAGAATGTGGTAGCAACTTCTGTGGTGGCTTAACTTTCACTTCCTTATTATGAAGTATAGCACCGGCATTCAACTGTAAAACTTCTGTAAAGTTTTCGCCTAGTTCTTCAGTAACAACTTCATATGCTTCTTTCAATAAGAAAGGTCTTGTTTTAGTGCTATGTGCATCGCTAGATATTACATGAGCTAGATTATTTTCGATCATCGCTAGACTTGTTTCTTTCAAATTCTGTCCTAACGCTCCTGAAATAGATGAGGCGGTAACCTGAGCAATCGCACCTTTCTCTATAATTTCATAGAGCCTATTAGGATTTTTAGTAATTGGCTTGCATCGCTCAGGATGGGCAATCACAGGGATATATCCTTTCATCTGCAAATCATATAAAAGCTTTTCTACATAATTGGGTACTTCTGTAAATGAAAACTCAACCAGTACATACTGCGATTGGTTGAGTGGAATACTGACATCAAACTGCAACTCAGTCACCATATCTCCATTAATACGTATTTCCTGGCCTGGGTGCACTTTGATATCTAGTTGATGGGTCTCTATTAGTTTTGAAAGCTCTTCCATTTTTTCTATAATCTTACTTCTCGGATTCAAGAAAGCCCCACTATGATGGTGGGGGGTTGCGATGATATCCGTTATGCCATTATCAATTGCTTGTTTTAATAAAGCGACTGCCTCTTCTTCAGTCTTTGGACCATCATCAATACCAATCAGTACATGGTTATGAATATCTATCAAGATTCATCACTTCCGTAATAATAGTAATAGTTATCATTTTTATTGTTCATCTTCTTATTGTTCATTATGACACCTAGAATGTTTGCATCAGCTTTTTCCAACAAAGTTTTAGCTTCCTGGAGTCGATTTCTGTTATTGCCGTTGACGTCCGTCACCAGTACTGTGCCGTCTGCTATTCTACTCAGCACCTGTGCATCCGTCACCGCAAGAAGTGGTGGCGTATCAATAATAACCATATCGTAATGCATTGAAAATGTTTTTAACAAATGTGTCATTTTTCTTGAAGATAATAGTTCTGATGGATTTGGTGGAATAGGGCCACTTGTTACCACATCAAGATTTTCAATACTTGTTTCTCTAATAATATTTTCCACTGGCATATCATTGACAATCGCTGTGGATAACCCGCGTTGATTTGTCAGTTCGAATGTATAGTGCATTGTAGGACGACGCAAATCTGCATCAACGAGTACAGTTCGTTTGCCCGACTGCGCATAAGTTAAAGCGATATTCGCTGCCGTTGTCGATTTACCCGCACTTGGTGTGGCAGAAGTAAAAAGGACTGTTTTAATTTCCTTATCCACACTAGAGTACATAATGTTCGTTCTGATTGATCGAAATTGTTCACTGATAGGAGATTTCGGTTCTTTTTCAACAATGAGCTGTCTTGGCCCAGATGTATATGCGTGCTTATCTCTTCTGAACATAACTATATTCCCTCTCTACTTTTAAAATTTGGCGATAGTACCGAGTACTGGCAAATCCAGATGTTTCTGAATTTCCTCCTCTGTTTTTACACGCTTATCGAGGAAAGCTCTTAAGAACGCAATGCCTAGTCCGAGCAAACCACCGAGAATCATACCAATCGCGATATTGATTAAAGGTTGTGGGGACACCGGAGAAGGATTTTCTCCAATATCTGCAGGCGCAAGTATGCTGACGTTATCAACGTTCAAAACATCCATCACTCTTTGCTGGAAGACTCTTGCAACTTCGTTGGCGATTGTTTCCGCGCTTTCAGGATTTTCATTAGAAACAGTTACTGTTACGACTTGTGACTGATCTTGGTTATTCACTGTTATCTGGTTCGCAAGCTCGTTTGTAGATTCATCTAGGCTAAGGTTTGCGACTACATCATCTAGCACGGTTGGACTTTTGATGATATCTCTATATGTATTAATAAGTTGAAGGCTGGCTTGTATATCTTGATTATTCACTGCCACTTCTGAATCCTGTGATTGGCTTACAAGTATTTGTGTATTGGCTTCATATTGTGGGGTCATTAGAAATGCAGTGGCAAATGCAGCGATGGCACCGAAGAGTAGCACAAGGGCAGCAATTATTGCCAAGTTCTTCTTAATTACTTCTAGAATATCTTCGAGATTCAGTGTTTCTTCCATATTGGCCTCCATAATTTATATGTGTACGAAATATCTTTGTTTACATTTTCTAACTATATCAGAACATGCAACCTTTTTGCACTTTTTTTATAAAGTTTTTATGGAAAGCGCTACCTTATTCTGAGTCATTTCGAGTTGTCCTCCCTTAATCTACTGTTAAAATATTACTCCCTCTTTTCAGTATACTACTGAAATTTGTTTAACTTTTCCGAAGAAGTCTATAAGTATAGAGTGACAAAAAATAATGGAGGAGATTTTTTGAGCTATCGACGCGAATCGATGATTATTGGATTTGCCTACACAGGCGTTATTGTAGGCGCAGGTTTTTCAACTGGGCAGGAAATGCTACAGTTCTTTACCAACTATGGCACTTGGAGCTACGTTGCCATACTGCTTTCTGCACTGATTGTTATGTTTGTTGGGCGCCAGGCAGCAAAACTTGGTTACAGACTCAAAGCAGGTTCCCATGAGGAACCAATCAATACGATGTTTGGTGACATTATTGGGAAAGGCATCGACTATATACTTGTGTTCTTCTTATACGGCATTGCAGTCATTATGCTGGCTGGTGCAGGATCTGCATTCGAAGAAAGCTTTGGGGTTGCCCCGTGGATTGGTGCACTCATTATGATGGTGGCGGTATTCGCAACATTGCTACTTGATTTCAATAAGATTGTTGCGGTCCTTGGTGTTGTTACACCATTTCTCGTTGCATTTGTATTGATTATCGCAGCATTCAACATATTCAATCCTGCGATACCTTTGAATGAAGTCAATATACACACTGATATCGACCGAACACCTTCTGGTCTATGGTGGTGGGATGCCATTACTTATAGCGGGCTTGTACTCGCTACAGCGTTCAGCTTCCTATCTATTATGGGATCTGAAGCGTCTAAACATAAAGCCGCTAGACGCGGCGCACTTGTCGGGGGTGTCATCATACTATTACTGATGCTCCTGATCAACGGTGGGCTTCTCGCCAACTTGGATGTTGCGAACGAAGCTGCACTGCCTACCTTGGTGCTTGCAAGTAATATCCATCCGATACTGAGTCTTGGGCTATCCATCGTTATGCTGCTAGTCATTTATAATACAGCTGTCGGCCTGATGTATCCTTTCCTGACACGTTTCTCTGAACCGTATTCAAAGAAGTACAAGATCATGCTTACTGTTGGGCTATTGTTCGGCTACGCACTGAGCTTTGTGGGATTTGTCGATCTGGTTAATATTTTCTATCCGATATTCGGGTACATTGGCATCTTCATCGCTCTTGGACTTACAGCACGCTGGGTCATGAACAAGTTCAGCAAGAAGAGACTTGTCTAATACATTTGCACTGGAGTGAATCTCCAGTGCTTTTTGTGTTTTCGTTTCAAAAAATAAGGGCATAGTAGTGTGTAATGATCATCGAATGGAGGAATATCTGTGGCATTGAAATCACTGATACTTAATACGACCTTGAAGTACGGAGAAGATGAATCCAACACGGAAGCACTCGCAAGAGAAGTTATGGAGATTCACGAGAAGGAAGGCGTTGAGACGGAAATCCTTCGAGTGAATGACTACAACATCAAATATGGCATTGCTGATGACATGGGGGATGGAGACGAGTTCCCTCAAATTCTTGAGAAGGTAAAAGCGGCGGATATTGTCATCATCGGTACACCGATATGGCTCGGCGAGAAGAGCAGCGTTGCGACGCTACTGATTGAACGGCTTTATGGCAGTTCGTCACTGACAAACGACAAAGGACAGGCCATCTTCTACAACAAGGTTGGCGGTGTTGTTGCCACTGGTAACGAAGATGGCGCAAAGCACGTCTCACAAAGCATTCTTTACGGACTGTCCCACATCGGTTTCACCATCCCACCGAATGTAGACACGTACTGGGTGGGAGAAGCCGGCCCAGGACCATCTTACATGGATACAGACCGCGATAATGATTTTACGAAATCCCACGTTAAAATGCTCGCCTACAATACAATGCACCTAGCGCGCATACTTAAAGAAAATCCTATTCCGGCTCGAGGCAATACAATGTAATGAAAAATACTGTGCCCCACTGAGTGGGGCTTCTTCATTTTAAACAAAATTGATTTACGATATGATTAAGTAAAATGAAATCTAGGAGGATTACTATGGAACTTACAGTATATTTGGCAGGACAGATCCATGACGACTGGCGCGAGGATGTCAAACGTCTGGCAAAAGACAAGGATCTGCCACTCACTTTCGTCGGTCCTCAGACGAATCACGATCGCTCAGATAATATCGGCGAAGACATTCTTGGCACACAGCCTGGACCTTTTTTTAAAGACGATGCCGCTTCTGCTGTCAACAATCTCCGCACACAAGTGCTCATGCAGAAGTCCGATGTTGTTATTGCTCTGTTTGGAGAAAAGTACAAGCAGTGGAATACGGCGATGGATGCGAGTGCCGCTGTCACTCTCGGCAAGCCACTCATCATCGTGCGTCCAGAGGAACTGATCCATCCGCTTAAAGAGTTATCCAACAAAGCGAACATTACAGTGGAGACAGTGGAACAGGCGCTCGAAGTCCTCGCCTACATTTACGAGTAATGCAAGTATTCAGAGTCAGCCCATCTCATGAAGTAAGTGCAAGATACTTGGACAATCGCAGGCTAAGTAAGCAAGTACTTGAGCTATATCAGATACTGCGGGTGAACTTGAGCCTGCTTGAGCTTTTAGATACAAACACGCGCTACCGGCATCATCCGATCGTCAACCATATTTATAATAATGGCTATCCATACATTACCGACACATTCCAACTCCTTGTTGCATGTGATTTAGAACATCAACGCCGTGGGGGTAAACGCAGTCCAAAGTTTCGCGAAGACCTCGAAGCGTTGAAGCAACTGATCACAGATAATGCGCATACGGGATTATGGAGCGACGAACCACTCCCGCCTTTCTACGTTTTTGGAGAAGATAAGATATACGGCAATGTTGCTTATGACCTTTATCTCCAGCTGCTGGATGATAAGTGGATGGATGATACGATTCCGCCTCGGTGCGGTGTACGGTTTGAAAAGAAATAGTATGTATGTGAAGCATCTGGTACTTGGGTGCTTCTTTTTTGTGCTCCACCCCCTTATTGAAAATCGTTTATTAAATTTTACTAAATGGCTTTGTATTTATAGTAAGGAATACAGTAGAATATATAAGACACTATAACGATTGGGGGATGGGGACTTTGAATGCATTTAGAAAAAAGCTTGCGACTCGGTTGAGAAATAGAGTTCCTCGTCGCGTAAGGGAACGCCTCATCAAGAAAGTGACACTCCGTGATGTAGATGCTCAGGAGACTTATTTCAATATCAATCTGACCGTGCAGAACTTTTTCAACTATAAAGTAGAACGTAAATTGAATATACATTTCATTAGTGGAAGAACGCGACGCATTCTTAATTATACTATCAACCAAGACCGTCTTCAGATCAAAGTACCCTACGCAATACTCGATGAAATGGATAGACGGGCAACCATTGAACTTAAATTCAATGGGAAGCGTATGATTATTCGCATGAATGGGGACGAAGAATATCAAAGTCTTTCATTCTTTTCAAACAGCAGATATTTCAACATTTCTGCACAAGGCAGTATTGTGCTCAGTCACTTATTGCCAGAGTATCAATTTGAAATGGAACAGCCAGCTAAAATCGAGCGACTCGGTGGTACTTACTGTATTCTTGAATTGACACTTAAAGAAAAAGTGGAGACAGAGTGTCATCTGGCATGGCTGTATCAAAACAAACTAAGAATACTAGAGAATGTTTCTGAAGATCCAGAAACGCTTAAAATTGAGGACTTCGCCACATTGACCCAAGGCCATCCCAAGCTCTATTTGCTCAAAGGTAATACGTTGTTCCCGGTAAGCTATAGCGGTACTCCCCTATCTATGGAGACGGTGCGCTATGAGATTGCTTTCATACCCGATCGCGGTTACCTGTCTGCAGAAGTCGTTACACATGAAATTGAAATGACAGCGTTTGAGACAACTATTGAAGGCGAATCTATAAATATGCGATTTGCATTTAATTTACCCGTGTCGCCTGAAACGCTGCTGATTGTCGATACTTCGACAGACGTGGTCACACCAGTTCCGTTTCCTACTTCAGAAAAAGATGCGGAAATCCGATTGGATGTCCCGCTGGGCGCGCTTGTCGATACTGTTTCAAGAAAGAAACTTATACTAAAGACGCGTGGTACCCATCCGCTTCAGCTGCAGCTGAATGCCAGTCACCTTAAACGGATTGGATTTGGTGGGGCCATTCAGGCGGAATATGCGCACGAAATGCTGAAAATATCCTTTTATCAACGGCGTGACGGGTTACTCGGCTTTAATGTAGCCGAACGCCCATTGAGACGACAAGTGACTGAAATTGATGACTTTACGATGCAGGGCTACCTTAAAGGGCTAGATGCATTCATTGACGCAACACCTTACCTCTCTTTCGTCGATCGGTATTCTCTCGAGTCCGTACGTGTTGAGATCGACCGGCTCTTCCGTGTCGATTTGAAATCTCTCGACTTCACCCAGATTAAAAGTAAAGAGAAGACCGTCATCGACCTCTTCGTTGAAATCATCCATTCAGACGGTACCGTGCTTAGAAAAGAGAAGATTAAATTCAAGCATTCAGTATATAAGAAAGATACGCATTATGGTCGGCATGAGGTGACTGATTCTGATGGGAACGTGCACTATCACCTGATTACAACGACACCTTTCAACAATTTGAAAATCGAGAGTTTCATGATCCCAAAGAGTGTTGAGATTACTGACGATACTGAGCATAAAGACTATGCCATCTGGCTACTTGGTGAAAGGTACGACACGGCACAGGACAATGGCTACGCAATGTTCAATTGGCTAAAGGAAAATACGGATATCGAAGCCTACTATGTTATCGAGGATACGGCAGAAGACTATAAGAAGATTGAAACCGAGAAAAACGTTTTAGCTTTCGGTTCAAAAGCACACTTCGATATCGCTTTTCGTGCAGGTGTGTTGCTTGGTACACATGATCTCGAGAATCTAATGCCATATAAAACGGCACAAGGGTTCTTCCATTATGAAGATACGATTAAGATATTTTTGCAGCATGGTGTCCTTGGACGAAAACCTGTAGAGTACCATCGTCAATATTATGAACTGCCTTTTGATCTATTCATCGTCAGCAGCGAAGCAGAAAAACAGGAAGTGGTCATGGAGACGATGGGGTATCACGAGAATGAGGTTGCGGTTACGGGCCTTGCCCGCTTCGATCTGCTGCCTCATGACAATACGCCGAGAGACATTTTGTTGATGCCAACGTGGCGGGATTGGATCAATACGGATGAAGCGTTTCTTGAGAGCGAATATTACGCCCGATACCATAGTCTCATCCATAACTCACGGTTGAACCAACTGTTAGAAGACTATGGTGTATATCTCAACTTCTATCCACACTACCGGGCGCAAAGTTACTTCAACAATGAACATCTTGACCTTAGGAGTCATATCCGATTTATCAAACTTGGACAACAGACCGTCCAAGATCTTTTGATCAAGCATGCGCTACTGATCACCGACTTCTCCAGTGTCAGTTTCGACTTCACCTTGATGAATAAGCCGGTTGCATACTATCACTTTGATGCCGGGCGGTTTTTCAGGCACGGTAGCCTAAGACCGATACCGGAAACTTTCATCGGTGACATCGCAAAAAACGAAGAAGCGCTGATCGATGCGATAGAAACGTATATTAAAAATGGGTTTCAGCCAAAAGCGCATGATCTCTCGGGCATTCTGACGTATCAAGACCACAACAATCGTAAACGTATTTACGACTCAGTAATGGATAAAGTAAAGCAGCGTGAAGATTAATATCTTCACGCTGCTTTAGTTATATACCGATTCTAATAAGCGACACGTTGCTTGTCCATCAGCGTACATATTCCATTTCTTATCGAATGTTTCCACCACTTCCATGTCAAATAGCTGCTCATCAATGATATCGATGATATCAGAAGTCCTATAGACAATTGGCCCAGGAACAAGCGTTGCGTAGTCGAACCAGATCCCTCTACTCTCCTCGTACACTTTCAAATCATATGGATAGAAAATCATCGGTTTTTTCAGCGTGCTGAATTCAAATGGGATCGACGAGTAGTCGGTAATCAGAATATCTGTAACACTGAGCAGTTCAAATATACTGTACCCTTTCGATACATCAGTCGCGAAATCCGTGTTAACAAAACCTTGGAAGTTCACAGCAGGATGTAGATGAATCAGCAAATGACAGGTGTCGCCAAGAGATGCCTGCATTGCTGCAACATCAATCGGAAGCGTACATACCTCAAAATCGCCGTCCCTGAACGTAGGCGCATACAGTATTACCTGTTTGCCTTCTATTTGTGGTAGATTTTCATGTGCTCTAGCTTTCGCAGTCTCTAGACGTCTTTTGGAATGAAAGAAGTCTGTGCGTGGTACGCCCGTTTTAAGCATATGGTTATCAGAGAGACCAAATGCTGTTTTGAAGATGTCTGCCATAGCATCTGAGCTGACCACAACTTTGTGGAATCGTCGGTAAACATTTTTGAATCGTCTATGTGCAGATCCTTGTCGGTTATCAATTGTCTTATCTTTAAGTCCAAACAGCTTAACTGCACCATTGGCGTGCCATAGTTGGATGCAGGTCGTCTGCTTTTTGAAATCGCAGGCGGCTAAAATCGCGTGATAAGAATCTACGAAAACGACTTTACTCGTCGCCAGGTGATAGATGCCCTTTATATGGTGAAAAATGTGTTTGTGTGAGAAATCGATGACGTTGTCGGCAGATACATTTTGAAACGTACGTGTACACTGTGGTTCCTTCAGCACAATGATCTTGGATGATGTGTGGTGCGGCATTTGATTGATCACTTGCTGGATGTTGTCACCAAATGCTGAGAGCATCACCGTCTTGTTCTGTACCGGGAGCATCCTCAAAATGCGGAAGAGGATGCGCACGAGTAACAAATAGATACTAAGCGCTACTTCCCTAATCATGTCGATGCGACAAGTCCGCTTTCGTCTTAGTGGTTGAAATCCCTTCAGTTCTTGGCAAGTAGCGTACTTCACAGTAATCCTTTAAGAAGTCGAATGCTCCTTCCCAGTCTCCTCCCATAACGAAAAGATCAATATCATACTTTTTGATATCCTCAATTTTCTGGTCCCAACTGGACTCCGCTATGACTTCGTCAACATAGCGGATTGCTTCAAGAATTTCCTTCCTCTGCTGATACGGATAATATGATTGCTTATGCTTCAACGTGTTGAAGTCGTCTGTCGATACGGCGACTGTCAGATGATCCCCGAGCGCTCTTGCCCGGCGCAGTATGTTGATATGTCCCATATGGATCAAATCAAATGTGCCGTAAGTAATTACTTTTTTCATGCATAGCCCCCCCATACATGCTGTTGATGATATAATTATTTAAGTTATAGTCGATATAGTAAAGACAATGTAAAGATTATATCATAATTATTCAAGTTAATATAAATACAGGTGTGGTGAAAATGAAGATTATTAAAATAGTAACATTAGAATTGTACAAAATTATGTTCAGACTGCTTGGTGGTTCGTTTCACAAGGACTACCGTCTAATCATGTTCGAGAGTTTCCTCGGCAAGCAGTACAGCGACAACCCCCGGGCGATATACGAATACATGTCGATCCACTATCCTGAATACCGACTGATGTGGAGCGTAAATCGTAAGCATTCGCGCCTGTTCAAAGAATATGATATTCCGTATGTTTCGCGTTTTACTCCAAGCTGGATGATCTACATGAACAAGGCGACCCTTTGGGTGACGAATAGTCGTCTGCCATTGTGGATACCGAAACCTAAAAACACTACGTATTTGCAAACGTGGCATGGTACACCATTAAAGCGACTCGGCATGGATATCGATACGGTGCATATGCCTGGCACAGATACAGTGCGCTATAAACAGAACTTCACAACAGAAGCATCGAAGTGGGATTATCTCATCTCTCCAAATGCCTATTCGACCGACATATTCAAACACGCTTTTCGTTTTGATAAAAAAGTACTGGAGACTGGATACCCGAGAAACGATCATCTTTCCAAAAACAATAACGATACAAACAAACGGAGCATCCGGGAGCTTCTCAATCTCCCTAATGATAAGAAAGTAATTCTCTATGCACCGACTTGGCGTGATGATGCTTATCATGAACAAGGGAAATATAAATTCGACCTGCAGTTTGATATAAGGCAAATGGCTGAAGCATTATCTGATGACTACGTTGTTATTCTAAGACTCCACTACTTGATTGCGGAAAACTTGGATTTATCAGGTTATGAAGACTTTATATATGACTTCTCCAAATATGAAGATATCAGAGACCTTTATATCGTGTCTGATATTTTAGTTACCGACTACTCGTCAGTCTTCTTCGATTATGCGATACTCGAGCGACCAATGATTTTCTATACATATGATCTCGACAACTACAGAGATAAGCTGCGCGGCTTCTACTTCGACTTTGAGCAGGAAGCACCTGGACCAATTGTTAAGACGACAGAGGCACTGATCCAGTCAATTCAAGATACGGAAACGTCGGATTTCAATAAAAATTACAATACTGAGCACTTCAGGGAGAAGTTCTGCACTTTCGAAGACGGTAACGCGACAAAGCGTGTCTGTGACGAGATTGTTTGTCATTTAAAAGATAAAATTGTATAATTCAACAACGATGAATGAATGGTTGTGAAAAAGAGATGAAATCCATATGGATCATATTGCGTGAACAGCTGTCGAACTTCTATCTCGTAAGACGACTGTCCATGTACGATATAAAGAGTAAGAACCAGAACAATTATCTCGGTATTGTATGGGAGATTCTTACCCCATTGATCAGCATACTGATCTACTGGTTTGTGTTTGCGACACTGAGGCAGCGGGAGCCGATTCAGATGAACGGGATGGAAGTGCCCTTTTTCTTCTGGCTGTTCATCGGTTTTGTCGTATGGACCTTTTTCTTTCAAGGGAGCATCGAGGCATCGAAATCAATCTATAGACGGTTGAAAATGCTGTCGAAGATGAATTTCCCACTCAGCTTGATTCCGAACATCAGCATATTCTCGAAGTTCTATACACATATCCTGATGCTGGCGATTGCCTGTGTTACTTTCCAGTTTGCTGGCTATTATATGAATGTCTACTACGTTCAGTTGCCCTACTTTGTACTCGGCACTTACATGCTGGTATTCTCGTTTTCGTTGATTACCTCAACATTGTCGACGCTTGTACGGGATGTGCATCTGTTGCTTAATTCACTACTGCGCATGGCACTTTATCTGTCCGGGGTACTATGGCCATTATCTTTACTCTCAGATTTCCCGACCTTGATGAGAATTATGCAGTTGAATCCATTAATCTATCTGATTGAAGGATATCGTTCCGTGTTTTTTGGAACAGAATGGTATCTCATCACCCATTGGGAGATGACATTATACTTCTGGGGCTTGATCGCTGTACTCCTAACTATTGGATCGGTACTGCACATTAAATTCAGGCGGAATTTCATCGACTACCTATAAGAGGGATGTAAATGACTAAAGCAATCATTACTAAAAACCTATCTAAGCAGTATACGCTCTACGACAGTCAGAAAGCACGAATCATGGATTTGGTCAGTCCTCGCAGACACGGGCAGACTTTCCACGCGCTGAATGGTATCGACTTCGAAGCTGATAAAGGCGATGTCATCGGCTTTATCGGCATTAACGGCTCCGGCAAATCGACACTATCCAATATTATTGCGGGCATCGTACCTGAATCGGGCGGTGAAGTGCAAGTCAATGGACAGACCGCTTTGATTGCGGTCGCTTCCGGACTTAATGATGAGTTGACAGGGCGTGACAACATCGAACTGAAGTGCCTGATGCTCGGATTCTCGAAACACCAGATCAAAGCGCTGGAACCCGATATCATCGCATTTTCAGAACTTGAGCATTTCATCGACCAACCGGTTAAGTCTTACTCGAGTGGTATGAAGTCGAGACTCGGTTTTGCCATCAGTGTCAATGTCGATCCAGATATTTTGATTATCGATGAAGCATTATCAGTCGGTGATAAAGCATTTGCTGAAAAGAGCCTGAACAAGATGCTTGAGTTCAAGGAACAAGGTAAAACGATGATCTTCGTCAGCCACTCGATCAGTCAAATGAAGAGTTTTTGCGATAAGATACTCTGGCTTGAATTTGGTCGGGTCAAAGCATTTGGTGAAGTGCGGGACATTCTCCCCCTCTATGAATCATTTCTCTTGAAATGGCAGGCGATGTCAAAAGAAGAACGCGATGACTATCGCACACGTGTCATGAGTCGCAACCCAAATGAATACAATTATAAGCAGTACGGCAACTTGACAATTCTCGATGATGGAAACGACCTTACTGCGGCTTATGGATATACTGTCCGGCCAATCAGCCGTCTCGTGCATCTGAAGACGGATGCGACTAATATATATAAGGCACCAGACAGCGGTGAAGAACTGCTGGATGCACAAAGTTATAAAAACCGGGTATATTATACTAAACGGGAAGCAACCTATCAGTTCGAGGACTATTATCTATTGAGCACAGAACCAAGTGGTGTCGACGGTGTCATCGGATGGATCAAAGCAATTGAGACATCCTCTCACGTTTATGTTCACGTGGATAATGACCAGCGTCGTTTTACATTGCGGGGTAGAGGATACGCATCGACTGCTCCATGGGGCGGACACAGACAGTACGCTTATGCATCACTCGAAAATCACGCTGGTCTCTCCTTCTATGTATCTGAAACGGTTATCGTTGGGAGCAATGTCTGGTACAAGGGGCATATCGAGGGTGAAAGTGAAGCTGTCTGGATCCATAGTAATAACATCAACGAAGATGAGCAAAAGAAAGAATTCAATGCTTCCCATCGTCAATAAAAGATAATCGGTCGGTTCTCGGCCGTTATTTTCTTAAGGAGGGATTCATATGACAAAACACCGTAGGAGCGTAACAGTAATGGATATTGATTTTACAAATACATCGATGAGTGCATTTCTCAATGACTCATTATATCCATGTTTAGCCGCAGAGCAAAAATGTTTCATTGTCACTGCTAATCCAGAGATTGTCATTGCTACAAGACAGCATCCTGACTTCAAGAAAACAGTCCAGTCAGCTGATTACGTGTTACCAGATGGAATCGGTATTATAAATGCCACAAAAATGCTAGGTAAACCACTCGAAGAGAGAATATGTGGTGTTGATGTCATGCATTATGTGCTTGAGCATGCTGCGCAGAATGGCTATAGCGTGTTCTTCATAGGTGCTGAGGAAAATTCCAATAAAAAGGCAGTGGAGAACGCAAAAGAAAAGTATCCGGGACTGCTGGTAGCCGGTAGAATGCACGGGTATGCTGATCTTAACGATGAAGCTTTTATCAAAACAGTGGTTGAGGCCAGGCCTGACGTCGTTCTGGTGGCTCTTGGTATGATGCGTCAGGAAAACTGGATCAAAGATTATATCGATCGTTTCGATAAGGGTGTCTTCATGGGTGTAGGCGGAAGTTTCGATGTCCTCTCAGGTACAGCCAAACGTGCGCCGTCAATCTGGATTCGATTCCAGCTGGAATGGCTATACCGGCTTATCAAACAGCCCAGTCGCATTGTACGTGTTGTAAAAGCCGGCCAGTTCATGTTGCTACATGTACCAGTTGTCCACAAGATCGGAAAAGTTATTAATTATAATAGAAAGAGATCACGCAAGAAGGACTGAGAATAATTTCTCAGTCCTTCTTTGTTTTTATCGTATCTAAATGGCCTTCCCGTAACGTCAGCATATAGGCTGTTAGTACAAAGAAGAGAATGATTGGGGAGAAATATACGAACATAAATAGATAATTATATTCAAACATGCCAATGAAAAGATATGCTGTCATGAACAAGAAGATACTCAACGTATATTTTGTGATGGACAAGAGCCATACGAGTGCGAGTATCAAAACAAAGAGAACCAGCGTGATAATCCCGTAACGTCCAAGCGTATCAAAAAGAATATTGTGCGCATGAAGTAAATCAGTAAAGTTAAAGTAGCTGTGCCCTTCTCCGAACCATTGCCTGTTATTCCATACTGTTGCCCATAGCTCATAGCGTTTTGAAGTCAGGTCATTCCAGAAGTAGCCCTCTCTTTCTAGACTGGCACCGATGAAAAACTGGTAGATACGTCCAGCAAAAATCACAAGACCGATGACTATGACACCAATGGCTGTTCCGAAAAACCACTTCTTCTGTTTTATTGATGTCTGGTACAGATTAATCCATGCCAATTGAAAAGCAGTAATCAGCAGAAACGTTCCTATCGCAGAACGACTGGTCGTAATCAGACTGAGTAACAGAAAGGAAGGCAATAAGTACAGAATCATTGCTCTGTTTGTTCTCGGTACAATTAGAAAGCCAGCAGTAACTACCATCACCAATGTCGCACCCGATTCGTTGAGTGTATAGTCGACGATGAGTAAGAACGGTAGACTCAGCAGTGCAGCAAGCACTAGATATATTATCAATTGCTTTGGTATTTTATAAGCGAGAATGACAGTTACCATGAGCAAGATCAATACTTCTGTGAATACAAAGTGGTCTGCAATCAGCATGCTCAGAAATATAGAAGTGATATAGAGTCCCCACAATATGAGAAACATTTTTCTTAATGGTGTCCAAGAAAATGTAGAGTTTTTATAGAGAAAGGCAAGAATTGCGCCAAGTATCAGTATCATGAACGGATCTTGCGAAGCGATGGTGTTTTGTATCCCTCGATAATCCATCATGATAATATTTGTTCCCATGAACAATAGTGTAAAAATCGCAATGAATAAGAGTGCTTCATAAGTGAAGTAGGAACGATGTATGTCGATTTTTGCCATTAATGAACCTCTCCCATTACCGTGATGTGCTATTTCAAAACAAGTCAGTTAAGCTTATTACAAGTATTGATCGTAAAACTTTGTGGTTAACTTATTTAGTACCCACTTAGACACTCATGTATTTAGAAAATCCGCAAAATAAGTAGGAAGTGCTAGAACTTTATTATATAGTTCTGCTTGGTTTAAAATATTGAAAAAGGCTCAGCGAGTACAAACATTCGCTGAGCCTTCATAGCTATAATACTCTGATCTCAATCCTGTAATTTTATAGATATCTTACTTCCGCCGGCTCTGCTTTTTTGGTGGACCTTCGGATTCTGCATTACATTACTTTCTACTTAATAAATGTTTTAAGACAACGAATCGACCATTGCTTTGTGGTGAGGCTTGCATAACAGCCGAGCTGTAATGATTTATCCCTCGATTTGCATCAGGGTGGGTTGAATCTTTCATCCAAATTCTTGGATTACCTGTTTTGAAGTTCTCATTTAGAATTCGGTTCGGATCAATAAACACATCGCCAGCGCTTTCAGCATATCGTTTTAAATTTCCGCTAAAATCTTCTAACAAGATCGAATGCTCTTTTTTAGATAACTCAGTAGCCGAAATATTGTAGTTACTCGTCCAAGGTGATATAAGTATAAAACTAGCCGACTTGTTTTTTAAACGAATACTTTCTACTACTTGTCTGATATTATCCACGTATTTATCAGCTGTTGTTTCATCTGATTTTTGGTGTTTTAGATCATTTGTACCTATAGCTAAAATATATAAATCAGTATTAATCTTGGTTATATTCTCTAGCTGATTGACAAAATACCCGGAATTCGCCCCGCCTTTAGCAAACCTCTCAACTTTCAAATGAGGGAAACACTCTACAAGCGGTTCGAACCATCCATATCCTCCGTTTTTAGTCCCTTCAGTTATGGAATCACCGAGAAAGCATACACTCTTGGCATTCGACAAAAGCTGGTATATCTCTTTGTTTTTAAAATCCTTTACCTCTTTCAATGTAGACACAGGGTTCCGGACATAACCTCTTGAATTGTCCGAAGCTCTGTTTGCAAAAATATAGTATTTATCTTGCGTCTGATCTACACTGAGCGTTTCTCCAAGCATCGTCTCCGTAACCGCTTCATGAACATCTTTGAGCCTTTCATATTCGCACATAGTCGTGCGATGTCTAAGCTCTGGACTATTCACTATTTCATTGATAGGAATCGCGCTATAAATATCATCAATATATGCATGATGCCATAAAGGGATACAAGCCAGTGCAAACGGCTTGCCGGTATTTGGATCTAAATATAACTGAGTCAGAACAGAGGCTTCTCCATTTTTCTCAGCGTCAAAGTTAACAAAGCCCCCAGAAGAATGTAATACCATTACATTCGAATTGTCATTTGGTTTCGTTCTCCATTCGTACGGTTGCATTGCATTCCCATTACTATTTAAGATAACGTCTGCCCCGGCATCAACGAAAATATCAAACCAAGCGCGTTGCATTTTATCAGAAGCTTGAGGTGTGGTTTGCGCCATGTGCGAGAGCACGATGATAGAGTCAGGCGCCTCTTTTTTCACTTCTTCAAACTTAGAAATTACATCTGTTTTGACACTTTCAAAGTTCTTATTACTAGGGGATACTAGAATGGACGTCAAATGCTTGTTTTCTTCTTTAAGAAAGAAACTGCTACGATAGCCGTTACTACACACTGTAAATGTCAGGATTGCTATTTTTAGTCCTTTAATACTGTATATAGGTAACTCGGCTTTTTCTTTTACGTTTCTAAAGCTTCCTGAATGTTTCAAACCCACTTTATCCAATATATCTAAAGTCCGCATTGCACCTTTAGTGCCAGCATCAAGTAAATGCCTATGCGCTGTAGTTACAAAGTCAATCCCCGACCGTTTAACTGCGTCAGCAAAGCTATCGGGGAAGTTATAACGCGGCGAAGATTCATCGCCACGCCCCCCTGTACTATATTCAAGTGTCTCACCAGCAGTAGGCCCTCCAAATATGCCCATCGAGAAATCGGACCGCTCCATATACTTGCTTACGTGAGAGAACATATTATCGAATTCATATTTTCCTGTCTTCTTATTATATGCGTTCGACGTTTGACGTTCTGATGCTGTAAGGTCGCCTACGAAAGACAGTGATACTGCACTGTCGAGTTGAGCCAATTCGTTACTTGAAATTTGAGGGTATAATTTGGAATCTGCCTTTTTATGATCGCTCGTCTCTTTTGCATTTAACTTTTTCTTATATTCGGCAACTATTCTTTGAACCTCTTCATTGTTTGTACTATCAGAGGAGAGCAATACTTCGATGTTCTCCAGTGCATGTGCCAGCTTACCTCTCTTAACCCTACGTTTAGCAGTATCCAAATGCCATTCTAGGATTTTATCATTACTTAAAGTAAAGCTGATATTTTTGTTATTGAAAAAATCTAATACGACTGGTTTCAATTCCCCAGAAACTAATAATGCGCGCGCTGTGTAGTGACCCGAGTTTTGTATGTGCAGGTATTCTGCAGCAGGATAGGCTGGTCTTAAAAAGAAATCGACATAATGGTTGTCAATATAGTTGTTACGGTCATAAAACACACATATTCTTCCAGAAGTTCTCTCCGTGCTTTCCAGCTCTTCATGCTTGAACCCTCTATTCTTGAAGCGTTGGTCCATTAACTTATCGATTATAGGGTGGGCAGGTATTCTAGGACTCATTGCTAATATATGGGCATCAATTGCACCACCGTAATAAATTGCACAGTATGCTCCGAGACTCGATCCATAAGTGTATACTTCTTTATTGACTAATGAAGGCTCAACGATCGAACAGAACTTGTCTGCTGTTAAAAACTGATACTGCGTCCCTCGCTTCTGTGCCACATAAATGTGGTCCATGCCCTCTTTTAAGATCACACTGCTCCCGAAGCCTTCCTCATCTAGATTAGAACTAATTTCTCCAAATGTAACTATGCATTTTGAGCTTTTCACACTCTCATTACAATAATAAGTTATTTTATAATTTTTATTTGATGCAAGAATTTTTTTAGAGTAAGTCATAAACCCTATTTCCTTCCATAAATGTTCTATCATAACTTTTTACAATAACTTTTAGACCCCGAAGATTTATATAGTCCACTCTACTATAAATGTTTAACAGTGTTTGTGGACGAATTTATTATACAAGAAAGGGTAAGTCTCTATTGACCTACCCTTTAAAACATTTCTTACCTTCAAGAATTATTGATGGCTATTTTTTAAGTTTCCCATTACGATGATTGTTCTAATTCCCATACTCATAGTATCGAGAATGTGAACTAAACGTCCTGGATAAGTGTTGGTTCGTGGCATTATTTTTTCTTTGATTTTATCAATGCACTTACTTTACGAACAGGTACTGTCAGACGCCAGCTGTTACTCTTTGTAATTTTCTCGTACTCTTTCTTATGCTGTTCTTTTTCTTTAGTCAGCCTTCTATTTTCAGCTTCGAGTTGATTGATTCTTTCGTTCATTGAAGATCCTTGGTCATTTCCCTTACTATTCACTTTGTTCGGCTTCTTTTTAACATTTGCATTTTTAAGCTTAGGGTGCGTCTCTCTTAGATGCTGATAATACTCCACCCTGAGCATGGCTGATTGTGCTATAAGCGGCGCAGTCGTCCCCCCTCTATTCGCTTCAATCAAATAGAGATCTCCGCTTTCCTCAATAGCAACATCAAAGCCGAAGTCCATAGTAGGTGTCCCTTTCATTTCTTCAACTTTGTGTGGCAATTCTTCCCCGAGATTTTTGAGATTTTGATAAATATTTTCCCAGCCTTCACCAAAGTTTGCCTTGAGGAAGAGTTTGGGATCGGAAATGCCTCCACCTTGGTTGACATTGGACATTACCTTCTGATTGGTTCCTACTCGAATAAACATTTTAGCGATGACCCACTCACCTTTTCTATTCTTCTGTACGTGGATCCTGCAATCAAATGGATCTCCCTGCTTGGTTCTCGACTTTATATATTTCTGCATCAGATGCTTCTCACTCATCCAGACTTCTTTAAAGTATTGGAGGAGTTCATCACGATCTAACTCTCGCTCTTCTGTTCCGTGTCCAAGTATATAAGCATCGCCTTGTTTTCTTAAGATGGAGACACCTCTCCCACGTTCCCCAAATAGCGGCTTTATCACAATGGTAGAGTACTCTTTCATAAAGTCCTGCAATGCTTCAAAGTCATCCAATGTTCTAGTCGGTATCATATATTCAGCAAAATTTTCATCTTTTGATAATTCTTCCTGCAACCTTTGTTTATTAGGGATATTTTTTCTATCGTACGGTAATACAGTGTTTTTTCTCAGATAAGAAATAATTTCTTTCGTATCTTTCTTAAAGCATGGATCTGTTGCATCTATCAAACGCGGTAATTCCCGTTCTACAGTGACCCACTTACCATCTTGGTACATTTTCCCTTCAACTGTACCCTTTTCGATATCAACGTCCCAAGGTCTCAAGTAGATGACTTCCATGCCATAATGGCTACTCATTAGAGCTACCGATTTGGCGAGAGTCGTCGGTTTATCCAAGCGTTGCATGAATCCTACTAGCATATTCTCATTTTTATAATCTGTTTTTGGAACTGGGCTTGGTTTTCTGTTTACTGAACTTCGAACTCTACTGGTTGTTGCTGTTTTCCTACGTGGTGATTTTCTATCGTTACGCTCTTTATATACATACTCGAGCACTTCCTCGGTCAGATCACCAAACAATGGTTGCTGGGCGGCAAGTTGATAGAGCCATGTCGCACCACTGAAGTTTGCTTCAAGAAATACAGGCAGCCCGTCTGCCCCGACAACAATATCCCAAGACACGAGATCATGATGGAGAATCTCTTTATGCAACTCTCTTACATATTCTTTGAACTTTTCAAAGTTGGGAATCTTACCCATATCCTTAAACGGAAATCCTGTAGTCGGATGTTCGGTGTAGACTTCACAATGCTCATTAATCGCTGTGTCCAGAAATTCTCCATTTTCATTAACTCCAACACAAACGCCACCAGCGCCTGCGTTATCTTGTACGCTGCTATTTGCACCAAATCGCGCAAAAGTCAGCAGATATTTGATTTCATTATTCCATCTTAGTGTAACCATCCTAAGCGTATTGACCGACGCTGGGTGTGGTGCAGCCATAACGGGATGCTGCTGGACAACTTTTTGTACAGCGAAGTTAGCTCCGTACATTTTCTCAAGTGCTTCAACCGAAACTTTATCGTCATCTAGAAACAACGTATTCTCTTTATAGTTCAGCTTCTTGATGCCTCTGCCGTTATTAGTGTTACTTGGTTTTACAATGAGATCTTCCTGGTATGATGATAGATTAGATATTACATCAGTTTTGTATAGGGCCGAATTATTGATGTCAAAATAGGAACCATAAGCTCTTCTTAAAACCGTTTCAACGGCTCTATCGGAAGGAATTAATTTATCATACATATTTTTATCTCGGTAAGTTTCCTTCATTCTCTGATCATTGAAAAACGGTATAAATTGGTTTTTAACTATCCTTTGAAACGCCACTCTCGGATCTTTCTTCCCAGTGAGGTTCATAAAGGCAATGTGCAGAACTGGGTCAACTTTTGTGTGATAATGCTTTTGCCAATACTCTTTAACTTCTTTTACAAAAGACTCATCCACTTCATCCAACAGACCTACTTCTCTATATCTTTTAAAACGAGCTGCTTCAGTATCAATCCCTAGAGATTTATAATATGAAACATCTTTTTTAAAATTATCCATTACCATTCCCCTTGAAATTTATTATTAACAACATACTATCATACAAATTGAATAAGAACTTGCGAAACCCTATTCTAGGTCCTCCGCCAGTTTCGTGCAAATATTTTTGATACTTTTAATTTCAGTATCAAAAATACAAAATCTCAATTATGCTATAATTCCTTTATTAACATTAAGCATTTGTCGTTTCTCAACAATTAGCATAGTTATAGCCACCTACTTATAGGTTAATATGATTATAGCCGTCAACTGAATATTTTAAAAGCAGAATATTATAGTTCAACATGATAAACTGTAGGAAAGACTCAAAAAAGGAGGAACAAGAATGAAAGATATTATGCAACACTTGTTCAATGCAGTTGCTAATGAAAGCAGAATAGATGCTAATCAAGTAGAGCTTAACGAGAGAAAATACCGTGTTAATCGTCAATATACGGTGTTTTTGTCGGTGAGAGAAGACAACAGCAAAGCATACATAGTGCGGGGACAGGCAGCCAAGTTTTCGGATGCTGTCAACCAGGCTCTAGATATTTATGTTTCTAAAAAGCCCGTCGGTTTCAAACCTAAACATCTTAAACTTGATATTGTGAATGGTGTTAAACCGTTTAAAAATAGAAGAATGTTCGATTATCGAAAAGATACCCTGCTCTTTGATAAAGGCAACGAGGGAGTAACTTTTGGGAAAACATTGCAGACAGCCTTCTTACCTTCCGAAATGATAGGATACGATATTGTTGAGAATAGAAAGGTAAATATAAATAATTTAAACGCGGCTGTAAAACAAAAGTTAAATGATGACTCATATAATCAGTTGAAGTCTCCATTCAAGTTTTCAACCGATGCCTTTTACTCAAACGGTAACGACTACTACCCACTCACTCGAGGTCATCGGGTATTCAGGGAGATCGATAAGGATACAGTGTTATATGCTATCCAACTCACTAAGAATAACTACTTCAAACAAGTCGTCAATTCCAGAGGAAAATTTATATACACCTACCTTCCAGCTGTAGACTACGCTGAGAAAAAGTACAATATTCTCCGCCACGCAGGTACTATCTTTTCCATGCTGCAAACGTATGAATTAACACAGGACGAAGAAATAATGAATCGTGCCAAAAAAGCTCTCAGCTTTTTAGTGGATAAAGTAGAGATTGCCAGGTCAGGCCAAAAAGGAAAGGTACTTGTTGAGAGAGATACTGCAAAACTCGGGGGCAATGGACTCGCTATCGTGGCCTTGGCTAAATATACTGAAATTACCGGGGATAGGAAGTACTTGCCTGTAATGCAGGAACTTGCAGAATGGATCAAAGACATGCAAATAGATAGTGGTGATTTCAAGGCGCATAAACTCGTGTATAGTACAGGTGAAATCTCCGATTTTGTTTCTGATTTCTATATCGGCGAATCTATCCTTGCCTTAACAAAGTTGCATGCTCTAGATGGTAACCTAGATTGGATCGATGTCGCTGAAAATGCAGCCGACTACCTCATTAACACTAAAAATAAGGATGCAACGACGTCCACGATACAACACGATCATTGGTTACTTTATGGATTGAATGGATTATATAGAGTACGTCAAAAAGAAATGTACATCAAACACGCTTTGATGATGGCAGAATCGATTATGGACACTCAATATCTGTCTGAGCAAAAGAATGATATTGAATTCATTGGAGGCTACCCACCACAAGTAGGTACCTTACCCAAGTCAGTCCCTGTTGCTTGTCGGACCGAAGGCCTGAGTAATGCTTACGAGCTTGCGAAGGACTATGGTTATGAAGAAGAAGCAAAAAGGATGCGTGAAGCAATCATTAAGGGTGTCCAATTCCAACTACAAACGCAATTAAGAGAAGAGTCAGTTATGCATTTCGAAAACCACTCATTGTGCATCGGCGCTTTTTATAATAAATTCAAAGACATCACAATTCGAAATGACTTTACACAGCACAATATTTCAGCTTGTATTGCATGCTACAAAATAATGTAGCAAAGCAATTAGCCTCTAAAAAAAGTGCGAGATTCTACAAACCAGCTGGTTTGTAGAATCTCGCGCTTTAATTTAAATGAAATAAGCTTACTGTGTTGCTCTACATCTTGTAATAAGGCACCATACCTATCTCAAATACTTATCTGTTGAACCTTCTAAGAGGTTTTGTAATTTTCCACGACTTACTGTTCAGAACATCTTCATAATTTCTTGTTAGCTTTGCATGTTCTCTTTTAAAAGTCTCGAGCTTCTCAGTCAATGTATGTTTTGTACTGACAAAAGCCCGTTCTGTTTCTCCTAGCTTCAAGGTTACTTCCACGTTTGCTTCTTTTAACTCCTGCAACTCTCTTTTCAATGATTCGATTGCCTCATTAAGATGTGCAACTTCTTGTTGTTTCTTTTGCGTTTCGCTCTGCTCAAGCTCCAGTTTTTCTTCAAGAGTTCCAATCTTAGAAGTTAGCCTACTTGTTTTCTTCTCTTCCTTTTTAAGCTTATCTTCTATTTCTGATATCGTCTCTTTTTTAATTGTGAAGCCTGCCTTAATAGGTTTATGCCATTCCTGCTCCTCTACTTCAAGGATCCCAAATTCTTCAGTATCTCGATAAAAGAAAGACTTAAACTCTTCCATGATTTTATCATTTTCACATGCTGCAACCACGTTATACCTGTCAGTCTCTACTTTTTTGATAAATCCATGAACACCGAGCTTTAACGCTTGCAGTCTTGTCTCCTTCAGCAAATTACCCTGATTTTTTTCCTGTTCAATAATAAACTCCCTGCTGCACCCCACATTTGCTTTTTCAAGTGGTGAAACAGTCACTTCCTTGACGGTCAAATGATCTAAAGGAGCTATTTTGTCATTGAAATCGAAGAAAAGACTGCTCTTTTCTGTATTAATTGTTTCTGGAAAGTATAAATCGATAATAGGAGCCACAACGTCTCTTGCTTTTCCTTTAATTGGAAAGACATGAAGTCCGAGCATGGGCTTAGTATTGATCTCAATAACTGTTGAAACTTTGGTCTCAGGATCAACGATAAAGTCCAATCCAGCAAGTTTTAGCCCTGGAATTGCCTTTGTCGCCTCCTCAGCAATACTTTTCATCTCTTCTGAAATATCATCTGTAATATCTACCGGGTCACCGCCAGCAGAGATGTTGGATTTAGCTCTTAAAAACAGCTGCTCCCCGTTTTCTAGTACACTATCTTTTGTATATCCTTTGCGTTCAATTTCGTGGAGCACTTCTTTATCCAATTGTATTCTTTTTTTTGATATCGCTGGATTATTTGATTTACTTCTATTTTTTACTCTTATCAATGTTTCGATGCTATCTTTACCATTTCCAACAATGTTGGCCGGCACTCTATTGACTGCCCCCACTAATTTGCCATCCACAGTTAACATACGGTATTCATTGCCTGATATAAATTCCTCAATAATTATATGGCGATAACCAAGTTCTGTTTTCAAGTAATCCACAACGTCTAGCAAATTTTGCTCAGAATAAACATTTGAAAAGACACCTTTGCCTGCATTTTCATTCAAAGGTTTTACTACTATTGGAAAAGACAAGGAATTTGCAAATTCAAGTATCTCCGCTTCGCTTGCTGAAGTACTGAAGACTTCACCTTTTGGTACTTTAACTCCAGCATCGGATAAATATTTTTTTGTTAGATCTTTATAATCGCATACATCGTAAGCTTCTTTTGACAACATATCTCCCATGGAAGATTCAAATCGATGCACTCTTCCATTGAATTCTAAGGAATAACGTATCAAAAGCTTATTCTCAGGGTTATCGATGGTAAAAAAATTAACAGTGATACCTCTACGCCAAGCCTCTAGGGCAATCAGATACATACTTAATCTGTTTCCATACCCTTCATGTGGTATTGCTTCCTCCAGATGATCTAGCCATTTTATATTGTTTGTATCCATATAGAATCCCCCAACGAGAAATGATGTCATTTTCACTTGCAGAACGTATTACACTAAAATTATTTTCTTCCTTTTACCAGTTCATAAGTCTTTCGTAATGGTGCTGTGATTTTCCAAGCCTTTCTTGACTTGAATCTATGATATCTATCTATCAATTCCTGATTCTTCGATTCAAGCATTTCATTTCTTGCTTCAAGCTTTTCAACTTTTCTTTCTAATTCCAAGGCGGACAACTCTGTTTTACGACTTTTAATTTCGAAGAATATTTTTACGGGCTTATTATACTCTTGTTCATCGATTGCGGTAACTTCGACATCTTTGTCTTTTGGCCCCTTGAAACATTTTTTAACGAATTCTTCAATCAACAATTGATCCGTTCCAGCTACGATGATTAAAACCGTTCCGTCATCCTGGTTTTCTACATAACCATTCAAATCCCTGTATTTTGCTTGTTGCTTAATCCAACCGCGAAAACCAGGTACTTGAACATTTCCAGATAGCACCAGCTTTTTACCGTACGTTTTCTTAGGTGTAATTGTCGTCAGTTCAACCGAAGCTGCTGTTCTGTTTTTAATGGGCTCTAGTGCACTATCGAAGTCGAAATAGAGCCATGACCTCTCTTTTTCTTTTGTTTCCGGGAAGTAGAACTCTATAATCTCTTTGGCAAAATCCCTAGGCTGGCCTTCCATCGGGAATAGGTGTCCACCAAATCCTGGTCTGGCGTTGACCTCCAAAATTACCCCGGTATCTTTCTCCTCGTTTACAATCATGTCAACACCATAGTGCTGCAGGCCTGGTATCGCCTTGCCGACATTCCTCGCAATTTGCTTTAGATTTTCTGTCAGTTTATCTGTCACATCGATGGCATCGCCACCTTTAGAGAGGTTACTCTTCTCCCTCAAATATATACGTTCTCCCGCTTCAGGTATGGTGTTCAACTTATATCCTTTTCTCATGAGCATGGATCGTATTTCTCTGTCCACTTTAATCAACCGGCTAGTGAGGTGTGGATTGGTTTTGCGGATTTCATTCGTTTGGTATATCAATTCTTTGATCGTATGCTCTCCGTCCCCTAAGACGCTTGCAGGTCTGCGTATCATGGCCCCGAGGACCCGGTCTCCGATTACAACTACCCTGAATTCTCTACCCGGAATATAATCCTCAAGGATTACTTCCTTGAATCCCATTTCTTCTCTTACATAAGGGATGATATCTTCGAGCTCCTGAAGACTTTCAATATTTGCAAAAACACCATTTCCAGCATTGCCGTCTGTTGGTTTGAAAACGACCGGAAATTCCATTGTTTCAGCAAATTTCATGATAGCTTCATTGCTCGCATTTTTATCGAACATCTTGCCTGTAGGCACGGGTACTGGTACTTCTGCATTTCTCAAGTACTGTTTAGTGATTTCCTTATTGTCGCAAATATCAAATGCTTCTTGAGTCACACCGTCGCCCATGGATAGCTGAAAATCATGTGTCTTCTTGCCATCGCTTAAGGAATAACGAAGCTTTAAAAGGTTATTCTCATCAAAATGACTATAATATTTTAACGTCAGACCTCTGCGCCATCCTTCAAGCGCTACCGTATAAGTACTGATCCTCTTGCCTTGACCTGCTGGTGGTACAGCACCTTCATGATGAGGCATCCATCTAAATTCTGTTTCATTCATTGTTTACAACCTCCGGCTTTTATAACGATTAATTATTTCTTCGGTCGCTTCTTAAACGTCTTTGTTATCACTCTAATTGGGCTAGATAACTTCCACGACATGCTGCTTTGCATCAAATCTATTCTTCGATCAATTCTTGCCTTCTCTTTCTCGATAGACTGCCGTTTTTGCACAGTATCTTTTACTTCTTCTCTCAGTTTCTTCAAGCTCATATCATTTACTGCATCCAATAGACGGAAACCGGCGAGTACTGGACGTGTGTATTCTTCAATTTCAGCTAGTGTCAAACGATGCTCTTTAAAGATATTTTCAACCTGATGCAAAAAATCTTCGAAGACTTGCTTGGATGTGCTGCCAACAACGATGATTAGATTTTCAGATACATCCGATTTTACATAGCCATGGATGGCGTTTTCAAATGCAAGCCGTTGTATTTTATTATACAACAGTAATGTGTTTACTTCTCCATTGACCACAAGTCTATGTGCCACAAGCCTTTCAGGGTATGGACAAACGTCGATTTCAGCAGTTGCCTTTTCTTTAAGTACTCCAATTATATTTTTAAATTCGAAATATACATTCGAGTCATCAGTTTTTATACCTTTAGTCTCCGGAATATAAAAGTCTACGATTTCTTTTGGAATATCTGTAGCCTGACCCTCTACTGGAAAGAGGTGATTGCCGATTCCGGGCCTTGTATTTAACTCGAGTACGACTCCAGACCCCGTCTCTTCGTTTATGATCATATCTACTCCACATTGTACTAGCCCGGGCACTGCTTCTGTTGCTCTTACAGCAATATCCCTTTGTTCTTCTGTCAGCATGCTGGTGATATCTACAGACTCACCGCCCTTAGATAGATTGCTGACACTTCTAAGCAGAATACGTTCACCTTTTCTCGGCACACTTTCAAGGGTGTATCCTTTACCTTTCAGGGCATTATGAACTTCCTTGTCTATCTTAATCGGTCTAAAATATAGACTGGGCACTTTTTTGCGCAATTCATTCTTTCTTTCAATTAACACTTTTGCGGTTGATATTCCGTCTCCTAATATGTTGGCAGGCTTTCTATTCGAGGCAGCCAACACTCTACCGTCCAGTACGTAAATACGAACTTCATCACCAGTCACATACTGTTGGAGAAGTACATTTTTGTAACCCAGTTTGTCTCTGACTGATTTCAGGGCATAATTTAATTCATCGGAATTTCTGATACCTGCATATACCCCACGCCCTGCTCGACCGTCTGTCGGTTTTAGTACTAAAGGATATTTGATTTCCTCTGCATATGATAGAATTTCATCGACTGTGTTACTTTCGTCAAACTTTCTACCGAGTGGTATCGGTACATCAGCGTTTGAAAGATATTCGTTGGTTTTGCCTTTGTCATCGCATATATCCACGATTTCATCTGTAATCAGTTCACCACTCGATCCAATAAAAGGGTAACTGCGCCCATTATACGTTAAAGAACAACCGATTCTATTTCTATCGTCATTAAAAAATGTAACACCCAACCCACGTCGCCAGCCCTCCAGCGCAATTGCATATAGGCTTGTGTGATTCTTGCGCGCTGCAACTGGGATAGCATCGATTAAATGAGGGAGCCAACCTTCTAGCTTCGAATCCATACCACACAACTTCCTTTCACAACTATACATCTAGCTATTTTCTTTTCTTCCTTGACCCTATTGCTCTCAATGGCTTGGTTATCTTCCACGATCGACTCTCTTTTAACTTGTTGATTTCTTTATGCAATGCCTTGTTTTCCTTCTGCAGTTGTTTTAGTTGATTTTCAACATCATCTGATAGATGCTCTGCTACACTTGAGAAGGCACTGTGCGAACTATCAAATGGATACATGATGACCTCATCCCAAGCATTTTCTTTAGTCGTTTCTATATTAACACCTGCTTGAGTTTGCATCATTTTTTCCAAGAAATCTTCAATGTGTCTTCTACGTCCCGCAATGATGAGTTGTAATTGATGAGTACCGATATCTTCTATGCTGCCGCCCAGTCTATATCCAGTTGCGTTCTTTATAATCCATTTCTTCACTTTTTCCACATCGCCGGTTACTTTGAAATGACGATTTTCTACATTCTTCTTTGGTAATGCCGGCAAAGTAACACTCTGTGCTTTACCACTCTTCAAAAAACTCGTCACTGAATCAAAATCATACACAAAATTTACGTTGTACCCTGGATCGACTTCTGTACTTTCTGGGAAGTAGTAATCGATAATGGCACTTGGAATATCTCTGCTGCGTCCAACGGAAGGATATAGATGCCCGCCGATATTCGGCCTGCAGTTCACTTCAAGGACATAGTTGCGATCTGTCTCTTGGTCCATCATAATATCTACACCCGCTAGTGGCATCCCAGGAATGTTTCTGATCGCTTGGATGGCTGTACGCTTGTAATCTTGACTCACCTCATCTGTGATATCTACAATCTCCGAGCAATCTTTAGCAAACGTACTGTCACTCAGGGTGATACGCTTACCTTTTTCAATAATAGTATCCATATGATAGCCTTGGGCACGAATCTTAGTTTTTAATGCATCATTCTTTTCAATCAAATTGCCACTCAGATGGGGGTTCTGCTTTCGGTAGATATTTTTACTGTCAATCAGTGCTTCGAGGCTTTGTATACCATCCCCTTCAACTCTAGCCGGCACCCTTTTGAAAGCCCCGATGACTTGATCCTCTATGACATAAGCCCTAGTATCTTCTCCAGCTACATGTCGTTCTATGATGATATCATTATACCCAAGTTCGCCGTGTACTTCATCGAGCGCTCTTACTAGCGCTTCTTCATCCATGATATTCGTGTGAACGCCAATTGCCAAACTCGCTCGGGCGGGTTTTATTATAACAGGATATCCCAATGCTTTCGCGTAACCAATAGCTTCGCAAAATTCACTGTTATAAACAGAAAAAACTTCGCCTTCAGGCATTGATACATTTGCATCCGTTAAATACCGTCTGGTTAATGTTTTGCTTTTACCAATGCTTCTCGCTTCTTTCGACACCTTATCTCCCAGAGACAACTGGAATGTGTGTTCTCGACCAGCATAGGACAAAGTGTACCGCGCTTTAATTTGGTTTTTGACAAATGTTTTAAAAAACTTTACTTCAATTCCCCTTCGCCACGCTTCAAGTGAAATAGTATAAGCTATCAAAGCAACGCCATGGGCACTTTCCGGGAACCCCGACACATCGTTTCGTTTTTCATTCATCAATTCGCGCTCCTTTCATATAATAATTCGCCTCATAAAAAAGAGGGTACAGTATGACGTCCTTTTACTTAGATCAATGAGTGATTGATATAAAGAGTTCAAAAGATATTTTTCTTAATCTACCCTTTCTATCTCTTAGCATTTCTATACAGAAACTTTACAGATCCAGTCAGTTTTCTAAGCGGACTAGTCAACTTCCAAGCCCGACTAGTCAGCATATTGTTGTATTGTTTCTCCAGTTTTTTCAATTCTCTTTCAGCCGCAGCAAGCTTTCCCTGATTCTCCTTGTACTGTGCTTGCAACTCTCTTTGCTCGCCTTCAATTTCGAATCCAATTTTTATCGTTCCATTGTACTCCGCTTCATCAGAAACAGCGAAATCGACTGCGCTCTCCTGCTGCGAGAGACTTTCTGCAAATCTGTCCAGACCATAGACAGTATTACCCCCGACAATGACTTCTATACGACCATTTCCTTTTGTCTCAATACGACCGATTAAATCGTGCTCAAACGCTTGAGCTTTGATCCATTGATGAAAATTAAAATCATCGACCGTTCCAGTTAAAACATGTTTTCTAGCATGTAGTACTTCGTACTTGAACGGCACTAATGTGCTTCTGAAGGCTGTCTTATCTTTTAATGGGATCAATGCTTCATCGTAGCTGAAATAGACAGTAGAAGTTTCCCGATCATCGTCAATCGTCTCTGGAAAATAATGATCTATAATTGCCCGAGGAATATCTCTTGCTCGCCCCTTGATTGGATAAAGCAATCCGCCTAGATTGGCAGTTGGATTCAATTCAATGATATAAGGTTGCAAGGTGTCTTCATGAACGATGAGATCAACTGCCCCGTGGCTCAACTGTGGTACAGCTTTTAGCGCACTAACGGCGGATTCTTTGATTTCTGTCGATATTTCGTCCAATACATCAATCGGATCGCCACCAATGGAAATGTTCGTTTTGTCTGTCAGAAAGATTGTCTTGTTTGGTTGAGGGATCGAATCGAGTGTCAGGCCCTGCTTGCCCAGAAACGCTTCCACTTCCTCATTAACTAGGATCGGGCAGCTTACTAGACGCGGGTTTGAAGCTCTTATTTCATTCTTTTTGTCTATTAGTGCTTTTATTGTATGCATGCCGTCTGTGACAATATTAGCCGGTATTCGGTTCATTGCACCGACGACTTGGCCATCGACCACATAAATACGATATTCCTTACCAGGGATATACCTCTCAATAATCACTTCACGGAAGTTCAACTTTCCCCGTACGTATTCGAGTGCAGCTTCCAATTCCAGATGGTTTTCTATGTTGGAAACGATCCCTCTACCGAAACTACCGTCCAGCGGCTTTACTACCAAAGGAAATTGAAGATCTTCGGCATACTTTTTAATAGTGCTATCGGAAGTATCCCGACCGAACTTCCTACCTTCCGGGATCACCACCCCTTTCGATCGCAACGAGACCTTTGTTCTCTCCTTATCCTTGCCTATATCCACTGCCTCATTGGATACTTTGTCTCCTCGGGTTCGAAAGAAATAATGTGTCCGATGCTCTGAAGACAAAGTGAACAATTGACCCGGGGTATCTACAAACCAACTCCGCATCTCCTCAAACTTCTCCGACTCTTTGACGTGCCACTTCAGTGTTAAACCGCGTCGCCATCCTTCAAGTGCTACCACATAGGCATCCAAATAATTTCCGTGTGCTTCTGAGACGATGTCGCCAGATAGGTGGGGTAGCCACTCCCGACCTTGTTCTTTCATAACCATTCCTCCTGTTTCATCCGTGAACCACTTGAGAGTTCATACTTTTCTCTATCGACTTTATAAAATTATATCATATACAAAATTCCCAGCATGCTCATAGCAGATAGACGAACCAGAAGTGCCACTCGCAAATTGTAGCCATTTAAACATAGAAAAAGTCTAACCTGTTAGTTAGACTTTTCTATAGGGGTTGGCTTACATATACGTCTTCCGTCCCTACTATAGGTTGCGTACAACCCGCATCCTTTGAGAAATTCACCAGAAATATTTAGAAGAGGGATACACTGGACTAATCCTTATATCATGAAATTTCTGAAGGCTTCAAAACTATTGTCCATCAAGTCTCTTTCAAGTCTGCCTTCCGCTTCTAAAAACAGGTCGCCTAACCGTTGGTCTGTCCTCTCGTTAAACTCATCATAGTTACCAGGCTTTGGAGTAAATTCTCCGAACACTAGACCAGACTCTGAACGCAGAAAATCGATTCTAATGAAGGGCGCTGGAATTTTTTTGCTGATGGCTTCAGCTTTCTCTACCTCTTGATGTGTCACCCCGTCGCCTTTGAATGGTGCGTTATCGTATTTGCCAGTTGACACTCTTTGCCCCTCAGCCGTCCACCAGCAATACTTCAATTCAGGGTATCTTTCAATTTCTAGTATGAGTCCTACTTTTCCATAGAAACAATAGAACTTAATATCATTCGCAGGAATCTTTTCTTGGTTATTCGCTAGAATCAACGATTCCACAGACCAGTCGTCGCCTTTCACCCAACCTTTCTCAACGTCCAGTTTCATACTTTCAACAAGTGCAGAGATACTTGATAGTTTCCTGGACCGTTTCATATCTGTGATGTCGTCAAGTTCATAAATGAGATATACCCCACGTCCTCCAGCACCATCAGCAGGTTTTACTACTGTCCCAGCTTTGAATGACAATTGATCCACTGCGTAAGTCTGATCGGAGATCCATGGTCTATCAACGTTCAATAGATCGACAAAGTCGTATGCCTTTTGCTTGTTATCCAAAGCATACTCAGGCAGTTCTCCGACCAACTGACTTTTCCGTATCCTCATGTTCATACTGGCTCTGAAAGATGTTGCATGTTTAAGAGTCAGTGGCTTATCTTTAAATGCTTCTCTCATCATAAACTCAGGTATATCTTCTATCTTCAATCCCTCAAGCAAGGTCGAGTAGACACTCTGCCGATACTCGGTACGAGCGTTCATGAACAGTCTGCCTATGTAGATAAGAGCTTCCTTGTAGTTCTGATCATGCTGCTTCTTCTGCTCTACTACTCTCTCCATATGTGACATGAGTCCAGCATCCTGCTCGACTTCCCTAATAGCGTCTCGAAGCTCTATGCTATTCATTCTACGATCATCGAGCTTTGCAAGATTCAGCGCTTCTTTAGTCTCTTTCAGTTCTTCAGTGGCCTTCCCCAGTGCGTCACGCAGTATAGCGTTTTCCTCGACATATCGCTGTTTTTGAGAGACTTTACTCGTCCCCCCGAACAACTTATAGGTGCTGCTCTTTTTTATATTTTCAATCTGCTTCTCTGCAGATACTTTATCCTGCTCGGCTTTCTTGATATCTGCTTCTGTTTGAATCATTGCCTTTATCAATGCATCATTTGACTGATCAGCCTTAGTCATAGTCCACCTACCTATCCTGGTCTCAGAAATACAATTATAAAATCCAATCGTCCAGTTTGCGTTCGTAACCCATCCAATTTTCTGCAGACAACCGGATACCGGTAGGATTGATTGTTTTTCTTACCGAATCGTTTAACGGATGCCATATTACTTCTTTACCCGCATACTTCGCAGCGTACCGTGACAACTGTCTTAACTGCTCGGGAGGTTGTTCTATCACTCCGCGTACGATACGTGCTCTTATGTCAGGAGTATAAACTTGCTCAAACTCGAAGACGAGCGGATGTTTGATTAAAAGTACTTGTGTCTCCACCGACTCACCATAGACCAGCATTTCTACACTGTTTCCATCGATGATATTTCGAATATCCTCATTGATCGATTTTGATATGTCGAAATCATAATGTGCCATCTGAACGAGACCCGTTCGAAGGTTTCGTTCCTGATTTCGAGCGATTTCTTTAAGTGTCGACTTATGGAAGTTACTTGCCATCCTAAAATCAGCGACAATGACTATATCAAATGCTCTATAGCCAAGGTTATTATGTTCTTTCTTTATTCGCATCGGTGCCGGTACAGGGTACGGGCGAATAGAAGGTTCAAATGGATAGTACAAATCGGTGATATCCACTTGACGATGAAAGGCTCTATACGTTTCTGCATACTCTTTTCGCACACCCATCAGAAATCCTTTGTAACCATAGGCGGAACTGGACGTAAGAGAGCCCTGTGCCTGTCTTGGAAAAGAAAGTGGACCACTATCAAGATCTACTATTGCCGCAGTGCCAAAGACTGCTTCCATCCTTCTTTTATACTCACTGTCTCCGGCAAACCTTACCTGATCCCAGTAACCAATCTGATCCAAGACAGGTTGTCTTCTGAACATCAACGATGACATATTGGAAAAGATGTACGTACCAGGTGTCCCCCTTCTATGGAGCTTTAACGATTCTGTCAATCGTGCGTGAGCCGATGTGTTAGCAATCACTTTTTCATTATTTAATAGATGCCTCACCTGGATTTCGATCTTCTCGGGATGCGACCAGTCGTCTGCATCGTTGACTGTGACGAACATGCCTGTAGCTGCTCCTAGCGCAATATTACGAGCAACATACGGTCCGCTGTTTTTCGGAGTGGTCATCAATTTGATGCGCGTATCAGCCGCTGCATGTTGACTCACTATCGATACCGTCTCATCAGTACTCTGATCGTCGACGACGATCAGTTCTATATTTGCCCACGTCTGATTCAAGATGGACTCAATGCCTGTACTGATTCCCCGAGCTGCATTATAGGCTGGCATGATAACAGTGACTTTAGGACCATCGGATATCTCCAAAGCTTTTTCACTGGTAAGACTGTCATACGTGTCTTCCCGAAAAGCAACCGGTGTAAGATTGTAATGTGCCAGTGCTAAATTAATCCATTCCGTGCGCTCTGCTAAATCTATAGCCAAGTTGGCTCGAGCCAAGAATATATCAGGATGGCGCTGTTCCATTACTGTGCCCAGAAGATTTAGAGCGCTACCTTTTTGACCTGCTCTGTCTGCACACTCGGCACCGATGATTGCTGATCGTCTTAGGAATGCTGCTTCCTTGACGCCTTTGACTGCTGTTGGCAGATATTTAAACGCTTCGCGCGCACCATCGACGTCGTACTTATTGGCATACCACAAGGCCAATTCCCAAGCGGCTGCTCGTCTAAGGTTCCAATCTTTTGATGTCGTGTAGCATGCTTCTAGTTCTTCTAGCGCATGTTTCGTAAATCCAAGTTCATACAGATGATACGTATACTGTTTCAGTTTGTTTTGAGCGTCTTTCATCCGGTAGCTTCGACTGAACAGTTTTTTGCGATTGCGTCTACCAAGTATATAGGCGCCTGTGGTACGAACCCCTTGTTTAATGCCCGCCTGTGCACTTTTAATTCGGCGCATACGTGTACTGGCTACCTCAAATTCCCCTTGTAGACGAGACAGTGTTGATAGCGTGTGTTCTTTTTCATTCTCTGCCTTTTTATAGGTTTCGCTTAGACTTTTCAATTCAGCCAGCAGTTTGTCCTTAGACATCACTTGACCCACCTACACCCTTTGTCTCCGCCACGATGCCGAGACGATCTAAATACGATTCGATACCGCTGTCTTTTGTAATCCATCTTCCTTGCGCATTAAAATACTCCACCATATGGGTCTGGATCAGAGAGAGCGCTTCGCTTTCGATTCTTTTATCGACCGTCACAATGACTTCTTCTGCAGAAATGGTCGGTCGGTACTTTTGCCAAGTCATAAGTAGTTCAGGATCTGTTACATTCAACTTGATCGTACTTATTTTTTCACCATATACAAGCATCTGGACATGTGTACCATCTATTACCTGACGAATACTTGGATCAATAGCAGTGCCATCTTGTAAATCGTAGCTATATAGTTGCATGAGACCAATGCGAGTATACTGTGTTTTCAGCTTCATAATTTGTTTTGTAAGCATGTCGCTGTTTCTTCTAAAATCAGCGACAACCACGTAGTCAAACTGCCTGGAACCGTCTACCTTCTCTTCTCTTATAGGCCACATCGGTTCTGGTACTGGGAAAGGCCGGGCACTTTGTGGATACTCATAGTATAGCGTGCTTGTTTTATGGTGAAACTCGAGACTTTCAACGTACTCTTTCCTTACCCCCATGAAAAATCCATCGTAGCCGAATGCTGAACTGCTGGTGAGTGAAGAAACGGATTGTCTCGGAAGTGATAAAGGACCGGACTTCAGATCCGTATAGCTGCTCTGTCCAAAGGCTTTGATAAGTCGTCGTTTGAATTCCCCGTCTGCAGCGAATCGTACACTATCCCAGTAACCGAGTGTATCAAGCACCGGCTCTCTTCTGAACATGATGGAGGACATGTTAGGGAATATGTATTTACCTGGTGTGCCTCTGCGATAAAAAGTCAGATCTTCGGTCAATCTTGCATGTTCTGAGGTGTTCGCAACCACTTTAGGATGGTCTAACAGATGAGTGACCTGTGTTTCTATTTTTTTAGCATGCGACCAGTCATCCGCATCGTTGATAGTGACAAATTCACCTGTTACTGCATTCAAGCCGATATTCCTTGCAACGTATGGGCCACTATTGGTAGGCGTAGACATGAATTTTACGCGTTCGTCTTTTTTGGCATATGATTTAACAACATCTGCCGTGCCGTCCGGACTACAATCGTCCACGACAATCAGTTCTAGATTTCGCCACGTCTGGCCTAGAATCGAATCGATAGCGATTTTGATGCCTTCTTCCGCTTTGAATGCTGGTAAGATAATGGATACTTTAGGTCCGTCAGTGACTGAATCAAGATTTGATAGTGTCGCTAGATCATCGTAAGTCTGACGATCACTCTTCTTGGAGAAGCCGATCGGTGCCAGGTTGTATAAGCTAAATGCTTTATTGATGAATTCAAAGCGCTTTTGGATATCGTTCTCCAAGTTCGCTTCAGCCAAATACAGATCTGGGTGCACTTGTTTTTTCAGTTGTTGCTGCAAAACAACCTTCGCTTCAGACAGTTCGCCTACTCTCGATAAACATTCTGCTGTGACGATTGAAATTCGCCTCTGTTGGTCCACACTGGTTTCACCTGTGGTGGCAGTGGGGAGGTACTCCAAAGCAACTTTGGCGCCTTCAGTCGTATTTTTGTTGGCATGCCAAAGACTCAGCTCCCAGGAGATGAGTCTTTTAATTTCCATATTGTCAGCCTCATGTAAGAAGCGATCCATGTCGGACAATGCCCTATCAGTAAAACCGAAATTATACAAATGTTGCTTCAATACTTTCAACTTACGTCTCTGAGTAAACTTTTTTCCATTTAATAACCGGACCACAGTATCTTTTTGTTTCTGTGACAGTAAATCACCGATTTGCTTACGTTGCTTTTCATCGAGCAGTGAATAGACCGCCCAATCGACGGGCTTCGATAATATTTTTTTGAGCATATTGTACCGCCTTAATATATTATATATAACCACTTAACTGACCGGAACGATTCATTGGACGACATAATGCAATTACGTACTCTTTATTCTTTGGGCTTCGTCTTGGGCATTACTTTTGATTTTTGGTTGGTTGACGTCCTGAGCGGCTTTCTGTCTTCTTTGCGCAGGCTTCAATAATCCTTGCGCTTCTTTATATTTATAGACCGCTTCCTCAGCGCTACCGTCAAACATCACTCTACCTTGCTCCATCCAGATCGCGCGTGTACAGATTTTTTCAATGAATGCCAAACTATGAGAAACGATAATGACAACTTTGGCTCGACTCATCATCTCTTGTATACGTTCACTCGCTTTTTGCTGGAAAGCCAAGTCTCCTGTTGATAATGCTTCATCCACAATAAATATGTCTGGCTGAAGATTGGCTGCGATGCTGAACCCGAGACGTGCTTTTTGACCGCTGGAAAAATCTTTGACAGGTTTCTTCACTTTGTCCCCGAGCCCTGTAAATTCGATGATCTGATCAAATTTTTCATCCACTCGTTTTTTAGGTATCCCAAGCAACAGCGCATTGAGATAAATATTATCCTCACCGGTCAAGTGCTGATTGAATCCAGTGCCGTATCCGAGGAGTGCTGAAGTTTCTCCGTACAGTTCCAGTTCTCCGATATCCGGCCTCAGGATTTTGGTCAATGCTTTACATAAGGTGCTTTTTCCAGCTCCGTTGTGACCAATGATCCCCACGACCTCGCCTTCCCGCACTTCAAAGTTTACATCTTTCAGTGCCCAGAAAGTACCTGTTGTCAGCTTGTAAGACACACTGACGTCTTTCGCTCTAATGACGACGTTGTCCTTCACTTCGGTTTCAGTCTTTTGAAGTTCCAGTTTGCCTTTTTGTTTTCGTTGTGGCCGCTTAGGCACAGTGGCACGGTAATTCGCAATGACTGTTTTCGGATCGCCGATTTCTCTTACTTTTCCTTTATCAAGCCACATGACTCTATTACAGTTATTTTGCGCGTATCTCAAGCTATGAGTCACTAGAATAACCATTTTGGCTTCTTTGACAAGCGACTGCATCTTCTCGGCAGCTTTCTTAGAAAATTTCGCGTCTCCGGTATTCAACGCTTCATCGAGAATCAGTATTTCAGGATGCAGATTGGCTGCCACACTGAAACCGAGCCTTGACTTCATACCGCTTGAATAATACTTCATCGGCTGTTCGAAAAAGTCCCCTAGCTCAGAAAATTCTTTAATATCCTCAATATAGCGGTCGATTTCCTTTTTATCGATACCGAGCATCATGCCGTTGAGATACACATTTTCCTTACCCGGCAACTCACCGTTAAAGCCCATCCCAAAGGAGAATAACGCAGTGACCTTACCTTTGACGTCCATCACACCATAATCTTCTTTTAAAATGCCGGAGATAATTCTCGAAAGCGTCGACTTCCCTGCGCCATTGGAACCGATAATCCCGAGAATCTCTCCTTCGTTACCTTCAAATGTAATGTCATTTAAGGGTTGGACCAATTGCCTTTCAGGCAACTTCCAGTTTTTAAAAAAGTCCATTATTCTAGACTTGAAGTCCGCTGCATGGTTGCCTGAGAAAAATGTTACACCGACACCCTCGGAATTAATCACGGAATTTTTTTGTGGTGTTTCGTTTTTCAGTTTTGAATCTTCGTGTTTAGACAATTCAAAAACCCTCTTTTTAAATATACGCTAGCTTTTACTTTATAGCGCTTTGATTATTTTATACTCGTTTTTACTGTAATACCACAACATCGCTATCATTGCGACGACAGATGCTACAAAGATGATTCCAAGCCCAGTCAAATCAGGCATTTTTCCATTCATAAGAATATCTCTGTATGACGTGACGATGATCGCCACTGGGTTATATGCAACTGCCCAGTTGTATTCTGGTGGCAGTCTGCCGCCTTCCCAGATGATTGGAGAGGCGTAGAAGAATACTCGAGTCACGTACTGGAGGATATTTTCGAGGTCCCGTACAAACACGGTAACAAACGCCAGTATTGTTCCGATTGCCAATAGAAATGTCGTTTGTACTATGACTAATATAGGTAAAAACACAAGTTCCCAACCCGGCATGACCCTGAACGCTGCAAGGAATACCGCTATAACGATAAGTCCAAAAGCAAAATTAAAAAGTTGCGTCAACGCAAATGAAATTGGAAACAGTGACTTCGGCAAGTACACTTGGCTGACAATTGAGCTATACTGCATGATTGATTTTGATGAAGAGTTCAACGTCGAGCTGATACACCGCCATACAATCAATCCGATGACAAGGAACAGGGGATAATTTTCCGTATCCCCCCGGTTAAGAATGACGACTACAAGGAAATAAAAGACAAGCACACTAAGAAGTGGATCGAGTAGCCACCATAAGTAACCTAAGTAACTGTTGCGATGTTCCGCTTTCAATCCAGATCTTACTAGGTAATACAATAAGTCTTTACGGTTAAGCATTTCCTGCAAATAATTTTTCATAGTTAAAAAGACACCGCCTAGTTTACTAACGGTCGGAATTGGTTCTTCCAGGACCTTTGTTTATCATTAATTTATATTTAATCAGATCTTTTACTGCAATGACTGCATAATGGCCGAAATACCATAACGTTTTCGGCAAGCTCTGTGATTCGATATGTCTGAAGACATACCAATTACGTTTCGCTGCTTTCCACTTGTTGTTGGAGATAGAATTGCCGACCACCCGGTATTTGGCCAGAATTTCTGGAAAACCATGGGCGATGAATCCGCGACGCGTTAGATTGAGCCAAAGCGCATAGTCTTGCCGCGTCCGGATATCCACCATCTTAATTTTTCCCGTTTTCTTCGTATCGAGCATTACAGTTAAACACCCAATGACGCAGCGTTTCATCAAAGCATCCCAGTCAACTTTCCTTGGAGTTTTCGAAATATAATCAGTCTCTGTGCCATCTTCCAATGTACGAATGTAAGAAGTGTAGGAAAAGGCAATATTTTTCTCTTGCATAAAGGCGAGCTGACGTTCCAGCTTCTCGGGCATCCAGCGATCGTCACTATCCAAAAACGCAAGGTATCGTCCTTGTGCATTTTCAATCGCTGTATTTCTTGCCACAGCAGAACCAGAATTTTCTTCAAGCTCAATCAATTTTATCCGATTATCTTTTTCCTGCATCTCTCTAATCAGTTGAACAGTACGATCTTGTGAACGATCATCTACAATGACCATCTCCCAGGAATCGTATGTCTGATCGAGTACAGATTGTATCGTATCTTCGATGAATCGTTCAGCATTATAAGCTGGCGTAATAACCGATATCGTAGGCGATGTATTCTGTGCCATTATTTAATGCTCCTCTCGTAGGATTCAACGTTCATCAACGCACTATACCAGTGCACCATTTTCTGCTCCTGAGTTTGCCAATTAAGTTCTTCTTGTACGGCTTTTTTGCCGTTTTCTCCCATACGCCGAGCCTCTTCAGGTTGTCCTTTTAAATAGTCAAATGCAGCTTTAATTGCTTCATTATCCGTAGGGTCCACCGCAATGCCACACTTATGTTTTTCGACAAATGCTTTCCATACTGGAAAATTTGAGCAGACAATTGGGAGTCCTGCGTTCATATACTCGAAGAACTTCGTCAGCTCTTTTTTCATATAATGCTCGGTTGGCGGGAATAGTGCGATTCCGGCAAGCCAATTTCTCTCCAAGTATTTCTTCTCTATATCTTCTTTTTCAACAAAGCTGTCAATTCCCTCAATTTTAAGCTGACCTCTGTGGTTGCCGGCTTCAACCCCCATTTCTTCAGCAAGCTCACTAGGACACTTGCCGATAAAATGTACGGTAAGTGTCGGGTCTATTTGAGGCAGTCTACCATGCTGTAGTGCTCCTCTTACGTAAGAAACATTTCCGGTGTAAAGTACACTGTTTTCCACTTCACCAATCCGCTCATGCTCAATAAAGGTCTCATTCACCGTGGGATAATTCAATATCGTTACGCCCTCTGGGTAAGTATCTTGATAGTACTTTTCAGCAAGTGATATTCCCATGTGTTTTGTAAAGAATTTTTCCATTGTTTTGTATCCTACAGCAATTAGTTGCTTCGCTGTCTGATTTAGGTAGTCTTTTTGCAGGATACTCGTCACGTAGTCCTCATGCACATCGTAAATGACTACGTTATTTTTATTTTTCAATGCCCATGCAACAGGAAGTAGCTCTGGGTCATGGATTGTATAGACATCTGCTTTCAAGGTTTTAGCTTTTCTGTACGCTGAATATGTACCAAAAATCATACGCTTGAGTCGACTTTTATAAGTTTTAAGCTTAATGTGAGGGATTGTCTTATCTTCCTCGTTCTGCTTTGGATCTCGTCTCGCAACCAATGTGACATCAAATCCTGCATTTTGTAATGATTTACATTGCTTATGATAAATCCTTGGATCGTAAGGGTGATGGACTGTCGTCATATGCACCACTCTTTTATCGGTTTTCATATATTTTTCTCCTCACGAATGTTTCTCTTCTAATATGTGCAAAAACATATTTTCATATTGTCTGACTATCTTATCGACATGAAAATGGTTCGCTCGCTCAATCCCTTTTTCAACTATATCTCTCTGCTCCTCATCACTTAATAATAACATGGAACAAATTTTATCTGCCAGTTTCACCGAATCAGAACGTGGACACATTTCACCGTATACACCGTAGTCCAATACTTCTGAAGCACCAGGTCTTGCATCTGTTGAAACAATTGGAGTTCCCGTAGAAAGCGCCTCAGCCAAAACATGTCCGAATCCCTCCCTGACAGAAGATAATACGAAGAGATCGGCCGCCTGGAAATAAGCATAAGGATTTTTCTGGAACCCAAAAAAGTGCACATACTCTTCAAGCTCTAATTTTCGCACCAATTGCTTTAATTCTTCTTCTAGTATGCCTTCACCCAATATGACAAGGTGAGCGTCATTGATTCGACTTTGAACTTTAGAAAAAGCATTGATCAATGTTCGATGGTCCTTGTCTGCAACAAGTCGGCCGGCCGTGACTACTATTTTACTAGCTCGTTTTAAAATTTCTTTATCCTCAGCTCGAATATCGTCTTGTCTTGCCAGACGTTGTATACCGTCTACATCTACCGGGTTATAGATAACACTTATTTTTTTCGGGTTAACTTTATAGCGATTGATAATGTTATCTTGCACACCTTTAGAAAGCGCAACTACTCTATCAGCATGCTTATATAATTTGCCAACGACTCTAAGTTTAATATTTTCTCTTAAGGATCCACCAAGAAAGGCTGCTTCTCTAACAACATTTTTCGCACGACTGAATGATAGTATTGTGCCTAATATCGCTATAACATTATAGTTTGGAATCGTGCTGAAGACTATATCAACCTTTTCTTTTCTAATTGTTTTGGCCAATGGAAGTATGGCAGACCTTAATCGCTTCGTTGGTAGCTTTATGATTTTCACATCGTCTTTTATATAGGTTTCATAACCACCATTATAATCCAAAGTGACTAGAATCGGAGTAAACTTCGCCCTATCGATATTGTTTAGGATGTTTAGAAAAGTTCTTGCAGCACCGCCTGCACCCATCTGATATATAAAAAACAATACTTTTTTCTTCTGCATCACTTCAAGCCTTCCCTACCGTTATTTACTCCGCGAATTATAACATATCTAACTTCATAATTGAATGTACTTGGTAGCCCACACAATATGAAGGATAAATAAAAAAAGCCGATATATTATCGGCTTCCATTTCCTATTTATAAACAACTGAATCACGAACTACGGGACGCCCAATTGAGTGATATTCGGCACCGCTATCCTTAGCTTCTTCCAGCGTAAAACAGTTTCTACCATCAAAAATTATGGGTGACTTCATATATTTTTTATAGTCTTCAATTGGAAATTTTTTAATCTCTTTCCATTCTGTGAGAATCACTGCGATATCTGCTTCTGTTATAGCTTCGGAGACACTATCCGCATAAGCCACTTTGTTGGACAGAACTTTCTCTGCGTTTCTTCTCGCTGCTGGATCATAAGCACACACCTCAGCACCCGCTTCCAAAAGCTTTTCAGTTACTGAAATGGATGGCGCTTCGCGAATGTCATCTGTCTCCGGTTTAAAAGCCAGACCAAGAATAGCAACTTTTTTATTTTTTAATCTTTCAAAACGTGACATCATCTTGTCAACAATAATACCTCTTTGGCGTTCATTTGAATCTACGACATTCTCTAGTATCGGCATCTCGTAATCTGCCTCTTTAGCAATTGATATCACTGCCCTAGTATCTTTGGGAAAACAAGATCCACCGTAGCCAATTCCCGCATTCAAAAATGCATTCCCAATTCTTTTATCCATGCCCATGCCGGCAGCAACATGATCAATATTAGCGCCTATACGTTCGGAAAGATTCGCCATTTCGTTTATAAAACTAATTTTGGCTGCTAGAAATGCGTTAGAGGCGTATTTTATCATTTCAGCACTTCTGAGGTCTGTCTTCACGATCGGAATGGAGAAGTCCGCATTAATGCTCTCAAGAATATTCAAAGCTTCTGCATCCTCTGAGCCAATCACGATGCGGTCGCCATGATATGTATCATAGACTGCTGACCCTTGGCGAAGAAACTCAGGGTTGGATACTATTTTAATTTCTATATCTTTTTGGAGATTACCTTCTATTGTTTGCTTGATCCATTCATTTGTTCCGACTGGCACAGTACTTTTGGTTACAACAATTGCATCGTTTTCAAGATATCTTGCGATTGATTTGCATACTTTTTCCACATAGGTCAGATCTGCTGATCCATCCATTGCTTGGGGTGTACCGACAGCTATATAAATAACTTCTTTGCCACGTAATCCCTCTTTATAATCTGATGTAAAACTTAAATTTTTGTTTGAAATATTTTTCTTAAGTAAATCTGATAATCCTTCTTCATAGATAGGGCTGATACCTTGCTTGAGTGTACCAATCTTTTCTTTATCGATGTCAATGCACATTACCTGGTGGCCAAGGTCTGCCAGACAAACTCCTGTAACAAGACCGACATACCCTGTACCGATTACTGAAATTTCCATTCTTTCAACCGCTCCCCTATTTTTATATAACCCGATCCAGTAGTTATTTTTATGTATCGTACTAAGGTTACTGATACATTTGCTATGCTCAAAAGTAGTGTAAATGAGAGATGTTCAAAACACACTGAAAAGGTAGCTTAAATATGTTAAGGACGCTTGTATCTCAAAATGTCCTACCCGTTAAGTTTCATCTAGTAATTCTAGCATACTGGCATTACTTTTCATATTCTAACGAGTAAAAAGTGCAATATACACACGGAAGTTGTATAATGAACCTTTGTAAGATTATATGATTGTACATACATATTGCACGCACAAATACGTACGTAAAGGAAGATACTAGACATTATGGATTTGTTTGAAAAACTGCAAAGTAAAGAAGAAAAAATCGCCGTAGTCGGCCTCGGATATGTTGGGCTTCCTGTTGCTGTCGAGTTTGCCAAGAAATTCGATGTCGTTGGCTTCGATGTAAACAAAAGTAAGTTAGATCAATATATTTCTGGCGTTGATGTAACAGACGAAGTCGGAAACGATGCATTAAAGCAGACGTCGATGACGTTCACCAACGAAGAAACAGAACTGAAACACTGCAAATTCCACGTTGTCGCAGTCCCAACTCCGATCAACGAAGACAAAACACCGAATCTCACACCCCTTATTAAAGCAAGCGAAACGGTGGGTAGAAACCTAACTAAAGGATCCATCGTAGTCTACGAGTCCACTGTCTATCCAGGTACGACAGAAGATATCTGCATTCCAATTCTCGAAAAAGAATCTGGACTGAAGTACAACGAAGATTTTAAAGTAGGCTATTCTCCAGAACGGATCAATCCCGGCGATAAAGAGAACACTTTGACTCGCATCGTCAAGGTTGTTTCCGGATCGGATGAAGCTGCTTTAAAAGAGATTTCGAGCGTCTACAGTGCCATAATTGAGGCTGGAGTGCACGAAGCTGAGTCCATCAAGGTGGCCGAAGCTGCGAAAGTTATCGAGAACTCCCAAAGAGATATCAACATCGCTTTTATGAACGAGCTGTCCATGGTTTTCAACAAAATGGATATCAATACTAAAGCTGTGCTCGAAGCTGCTGGTACAAAGTGGAACTTCCTTAATTTTACCCCAGGCTTAGTCGGTGGCCATTGTATTGGTGTGGATCCGTACTACTTCACTTATAAAGCGGAGCAGCTTGGATACCACTCTCAGATTATTCTATCTGGCAGAAAAATCAATGATGACATGGGGAAATACATCGCAAGCAATGTCATCAAGCAGATGATTAAAGCAAAACAAGTCATCGATGGTTCAAAGATTGCGATTCTCGGTCTGACATTCAAAGAGAATGTAGGGGACGTGCGCAATACCAAAATCATTGATATCATCCGTGAACTCGAAGATTACGGCGTGGAGGTGCTTGTACACGATCCAATTGCCGATGAGAAAACTGTACTTGAAGAGTTCGATATCCGGTTGAGTAGTCAAGAGGACCTTAATGATCTTGATTGCGTCGTGTTCGCTGTTCCACATACCGTGTATAACGCCATGTCAGACTTCGATAAACTTGATGCCATGTATAAAAACGACAAAAAAGTTTTGGTAGATATTAAAGGAGTCATGGACCGACAGTTGTTAAAATCTAAAGGCTACTTCTACTGGAGCCTGTAGTACCGGCTGATCCTCAAACACATTACATGATGAGCATCGGCACTTGACTTGTTGATTTTACATTATGTTTATCTCATGCCGCCCATTCGTCCAAGACTAAGCCGTCTGGCTGAATGGGCCTTATTTTGTATGAAATTAGATGCCAGTCAAACCGGACACCTATTTTCATTTGTTTATTCTCGTATTATAATTACAATCATAATGACGAGTCATTACATATAAATTTACAAAAGTGGGTCTAAAAAGTTATGAAAAGAAAGATTTTTTATGGAGTATTAGGTTTTTTACTTATTGCACTTGTAGTTGTCGGCGTTTATATCTATAACCTTTTCACCTCATTCGAACAGGGAGTCAGCGATTCTTTCGAAGCAACTGACCGCGACCGTTCGGAACTGAGACTTGACGACATCGATCCCTCCCTAGACAGTTTTACAGTACTTATATTGGGTATCGATGAAAGTGAAACGCGTAAAGAGCAGGATAATCTAACTTCTGAAGACTTTAGAACAGATACAATGATTCTGGCTACTTTCGATAAAACACAAGATGAAGTGAAGATGGTCAGCATACCGAGAGATACGTTAACTTACTTCCCAGAAAATAACTACTACGACAAGATTACGCATGCGCACCGTGAAAATGGGCCTGAAGGTTCAATGAGAGCTGTTGAATCATTGCTTAATGTTCCTGTCGACTATTATGTCCGTGTTAATATGTCCGCTGTTGTTGACGTGGTCGATGCCCTCGGAGGCGTGGAATTCGATGTACCATTCGATATGGAAGAACCGAATCAGACTGACCGCGGTGAAAAGATTGTTCTCGAAGAAGGACTCCAGGAACTCGATGGCGAGGAAGCCCTAGCGGTAGTCAGAAGCCGCCGCATCGACACCGATCTTGGTCGTGGACAACGTCAACTCGAGCTGGTTCAGAAAATACTTGGCAAAGCGAAGAGTACTGGTGCACTGACAAAGCTGGATGACCTGATTGAGGTAGTTGCTGATAACACCAAACATAATATGTCGAGTAAGGAAATCCGCAGTCTTGCCGCCTACTACTCTTTCAATAGTATAGAATTCGATACAACACAGCTGCGCGGTGATGATTTCTGGTTCGAGCGTAACGGTGCATATTTCTACTGGGCCAACGAGGAACATCTATACCTGATTTCTAAAACGCTCAGGGAAATACTTGAACTCGATCCACCGGAACCTTACGACCTAATGAACATCCGCCTATCCGACTACATCGTTCCCTACCAGTTTGTGGATGACTACTACTTGGATGAATTTAGACCCGATTGGGAACCTTACTTCATGAGAGATGGCTTCCAAAGCCGGCTCGGAGATGGGTTCGATATCCCGGAAGATGATCCTGAAGAAAGTATCGAAGGTGAAGAAGGTATGGATAGAACCTCTGAAGAACCGACGGATGAAGAACCACAATCCGAATCTTCTACAGAGGAGCCAGGTATGGGCATACCACAAGAAGGTCCAACTACCGAAGAGGATAACTATTGGCCACCTGAGAATGGTAATGGTGTAGACGGTATCCAAGAGGAAAGTGTCGAACAGTTCAACTATGAAGACAATACTCAAGAGTATTACGAAGAAAGTACAGAGGAGTATAACGGTGCCGAAAGCAATAGAGCACGTAATGAAGTCTAGGAGCTGATCGTTATGAGAAAAACCTACGACAAGGAAACAAACATAAATGAAATGTTCGATTATCTAGAAGACCAGATCAAAAACAGTGGTCAGGGAGCTATAGAGAACACGTACTACTACCAGAGTCATGAGCACAAAGAGATGTTTCTCTCCATCAGAGGATACTTCGCTGAATCGCAGAAGAACCCGGAGGTCGATGCAGCGTGCTATATCATCGCCATGCCAGACATCTACCGACACATCAATATTTTCGAACTCGTCTCGCCAATGGACTGGATTCGGGAGAATGAACGGTTGTCTGCACCTTTCAAAGAGCTAAAACCACACATCCAGTACCTGGCACTGGCAGCAGCTGAAGCAAACGGCATTAAGTTCAGCACACAGCCTGCTTTGTCACTCGGCTTGGCCCACTGGAATTTAGAGCAGCTGAAGATATTCTGGCAGTTCACTGCCATCAGACGCAAAAATGCAATGTAGGGAGGCGTTTAAATGGAAATTAAAGTCGCAGATAACAATGTCCTGTACAATCAGTGTCTTGCCATCCGTAAGCGCGTCTTCGTCGAGGAGCAGAATGTACCGATGGACCGGGAAGTTGATGAACATGAAGATGCATCTACCCACATACTGCTGATCGATGAAGAGCCTATCGGGACGGTCAGATATCGTCCGGCAGCCGACGGATTAATCAAAATAGAACGCATGGCAGTACTACCTGAGGCCCGTGGTAGGAGGCTTGGTGTGGAACTGATGGCATTCGTCCACAATCATGCGGCAGAAAACGGATATACACGCGCTAAACTCGGCGCACAAGTACATGCCATTGATTTCTATAAGAAGCTTGGCTATACCGTGTCTTCTGACGAATTCGAAGATGCTGGTATTCCACATGTCTATATGGAAAGAACTCTCGCAAACTGATAATTTAAAAGCAGTCTTACATAGCCTAGTGCCTTGTAAGACTGCTTTTTATTATTGCCTCTGTTGGATGCGAGATTGCATCGTGGTATAATAGAGCTATCAATTTAATACTTGATGCATAGGGGAGCCTAGAACAGGCTGAGAAGGCAAGACCTGACCCTTGGACCTGATCTGGATAATACCAGCGTAGGGAATGTGTAGAGAATCTACGGTATACGTATACATTCTTGACTGTTCTTGACGCCTCCAGATACGGAAGGTGTCTTTTTTGTCCGGATTTACATTTCTGGATATTGGGCATCGCTAATTTGAGAGGAGCTTCAATATGAAAAAAGTTCTATTTCCTGTAATGCTCGCTATTTTTCTATCGGCGTGCGGCAGTGATGCGGGTGATGATGCATCTGATACCGAAGCACTCCGAGAAATTACCTTCGTCCTCGATTGGACACCGAATACAAACCACACAGGCATCTATGCTGCTCAGGCAGAAGGATTCTATGAAGCACATGGACTTGATGTTAACATCGTTCTACCTGGTGAAGCCGGTGCAGAACAGACAGTGGCGACTGGTAATGGAGACTTTGGCATCAGTGCCCAAGAAAACGTCACCCAGGCCCGCCTGCAAGGGGTAGATATTGTTTCACTTGCTGCGATTATTCAGGATAACACTTCTGTACTCGCATCACCCGAAGAAAAAGATCTTGAGACACCGGCCGATCTTGAAGGTCAGACATACGGAGGCTATGGTTCACCAATCGAGGAGGCAACGATTGCTTCCATCATGCAGGCAGACGGTGCTGACATTGGTGAAGTGAATAACCTAAACATCGGAGATACCGACTTCTTCACGGCGGTACAGCGTGATGTCGATTTTACTTGGATCTACTACGGATGGACCGGTGTCGAAGCAGAACTGCGCGACTTCCCACTCAATACGATCGACTTCACCGAATACTCAGAAGCGCTCAACTTCTATACGCCAGTGCTCATCACGAACGAGGGTCTGATTGAGAGTGATCCCGAAATTGTAGAGGCGTTCACTGAAGCGACTGCAGAAGGCTATCAATTTGCGATTGAATCACCGGAGGCCGCTGCTGAGCATTTGATTGAAGCTGAACCCGATCTAGATCCGGATCTTGTCAGAGCAAGTCAAGAATGGCTTGCTGATGTCTATCAAAGTGATGCACCCTACTGGGGACATCAAGAACCAGAGGTCTGGCAGAACTATAGTGACTGGATGTTTGAAAACGAATTGATTGAGTCAGAACTCGATGTCGAAGCAGCGTTCACGAATGAATTTCTGCCTGGCCACGAGTAGATTGGAGGCATAGTAGATGCGACGATACGCACCGTGGCGATTTGGTCCACCCGTTATGGCAATACTTTTAATACTCATCATCTGGCAGTTATGTGTTAGCATCTTCGATATTCCGGCGTGGATGTTACCAGGTCCCGTCCAAATAATCCAAGAAGCCATCGCTATTTATCCGAGAGTGGTCGGCCACACCTTATCGACGATACAAATTGCGCTCGGTGGTTTTGCCATCGGTGTTTCTGTCGGCATTCTGCTTGCGGTGCTGCTTCATCTCATGCCACGGGCAAGGCAGAGTATCTACCCGCTCATGGTGCTCTCACAGAACATCCCAATCATTGCGTTGGCACCACTGCTCGTATTATGGTTCGGATTCGGTGCCCTGCCTAAAATTCTGATCATTACCCTCGTCTGCTTTTTCCCCGTCGCGGTATCACTGATTGATGGTTTCAGGCAGACCAGTCCGACATTGAAAAATTATATGCAGATGATTGGTGCGTCGCGCTGGCAGATATTCTTTAAGCTCGAGTGGCCGAGTGCCCTCCCCTATCTCTTTTCAGGGTTGAAAATTTCAGCGACCTACAGTGTGATGGGTGCTGTTATTGCAGAGTGGCTCGGTGCGCAACAAGGACTTGGGGTCTTCATGACGCTGGCATCCTCGGCCTTCCGTACGGATCAAGTATTTGTCGCCATATTCGTCATTATGGCAATCAGTCTCATATTATTCGGCTTCATTCTGTTGCTTGAGAAATGGCTTGTGCCATGGAGTACGAATCAGAAGGAGGCACGTAAAGATGGCAAATAAATTGGAAATCCAGAGACTTACTCATACATTCAGTGGACAGAATCCTGTCCATGTACTCAATGATTTATCTTTAAACGTTGCCGAAGGTGAGTTCGTGACACTGCTTGGTCCGTCTGGCAGTGGTAAGAGCACCATTTTCAACTTGATTGGGGGATTGTTCGAACCCGATGGAGGATCCATCTCCATCGAAGGGCAATCAGTCAATGGAAAGCGGGGACACATCAGCTACCTACCTCAACAAGATTCACTCTTACCCTGGCGGACGATTCTGGACAATGTAGTACTAGTACAAGAAATCACTGGCAAGGTCGATAAGACAGCAGCTAGAGAATGGCTCGAGCGTGCAGGACTCAGTGGATATGAGTCTTCCTACCCCGATGTCCTGTCGGGTGGTATGCGCCAGCGCGTTGCCTTCATTCGCTCCCTGCTCAGTCCCCAAGCGCTCATGCTACTTGACGAACCTTTTGGCGCATTGGATGAACTGACACGCCTCGACATGCAAGACTGGCTGCTTAAGATCTGGGAGATGGACCGACGTTCTGTGCTATTTATCACCCATAGTATAGAAGAAGCACTCTACATGTCAGACCGCATACTTATCCTGTCCGATAAGCCTGCTTGTGTTCTAAAAGAGATTGAAGTACCATTTGCACGCCCGCGCCACCACGACATCACACTGGATGCGACGTTCAATCAGTTAAAGCATGAAATCTATCAGATGTTGAAAGTAGGTAATCGAGATGGTTGAGCAATCGATGACTGAAACGATCCGTAGGCACGCCGTTGAAATGGAGGAAAGTGGCATGCTCCATCCCGAAGTGCTTGAACTCATCTACGACCAACAACTGTTTAAACTGTTCGTACCGGATACAATCGGTGGTAGAATGACAGCTTTCCCAGAAGCTATAAAGTGTTTTGAAGACACTGCCTATATTGACGGCAGCTTCGGATGGTTGGTTCAGATCGGTTCCGGGGCAGGATTTTTTGCGACCGTTATGAATCCCCACGTAGTCGAAACACTTTTTAATGTTCGGGATTTCTATATTGCTGGCAGTGACCGACCGCTTGGGGTTGCAAAAAAGACACCCGACGGTTACCTCATCGATGGCACTTGGCCTTACGCGAGTGGCGCAGACCACGCTAGCCTATTTACGGTTACTTGTAGAATTGAATCCGGTGACACGGACAATGGACTAGTACGTGCATTCGCTTTGACACCAGACCAGGTCCAAATCGAACGTGATTGGAATGCCTTCGGTCTTCGCGCTACAGGCAGCCACACCATCCATGTGAAAGCGGCACACGTCAAAGCAAATTATCGCTTCGATGTAGCTGCACCTCACTTCCATTACGATAATGCGGTCTATCATTATCCATTCGAACCTTTTGCTACGGCTAACATTGCCGCTACAGCCATTGGTATTACACGACACTTCTTTGATGCTGCACGTGCGCACTTGGAAAAACAAAAAGCCACCTGGATAGAGAAATCACCCAAACGGTTTATATATGCAATGCAGTTACTGGACGAATATGAAACTGCTTTTTTGGATGCAAGGAAGGATTTTTACGAGGCAGTGGAGACGTCCTGGACTGAGCACCAGAACGGTCAGCTGATTCAATCAGACGACATCGCTAAAACCAGTAAGTATGTCGCACATCATGGAGTCCACGGTGTCCAGAGCCTATTCCGCCACCTTGGTATGGATGTCGTTATGAAGGATCATCCATTAAACCACATTTATCGTGATTTGATGACAGTCTCACAACACGGACTCCTTATAGATATGACCGGGGATATCTTTGAATAAAGGGAGGTCTGCTCTAAGGCAGACCTCCCTTTATTACATATGCTCAACGATTGCATCACGCAGGAATGATGCTGCTCCAGGCGCGATATCTTCATAGTATTTGTTGAAACGTGGATCTTGGAGATACATTTCAGCAAGTCCTTTATGGGCAACCTCAGAATACTCTGTCCATGAATACATCAACCACGCCTTGTGCAGCTTAGCTGCCCGACGATAAAGGTCATCGGCAGGTGAATGACTTGTTGTGCCGGCCTTTAGCACTTCTATTAGTTCCTGTTCTAATGCCTTCATTTCTCCTTTATCCTGTTGTGTCATGCTCATCCATTTTTTATTGGATTGCTTAATCACTTTTTCTCCGTACTTGTTACGTAGTTCCTGTCCATATTCGCTCTCATTTTTCTCTAGTGCAGCTCTTTTGAAACCCTCAAATTTCTCTTCATTACTCATACTTACCTCTCCCTTTTTCGACTGAATTGTTTTTTCCACATTCCTGATTCTCTCAGCAAGTCGGCTCTGTTCCTCTATAAGCGTTTGATGGTGCGCTTCGAGCGCTTCGAGTACATTGAACCCCGGGTCATCGATGATTCTTCCTATTTCTGAAAGTGGTATGCCGAGTGAACGATAGAAGAGAATCAGCTGAAGACGATCAATTGCCGCTTGGTCATAAATTCTATAACCATTAATAGACCGACTTGAGACAAGTAGACCAATCTTATCGTAGTACCTGAGCGTGCGTGGACTTACTCCTGCCAAATCGGCAAGATGCTTCACTGTATATAGCATGATTTCCCTCCCATCTATACAATGAACGATGACGTGGCGTCAACGTCAATACTAAAAATTATAATAACTTAGAAAGCAATCAATACATGGTGTTTACATTCAACTGCTTGGGGTAATCCCTTATTAGATAGTTACCCCTGCTTAAGTAAATAAAAGGAGGAGCAACATGGCTAAAAAAGATAGCAAAAAGAAATCTGAAACAATAGAAAAACCAGAACTCGCGGTTCATGAGACTATCGAGTTGCATGAAATTATGACGGTCAAACAAACTTCACTGCTGAAGTCGGATTTGATGGAGTCACTTGCCGAAGACAGCAAACTTCGGGATATTATACGCAAGGAAAAGAAGCTTTCTAAAAAAGTGATCAAAGAGATACAAGACTTGTTGCCATAGCGCTATGAATAGGGAGGAGATGACAGGATGGGACTCGAAGAGAAACTTCAAAAAGCGGGAGACAATAAGGACGAACTGATCGCAACTGAGATGCTCGTCACTGCCAAGGCTGCGGTTCGCACATACGCAGTGGCGTTGACTGAGGCAGCGACCCCGGAAGTACGCAACGTACTAAAACGCCAACTGACACAAGCAAGCAATCAGCACGCACGGATTGCCGATTACATGATGGAAAACGGCATGTACTATGCCCATAACGTTAAAGATCAGCTCAAGCACGACAAGAAGAAAGCAAAGACCGTAAAAAAACTGGTTAAAGATAAATAACAAAAATCCCGGTGGAAATGATCATTTCCGCCGGGATTTTTTCATAGATGTATCTTCTTCAAGATGTCTGTCAGTGATTTCTTTTCTTCGTAATCCAAATCTTCCAGGAGACCGTCTGTCATTTCACATATCGGCTCTTCGAGTTCATTCAAGGCTTCCATACCCAACTCAGTCACTTCGAGGTAGGACGCCCTTAAATCATCCCGATTCTGTCGCTTAATCAGGTAATTTTGGTCGACGAGCTTCTGTACAGCACGTGACATGGAGGTCTGCTCCCGCTTCAATCGATTGATCAATACTTTTTGAGTCAGTCCCGGCTCCTCAGCAACCATTTCAATGATATACAGCTGTTCCCGGGTTAGTACGCCCTGGCTAGTATTGAACTCTGCCAGATGATCCACTTTGGCATTCAGCAGATAGACGTATCTGCATAGGTTACGTGTGTTTAGTTTACCCATAGTTTTCGACCTGCTTTTCTAGACAGCCTGCTATGGAACAATACTACATACTATTCCCCTGTCCATAAAGTTCTCTTTATAGTGTCCGGATGAAACCAGATTGATAAATCAATCTACTCTAGTACATATCATATTTGGAATGCATCCTACTTTAACATTATACACAAAAATACATTGTGCACAATATAGTTTTGGGTAAATTTTTGTCTATCTTGTATCAACGGATTGCCTCGAGCTGGGTTCGTTCAATGTAGCCGATGGAACATTGGTCACCAAGTTGTACATATGTCGGTACGTGCATATCACTACTTTCAAGGTATTCACCGGACACCTCGAACTTGCCCATGATGACTACCAGACGATGGATCAGCAATGCGATACGGTCGATATGGTTTTGTGAAATGGGGGGATGGCTTAAGTGAATCAATGGATTGCAAGCATTGCGTGATGGGAACATGATTGTCCGCACCCATTTGAGCTCGTCGGCACTCAGCGCCTCTCGTGTTTTCAATTCTATGTATACTATTGGATTGCGCGCGCCCTCCTCGAAAGCTTCCTGATACTGGGTGCGGAAGTGGAAAATTTCGATACCTGTCTTTTCACGACGCATCAAATACTGCTCCTGATCCTGCTGGACAAAAAAGACGGTGCCAGGTACTACAGCGAGTGACTTCAACGCCGCATCGTATTTTTCAGTTGCTTGAACGACTTTTGAATAATCAAGTAACGTCTGATTCGCAAGTGTTGAAGTATTGTCCTTTAAAGTTAGTGTGATGCTGATATGTATATTGCTCATGTACGCTTTATCGGTATCCTCGAACAGTGTCGATAGTCTGAGGTTATTATGTGCCGTAACTTCATACCCCTTCACAGTCAAATCTTGTGTCATGTCTCTAGGAGCCAGTGCACTTTCAACAAGATGATTGATGAGCTGAAGTACTGTCTGCTCTGCATCGATGTGGATGGTCTCAATTTTCAGTGTGCTATCTTTAACTTTTACTTTGAGCTTCATCTATGGTCCTCGCTTTCTCATACTCTACGATGTTGGATAATATGTCGACTCTCAATTTGACGAGTTCTGGATCTTCGTAGAAAGATCTCACCTTGACATCCTTCAGTTGACTGCTGGATTCTGGCATTCTACTCGTAACGAACTCAACAAACGTAATGGCAAAATCCTCTTTCGGGTTAGTCGCTTGGTAGGGTTCATGAAAATCAGTGACATTGTTGTTGTAGAATGCCTGGCGTTCCGGTTGCGACTTAAACTTATTCTCGATCCAGTCTTCACCGTACTGGCTCCAGAACCGGTCGATGAATGCGGCCATGAGTGTATCTTCTTTTAAATACGAAAGTTCTGTGCCGTCGTGACTGAAATCTTCTATTGGTAGAGAGTAGATATGGGCGAATTCATGGATTAGTGTACGGTATTCGCTCGGTCGGTCTCGGTTGTCACGAATATCCATAGCGAAAGTGACGCCCGCTTCTTTGATATCCACAAAAGCGAGCGTGTTGCCCTCACCATCGGAAAACAACTCGTACTGATTGATAGTATCGATATATTCATGCGGAAAAAAAGCAACGATCCTATCCCAGATGGCTTCGTATTCATCCACAGAGCCGATGGGCAGTGGCGCATGTTCCTTGGCATCTACAAGGACGAAGTCGTCTACAGTGTAGGTGATGTATTGCGTGCGTGTACGGTTCTCAACAAACAAATGTGGCGCATCCTGGATATCAATATAAGTGTTAAGCGTTTCTAAATAGTCGTCCCCAAGTGTGCGACACTCCATAATGGTGGCACACGATTCGTGATCCACTGCTAGATTGGGATCGATATCAGTATCGTAAATGCCACGGTTCCCTGTCAGACCGAGTGCATAAAGGATACCGAATACAACGAGCCCGAGAACTGCACTGATGCCGATGAGCTGTCCAATAATGCGCAGTGCAGCACTAGACGGTGCCATAACCAATTCCTGACGCGTACGCACAACAGGAGTTGATTCCGTGATGCCATGTGACTCCAGCGTCTGTTTGAGTTCGTTACTATGTAGATGATATTCGGGTACACCGGAATCAGTTAGAATATAGGGCGCCACGCGCGCTGTATCATAAGAGTTATACTCACCGCATGTAAAGATGAGCACTGGAATGGACTGACGGTAAGCGTAATTCAGCAGCATCCTGAAATCACGCTGTGAGATGTCAGTTGTCAGTACAAGCAGATCGATATCCGTCATTTTTCTGAGCCGCTCATGGCTTACTGTTTCAAATACATTACTGCCAGACGTTACTTGGTCCCCCTCTATCGTGCCGTAAGATGCAGAAACACGACCGGCAAACGCTGGATCAACCCCCGCGTCTCGTAATGACTTTTTAAGCGCTTTCGTGCTTTGTGATGATTCAGTACTGAAATTGGTATGTAGATGGACGTTGTGGTGAGAGTATTTGCCGATGTACTTTGCCACGATGTGACCGCCAATGAATGGTGATCCATCTGATGCCTGATCAATATATATACCACCCGCTACCAGAATCTTCATACTCCCCCTCCATCCATGCCTTCATTATGCCCAATTTTTTACAGAGTTTAAAGAAAAATATACGGAAAAGTAAAATAATTCGTCACTTTCGGCTCAAAATTCTGTAATATGTGGCCGCTGCGTGATATAGAGCGTACTCTGTTCCTTGATTTTTGTCGATCGATCCAGTACTTTAAGCGCTTTTTCATACTGCTTCTCACACATGCGGTAATCGACATTCACCTGCTTCATCATACCATGATTGAAGTGGATGGTAGTCATCCCGCAGGCAGTGGACTGAAATTGCAGGAAATGATGCAAGTTGATCCAAAACGGATTGCGCGTACGACTGACGGTTATCGGGAAAAGTACGAACTGGATACGTTCATCAATGACAATCGGTCCCATACGGTGAATGCCATGTGCGGTTTTCAGATGCATCCGTTTCGCCCGCAAATTGGTCGCATGACAGTAGATGAGCAGCTCATCAATTAGGCCTTCACTTGGATTTTTAGATGGTACAGGTGTCTGGCCATGATAAACTGCCTGACTGAGAAACTCCGGATGCTCAAGTGGTTCTATGTAGCATACTCTTGGATTAAGCAATGTTGATGTAAGCATAATTCACCCCTTAGTGTATTTGCAACGTTAATTATACCCTAACTCCCATTTATATAACATAATATTAACAATATTAAATAAAATGTTAACTTAACTCTTATTTAAGTAAGTGCTCTATCTATTAGTACGTTCGCTGCTCGGATTAGCTTGTTCTAAGATACAGTTATCCGGAAATAAGCGATGTATCGATACGTCACAGGACAACTGCATGGATGAAAAAATTGTAAGTTATGAACCAATGGTCTACAGCATTATGAACAAATTGAATATCCAGTTTGATAAGGATGACTATATGCAAGTGGGTCGACTGGCGATATTCAGTGCCCTATCCACCTATGACGATATCGCAGCAAAGGGAGCAACGGAATCCCAGTTTGTCTATACGCGCATCTATCAGCGGCTGATCGATGAGATTCGCAAAGTATCAAAATATACCAATGCGGTCAGCGTCACTGTCGACGACCACTTGCATGAGTGTGTCGGTGGACGTGCCGATCCCCTTGAGATGCTTGCCCTTGAAACAACCCAGCATCAACTAGAGACATATGAACTCATGTGGTTGTCATATACACTCAGAGGATACAGTGTCCGCGAGATTGCCGAGCAGTCAGGATACAGCGTATCGAGTGTTAAGAACTGGCGGAAATCGGCGCGTGAAAAACTTTATTGTCTATTTGATGAATGCTGAGACGATCTGAATTTTACGATTATTTGCTTCTAGGGTGCTTGAAACAAAAAGTCATGGTATTCTAGTTGCGTATATGAAATTGGGGAGGCAGTGCATGACGGGAAAAGAGAAAAATGGCACAAAGTTTGGCATCCATGAAACACTTGAGCTTCATGAAGTCACCACACAAAGGCGTTCGAACTTACTGAAGTCACATATGATGGAGGCAGTTGTGGAAGATCCGGAATTAAAGAAACTGCTCCGCCGGGAACGTCAGAACTCTGAAAAAGCGATAGAAGAAATCCAAGCATTTCTACCATAGGAGGAAAAACAGTGGCACTCGATGATATTTTAAAGGATTCCAGTTTGAACACTGACGAACTGATTGCGACAGAAATGCTTGTCTCGTCCAAAGCGACCGTGCGTGCCTATGCTGTCGCGCTGACGGAAACAGTCAACCCGGAGATACGGGACATGTTAAAGCGTCAGATGACACAGGCTTTAAATCAGCATGCACGCATTACGGACTACATGATTGCAAACGATATGTATCATCCTTTTGATCTTGACAAACAGGCTAAAAAACATAAGAAGAAACTGAAGAAGACACGCAAGGTTCTCGCCCGAAGCGAACAGCCGAAATCGCGTAACTTCAAAATGGATCGGCAGCGGGTCGAAGCTTAATCTCATGCTTCTCACCCCCCGGTTCACTGGTAACAGGCTGGATTCACGACAAAAAGTGTAAGCGGTTACTTTTATTTTGGTGAATCATACTTGGTATGGATTGAAAAAAAATTTAAAAGTAGTATAATGTCTTACATCATTGATGTGGAGGTATGACGCATGGAGGAAGTAGAAATAGAAGCTGCGAAAGTCGGAAATATCGTGGAATTTGACGGCATGAAAGGCAAAGTCGAGAAGGTGAACGAAAACTCGGTCATCGTCGACATCACAATCAACGATAATTTCGATGAACATGAGATGTTTGAAAAAACAGTGGTCAACCATAAACGGTATACAATCGTCGAAGGCTAAACCACTCTCATTCTCAGTGGAGATCAGCCGATCTGTCACTCTGCTTAGACAGCTAAAATAGGGATGAAACCACCCACAAATTTGTGGGTGGTTTTTTGATGCCTGACTCGATTTGAGCCACGAGTCGATATATAAACAAAAAAGCAGCGGTAAATTTACCGCTGCTTCAAATTATACATAGTAATGCACAAGATCGAGCATACGTTGATCCTCGCCGAGCTGAGCAATTTCACGGTCGACGCGCGCAACGGAATGACTCAGAAATTCAAAAGTGGATGTTCTCGTCTTAAAATTCAGTTCGACATGCATGACTTTTCCACTATGATGATGATGATACCTTGGTATGTTATGTGAACCTTCGACAGAGAAATGCTCATACGTATTCTCGTCCGGCGCATCTTCCTCACAGCTGCCCGTAATGAGCAGACCGACACCCTCCATGTCTTTTACGATGGCACCGATATCATCATCAGCATCCGAGATGCAGACGATGACGTAATCCGGATCCTCGCTATCGTATATATACCGTAGCCAACGTTTGACGGAGCTTGCGAGTGATGAGACATGGACCGTCGGATGCTCACGATCAGCTTCAGGCCGGAACGTGCCGCCGTACCCGCCGAGGATAGCAAGTTTCATGCCGTTGATATTGTAGATCTCGTACGGTTCGCCAAAGAAAGGCTCTTTAGTCATCGGGTGGGTGATGTTGCAGTTCATCCAAGGGAACTTCGAGAAGCTCATCGTTCGTCTGAGATGCGAAATATTCGACATATCCTGGTGGTTGAAGATACCAAAGTGATAGTCCATATAGTTCATGCCCGTAATTGATGGATTACGCGGTGCGATATATGTTTTATCAATACCAAGCGTCCCACCGAGATCGCACAGCAGGATGTGATGGTTCTCTTCTAAGGCAATCTCTCGTTTATACCTGGAGACTTTGGAGAGCGTGACACCTGACTGCCTCCCTAGTCTCCGGTTGATATGCTGGGTCAAGATAAGGCTAACGCTGAAGAACTCTTGCATAGTCTTGGCTCCTTTCATAGTTTAAAATGAAGTTTAGCCGATCAGGATGCGTTCTTTTGGATAATGGTAAGGCAGTTCTTTTTGACGCCCAGCCATCGAGAACAGGAATGAAATGAAACCAATCCGTCCGATGAACATGAAGATCATGACGACGACCTTACTCGGAGACGATAGGTTGTCTGTGATGCCTGTCGACATACCGCATGTTCCGAATGCACTTGTTATCTCGAAAATGACATCGATGAGGTCAAATCGGCTGTCCTCAAAAAGTACCACCGAAATGATACCGGAGAATACGAGGAGTGCGGCCAAAGTGATGACGGCGAATGCACGATGCAGATCCTCTTTCGCGATTTCGCGGCCGAATATCCGAATATCCGTGCGACCGCGGCTAAATGCGATAAGGAAGAGAATCAAGAGCGCAAATGTCGTCGTTCTAATCCCACCACCAGCAGAACTCGGCGATGCGCCAATAAACATGGATGCACTCATTAAAAGTTGTGTCGCATCACTAAACTGGCTTGGGTCCACGGTAGTCAGCCCCCCACTCCTTGTCGTTGCTGAGGCAAACAAGCTATTCATCATTGTCTTGAACCAGGAATCACTTAAAAAGTAGTTTCGTGACTCCATGACAAAAATGAAAAATGCGCCGATGAAGAAAAGGAGTGCATATGTCAATGTCGTCAGTTTGGCGAACAAAGAAAAGCGAAATTTTCGATGTCGTTTCTGTTTGCTTAGGAAATGTTGCACTTCAATCAGTACCGGGTAACCAATGGCACCAAGCATAATTTGGATCATAACTGGTATCTGCAATATGTAGGCCTCTTCAAAGTCGAGCAGTGAGTTGCCAAACAGATCCATGCCGCCGTTGGTGGTAGCCGATACTGACAGGAAAATCCCGTGCATGATCGAATAGTAGAAATCGTTTGAGCCGATCATGAAATAGGCGAAGTAGATGGCTGCACCCACAATTTCAATGACAAGCAGCGTCTTGAAGATTTCGAGTACCAGTTTGACAGCGCCTGAATATTTGTACTGGTTGTTATCGACTGCGATCTGCATGCGCTCCCTTAGTCCGATGCGACGGCCGAATAGTACCCACACCATCGTTCCCATCGCCATGATGCCGATACCCCCGAGGTTCATGATGAGCATGATGACACCATATCCTGCCGTGTTGAATGTTTCGGATATGTTGATTGATGTCAGCCCAGTCACCGATAGTGCCGATGCGGCAACAAAAATCGTGTCGATTAAGGCCGTGTCCTTATCCCCGCGATAGAGTACAGGAAGGCTCAGTACAGCACTCGCTATAGATAATGCAATTAGATAGTATAACAGTATGCCCCGCTGTGGAGTGAGGGAATCCAGGAACCTCTCCAACCACTTAAACATTGCGTCCCCTTCTTTCCAATGCAACCGATGCTTTCGGTGCTTTCAAAAATACACCTCATTATCACGTACCGTGAACATGCATGTCAAGGTAAGTTTCGAATCAGTTCTATAGTACCCGCTCTCCCTGCCATCCAAGCATATTAAACGCTCCCCCAGAAACCCACTGCTCTTGCCGAGCGTGGGTCCTGAGGAAGCGTCTAGTACTACTTATTCAAGTGTTGCTGTGACTGTGTTGAGTTCACCGTTACGGTAGTATTCTATTTCAAGCGTTTCACCTTGTGCTTTTTCGTAATAGAGATACTTCCGCAATTCGAGCATATTCTGGACCGGTTCTCCGTCTAATGAAGTGATGACATCAAGTGACGCCATACCCGCTTCTGCAGCAGGTGTGCCTTCTTCGACATTGCTGACGATGACACCGGAATTGACGTCATCCGGTAAATTCATCTGGTTGACCAGCACTTCTGCAGGCACCGTGTAGAGATCCTGAAGCATTACACCTAGATAAGGACGCTGTACTTCACCGTTCTCTTCGAGCTGCGCGACAATCTGCTCGACTTCATCCACCGGAATGGCAAAGCCGATGCCTTCGACTGTCGGCATGCTGATCTTCATGGAGTTGATTCCAATCAAGTTGCCTGCCTGGTCGACTAGCGCACCACCTGAGTTACCAGGATTGATGGCTGCATCCGTCTGGAGGACGCTCGCTTCCCAATCATAGTTGCCATCTCCATCGATATCGACCGGTACACTACGGTCCAGGCCTGAGATGATACCACGGGATACGGAACCTGAGAACGCTTGGCCGAGTGGTGAGCCGATGGCGATTGCTGTTTCACCAACGAGCAGTTCTTCACTGTTACCGAAATCAATGGCGTGGTCGATATTGCCACGTTCAATACGGAGCACCGATAAGTCCGTCCATACATCGCTACCGATCAGTTCGCCCCTCAGCTGGTCGCCGTTCTCAAGATTAACTTGCAGTTCTTCTGCACCATCGACTACGTGATTATTTGTGACGACATAGGCGTATTCATCTGTCAGTTTATATATGACACCGGACCCTGTCCCCACTTCTTCAGGTTCACTTTCAGCAGCTTCCTGATAGCCTGGAATGATCTGGCCGGCTTCTTGGAGATTAACAATCGAAACAACCGATTGTTTTGCTTTCTGTATGGCGGCGGTCGTATCAGAAATCTCTTTGTCCTCGTTGCCGCTTTGCTCCTGAAGCTGACCTTTGATCTCTTCCATCTCCTGGTTGTCCTCTTGGGAGACACCGTCAGGGGTCGACCCGTTGTCGTTGCCATTAAATAGATTAAATAACAACAGCATTACGAGTGCACCAATCAGACCTGCTACAAATGGCAACAATAGGCTGCTTAGGCAACCGCCTCTTCTACCGCCTCCAGAGTTGTCACCACCCCCCCGATTGGAACCGCTCCGTGTGGCACCCATACTTGCTGGGGCACTACCGTCTCTATAGCCCGCTTCACCAGGTCCATAGTCCTCGACCGCATCGGTTCTCTTCTCGTTTCCAAATTCCTGTGACCGAGCTGCATCCGTCGATGCTTCCGTTGTGTCGTGTCTTTCTGATGAAATCGTTTCTGTAGTATCCTGTGGTCTTTGATCCAGTTCATCTTGCTCTGGACTTCTGCCTGAAAACACACGTCTATTCCGGCGATATTGATCTTTAGGAATGATGTGTTTCTGTGATCTCTCCAAAGGCGACCCCTCCTAATCTATTTGTGCCCCTCATTATAGAACCTTTATTGATTACTTTCCACTTTTTTACCATGATCGCCACTTAAGAACCATCCGGCTGCGATAATAATGACCATCACTGACCAGAAGATGATCTTCCATGTAACAGAGTGCGGAAAGTCGTGCGGGATGATATGAATGGCATCATGTGCAAGTGTCAATACCGCAAGCTTGACACCGACCCAGCCGACGATGATGAATGCAGCGACCTCGAGTCCAGGCTTTCTGTTGAGTAGTTCGACAAACCAAGTGGCGAAGAAACGCATGATGATGACACCGATGAGACCACCAATCAGCATGACTGTATACTGTCCCGCATTAATACCGAAGAAATCTCCACCCACTTCAGGTAATGCGAGTGCAATGGCCGCAGCCGCCAAGATAGAGTCAATGGCGAACGCGATATCGGCAAGTTCCACCTTAAACACTGTGAACCAGAATCCTCCGCCTTTATTCTTTGCTTCATCGAGCACGATACCTTCAGTACCGGCTGTTGGCTCTTCTGGTTCCTTCTCACCCCGCTTTAGCTTAATGAGGTGTGAGATTGAGACGTAGAACAGATAGAGCGCTCCAGCTGCTTGCATCCACCACCACTGTACGAGCCACACGAGCAATAATATGGCGACCAAGCGGAAGATGAATGCACCAAGCAGCCCATAGAAGAGCGCTTTTTTACGCCGGTCCTTATCCAGGTGTTTGACCATAACAGCCAATACGACGGCATTGTCTGCTGCAAGCAGACCTTCAAGTACTACGAGTACGACAAGCACCCATGCATACTCCAAGAAAATAGCGAAATCCATTCATTATTCCTCCTTATTTGTCCCATGAACACAAAAAGACCCTGATCCGGACATACCTGCACTGGTGGCAGGTATGCCGGTCAAGGTCTCACGATACAATACGATGTATTGCTCAATGTACCGGGAATTATCCGTCATGACGATACATTGATGGGTCGCCCCATTCGTTACTCCCCTTTTCCGATGAAAAGGTGTGTTCATTTAATTGCTTGTTAACAATATAGACGATTGCATCTTAAAAGTAAAGTATTATCTCTACAGTAAATTATAGAGTTTTATTTCTGGATATTTCTCACTGAACCAGCGCATGGCAAACTCGTTTTCAAACAAGAAGACTTGGTTATCGTAACGGTCCAGTACCAGATTGGCCCGCGCACTATTCATGCTGTCTGTGATCGCTTCTTCATTCTCAATCCAGCGTGCGATTTTCTTGCCGACAGGTTCCATGATGACGTCGGTATTGTATTCATTCTTCATCCGGTGCTCGAATACTTCAAACTGCAACTGACCGACGGCTCCGAGTATCGGCTGGTTCGTATGGAGTGTTTTGTAGTATTGGATGGCACCTTCTTGTACAAGTTGTTCGATGCCTTTATAGAAGTGCTTTTGCTTCAGCACATTCTTTGCGGATACTTTCATGAAGAGTTCAGGGGTGAACGTCGGCAGCTCTTCGAATTCTACCTTACTACCGTGGTAGAGTGTATCACCGATCTGGAAGTTGCCGGTATCATACAGTCCGATGATATCACCCGCGTAAGCTTCATTGACGGTTTCTGTATCGTCCGCCATAAACATTGTCGCACGGTTCAATTTACTTTTGCGACCCGTACGTGCCAATGTCACGTCCATGCCACGTGTAAACTTGCCTGAGACGACGCGCAGGAACGCCAGACGGTCGCGGTGGCGTGGATCCATATTTGCTTGGATTTTGAAGATGAAGCCACTGAAATTCTCGTCAGTCGGTTCGACTTCCGCTTCCGCTTTCGTTTGTCTTGGGGTTGGCATCGGTGCATAGTCGACATACGTATCGAGAAATTCCTCGATACCGAATGTCGAAAGTGCAGAACCGAAGAAGACCGGTGTTAGGTCCCCAGTCGCTATCTTTTCAAGGTCAAAGGCATCTCCCGCCTCTTCTACCAGCATAAATTCATCGATGGCGGTCTGAAATGCTTCATCAGCCTCTATGGCATGATCTTCTTTAAGCGTATAGTCGTCAGTCAGTGACAATTTTTCTTCTTCACGGTATGGATTGATGGTACGATCCTTACGGTTGATAATGCCAAAGAAACTCTGGCCCATACCGATTGGCCAAGTCATCGGATACGTTTCAATTTCAAGTGTCGATTCAATCTCCTCAAGCAGTTCGAACGGCTCCTTACCCATGCGGTCGAGCTTGTTGATGAATGTGAAGATCGGAATGCCGCGCATCCGGCAAACTTTAAAGAGCTTGAGTGTCTGTGGCTCGATGCCTTTGGCGGCGTCGATGACCATGACGGCGGAATCAACGGCAAGCAATGTACGATACGTATCTTCTGAGAAATCCTCGTGTCCCGGTGTATCTAGAATATTGATCTTATATCCATCGAAATCGAACTGCATGACGGAACTGGTCACACTGATGCCACGTTCCTGCTCGACTTTCATCCAATCGGATGTCGCAAACTTGCCACTTTTCTTCCCTTTGACTGTTCCGGCCTGTCTGATGGCGCCCCCAAACAGTAACAATTTCTCAGTCAGCGTCGTCTTCCCGGCATCCGGGTGCGAGATGATGGCAAACGTCTTTCTTTTTTCTATTTCATGAGTCAAATCCATAATTTTCTCCTTACTTTATAGAGGTTGCTTCGGTAATATCGCGGGCAACACTTTCGCATGATGCTTCATCCATCACATTAAACAGATGGATGACAATCAGATCCACCTGCTCATCTGCCGGGAGTGTCCGGTCGTATTCAATGCTGAAATTGATATCCGGTATGCTGACGATGTACGTCTCGCGCGTGTCATGCGTATAGATGAAGGCCAAGATAGGGCGACCTTCAACGTGCGTTTCAATCTGTCGCATAGTCGTCCCCCCGGTATTTGCGGTAAGCACGGTCTAAAGCAATCAAGTCGTCACGGTGCGGTACTTTGACGTAGTTCTGCATGATTTGATAAGGCTCGCGGCCTTTGCACGCTAGAACAATCGTGTCCCCCGGCTCGGCAATATCAATCGCGTACTCGATGCCTTCGGTCCGGTCGATGAATGAATGATAGTTACCGTGAGCCGCTCCTTTGGCCAGTGCGTCGACGAGCATTTTCGGATCATCGTTTGCCGGATTGTCCGGTGTGAATATGGCCACATCGGCACGCGTCGAAATTCGACCCATTTCAGCGGCCTTCGACAAATCACGCTCACCCGTCATGCCGACAAGGAAAATCATGCGCCCGGTAACGAAAGGCTCGATTGTATCAATGATTTTATCTAATGCATCCGGTGTATGCGCGAAATCAACGATAATGTCGACAGGTAATGTCTTATCAAGGACTTCCAAGCGGCCTTCCACCGGTGCCATCGTCGCCACCGCACCGACGATGCGGGGCAGTTTATAACCTTGCAGCCATTCGCTGATGATGGCGCACATCAGATTCTGTATATTGAAATGACCGATGAACGGAGATTCAATCCGGAATGGTCCTTCTGGTGTATTGAGGGTGAAATTGAATCCCTCAAGCGTTCCTTCGATATCCGATGGCCAGAAATCAGCGCGATCTGTCATACCATAAGTAATGGCTTCGTGGGCCGTCATGGCACTGTATCGTTCCGACCATGGGTCGTCGTCATTCAGTACGAGATACTTGCGGTCTTTTAGATTCTGCCCCATTTGCGAGAACAGGAGCCCCTTCATGTAGCCATACTCTTCCATCGTATGGTGGAAATCGAGATGGTCCTGGGTCAGGTTGGTGAAGATAGTGATATCGTACTCGATGCCGTATGTGCGGCCGATCTTAAGCGCATGGGAAGACACTTCCATCGTAAACACTTCTGTTTCCCGCTCATGCGCTTCGTAAAGGCGCTTGTGTAGACGTGTCGATTCCGGCGTGGTATTGGCGCTATCATAGCGATCTTCATTAAGCATAAAGCCATTCGTCCCTAAGTACGCACTATTCTTACCAAGTGCCCGGCTTAGGTTGTGTATCATCGTTGCGACAGTCGTTTTGCCGTTGGTTCCGGTCACCCCGATCATCGTCTGCGTTTCGTGCGGGAATTCATATATATATTCAGCAAATAGTGCCGCCACTTTGCCGGGGTCTCTTACAACCAGCAAACCGATTCTCTCAGGTAGCGCCACATATCGGTCGCTTAGAATGAATCGGCATCCTGAATCGATTGCTTGTGGAACGAAATCGAATCCATCCCGCTGGTGGCCTTTAATCGCTACGAAAATGGAAGCCTCATCCACTTCGCGTGAATCCACTGTAATATTTGAGACAGTTTCCGGGAAACTGCCATATGTCTGTTTTATTTTCAAAAGGGAAATCAGAGTCTTCGAATTCATGTTCCATGCCACCTTTCAACTTTTATATTATACAATATAAGGGAGGGCTTTAATAGTAGGAATTGACAGGCTTCATTTCGATTTGTATGATCGAAACATACGACTATAATCTACGGGATACGCGCTTTGTAGTCTACACTGCGTGATAAAGGTGACAATATGAATACGAACGATCACAAGAAGAGATTTTTTAAACTCGCTTTCATCCTCTGCTTAACAGAGATTGTACGCGGTATGTTCATATTGAGCTACCTTCCAGCCCTACCGACCATCGGTATCATCTCCATCGGGCTGTCCTCCATCGTCATTACGATGCATTATGTATTTGATGCCGTCACAAACATATGGCTAGGCTTCATCATGCGCAAGATTGGCGCGTGGTGGACGATGTTCCTAAGTTATGTCGTCGGCATCGGGGCTATGGTCACTGTCATGTTCGATCAGAGTTTTTATGTCCTCCTCATCGCTGCCTGCTTGCTTGGTATCAGTGTGTGCCCGATATGGATCATTGCGCTCTCCAATGTGAGAGAGGAAAAGCGGGGCCGTGAAATGGGATTGATATTCTTCTCTTGGCTCTGTGGACTTGGTATCGGCATGGTCATCATGAACTTCCTGATCGGTATCTTTGATGCCGCTTCTGTTTACGCGATGAGCGCTGTGTTCCTGGTCAATTTCATCGTCTTCCTCATCATGCCTGGCGACTACAAAGTCCAGTCGAAAACAGGTGAGGCTGCGAGTCGTCGCAAGCGCAGGCTGCCACTTAAGGAAACATGGCTCATTTTACGCCGTCATATGAAAAACATGCCCGGCATCATGCTCCAAGGACTCGGTGTCGGCATGCTGCTGCCGGTACTACCGACATACATCACGTCACTGCTTGAACTGAACTATTTCGAATATACATTCTTCATCCTGCTTGTGTTTGGCCTTGTCGCATTCAGCATGACTGTACTCAGCCGCACACTCGATGTCCACACGGAAAAATTAACCCGAATCATTATCGTCGGTGGATTTCTTGTATATGCTCTTGGGGTCATATGGTTCAGTACACTCGAAACTGTATGGCTGATCTTCATTATTGCGAGTCTCATCGGGTTGTCCTACGGTATCATGTTGCCGGCTTGGAATAAATTCCTTGCCAGTTCGATTGCTGACAATGAGAAAGAGGAATCCTGGGGGGTCATCAGCTCAATACAAGGCATTGGTGCCATGATCGGACCGATGCTCGGCGGGCTCACGGCCGACCTTTTCGGTAGTGTTACAGCAACGCTGATGGCGAGCGGTATTATTTTTCTGGTTCTCTTCTTCTACTACGCCGTACTCTATACGATTAACAGACGCGTTGTAAAGTAATGTGGCAGAAGGCGATTAGACAGTCTGTCACTCCGCGTGATCTTTGAAATTTTAAAAATGAGCTTAAGTGTATATTCAAAATGAATACACTGCTTTATGGGGGACATAATGATAAAACTACTCATGCTTGTGCTACTCAGCTGGCCGTTTGGACAAGAGAGCGATTCCGCCGTTCACGAGACGTACAGTAAGCCGCTCACTCCAGTGCCTAAAGAGACAATCGATCATGTTATCGATTCTTACTTTGAAAAGGCCATTACCTTCGCAGCAGGTGGCGACGTTTTAATTCACGATCATCTTTACGAGGACGTGGCAACTGAATCCGGCTACGATTTCATTTCAAGGGTCGATGAAGTAGCCCCTTATCTCAAACAACAGGATCTCGTATTTTTGAATCAGGAAACACCTATCGGTGGCGAGGCATTGCGACTCTCCGGTTATCCGTCATTCAACGCTCCGCTCGAAACCGCTAATCTGCTCAACTATCTCGGCGCAGATATTGTATCGTTCGCAAACAATCATACACTCGACCGTAGCACAATAGGTGTCGAGAAAACGGTAGATATTCTAAAAGAGAAGGACATTGAATATGTTGGGGCGAATATCAGCGCGGAAGATGCCTCACGCCAACGCATTATGGACGTCGATGGCATCAAGATTGGGTTCCTCGCCTATACGTATGGTACAAATGGCATACCGGTACCTCAAGGTGAAGAGTATCTCGTAAATTTTATTGATCTAGATGTAATACTTTCTGATATGTCGGCGATGCGTGATGCGGTCGACGTCCTTGTGGTCAGTATGCATCAAGGCGTCGAGTACGCCCCCTACCCGCGCGAAGATCACGTGATTCAATTTGAACAAATCGCAGAAGCCGGTGCCGATATCATTCTCGGTCACCACCCGCACGTACTACAGCCAATTGATATTTACGAGCGGCAAGATGGTGGAGAAACAATCATCGCCTACTCTCTTGCCAACTTTTTTAGCGCACAGCAGGATCTCGATACAAAACTTGGCGGCATTCTGGAATTTGATATTACACAGCGCTTAAATGGCGGTGAAACAACAATTCAGGGTGTGAGATTCATGCCAACCTATGTCCACAGCAATGAGTATTCGGATTTCGAACTTGTACCGCTCGCTGACGCCGAAAAGTTTGGCTTAGAAAATGCAGCAGATGTTTATCAAGAGGTCAGTCAGCATATGCAGTCCTATACGGATACGCTCGAAATCGTAGACTACCTGGACTGATCCCACTAGATTGCATTCAAATTTAACTCTTTTGTGAATCAAAAATTAAACATCAAGAAAGGGCATGCACTCTGAATTCAGAGTGCATGCCCTTTCTTTATACTGCACTAAAGTGCCACTTCAGTTAACTCACATACTCTTTTTGAAACTTGTCATACAGCGTGTATTCGAAATAGTTCCTGTTGGCCTGGATATAGGCTTCAACGAGGAGATAAGCGAAGAACGCATAGTAAACACCACCGATGACTGCCCAGTGGCTGCCGCCGAGGAAGAACAACAAAAGCGCCGGCAGAATGATAAAGACGATAAGCAATGCGATACTTGTAAGGCGATAGAAGTTGGATGTACGAATCTGACTGCGAACCGCCTCGTTGATGTCTTCGAGAAACTTGCCGTGGTTTTGCTTTGCTTTTGGATCCAGTGACTCCAGCTGACCCGGTGTCAGAAATTCGGTAACTTGTGTCTCACCGCTGATATCGTGTTCAAGATATTTGATATCGACACCGGGGTGCGGCTTGAAAAGGTATTTTGTAACTTGACTTAAAGGGATACTCATTTTTTCCTCCTTGTGCAATTGGCCATTATGCTTTACTATATAATTTTGTAAAAGAACTTAAACATACCAACTTATTCTAATATAGAGGTGAAGATATGTCTAACCAGGAAACAGAAAAATCTTTTTCACGACGTAATTTCCTTAAGATGTCAGGTGTTGCGACAGGGTCACTAGTCACTGGAACATATTTGGGATCTCTGCTCAAGGACGATACGTCAACTGATATTCAGCAAACGGAAGTCCAAGATCAGGAAGCCGAACAACCAGCAGGTAGCGAGCAAGAGAATTTCACTCAAGCCTTCAAGTACTTCCAGCATACGGACGAATTTAAAACAATCGAAGCTGCAGCAGAACGTATCTTCCCTGAAGATGATAATGGACCTGGGGCGACTTCTCTTGGTGTGGCATGGTTCATCGACCACGAGCTTGCAGGCGGTTATGGCTCAAATGCACGCGAGTATATGAAAGGGCCATTCAAGCAAGGAACAGACTACCAAGGCCCGCAATATGCTCTTCTCAGACGCGATATTTTTGCGGAAGGTATACGCGTTATGAATGAGGAAGCTGTTTCACGCCACGATGTGTCCTTCTTCGATCTTGAAAGCGATCAGATGGATGAAATTCTGACTGAGTTGCAGGACAACGAACTGGACATGATGGGCATAAAATCAAACGATTTCTTTGAAGAACTTCGTCTAGCGACACTTTCCGGCGCATACGCAGATCCACTTTATGGTGGCAATAAATCTATGGAAGCTTGGGAAATGAAGAAATTCCCGGGCGCATACATGAGCTACCACGACGAAATCGAAACCGAAGGCTTTGTGGAAAAAGATCCACAGCCACTCTCTTCGCATATTTCGCATTAATTTTAGGAGGCAATTCCATTGGCACAAACATTAAAAAAACGAGAAGTTGTTGTAGTTGGTCTGGGATGGGCAGGAAGTATCGTTGCTGCTGAAATGGCCAAAGCAGGTAAGGATGTGCTCGGTCTTGAACGTGGTGCTGAGAAGAAGACAGAAGACTATCTACTTGCCCATGATGAATACCGCTATGTTGTCGGGCACGAAATGATGCAGGATCTTTCCAGAGAAACCATCACATACAGAAACAATCTGGACGAAGAAGCGCTTCCGATGCGCCGGTTTGGTGCTTTCCTCATCGGTACAGATGTCGGTGGTGGTGGTGTACACTGGAATGGTGACACATGGCGCTATAATCCGTATGACTTTGAAATCAAATCTCGTACCGATGAAAAGTACGGAGAAGATAAGTTGTCCGATGATTACCTCATACAAGACTGGGGCATCACATACGAAGAGCTTGAGCCTTACTACGAAAAGTACGAACTGACAGCAGGTGTCAGCGGTGAACAGAACCCAATGGGACCTGAAAGAAAAATGCCTTACCCGACACCGCCGATGAAAATGACACCTCTGCTTTCAGATTTCAAAGCAGCGTGTGAAGCAGCTGGCGCGACCCCTTTTAGAACCCCAGCTGGAAATATGTCAGAGAGCTATACGAACCCTGATGGCATGACAATCAATGCGTGCCAATACTGTGGATTCTGCGAAAAGTTTGGCTGTGAGTGGGGCGCAAAATCTTCTCCAATCGTTGCAACGATTCCAGTTGCGAAACAGCATGACAATTTCGAAATGCGTACGCATGCCAATGTTGTAGATATCGTGAAAGAAGATGGAGAAGTAACTGGTGTACGCTTCATCGACACAAGAACACATGAAGAGTTCATCCAGCCAGCAGACGTTGTTGTCATCACGAGCCACACGACAAACAACACTAAATTGTTGCTTCACTCTGATCTTGGCACGCCATATGATCCAGAAACAGGTGAAGGTGCTGTTGGTAAAAACTACTGCCTGCATATTACACCATCAGTGACTGGTTTCTTCGACACTGAATACAACCTTTCAATGGGTGCTGGTGCCCTTGGTGTTACAGTGGACGACTACAACAACGATAACTTCGACCACTCTGACCTTGATTTCATTCATGGTGGATCTATCTCCATGAAACAACAAGGTAAACGTCCGATTCTTGAAAACGACGTACCGGATACTGTCGAGAAGAACTGGGGTGCAGAATTCAAGGCAGAATCTGTTAAAGCGTACAACCGCTCCGCAGGCGCTTGGGCACAGATGATTACATTGCCGCACAGAACCAATTATCTCTCCCTAGACCCGACATATAAAGACGACTACGGACGTCCACTACTTCGTGTCACATATGACGTGACTGATCACGATAGAAGTGCGCACTCTTACATTGGAGACCGCATTGAGGAAATCATCGATCAGATGAATCCAGTCGCGAAAAATAGAAGTGTGTTGGATGAGCACTTTGACATCCTGCCTGCACACAATGACCACATTGTTGGCGGAACAATTATGGGGGCTGACCCTGAAACAAGTGTTGTAAACAATTATCTGCAGATGTGGGATCAAGACAACGTATTCGTCATCGGTGGATCGAACTTCCCTCACAACGGTGGCTACAACCCTACCGGTACAGTAGGCGCACTTGCTTACCGTGCAGCTGAAGGTATTGAAAAGTATTTGGACGACAATGGCCCACTCGTTGAGTCCTAAATCGTTCGATAATAATTGAAACTAGAGGCATATACGATTTACGTGTATGCCTCTTAGGTTTATAATGGACGATAGGTGAGCAATATGACTAAAAACAAAGTTAAAAATACAAGAAAAGAAACGCTGAAGGAAGTCGCTAAAGACGGCGTTGAAGAAACGAAGGCGCGTCATAAAGTCACGATAGAAACACCAGACGGCACACTAATCGACCATCTTGACGATTTAAGAAGCACCCTCATAAAGACTGTCGTCACTTTCGTACTCTTTTTCATGTTGATCTTTCTGACCATTCAGTACTGGTTCCCCTACCTGACTAAAGGCCATGAGCTGATTGTCAGGGGACCATTTGAAGTCATCCGCTTCTACATCCGGACTTCCGGTGCACTTGGTATTGGACTCAGTCTGCCGTTTATCTGCTACTTCTTCTGGCAGTTCATGCGCCCAGGTCTTGTTGAAAAAGAGACACAGTTTCTGAAATCATATTTCCCGTTGATGTTCCTGCTGTTTTTGGCTGGATTATCTTTCGGATATTTTGTTGTACATCCAATCAGCTACTTCTTCTTGATTCAAATGGGAGAGCGAAACTTCGATGTACTGGTGACAGCCGATGAGTATATGTCTTTCCTGTTGCTTTCAACTATGCCTTTTGGACTTATTTTCCAGTTGCCGGTGGTCGTACTGTTCCTGCACTATATAGAACTCCTAGATTCGACATTGATGCGCTCTATCAGGAAGTATGTCTACTTCGGCCTTATTGTCATTACAGCATTGATTGCCCCACCTGATTTCTTTACGCATATCATTACAGTTACACCAATGTTCATTCTTTATGAAATCAGTATATATATCGTCAGAATACGTGAACGGCGCGCAGCTAAGAAAGCAAAAGTATCACAAGAATAAAATTAAAGGCGGTATGCTGACATCGGTCAGCATACCGCCTTTAATTTGTATCAGTCACCTATTCTCTGCCGTTCTTTTTTAATGTCTCTTCCATGAAATCAAGCAATGCCTCTCTCATATCTGATTTCAGCGCATACTCAATCGTTGTCTCGACGAATCCCGCCTTATCACCGACATCATACCGCCGGCCCTCGAAGTCTACTGCATGGACATCGCCACCCGATTGAATAACCGCATGTATGGCATCCGTTAACTGGATCTCTCCTCCTGCACCGACCTCACCTTTTTCTAAGTGCTCGAATATTTCTGGTGTGAGGATATAGCGTCCCATAATGGCAAGTGTAGAATCGGTGATCCCGTGATCAGGTTTTTCATACATATTTGAAAGGTGATAAAGATTGTCTTTTTGTTCATCAAACTCTACAATTCCATAGCGCGACGTTTCAGTAGCTGGTACCTGCTTTACACCAATGATTGGACTTTGACACTGATCATACTGTTCCATCAACTGGCCGATTCCTGGTGTCCCTGTACCATTATCCACAATATCATCCCCGAGCAATACAGCGAATGGTTCCTCACCTATGAACTGCTTCGCTGTATGTATCGCATGTCCAAGACCTTGTGGGGACTTCTGTCTGACATAGAAAATATTAGCGAGCCCCGTGGCATGTTCGACTTTCTCGAGTAGTTCGTATTTCTCTTTTTGCTTGAGATTCATTTCTAGCTCAATCTGGTGATCGAAATGATCCTCTATCGCCCGCTTGTGCTTGCCTGTGACGATGATGATGTCCTCGATACCAGCAGCTACCGCTTCCTCCACAATGTACTGGATGGTCGGTTTATCGACGATCGGCAACATTTCTTTTGGCATAGCCTTCGTGGCAGGCAAAAACCGTGTGCCAAGACCGGCCGCTGGTATCACTGCTTTTCTGACTTTCTGCATGTCTCATTCTCCCTTTTGTCTCTTTTCTCATACTATAGCAAAAAAAAGGCTATTCATATGCAATCAGACTTCATTTTCCTTCAAATTTATTTGTATACAGAAAAAAAGAGGGCCTACTGGCCCTCCTTATGCTTCCGGTTCCTTTTTCTTGTCAGCCCGCTTCTCCTTGCGTCTAACCAAGATGATGCTGAACTCATAAAGCCCAATCATCGGAAGCAATGTAATGATATGTGTAAAGAAATCAGGCGGTGCAATGATTGCCGTGAGAACAAGCAGTCCAAAATAGGCAAACTTTCGAGACTTCTTCATAAGTGTAGAATCGAGCACCTCTATATGATTAAGAAACAGAACGATCAAAGGCAGCTGGAAGATCAATCCGAATGGGATTGTCGTAATTAGCAGAAATGACATATATTCATCTGCTGTCACCAGTACATCGAAGTTTCGTTCTCCCATCTGTATCAAAAAGAAGTAGCTGAGTGGATGGACCACAAAATATCCAAACGCAATACCCACTAGGAAAAGACCGAACATGAACCCCATGGAACCTTTGAGTAGCTGGGGATTCTTCTTTTCAATCATTCCCGAACTGACATATTGCCATAAGAACCAGCAGATGAACGGGATACTCAGTCCAAGACTCATCGCTGCTGAGGTCCGGATGTAGAAACGAATGACTTCGAATGGCCCGAATACGACCATGTCAGCACCCATTGATACGACCGGAAACCACCAGCGTACTGTCGCGAATACGATTAAGAACCATAAAACGAAAGTTACTGCCGACTTGATGAGCAGACTACGTAGACTCTCAAGTTGCTCGACGAGAGGTTCGAACGGATCCTCTTCCAATTGATCTGCTTTACCCGTGTCTACATCCTCAGTCGGCTTTTCAACCTTCGAACTGCCGGTAGATGTGGTAGTTTTATCTATCTCTTTCACTTTACCTGTATCTTTGTTTTTAGAATTGCGATCCGGGTCTTGCTTACGAACCATCTATAAACCACCTATTCTTCTAGGCGACCACCATCTTCAAGGAATGTGATTATACCTTCAGCACAGCGATACGCCAGCGCTCCGACTGTCGCAGTCGGGTTATAACCACTATTATGCGCGAAATTTCCTGCGCCGACAACAAAAAGATTATCACGATCCCAGTGCTGTAGATAGTTGTTTACAACACTTGTCTCAGGATCATCTCCCATTAAAGTCCCCCCTGTGTTGTGCGTGGACTGGTAAGGAACGATATCATAATCTGTAAGTTCACCAGAAGAAGAAATTTCTGTCGCACCCATTTCTTCCATGACTTCAGTTGCTCTTTCAGTAAGATATTTCTGACGTTCAACATCCTGATCATGATAATTATAAGTCAATTTTACCAACGGTACACCATACACGTCATTGTAAGTTTCATCTATATCTAGGTAATTGTCACGATGCGGCGACGTTGCCCCTTGGCCTTGTACTGTCAAAGTACGTGTGAAGTTTTCGATCGAATCATTTTTAAACTCACTACCCCATGAAGGTGTACCTGGTCTTACTGTATTGGAGTTAATCGGACGACTACCCGTTTGTGTGAGCGCCATGTTACCGCCATGCAAGAAGCCAAGATCAGTGTGGTCAAAGTTGTCGCCGTTGAAATCATCAAATGCCATACCGAGCGCGCCAGCACCCATGAAGGTATTAAACTGTTCATCAAAGAAGCCTGTTGCGCTACCAAAAATCTGATAGCAATAATTGCGACCAAGCGTACCTTCTTGAGTTTCTGGATCGTATTGTTCACCGATGTCAGATACTCTGAGCAATTTGTAGTTATTGAAGATATAGCTCGTCAGAACGACAACGTCAGCGGGCTGGATAAATTCTTCGCCCGTTCTTGTATCAACGTAGCGTACCCCTGTGACTTGTGAATCGTCATCCTCGTCTGTCAGTATTTCAACGACATTGGAGTGTGTACGCACTTCATAATTACCTGTTTTTCTAGCAGTTGGCAACACTGTTACTTCCGGAGAAGATTTGGCACCGTACTCACAACCGAATCGTTCACAGAAAGCGCAATACTGACACGCTGCGATAGATTCACCGTCTGGGTTTTCGTATTGCTCACTCAAGTTTGCTGATGGCATCATGATTGGACTATAGCCCATATTGGTCGCCGCTTCTTCAAACATTTGAAGTGTACGCGTTTTCATCATTGGCGGTGTTGGATAAGGATTGGAGCGTTCCCCAGCCAGTGGATTCTCTTCACCCGATATCCCAGCAGTTTGCTCAAATCGATCAAAATACGGTTCAAGCTCATCGTAAGTAATACCCCAGTCTTGGTATTGATATCCATCATCGTCACCAAGTAGATCGCTATCACTACCATAACGCTCCTCAGACATTGAACGGATCTGGAAATCGTATGGCAGGAAGCGCCATGTTTGACCATTCCAGTGTGTACCTGCTCCACCAAGATTTTCACCAAGCAGGAAAGATCCTAGCTGGCGCATTGGCAAGGCGGTTTGTTCGCGATTGTTCCTAAATGTCACTGTTTCTTTTGATACGTCTTGCATCAAGTCATAGCGTATTGCATATTTATATTCATCGTGTATATTTTGGTAATCTTCAGTATCGCGTGCTCTGCCTCTTTCAAGACCGACTACTGAGTATCCCTCTTTTGCTGCTTCTGCCGCGATGATTCCGCCTGTCCAGCCGACACCAACGGTCAATACGTCTACTTTATCGAGTTCTGTCGCCATTAGTGATTCCCCCCGTACATTGGTTGTGGTTCAATTTCCATAAAGCTATCATTTTGAATTTCTTGGATGTAAGCATGTTGGTGGCCTGGGAATTGTTTCATTTTCCAGCCTTCCATGTTTCTATTGCCGCGATACATTGGATCGGCATATACACCCTCGAGCGTAGCTGAACGCAACAAGTTGAAAAAGTCCACCGGTTTTGCTGTATCTTCCGGAACACCCATATCCGCTTCGCCTTCTTGGAAGCGTGTTATAATTTCATCTTTTTGGTCGTCATCTAAGTTGCGGAAGTTGTCATCAAACATATCGTTTGATTCAGTATCTAACCTTTCAATGCCCAGTGTGAAAAGATCGGCACGATTTAGTCTTGACTGATATCCTTGTGTAGGCTCACCTGCACTGAAAGGACCTTGCATGTATTCCTTCGAATTATTACCATAGGCACCAGCAAGTTGCATGTCGAGGAAGAATGGTGCCCCGAGTCCAATCGCCCCAGGTCCTATATCATTCTCAGGAAATATCCTTTCCATGGCTTGTGATATCGTATCGAAAGTTGCATCGTTCGAGAAGAACATTCTCCCCGGATTATATTCACCAGAATCGCCTTCTTCGGCACCTTGGTTTGCAGTATCTCCACTCGTCTCAGGTTCTTCTGTCGGGGAATCCAGATTGAATCCGACCAGTCCACCGAGCATGGAGCCGCCTATAATACCACCAGTAGCTACGCCTGTCGTTTTCAGAAAATCACGACGCGAAAACTGTTTTTCACTATTCTTTTTATCTGCCATCATAAGCACCCCTTTAATTTGATTATCTTTTCCTATATAATAGTATCAGAATATTCATATTTAGTGAAGGGGTGAAAAATTATGGGCTTTCTTAATTATCTGACATGGAACAATGCGCATATGGACTTGCGCTATAAGCAGGACCCTTATGATGGACGTATGAAAATCACTAATGTTTATCAGGATTCACGCAAGGTTGACCTTGTTGGAGTGAACGACCTTTACGCAGATTCCATTCGAGATACGCAACGTACTATCCACGCCAATCGTCTCGGCATGTTGATCATTTACCTAGCACTTGTTTTCCTACCAGCGCTTATTATCAGCGTGATGCAGGAGAATGTACTTCTAATCGGTGCTATTGTCGTTTATACAATTATAGCTTACTTCATCGTTGAGGCAGTTAACCAAGTTAAAATCAATCAAGTGCTATATAAACTTGACCAAGATTTGACGACTTCATCCAATTCTGCCAATCAAGCGCAGTAATATTCCCTCCGAATTGTATTTTTTGCATGAATAAAACCGGATGACCACTTGGGTGGGCATCCGGTTTTATTTAATTAATATATATTGCGCTTATCTACTAATCCTCCAATCTTTTCTTATTTTTCTTTCCCTCTCGACGTATCTAGATTTCTAGTACTTCCCCATAACTCTCCAGCCCGCTCTGCTTGTCTGAAGTTGATGCCATTCCGTCTCCTCCCGATGGCAATATATTTTAGCTCGTTTCTGAACAAGATACGTATCCACCACAATCCTTCGTTAACAAGTAATTTGTCAAAACGAACCTCTGTATTTTCTGATAAAACGCCATTTATGGTCCCACTGGTTGATGGATGGTATCTGATACGTATGCGTTGATTTATCTTAAAGTGTCCATGCCACAACCATGCAGCGTGATAGGACTTCCCACCAATATCGATTTTCAGCGGATTGACACCGCTACAAACGAAAGCGCGCTCACTTGAAATGTAACCGTAGGGCTGGAACTGGATATGCAAGTGACTTGCCATTTTTACATTGTCGTAGTTTGTACTCGACTGAAGACCGACAGTATCCCCCTGACGCACCGCTTGGCCGATACGCACTTTCAAGTTACGGTCGAGGTGACCGTAAATCACTTGTATACCGAGCGCTCTATTCGCCACGACCACTGTCCCACCGAAGTTACCCATTCGATTCGTACCTGCGACCACTTCCCCGTCACACACGGACGGAACCGGTGCGAGATGTGCCTTAGCGAGATCATATGCCCTGTGGAAGCCACCGCAATATGTATCATAGTTATAACCATCAACGGTGTAGTCACGTTTACCCCATACGCCGCTTTCATATTTAGATGGATCCGATGTTATCCTAAATCCCTGGCTGACAAGATATTCGATTGGATTCATAAATACCCCTCCTTAAAGTGATACCTCATATATCGAATAAATTGCGTAAAAAGTTATTGACCACTATGGTCAATAAGTATAAAATAATACTGACCATAGTGGTCAGTATAAGGAGGAAAATCATGAACAGAGCTTTTGAGAATCTAGATGAGAATCAGCAGTATCACATATTGACTACAGCTATGGCTGAGTTTTCTGCGCATGGCTATAAATCAGCTTCCACCAATCGTATCGTCGATGCTGCCGGCATAAGTAAAGGGCTCCTATACTACTATTTCGGGAACAAAGAAACACTTTATTTGAATATCGCGGAATTCGCGTATGACCACTTTACGACACACCTCATGACAAGATTTACAACAAAACCAGAGGGTTTCATTGAAAGACTTGATAGACTGTCCCGAACCAAGCACCGCTATTTTGCAGAGTATCCCGAGATTGCCGAATTTGTTACCCATATGTACTATGCGGAAGGACCACTCTCAGCCTATCAGTCAAAAATGCAGGAGCTGAGGAAATGGAGTATGCGTTCAATGTATGACAACGTCGACATGACGCTCTTCCGTACAGATATAGACAATGAAACAGCTATGAAGATGATCGGATGGACGTTTGAGGGTTACATCAAGGAGATGGAACAATCATTAGAAGCCAGTGGCGTCAATTTTGATCACATCGATGCCTACTTCGAGACATTTGGTGGTTATCTCGATGCAATGCGTCGACTCTACTATAAGGAGGCAGAAAAATGACAGTACTTGAACTGAAAAATCTGACCAAAACATTTGGTACAACTGTTGCTGCAAAAGATATTTCATTCGAGTTAAATGCAAATGAGATATTCGGTTTCATCGGTCCCAATGGTGCTGGTAAATCGACAACATTACGTATGATCATCGGTGCGCTCTCTCCAGATGGCGGAGAAATTTTAATGGACGGGGAGCCGCTCTCAGGCAATCCACACTATAAAAAAAATATCGCTTATGTACCTGGTGATGTAAATCTATGGGGCAATCTCACAGGGGAGGAAGTGATCCATTTCTTCATGAAAGTGAGAGGATACACTAATATAGAGAAGAAGAAGCATCTGATCGCGCAATTCCGTCTTGACTCCAAAAAGAAGTGCAAAACATACTCAAAAGGGAATCGCCAAAAAGTGGCGCTGATCTGCGCATTTCTATCAGAAGCACATCTACTCATCTTCGATGAGCCAACGACTGGTCTCGATCCGCTGATGGAACGTGTTTTTCACGAACAACTCATGCATGCAAAATCGGAAGGCCGTAGCATTCTTTTATCGAGTCATGTACTATCCGAAGTCGAAAAACTGGCTGATCGTATCGCTATCATTCGCGAAGGCGAAATTATCGAAACTGGTCCTCTCAAAACGCTCCGTCACATTACACGCACCGAATATATCGTCAAATCCACGCAAGATCTTAGCGAACTACAAGCATTGCCCTATGTGCATCATTATATGGAAACGGATGACGGTACGCATATGCGCATCGACAACGATTCAATTGAAGACTATCTAGCAAAGCTCTCTCACTACCGGCCCTACCATCTTGAGACACTGCCACCGAGACTTGAAGATATCTTCATGCGCTATTACGAAGATCGCCGGAAACTGTCATGAACGCTTTTACCGGTTTGATACTTCAGCAAGTGTGGTTCCGCGTCATGCTTTGGATCGTTGGTATTGGTGGAATTACTGTAATCGTTCCTTTTGCGTTTGAAGGATTGTATAGCAGCGCATCCGAGCGCGAGGCACTTATGCAGACGCTCGATAATCCTGCGATGATTGCCATGATCGGACCTGTACCACAAGGCGCTTATACAATTGCTGTCATGTTCAGTCACCAGATGCTTGTTTTCATGGCCGTTATTCACGGACTTTTTGGCATCACAATCGCCAATAACCTCAGTCGCAGTATGGAGGATGAAGGACTGATCGAATACATTAACAGTGCCGGAGTTACACGCCAGTCGATATTCCTGGTCCAAATGCTAGTCGGTGTAGGTATGAACGTATTGCTCGGACTAATCATACTGGTCGGTACTTATCTGTCACCAAGTGATTCCTTCACGCTTTTAGGATGTACGATTTACGCCATCGGCACCAGCATGTTTAGTCTGATGTTCTATACATTGACACTTATTTTTGCCCAACTCTTCCAAAGTGCGGAATGGACATTCGGCACAGCGCTCTCTATTCTGCTGATGCTCTATTTATATCGTGCCATCACCGATGTGGTGCAACCTGGACTCTCATTCCTATCTCCTTACAGCTGGCTCACTAGACTCGAACCATTCGCTAGCAACGAAGCAACGTGGCTACTGCCTTTTATGTTGATTATTATCTTCACTTGGTTTGCGTGGAGAGTATTTGCTAGAAGGGATCTTGGAGATGCGTATTTTGCCTCGAACACGAATAGAAAGTCACGCTCTATTGGCTCCTACCCACGTCTTATGACAAGTAGTACGAAGATGCTTGTTCTAAGTTGGCTCACCGGTATGACCCTAATTGGCTTGTCCTATGGTTCGATATTCGGTGATCTCGATGTATTCATCAGCGAAAATGCTTTCTTGGCTGACAGTCTGGCTGACAGCGGAGGGAATCCCATTGACCAGTTCATCAGTGTCCTTATTATGGTCACTGCCATTATCGGGGTGATACCGGCGCTCATGATTACAGGACGAATACTGCGGGAGGAGAAGCATGGCCGTTTGGAGTGGCTCATTTCCGCAGGCATAGGTCGAACCAGTATGCTAATCAGTCATGGTTTATATGCCACAGTTATTGGGGCAATCGGGATCCTACTTGCACTATTTGGCATGTATAGTGCAAGCGTGACGGTTGCAGATATCAATATGTCAGCTCGAGATTACATTTTTGCTGCACTCAACTACAGTGCCGGTGTTGCCGTGTTTGTTGGTCTATCCATGTTGCTCATTGGTTGGCGTGCCCGGATGCATTTTATTGTCTGGTTCTACCTGCTCGCCACATTCTTCATCAATTACCTCGGACTGATACTTGGTCTTGATGACCGCTGGCTTCTAGTGACACCATTCTATTACCTTTCGGCACTGCCTGCAGAAGAAATGGCATGGACACCATGGGGTATCATCCTCTTTATCGCCATCGCACTCGCCGGTATCGGCATGATACTTTTCAGGAGAAGAGATACTGCTTGAGAAACAATTCGACGCACATACGCAAACTAAAAACAAGCATCTGAACCTTTGTTCAGATGCTTGTTTTTAAGTCTCGAGCTTCATGCCGGCTTCTGCTAGCCTGATTGTGTTTGTAGGATGTTGTCTGGCACTATCGAGCAGCACTTCAAGCTCCCCGTGATGTGGTAGGTTGGCTAAAATGGTCAGCTGGGCATCAGCTTTCGATGCAAGCCGCCCGGCCTGCTCGGCATTCATGTGTCCATCCACACGACCGTCGAAACCTTCGTAAAGTTTACAGTCGATGACGAGTATATCTGCGCCGAATGCGAACCGCATAAGGCTGCTTAGATAACTGGAGTCGGATGTATGAACGAATACAGCTCCCTCGTTGTCGGTAACCCTGATGGCATAGGTTTCCACTGGGTGGTCATTGCGATGAAAATCGATATGGAAAGGACCTACTGTGTAATTCTTCTGCGCTCGCACAGGCATGAACGTGCTGTACTTCGCGCGTCTTATGGTTTTTACGAGGGGACCATTCTCAGGACCATACACCTTGAGGTTTCGATCCACTCTTCTAAGCTGTCTGGCCATCTTCCTAGCAAGCATAAAAGCTTGGATATCTCCAGAATGGTCATGATGGTAATGAGATAAGAAAATATGATCGATATCATGAATTGATACATACTTCTGGACACTTGAGGCAATACCACTGCCCGCATCAAGGAGAATCGAAACCCCGTCCTTCTGGATCAGGTAGCCGGAAGTCGGTTCAGGTCCTTTAGGAAAGCTGTTCCACATTCCTACAATGATGACTTTCATAGCATCATCTCCTCTGATCTTCTTTTACTTCACATACCCAGATTTAAACACATACAAGCAAGGAGCCATTTTCTATGCCAATAAAAAAAGTGGAGATGCTCTCCACTTTTGATTTATTTGAGAGATCCGCCCTCACTTGTTGTAGTGAACATCGTTTCTTTGATGTTGCCGCGGTATCTCCAGATATTTTGAATGATGGTCTTTATCACTGCATAGGTCGGTATCGCAATCAGGATGCCGATAAATCCAGCAATATTCCCGGCAGCAAGTACGACCGTTATGACTGTCAGAGGATGCAGTTTCAGTGTCTGACCCATAACATTTGGCGTAATCAAGTTACTTTCAATCTGCTGAGCGATCAATGTGATGAGCGATACCCATATTAGAAGATACGGGTCTTGTATGACTGCGAGCAAAGCAGCAGGCAGAAATGCAATCCATGGACCAAGGAAAGGGATCAGGTTCATAAATAGCGCAAATAATGCAAGTAACAAAGCGTATTCTAGGCCGACAATGGTATATCCAATGTACAGGATGATACAAAGTATGAAACTCACAAGCATCTGGCCCTGTATGAAGGCCCTTAGTGTGCGGTCGATATCATAGAGTAGCTCAGTCATAAACTGCTTTGTCGCTCCTCTAAACGGCGATACCATAGATGGGATAAATTTCTCATGGTCCTTCAGCATAAAGAAGAAGAAGAACGGTACAAGAATCAGCGTAATCAGTACACTAACAGTACTTGTTACGATAGTAAATGCGTTACTCGCTAAATTGGATAACATCTGCGATCCGCGATCTACCGCATCTTGAATGTATTGCTCAGTATCGATGGGCAATCGATCACGGTAAGATAGTGCAATATTGAAAAATTCTTGGATTTCGTTCTGAATCAGTGGCGCACGACTGATAAGGTTCTGCACTTGCTGCGTAACTAGCGGGATGATAATCATCGCAAGCGCTGTAATCACGAGCAGTATGATAATAAAGACTGCTAGAATACTGGTCAGTCTCCCAGCCTTTCTTTTTTCAAGGAAACGCTGAATGGGTTCAGTTATATAATATAATAATCCACCGAGCAGCAAGGGAACGAATATGGTTGTAACGATGGTAAATACCGGTTCGAAGATGACCTTCACTCGTATAACGAGCATGATGATCAAAAGTGTGATGATGATGGCCACGCCGGTTTGGAACCAGACTTTCTTTGTCATATGCAACTGCTCCTTTTATGCCATTTTTAAGGGTGTATACAGTGTATCATAAAAATACATTAGTGTTTAAATTTATATGGACAAATCATAAAAGTCAAAGTATGATAAATGTTGTCAGAATCTTCTTTAAAAAATGTTAATTATCTACAAAGTGTAAAAGGGGGAAATAAGATGCAGGCAATTGTTGATGTTTTAAATGGATGGGTATGGAGTAGTCCGCTCGTCTACGGTCTACTCGCTGTCGGTCTTTATTTTAGTTTAAGAATGAGATTCTTCCAGATCAGACATTTCAAGGAAATGATCAGACTTATGTTCCAAGGGGAAAAATCGCCAGTAGGTATCTCAAGCTTCCAAGCACTTGCGGTATCATTATCCGGACGTGTCGGCACAGGTAATATCGTCGGGGTCGCGACTGCTATTTTCATTGGAGGTCCGGGTGCGATCTTCTGGATGTGGCTCATTGCATTCCTCGGTGCAGGTAGTGCTTTCATCGAGTCAACGCTCGCTCAGATTTATAAGCAGAACGAAGATAAACAGTATCGCGGGGGCCCAGCATACTACATAGAAAAAGGAATTGGCGGAAAGCTGGGTAAGACTTACGCCATCATCTTCGCGCTGGTGACGATTCTAGCGACCGGGTTCTTGCTTCCAGGAATCCAGTCCAACTCAATCGCAGGATCCATGACTAACTCATTCCCTGTTCAACACTGGATTATCGGTATTATACTTGTTATTTTGGTCGGCCTCGTCATTTTTGGTGGTATTCGTTCCATTGCAAACGTAGCTTCAGCGGTTGTGCCTTTCATGGCACTCATTTACATCGGTGTTGCAATTATCGTCGTTATCCTTAATATCCAACAAGTACCGGCAATGTTCGGTCTTATTTTCCGCAGTGCATTCGGTCTCGAGCAACAATTTGGTGGTATCATCGGGGCCATGATCGCAATCGGTGTTCAGCGCGGTATCTACTCCAACGAAGCCGGTCAAGGTACGGGACCACATGCAGCCGGTGCAGCTGAAGTTTCCCACCCTGCTAAACAAGGGCTTGTACAGGCATTCTCCGTATACGTGGATACACTGTTTGTTTGTACAGCAACAGCATTGATGATCCTGATGACTGGCATGTACAACGTCTCAGACGGCAATGACGGCCTTATAGTCGATAGTGGTGTCTATCAGTTATCTCCAGATGGTGAAGAAAACCCAGGTGGCACAGTCGCGTATACGCAAGCAGGCCTCGATAAAGTATTCAGTGGCCAGGATGGTTTTGATATTAATTTTGTCGGTTTCGGATCTTATTTCATATCGTTCGCCCTGCTCTTCTTCTGCTATACGACAATACTCGCCTACTACTACATTGCTGAGACAAACCTTGTCTATTTGACGCATGGTAAATGGCCGATTCTGAAGATTTTGCTCGGTGTGCTCCTGATTGTCTCCGTATTCTACGGTACTGTGAACTCAGCAGGACTGGCATGGGATATGGGTGACCTTGGGGTCGGGCTCATGGCATGGCTCAACGTTATCGCTATTCTAATCTTGCAGAAGCCAGCATTGGCAGCACTGAGAGACTTTGAGCGTCAGAAGAAAGAGAAGGGATCTGGCAAGTATGCAGTCTACACACCAGACCCGTCAACAGTCAAAGAAGCTCATTTCTGGCATAATGACTATCCTAAACGCCTTAGAGAAGAAGCAGCACACAACCCGGATGTTGAAAATCTCAAGCGCTGATATATTGTGAATATATGTTTCGAATCCCCCTCCTTATTGGTAAACTAGCCAGGAGGGGGTTTTTTTATGGAAATGCAACCAGGCAAGATTCACACTGTCGAGATAGAATCGGAAATACTCAAAGAGACTTATGAAATACAGTACTATTTGCCAAAGCAATTTTCAGATCTATATAAGCACGAGGTGATCATTACATTCGACTCGCAAGATTTCTTCAGATATGGCCAGGTGGAGAGAATATATGAACGCCTCCGGGAAAAAGAAGCAGTCGAACGTGCCATTATCATTGGCGTCCCTTATCCGAGTGTAGAGTGGCGTAATGACTATTTCAGTCCTAACGGTGCGCATCACGATGACTTTGTCGCATTTGTCGCCAGAGAGCTAATCAGCTGGGTCGATACGAATTTCCCAACACTCAAAGTTGGGACATCCCGTACACTCATGGGAGATTCACTTGCAGGCAGTTTCGCCTTTTCTGTTGCTGCAGCCTATCCGGCTACATTTTCGCAGGCGCTAGCATTCAGCCCGTATGTTGATGATGCCTTCATCGAGCGCTTCCAGTCCCAGATGTCACTCATGCACCTCGACCTCTATCATACTATTGGACTCGAAGAAGACGACTTCATTACTATTTCAAAGGAGCAAGCAGATTTCCTTACACCAAACCGCGAGCTAAGTGAATATCTAACTTCCGAGCCGCTCGAATATACGTACCGTGAACTTGAAGGTGGTCATGTATGGAAATCTTGGAAGCCTGAGCTCGAATCGGTGTTGAAACATTTTCTCGGGTGATGACTATGCCAACTAGTAAGAAATTTGCTATAATTGAAAATATAATAGATAGGGAGGAATCACGATGAAGTTCGGAGTAGCAATTTTCCCATCCAAAGAACTCCAGGATAAAGTAAATCAATACAGAAAAAGATACGATACACATTATGCACTCATTCCCCCGCATATTACGATCAAAGAGAGTTTTGAAGCAGATGAGTCGGACAAGGAAGAGATTGCAAAACGCTTGAGCGATGTGGCGAAGCAACATCAGCCTACTGAAATCGAAATCAGGAAAGTATCCAGTTTCTCACCGAACTCCCTTGTCATCTATTTTAAAGTAGAGAAAAATGCAGCGCTCGAGTCACTGCATGATGCCCTAAACACAGGTGATTTCCATGGTGAGAATAAGCATCCTTTCGTACCGCACTTGACCATTGCTCAGGGACAAACGACCCAGGAGTATGAAGATATTTTTGGACATTTGAGCATGATCGGCATCAAACACAAAGAAACACTGGATAAGATCAGCCTACTCTATCAACTGGAGAACGGTGTATGGCAAGTTTATGAGACATACCGACTTGGTGAAGGCTAGATAATAATATGAACCCGTACTCATGGTGAGGTGCACCCCTAAAGTTGAACTCCAAAATTCAACTTTAGGGGTGCTTTTGTATGCATAGAAAACATTCGATAGATTTCAAGATTAAAGTGGTGCACGAATATTTGAATGGCGATTCAGGTTACCGGCCATTATCAGTAAAGTATAAAATAGATTCGAAACTACTTCGGACATGGGTGACACAGTTCAATCAAAATGGGGTGCAGGGGCTCACAGCGGGGATGCGGAAATCAAAGTATACGCAAGCGTTTAAGTTAGCAGTGTTACAGCACCGGTTGAAACACCAGCTGTCCTACCGGGAGACAGCGGTTGCCTTTGACATTCCGAACGCCTCTGTCGTTGCCCAGTGGCAGAGTAGATATGATCAATATGGTATGCTGGGTTTAGAATCCAAACCGAAAGGCAGGCCATCCAAATCCATGAGCAGGCAGCCATCCAAACCTGAAAAAGAGACCGCCCAGTCATTGAATGAAAGCGAACGGGCAGAGCTTGAACGGTTAAGAGTAGAGAATCGTCAGCTCGAAGTCGCCATCGCATTGGAAAAAAAGTTACAATCCTTAGCTCGAGACAAACGAACAAAGAAATAGTAAGCGCGATCATAGAGCTAAGGGAGACCGGCCAGTATATGCTCAAAGAGCTGCTTGAGGCCGCAGGTATCGCTAAAAGTGTATTCAAGTATTGGAATGACCGTTTATCCAAAGCACAGGGGAAGGACACGGAGATTGTTCAACAGATCAGGGAGATCGTCAGCCAAAGCAGAGGCAGATATGGCTACCGCCGGGTGTGCCTGGCTTTGAAGCAGCGGGGCTGGGTGGTGAATCATAAGAAAGTATTGCGTCTGATGCGTCAGTACCAGCTGCTTTGTGTGAAATTCAAACACAGAAACCGCCAATATCAGTCCTACAAGGGGAAAGTCGGTAAAATTGCCGGGAATAAACTGACGCGCCGGTTCAATACGGATCGCCCCTATCAAAAAGTATTAACGGATGTGACGCAATTCAACATTTCAGCGACAGGGGAAAAACTCTACCTCTCACCGTTCATGGATGTATACAGCGGAGAAATCCTATCTTACACAATCGACCGTTCACCGACACTCGACATCGCTTTAGCCCCTTTGGAAGCGTTAGTCCAGCGTCGCCCGGTCCTGGATTATCGGATGACTGTCCATTCTGATCAAGGCTGGCACTATCAACATAAAAGGTGGGTCACATACCTTGAAAAGCACAAAATCTTTCAGAGCATGTCCAGAAAAGGGAACTGCCTGGACAACGCACCGATGGAAAACTTCTTTGGGCTGTTGAAACAGGAAATGTTTTATGGACAAGCATTCGCGACTTATACGGAACTGGAAGCAGCAATTCATCAGTATATCGATTTTTACAACAATGATAGAATTAAAACAAAATTAAAAGGTATGTCTCCTGTAAATTACAGAAGACATACCTTCGAAGATATTGCTTAATCAAAAAGTTCAACTTTATGGGTTCACTACATGGAGAGTACGGGTTCTTTCATATTCTTTAGTAAAAAATGCAAAAGCTATAATCAGCTTTTGCATTTTATCACTTATGCCATGATATGATATCCGGAATCAACGTGAAGTACTTCACCCGTGATACCGCTTGAGAAACTACTTAGTAAGAAGGCAACTGTATTGCCCACTTCAATCTGGTCAACATTACGCTTAAGTGGCGCACGTTCTTCAATCTCTTTGAGAATTGATTTGAAATCGCCGACTGCTGAAGAGCTGAGTGTACGGATTGGACCTGCAGATACTGCGTTGACACGGATGCCGGACTCTCCGAGATCAAGTGCCAGATAGCGTACGCTGGACTCGAGGGCTGCTTTTGCCACACCCATGACGTTATAGTTTGGCATTGCGCGCTCGCCGCCAAGGTAGGTCATCGTTACGATGCTTCCACCTTCATTCATGATTGTTTTAGCATACTTTGAAACAACAGCCAGTGAATAAGCACTGATATCTAAGGCATTCTTGAAGCCTTCTCTTGTCGTTTCACTGTAACCGCCCTGAAGTTCGTCTTTACCTGCAAATGCAATCGCGTGCAGTACGCCATCAATTCCACCAGTTTTTTCACCGATTTCTTTGAATGAAGCTTCAACCTGTTCGTCATTCGTTACATCGCATTCAACGATGATGTCGTGGTTGCCTTCAAGCTCTCCGAGGAGTTTATCCAGCTCACGTCTGAAACGCTCGTTCAGAATCGTAAACACAAGTTTTGCCCCCAACTGATCGAGTGCGCGTGCTGCGCCCCAAGCGATACTGCGCTTGTTGGCAACGCCCATGATGACAAAAGTTTTACCTTCGAGATTCATAAGTATATACTCCTTCTTCAACTCATTGCGTGCATCCGCAATTATAGTTTGTTATTAGTACCTACTCCTAATCTACATTTTTTCAAATTGAAATGCAACAAAAAAGATATTTTCCTACGCGATTTACACGTCAAAAAAAGCGCACACCCCATGAAAAGGAGTGCACGCCTCAATTAGTAGAGCTCAAGTTCACGCTTTAGTTCCTCGACGTATTCTCTAGAGCCGGTCATGAAGATCCGGTCATCGACAAACAGTTGAGTATCACCGTGAGGTACAAGAGATTCTTGACCTCGCAGTATTCTCAGGAAGATGATATCCCCAGTGAACGGGAAGTCTCTGAGCATCATATTGTCGTAGCGGTAGTTGTTCATTTTTATTTCATAAATGGACGTCTCCTCATCAGACAGGAGCTGCATCATATTTGGTGATTCGATCAGACCACGCAGCAAGGTTTTTGAACTGAGCATCGTGGAGAACAGCTCGAAACCACTATCTTTGACCGCATTTTCCTGTGCAGGATCATCTACACGATATATGATACGTTCGACTCCGTGCGATTCGGCCATCTGTGCCACACGCCAGTTAATATTGGAATCGTTCGCTCCAAGGACAACGACGTCCGCATCAAAAGCGTTGATGGCATCAAGGCATTCCTCGGAATACTCAGGAATTTCGTGGAAGCTCAGGTTTTCAGTGTTCTTTTCTCGCGCATCTGTATAGTTCTTGTGGAAAACGAGTTTTACGTGATAGAGTCCACCGGCAATGCTGTGTGCAACAGGTACTGTTAGCTGATTGTTACCGATGATTGTGACATTGATTGTACGCTCTTCGTTTTCCCCCTTAGGATAGAGCTGTTTAAAGACTACAGGTGTGATGATACATGCAATGACGGCACTCAATATGAACATGCCGCTCTCAGCGTTTGTAATCATGCCGATCTCTTCTGCGATGACTGCCGCTGCAATGACAAGCGACAGAGTCGATGTCAATAAGAAACCTGCAGCAGTGACCCGTTTAGAGTCGAAATAACGCAGTAGTACGGCAACCGGCAGAAGCTTGCTCAGTAAGAATGCAACAAGCAGAACAGGTATCAGAATAAAGACCCGGTTATCCGAAAAAAGTGAAGGCAAATCGAGATCTACACCCACCATGATGAAGAAAATCGGGATAAAGAAACCATAGCCGAACGAATCTAGCTTGTGTACCATATCCTGTTCTGGCTTCAGTAAGCTCACGATACAGCCAGCGATGAAGGCGCCGAGAATGTTCTCCGCTCCAACGCCTTCAGCCAATGCCACGAGCATGATGATAAGTGCAAAGACACCCCGGATACCGATCTGCATCGTACCATTGTTGAGTTGCCTGATGAGATGGGACTGGTGCATAACTCTTCCAAGAAGATAGAACAGTATAGCGAATCCAATCAATATCGACATTAGCCAGATTGGTTGGCTTGAATCTGCATAGAGCTGAGAATAAAAAGCCAGCATGATCATTGTTGCAAGGTCCGCAAGGACAGCGACAAGCAAAATAATCTGACCCATCTGCGTAGTGATCAGGTTCGCTTCCTTCAACGTCGGCACAACGACGCCAAGTGATATGGTAGAGATGATGATAACAAGTAAAAATACGTCATCAAATACACCAAAAACTTGCATTGTGAAAGCGAACAGAAAACTCAGTGCAAGAATTCCAAGAAATAATCCGACAGTCAGCATGAGCGTATTTGGCAATGGACGTTTCAGTACTTTAGACTTCTTTTGACCAGAAGACTTCTGCGTAAATGCATCGAAATCGATTTCCAGCCCACTGAGAAACATCAGAAATATGAAACCGAGGGTTGAGAGTATATTCAGCCACGGATCACTTGCATCGACGATGTCGAGAAATGATTTACCGATAATGACCCCAATGATAATCTCTGCTACAACCACCGGCAGGAAACTTATTTTTAATCTATTAATCAGAATTGGTGTCAGCAATGCTGCCAACACGACAATTGCCAATGATACTACGGATGGTCCATGTTCCATTATGTTCTCCTTATAGCAAATAAGACATGAATGCGTTCGCGAGTGAGAAATACACGAGCATACTGATGATGTCATTTGCAGTTGTAATAAATGGGCCGCTGGCAACTGCTGGATCTATATTCAAACGGCTCATAACGAGCGGTACCAGAGTACCAAGCAGTGTCGCCAAAGTCATGGCAATCAGCAGACTCACTCCGACGATAATACCAAGAATTGGTGACTGATACAAGAGACTGATGATACCAAATAATATAAGACCACACACTAATCCTGTAATCAGTCCTGAACCAGTCTCACGTAGGGCGAGCTTCATCTTGCTCGTGTCTTTTATCTCCCCTGTCGCAATACCACGCACGGAAACGGCCAGTGACTGCGTACCGCTGTTTCCGGCCATTCCGCCGATGATTGGGATGAAGGCTGCAAGTACCGCAACCTGTGCAAGTGTGTCCTCAAAAGTGGTCAACAGGGCCGCTGTAATCATTCCCATGAAAGTGAGCCCAATCAACCAGGGCAGCCGCTTCTTCGCTGTGGAGAATGAAGAGTCAGAAGCCGGTTCGATCTCTGTCATACCTGCAAGTCTGGAATAGTCTTCGCTCGCCTCTTCGTCAATGACGTCCATGATGTCATCGGCTGTAATAATACCGAGTAGATGATCTTGGTAATCAACAACCGGCATTGCCAGAAAGTCGTAATCACGCATAATGCGTGCTACTTCTTCTTGGTCTTCTGATACAAGTACGGAGACGACACGTTCAACCATGATGTCCCCGATATAGGCATCGTCATCTGCAATAATCAGTTCTCTGAGCGAGAGGATACCTGCAAGCTTACGATCCTTGTTCACAACGAATACATAGTAGATGGTTTCAGAGTCGGGCGCCATATTTTTCAAGTGACGCATAGCCTCACGTACTGTCATCAGTGAAGTGACACTGACAAATTCAGTAGTCATGATACCACCGGCAGTGTCCTCTTCATAGTTCATGAGCTTGCGTATTTCTTGTGCATCTTCCCGCTCCATTAAAGTCAGGAACGAAGTAAGCTTCTCTTTTGAGACCTCACTCAGAATATCGACGGCGTTATCGTACTGCATAGCCCCGAGCATCTCCGCTGCATAGCGCGCATCCATAGCATCAAACAGTCCTTCGTATTCTTCAGAATCCAGTTCGAGACTGTCGAAGAATTCCGCCACTTCTTCTGGACTGAGGAACTGATAGACTTTCTGCCGGTCGGTCTCTTCAAGTCCAAGATAGAATTCACTTTGCTCATAATTGTGAAGATCAAAAAACACGTCCCGGAAAGTGTCGATATGATCTTCCCTCAAATGAACGAGCAATGACTCGTACTCCAGCTCGATTTCTGTTTTTTCTACAATTTCAGCCATGATGCCACCACCTACGTATATTCTGATTCTAGATTATATAAAACAATTAAAAAAGCACTTCGACAGTGCTTTGAAGTCTAAGAAATAAAGGAGTCGTGCACTCTTTTCCAAAATGGGAAAGGTCTGAAACGGGCGAATCTCATTTTTTCATCTGCCACCCTGAACTGGATGGACTTGACGCCCTTGTGCACAAGATTGATATGATCGATTGTCATCTGATAGACTTCGCTGTTCACCGGTAACACCTGACATGTATGGTGCTTTGGTAAAACGAGCGGAGAACCGACTGTACGAAATACTCTGTTATTGATGGATGCAATCTCTGTAATCTGTATCGCTTCGATTGATGGATGGATAAGTGCCCCACCAAGTGCCTTATTGTAGGCTGTCGAGCCAGATGGTGTGGAAATGCATAGTCCATCCCCTCTAAACCGCTCAAAGTGTTGATTCCTTATATCAACATCCATCACTAGAGTCGTACCGTTATCGGTCCTAAGGGTCGCTTCATTGAGCGCCAAGTAGCGTGTCTCTGTACCCTCCGCTTCGTAACGGATCACCGTCTCGAGCAGCGGGTATTCTATCACTTGGAACTCATCGCTCTGTATGGCGATGATTAGGCGCTCAACTTCTTGGGGCAGCCAATCTGCATAAAATCCGAGATGTCCTGTATGTACACCGACAAAGGCCGTATGATCGAGGAGATGCTGATAACGATGAAAGGCTTGGAGTAGTGTACCATCGCCCCCCACCGAGATAACGATTTCCGGTGCCTCTTGGTCTGACGTCATGCCCATGTCCAACATGTAGTTCATCATTTTATCTTTTAAAGCATTTGATTTGGTGTCCCCTTTGGAAATAATGAAAAATTTCATACTGCCGCCCCTTTCTATAGTCCGCGTGTTAGCGCATATGGCGTTTTTTCGTGTAGTACTTCTGCGCGTCTTGAATTTCTTCTCTGATCTCGGACATTTCCTGGTCGAGAAGATATGCCGCTTCCGCTGCATTCTGGAGGCGCTTCTTTATTTCAGGCGGGTACTCCCCGCTGTATTTATAGTTCAGTGTATGTTCGATCGTCGCCCAGAAATTCATCGATAGTGTCCTGATCTGGATTTCTGCCAAAATGCTAACTGTACCACTCAGACGTTCGACCGGATATTCTACAATCAGGTGATACGAGCGATAACCGCTTTCTTTAGTGTTGGCAACATAATCGCGCTCCTCAACTACCTTCATATCAGCACGATTGCGAATCTGCGAACAAATAACTTCGATATCATCCACAAACTGGCACATGATCCTCACTCCAGCAATATCATACATACCTTCTTGAAGGCGATCATATGGGATATTGCGTGCACTAGCTTTTTCAATGATACTCTGTACCGGTTTCACTCGTGCTGTCACGAATTCCACCGGAGAGGACTGACGGCTGAGCTCATAGTCCTGCCGCATGCCTTTCAGCTTCACCTTAAGTTCTTCGACAGCTTGCTTGTAAGGTGAAAGAAACTTCTCCCACTGTTCCATCGCTTACACTCCAGTCCTAAATCCGTTCTAATGTGTGAACTCTTCTTTGACTGCCATTTCAAATGCTTCGCCGTAATTGTTATTACCATCGATGTTGTCGACAAGATAATCCAACTCATCCCAGAAATCGGTTAGAATCACATCCGTATTCAAAATGATTTCAGCCTCGTGATGTTTCTTCAGCATCGACCACGTCTCTTTAACGAAATGCACACGTCTATATTGTTCGCCGTCGTCTAGAAGGTAAATGAATGCCATATTATCAGAGTCGACGATCATACGGGACGCTGCTTGTAGCCCAGTTGTATCTTCATCTGCGTAGCATTTCAATGCATTGTCTTCGTGCTTTATCTCAGTTACATATATGTCCATTATTTTCACTCCTTGCGCCATTTATTCTACCATAGTATCTGTCATTTGATAACGACATAAACTGTTTACTTTACACTGCATTTCAAATTATAGATAATAATGATTAAGGAGTGGATCTGATGAAAGAATTAGAAATCGAATTTAAAAACCTTTTGACCGGTGAAGAGTATGGGCGTATGCACAATGCACTATTCAGCAGTGCACAATCCTTCGTGCAGACCAACTTCTATATAGATACCCCGGATCTCGCTTTGAAACACCATCGACTTCTGCTCAGAATCAGGGATACGGGCGGCAAGCAGATCATGACACTAAAAGAGCCCACAAATAGAGGGGTCATGGAATACCACGGCGAAGTTGAAAGCGATCTAAACTTCGATCGTAATATTCGTAAAGACGAAGTGCCAGAACTGATTCTTGGCGAGCTCGAACGGTTTAATATAGATACCACACAGCTCAAGATCTACGGTGCACTATCCACAGAACGTATGGAAGTCCCTTATCGTGAAGGACTACTTGTACTCGATAAGAATAATTATCTCGATACTGAAGACTTTGAATTGGAGTACGAAGTGGATCATTACGACAAGGGAGAAACACGGTTTCTAGACTTGCTGGAACAATACGGTATAGAACGACGTGAGGAAATGACCAAAGTCGAACGTTTCTACAATAAGCTTGAAAGTATTCGCTCGGGTGATAACTATGCCACTACCCTATAAGGATATCGGAGAAGAAAAATTGCATCGCATGATTGATATCTTCTATAGCTACGTAGCAGAAGATGCGCGTATTAACCATCTTTTTCCTGACGACTTGACTGAGACTGCATACAAACAGAAACTATTTCAGACTCAGTTTCTTGGCGGACCTAACCTATATAATGAACAGTACGGTCATCCAATGCTGAAAGCGCGTCATGTGCCTTTCCGTATTACACCGGAAGCGCGAGACGCATGGCTCGAAAATATGGAGAAAGCGATGGATGATGTGGCGCTTGAAGATGACTTGAAAACGTTCATCATGGCACGGTACACACTGACAGCAAACCATATGGTGAATTCAATAGATTAAGTAGGGTGAGAATATGAATAGAACTGGCACACAGTCACTCGTACTCGAACCGACATCCCATCACATCGAAATCTTCTACTTCTTTGATCCTTTCTCAGAAGATTGCCGTGCGCTGGAACCGATTATAAATAAACTACAGCTGGAGTACCGCGGGCATGTCACAATCAAGAAAATACTGGCCCCTTCTTTGCAAGTGCTGACGAAATGCCAAGCTCAATCCACATCAGATATCGATAACATCGCACTTGCTTATAAAGCAGCAGAGGTACAGGGGCGTAATAAAGCCCGTGCATTCATACGCTATGTTTTGAATCGGATTGTGCCGACAAAAAATATATGTACCATTCAGCACATGGAAGAAAGTGCCAGACTTGCGGGCCTTGATGTTCATGCATTTATGGCTGATGCCCATTCGGAAGAAGTACGTAGTCTGCTTAAACGAGATCTCATGGTCTACCGTGAAATGGATATCGAAGCACTACCAGCCATGATCTTCTTCTCTGGTGACATTGAAGCTGAAGGCGTCAAAGTAGAAGGTGTTTATCCCTATCATATATATACCTACATCATCAACGAACTCATCGACATGGAGATAGAGAAGCATCCTCTACCGAGCATACAGGACTATATCGAATCCTATGAAGTAGTCAGTTTTCATGAACTGAAGACAGTGTTTGAATGGCGGACAGGCCTCTTATTGAATGAACTTAAGAAATTGCGTCTACAACGGCTAGTGGAAGAATTTGAAACGGAAGATGGCATGTATTATCAAATACGAGGTGGCACATCAGTACTTGGAAGATAGTATTTCTATACTTCATAATAAAGGCGACATCAGCAATGCTGATGTCGCCTTTATTATGAAACACTATAATGATAGAAATAAGAACTTCTGGAATCACAAATATTTAAAAATGTATATATATACCAAAATTTTAAAATAAAAAAAGCAGCGCACCTTCTATAGTGCGCTGCTCAAACAAAGGGGATGGGAGAAATTTTTCACTATATAAACAAAGGGGTATGTTTTAGTGATAAAAATTTCATGTATAAAATATACCATGCTGAACGCGCTCAAACAATATTTTGAGTACGTCTTCACAATACCGTCAAAATGAAAACGTCTCCATTTAAATCATGTATATAAAATATAGACATGTATTTTATATATATTATCAGAAAATTCCTCCCAATGAATAAAAATCCATCGGGAGGAATTTAGTTTTCTAAAGTTTTTCTAGTAGTGCTTCAAACTGATCGAGCTGTGATTCGAACACTTTCATTGCATTTTCGATAGGTTCACTTGTTGTCATATCGACACCTGCATTTTTCAGTACGTTGATTGGATAGTCTGATGATCCTTTTTTAAGAAATTCATTAATATATCTTTCAGCAACGTCAGTATCCCCTTCAAGTACCTGTTTGGATAGACTCGCCGCCGCAGCGTAACCTGTGGAGTACTGATATACATAGTAATTCATATAGAAGTGAGGAATTCTTGCCCATTCCACATCAATATATTCATCGTATTCTACCGCATCACCAAAGTATTTGCGGTTCAGATCTCCGTATACTGCGTTTAAACTTCCTGCAGTAAGCGGTTCGCCTGCCTCTTTCATGGAATGGATTTTGTGTTCGAATTCTGCGAACATTGTCTGTCTGAAGACGGAACCTCTGAACCCTTCCAACTGTTCATTCAACAGATAGAGTTTCTTCTTCGTATCTTCTAGATTTTTAAACATGTAGTCGGCAAGCAGTGCTTCATTAAAATTGCTGGCCACTTCAGCCACAAAAATGGAGTAACCTGACTTGTTGGATGGTTGGCTCTGCCTACTGTAGTAGCTATGCACACTGTGGCCAAACTCATGGGTCAGAGTAAACAGGTTGTTAACGTTATTCTGCCAGTTCATCAGTATGAACGGATTAGTACCGTAAGTTCCTGAGGAATAGGCACCGCTTCTCTTACCTTTGTTCTCATAGACATCAACCCAGCGGCTATCAAGGCCTTCCTTAATGATATTGAGATATGTGTCTCCCATCGGTTCAAGAGACTTAAGCATCCAATCTTTTGCTTCTTCATAAGTCATTTCAAATTCCACGTCTTTAATCATCGGCGTATAGACATCATACATCTTGAGCTTATCGAGACCCAGCTGCTTTCTGCGTAGTTCAGTATAGCGATGCATCAGATGCAAATGATCGTTTACCGTTTTTACGAGATTGTCATATACTGCTTCAGGAATAAAGTTGTTTGAGAGTGCCTGATGCCTCGCAGAGTCATACCCACGTGCTTGAGCTTGGAATACGTGTGTACTGACTACACCCTGTAGCGTTTGACTCAATGTATTTTTAAATGCACCATAAGTACTATAGAGATTTTCGTATGCTGACTGTCTAAGCGTACGGTCGCTTGATTTGAGCAAGTCGATATAAGTACCTTGCGTCAATGCGTGGGTATTGCCTTCTGCATCCACTGCATCTGGGAATTCAAGGTCAGCATTATTGAACATGCCAAAAGTGGATGTCGGATTTGACATGACTTCCCCAGCCTGGGCCAAAAGCCTTTCCTCCTTGTCACTGAGAACATGTTCGCGCTTTTTGTTGAGCTTCTCAAGATCGAATGAAAACTCGGAGAGTCGCTCTTCCTGACGCCATGTTTCCAACGTTTCCTGATCGACTTTCATGATCTCAGGGATGAGGAAGCTCCAGGCTGTATTGAATTTAACTACCAGTGTACGGGCTTTCGACTCCAGTGCACTGTATGTATCATTCGATGTGTCCTGGTCATGCTTTAGATGCGCATAGACGAACAGTTTACCAATCTCGTCACTAATTGCTCGTTCGGTTTCTAGAGCAGCTGCCAGAGCCTCGGATGAATCGATTTTCCCCTGGAACTGTACCTCTTCACCAAGACGGCCTTCCAATTCTTTGTACTTTTCTTCAAACGCCTCGTCTGATTCAAAAATTGTTTGAAGATCCCATGTATACTTCTCTTCTTGTTGTTCACGTGTAATGACTTTAGACATGATTTTCCCTCCACTTTTTTGATAATGTAATTTTCTCAATATTCTTCATAAATTTCAAGTATCGAAACTTATTGTGAAATACATAACGATATATACGCTTTTGAAGAAGTAGGTTTAATCCGTTTTTTGAACTCCGTTTCCCTAATAGTAGCTTTGTAAATAAACATGGAGCTAAAAAGATGGTCGCCGACAAGATAACAGGAGCATGCTATTCGCTTTAATTTTGGTACATACCCTTTCGCTTCTTTCGAAATTATCATAGCTGTACTATTAATGGATTCAATAAATAGGTAACAAAAATCTCCTTTTTCACATGACATGAAAAGGAGATTTTTATTTTATATGCAAATTATTTAATTTTATTTGAAAAACTTTCTTACTTTATTTCTTACATTCATACCCATGATAACTTTACCATATTCCTCTACTACCATACTGGATATCTCAGCAGGAGAACTGTATTCGAGAAGTTTGGCTTCAATACGTTCCATGTCCATGAAATCCATGCGGTAATCGAAGAAAATTTGATAATAATATCCGTCCTTGTATACTATGAGCAAATCTTCGTAGACAGTTTCATCAACTTCCACTTCATGCGTATACTTTATTAGATCTTCGAATTCGTCAAATTTAACCATGACTGGTTCTTTTGTGACTGGTGTTACTTCTTCAGAGTCTGTCGCAATATTTTCGAGGAACTGTTCAACATCATTATTATTTATATCCATAGGCGTCTGCTCCGTTGAGAATGGTTTATCATCCTGAGATTTGGAAACAACCACTTCGATTCCTTTGTCGTAGGCGTGGACTTGAATCCATAGCGGTCCTTCCATTGAAAAATCTTCTTCCTGCTCGTAGTTCACTTCATCCATGATGGACCAGAAGAACTCTTCTCCACGTTTACGGTTCATCCATAGATCTTCTTTATCAAACCCACGTTTCTCGATGTCTTGGTAGGTAATGAAAAACTTGATTGTTGATTCATCAATTCTTTCAATCCTCATACTTCTCACTCCTCTCTCAAGCATGATTCTTATATATATTATACCTTATTCTGAATTGCTAAAACCACTTTTAGAATTGTTATGTCATTATACGCCAAAATACCCGTGGATTTCAATCCGCGGGCATCAAGGTGTTTAAGTATATGACTGATCATTTAGTGAAGGCGCCTAGAGTTCAGCAAGGCGCTTTGCTTCGTTCAAATGGAACGTCCTTACAGTACGAGGAAGGAAGCGACGAATTTCATCTTCGTTGTAACCAACCTGCAAACGTTTCTCGTCCATAATAATTGGTCTCCTAAGAAGACCTGGGTTCTCCATAATCAATGTGTAAAGTTCCTGCATCGGCATGCTGTCGATGTCCACGTTAAGTTTCTGGAAAGTCTTAGATCTCGTGGAAATAATCTCATCCGTACCATCCTCGGTCATTCTGAGTATTGCTTTCACTTCATCGAGACCAAGCGGTTCAGAAAATATATTTCTTTCAGTGTAAGGAATTTCATGTTCTTGTAACCATGCTTTCGCTTTACGGCATGATGTGCAACTTGGAGAAGTAAAAAGTGTTACCATACAACTCACACTCCAATTTCATAAAGATTTGTAATAATAGTTTATACCCATTTTTACAGTTAGCCAAACTAAATTGGTGCCATTTTTGTGAAACTTGATACATTTCGATATAAACTTTATCTACAATGCATAATATACAGCACGAAGATTAAAACTAAATGAGAATTATGTAATAATCTCGCAAATTTTTAGAAAAATTTTACTGTGCTCCGTCTTGCACTTATTTATCCTGTATTGCAAGCCAGTTAAAATTTTATTATCATATGAGTAATGACTAATAAAAAGGTGACTATAAAAATGAAAACTTTATTCTCAGGCGTTCAACCAAGTGGGATACCGACAATAGGAAATTATATCGGCGCCTATAAGCAATTTGTGGAGATGCAAGAGGAATACGATGCGTATTTCTGCATTGTCGATCAGCATGCCATAACTGTCCCGCAAGATAGATTAAAATTGAGGGAAAATACCCGCAAACTGGCAGCCATATATTTGGCTTCCGGGCTCGATCCAGAAAAGATCACGCTCTTTGTACAAAGTGAAGTGGCCGCCCATGCAAAGGCTGCATGGATGATGCAATGCATCGGTTATATCGGAGAATTGGAACGTATGACGCAGTTCAAGGATAAGGCACGAAAACAAAATCAGCGTGATGGTATCAGTGTCGGCCTTCTGACCTATCCATCTTTAATGGCTGCGGACATTTTGATCTACGGTACCGATGTAGTTCCTGTCGGTGAAGATCAGGGCCAACACCTTGAACTGACGCGTAACATGGCAGAGCGCTTCAATTCCAAATACAATGACATATTGACTGTTCCTGAAGTCAAACACCCTGAAGTCGGCGGACGTATCATGAGCTTAAATGATCCAACGAAGAAAATGTCAAAGAGTGATGATAACCAAAAGGGGTTCATCTCACTTCTAGACGATCCGAAGGCAGCTGCTAAGAAGATTCGCAGCGCAGTAACCGATTCAGGTATTGAAGTGACGTACGACAAAGAGGAAAAACCGGGCATATCCAACTTGCTGACCATCTATTCGGCACTGACTGAGAAAAGTATTGCAGATATTGAAACGCAATATGCAAACAGCAATTACGGAGTTTTCAAATCCGAGCTAGGCGAAGTTGTCGAATCATTCCTAACCGATTTCCAAGAAAAAGTGAACGATTATATGGAAAGTGGAGAACTCGATGACATCCTGGATCGCGGTGCGATGAAAGCTTCTAGGAAAGCAGATAAAATGGTGGAAAAAATGGAACGCGCTATGGGACTTGGTAGAAAGCGCAGATAAATAGTAACAGACGAACTGGGATAATCCCGGTTCTTTTTTCGAAAATTAGCGGTAAGACCGTACTACAATGACTAAAAAACCTGCTTCCTCCCTTAGAGAGGAAACAGGTTTTTATTTATTCGTCATATTTTTTCAGTATAAGGCTGGCATTGTGCCCTCCGAAACCGAAACTGTTTGAAATGGCGTATTTCAAATCTGCTTCGACTGCACCCTCTGTAACGTAATTCAAGTCACATTCAGGATCTGGTGTTTCCAGATTGATTGTCGGGTGAACTTTACCGTCTCTAAGACTGAGCGCTGTAATGATCGCTTCCATTCCACCGGTTCCTCCTAAGAGGTGGCCAGTCATGGATTTTGTGGAGTTGACAAGCAACTTATATGCATGATCTTTAAAGACATTTCGGATAGCCATCGTTTCAAACATATCGTTGTACGGTGTACTCGTACCGTGTCCATTGACGTAGCCAATGTCTTCAGGCTCAATGCCTGCATCTTTCATCGCTTCAATCATCGCACGCGCACCGCCCTCACCTTGTTCTGCGGGCGCTGTAATGTGGTGGGCGTCGCCTGTTGTACCATAGCCGACAATCTCTCCATAAATCTTCGCACCGCGTGCCTTAGCATGCTCGAGTTCTTCAAGTACAACGATACCTGCGCCTTCTCCAATAACAAATCCGTCTCTGTTCTTATCGTATGGACGAGAAGCTCTGTTTGGATCATCAGATGTGGTAAGTGCCTTATTGGCCTGGAAACCTGCCACACCCATTCTCGTAATCGGTGCTTCCGTACCACCGGATACCATTACGTCGGCTTGGCCGCGTTCAATAAACTTGAATGCTTCACCGATTGAGTTTGTGCCCGTTGCACAAGCAGTGACCGTTGCACCATTCGGTCCCTTGAGACCATGCTTAATAGATACTTGGCCACTTGCCATATCAGGTATCATCATTGGAACAAAGAAAGGACTCACGCGACGAGGGCCTCTTTCATAGAGCACTTTGAATCCATCTTCTAGTGCCTGGATACCACCAATACCTGAGCCAATCCACACGCCAATACGCTCACGGTTTTCATCAGTAACCTTAAGCCCACTATCAGCAACAGCCTCATCTGAAGCTACCATCGCATACTGCGTAAAACGGTCCATGCGACGTGCTTCTTTTTTGTCCATGTAGTCTTCGATGTCGAAGTTTTTGAGCTCTCCTGCAACATGCACGTTATAGTCGCTATTGTCTATGCGGGTGATTTTGTCGACGCCGTTGACGCCTTTCAATGCATTTTCCCACATTTCGGGTGCAGAGTTGCCAATTGGTGTCAACGCACCGATACCCGTAATTACTACTCTTCTCTTATCCATGAGTTTCCTCCTTATTGTCTCCCCATGTCAGGCAGATTGCACCCCATGTCAGGCCGCCGCCAAAGCCGACCAGAACAAGAGTATCTCCTGACTTTATTTTACCATTTTTAATCTCATAATGGATACTCAATGGTATCGAAGCCGCCGAGGTGTTGCCGTATTTATCGACCGTAGTACTCATTCTTTCTTTCGGCAAATCCATACGTTCACGCGCCGCATTCATAATCCTTATATTTGCTTGGTGAGGCACCAGCATATCTATATCATCTTTAACAAGTCCTGCCTTTTCAGTCACATTGACACTCGATTCGCCCATCTGTCTAACAGCAAACTTATAGACTTCTCGACCATTCATTTTTATATTTCCTGTTTCTTCTTCATCATATAAGTATGAGCCACCAGCACCATTGCTGCCGAGCTCAAATGAATGCATGCCATATCCTTCCGAAACTTCACCCATAACTACAGCTCCAGCGCCATCTCCAAACAGTACAGCTGTGGAACGGTCTGAAAAATCGGTGATCTTAGATAACTTATCCGCACCGACAACAAGTACTTTCTTATAGGTGCCTGTTTGGATGAACTGTTGGGCAGTCACCATGCCGTAGATGAACCCTGTACAAGCTGCAAGCTGATCCATCGAAGGCACTTGGCGCAGACCGAGTTTATGCTGCAAGACTGTTGCTACCGTCGGGAACTGATGGTCGCCTGTTGAGGTTGCTACAATAACCAAGTCGATTTCAGATTTGTCCACTCCCGAGTTCTCTATCGCTTCCTTGGCAGCCTCATATGCCATATCGCTCGTTTCCATACCCTCTGCATAACGGCGTTCCTTAATTCCCGTCATTTCTGTAATCCATTCGTCCGAAGTATCAAGAATCTTTTCAAAATCATGATTGGTAAATACTTTCTCAGGCACATATGTCCCCAAGCCCAATACGCCGACTTGTTTCATTTGATCACACCTTATAATCTCATATTATCACTAGGTACTAATTTATCACATCACACGTTTTCACACAACAAAAAAAGCATCCATGCCATACGCATGGATGCTTTCGTCTTCTTGCTTTTACTCTTCTGTAACGCCCCAGTTATAAGGAAGTGTTTCTTCGTCATAGCCAAGTTCGATGCTGTAGTTTACAACTCTTTCGTTTACAGGTACTACGAACGCTCTGTAAAGTGTTGGTACTACAGGCATTTCCTCAACCATCAATTCCTGCCAATCGTTATAGATTTCTTGTCTTGTATCTACATCGAATGCGTCCGGAGAGTTTCCTTCTTCCATCAAACGAGTGCTCTCTTCAGACTCGTAACGTGGATAGTTGAAATCAACGTCTGGACCGTATAGGCCGTACGGATCAACATCAGAACCTACGCCCCAAGCACCCTGATAGATATCTACTCCTGGATCGTCATTTTCAAGCATATCATAGAAAGTATTGAACTCAATCAAACGACCATTAGTAAGCTGTACATTCAGGCCAACTTCTCTCCAAGCTTGGATGTAGTAGTTAGCAAGTGGTTCAGCAGTGTCGCCACCAGACATGGAAGCGAAGTTGATTTCAAGTGGCTCACCCTCTGGTGTTTCACGGAAACCGTCACCATCTGTATCTTCGTACCCAGCTTCGTCAAGAATACGGTTCGCTTCTTCAGGATCGTATTCTGGTACTTCTAGATCAGCATTGTGCCAATCTGCGTGGTAAGGTGTGATGAGTGATGTTGCTTTCCAACGTAGACCATTGTAGAAACGTTCTCCAATAGCGTCGTTGTCCATCGCATGCCACATAGCGCGGCGAAGTTCTGGATCACCCATTTTCATTTCTTCAGGCATGTAATTTACGCGCCCTTCGTCTTCGTCCCACTCACCCAGTTTGAAACCGATGTAAGTGTAAGCTCCTTCAATGTTTGCCAACCATTCGACACCTTCCATATCCTCTACATCTGGATATTGGTCAGTTGGGAAGTTGATCGCGTAGTCAATATCGCCTGTTTCCATAGCATTTGCTACAGAAGATGGAGATACAACGCTGAGTGTAACACCGTCAAGGTTTGGTTCACCTCTCCAGTAATCTTCGAACTTAGTCATTACTACTGCTTCCCCTGGCGTAATGGAATCCACTTGGAATGGACCAATTCCGATTGGGTTCTCGCGTGTTTCAGGTGCTTCAGCCATGTCTGCAACTTCTACACCTTCGTAGTGGTGCTCAGGTAGTGCATATGCCCAGAAGCCACCCGCAGTAAGAGACGGTGCAAGTTCAGTATAAGTAAATACTGCAGTCTGATCATCTACTACTTCGATACCGGAGATAGAATCAGCATCGCCTGCTTTGTAGTCGTTATAACCTTCAATTAGAGTAAAACCGTCAGTCGCGCCACGAATCCCAGGGTATTCTGGGTGTCCGATGATTTCATATGCGTACACGTAGTCATTGATTGTCAAAGGTTCACCATCGTGCCAGTTGATACCGTCTTTGAGTGTGAACGTGACAGTGTTGTCATCTTCATTTACTTCAAATTCGATTGGACCATCATTCGTGTACTGGAAGTTTTCATCCATTGAGAATACTGGCTCGTCGAACAAGCTGATTACTTCAAAGTCAGGATTTCCCTGATAGAAGTTGAAGTTCAAAGTTCCTTCAAATGGTGTGTCGGAGCTTAAGCCAACGTTAAGTGTGCCGCCTTCCATTGGCTCACCATCGTTTGAGGTTGTTGTACCAAAGTCCTCATAGTTGTATACATCACCAGAAGCAGAATCACTAGACCCTTCTTCTGTTTCTTCTTCAGTTGTTTCTTCAGAACTTTCATCAGAACTTGCATCACCAGAAGATTCATCCGTTGTTTCCTCTTCAGATGATTCTCCGCCACATGCTGCTAGTGCTAACACTAGAGTGAGCATTGCGAAGAACATAAACTTTGACCACGAAAATTTCGTCATCATACTTCCTCCCTTTATAAAATATTTTAAACTGATATATACTTAAGTTCAGTTTAAGGCTGAAACTTAGTACCAAATTATGTAAGAAAATCACCGAGTTGAAATATAATATTTATACATCTACGCATAATATTATCATAATTATCTGAAATATCAACGGCATATTCATAATAAATTTTAATTAAATTGTATTTTGACACTTAATTGTTAATTATTCCTAAAATTTCGTTATTTCACTGCAAACGCTTACAATTTATTTCATTGATAAGGCTCCATTTGTATGGAGCCTTAAAATTAAGCTTGGCGCTGTCTGGCATCTCCTGCACGTCTCATTGCTTCTCCGATATTGCGTACGCATAGCATGAGTACAAGTATCATAATCGCTGCTGGTACCCAGATCCATGGTCTATGCTGCAGGGTCTGAGAGTTAGTAGCGTAAGCCATGAGTGTCCCAAGCGATGGATAATCTTCTGGGAAACCGAATCCGATAAACGATAGTCCGGACTCTATACCGATATTTGCAGCCAGTGACAACGTGCCGTTTACAATGATAATACCAATCAAGTTAGGCATGAGTTGTGTAAATACAATCTTGCCGTGGGAACTACCTAGTGTTTTAGATGCATTGATGTAATCAAGTTCACGCTCCTGAATGGCAAGCGAACGTACAAGCCTTGCTGTACCCGTCCACAGAAACGCAGCCATCATAAAGGAAAATGTGAAAATATCGTAAGATGGCGTAATTGTAACAAAGACGATTACGATCATAAGGAAAGGCAGGACCATGAAAAAGTCTACTATACGCATCATGACGTTATCGACTTGACCACCAAAGTAACCTGAGACGACACCATAGACGATACCGAAACCAACGCTCATCAGAGTGACAAGAATTCCAATCGCAAGTGAATTTCTCGTTCCAATGATTAATTGCCCGAAGATATCCCTACCCCCGTAGTCTGTACCTAATCTGAAAGTCTCATCTGGCGCCTGGTTGATGGCGAACAAATCCACTAAAACAATTTGTTGTCTATCGAGGAACATTGTCAGACCAAACACATATGCTGTGATGAGTACAAACAGAATCAGTGAGAATAACGCAAGTTTGTCTGCAATGATCTCTTGTATAATGATTCTCCACCCCGGCGTACTCCGTGGCAGATTTTTTGAATCAAGGGCACCGTGACCTGCTGCGCCATGGGGGATATCAGCTTTGATGCTCATATCCATATCCCCTTTTTCGTACACATGATCATCGTTTGATCTGGCTTCGAATGGATCTCCGTCCCTTGCCATGTCGTCACTTTCTGTATTACGTCGATCTAGTTCCTTTTGACGGAGACGCCTTTCTTGATCACGTGCTTCTTCTGTACGTCCAGCGTCAGAATTCTGATTATAGTCATTTCTATTACTCACTTTATACGCCCCTCCTTATTTGATACGGATCCTAGGATCAACGATGCTCAGAATAATATCCGACAACAGTGCGCCTACGATAGCCATAAAACCATAAAGCAGGATTAGGACATTCGCCACACTAAAGTCACGTGTAGATATTGAATCGAGGAATAACCTGCCCATTCCCGGATAACTGTAAATCATTTCAATGAAGATTGAACCGCCGAGAAGCGCAACAATTTCATAACCGAAGAATGCTGCGATTGGCAGTACTGAGTTTCTGAAAACGTGTCGGTTGTAGATGGCAGATTCTTTGACACCTTTCGCACGTGCTAATATGATGAAATCTTTTTGTTTCGTTTCTATAATACCGCTTCTTAAGTATTGGACGGTACCGACTAGACCAATCAGTGCAATGGCAAAACTTGGTAGTACAAGGTGATTGATTTTACTAAGTACGTAATCCAGACTGCCTGGAGCCATACCTGGTGCTACAGAACCGCCTGTTGGGAACCAGCCGAGGTTGTAGCCGAACACCCATAGAATGACAAGTCCAAATATGAATTGAGGTGTCGCAAAACCTAGGTATGTGTAACCAGTAATTGCGTTATCAAGCAGTGAGTCGTTATAGCGGCCGGATACAAGACCGAGTGGTAGACCTAATAGATAAATCAGTACTGTTGAGAAAAGTGAAAGCCATACTGTGTTCAATAGGCGGTCGCCAATTACGTCCATAACAGGGCGCTGGTGAAATATCGATGTTCCGAAATCACCTTGGAACATCGCAAATATCCAATCCCTGTATTGAATGTACCATGGATTGTCTAAGCCGAGCGCTTCCCTTCTAGCTTGAATGGCTTCTGCTGGTATATTTGGATCGATCAACCCTGACAACGCGTCGCCAGGCATCAGGGACCCAAGTATAAATACAAGTACACTCAATACGACAAGCTGTGGAAATGTGATTAATAATCTTCTTATAGTAAATTTCAGCATGTTTTTATCAACCTTTCACCGGCAATGCGACTTTATGCGTCTCTGAAATGGACTGCAGTGGAAAAGCTCTGCCTTCTTCGTCGAGATAATCGACGAAGTTTTGATCATACTCTTCCTTGACTTTTTGTCTCATGGCAAGGTTACTTTCTATGTCATCCACATTGGTGTCCGGAATGGCTGCAATCAGTCTTTTCGTATAGATATGCTGAGGATTACTGAAGATATCTTCAGCTCTACCTTCTTCTACCAGACGTCCTTGATACATAATTCCTATATGTTTGCACATATGTCTGACGACGCCTAAATCATGAGCAATGAACATCATTGTTAAATTTAGATCCTGTTGGATATCCTGCATGAAATTGAGCACTTGTGCTTGTACTGAAACATCTAGTGCGGATACAGGTTCATCTGCAATAATCAGCTTCGGATTCAACGCAATCGCACGCGCCACGCCAATCCGTTGACGCTGTCCTCCTGAGAATTCATGTGGATACTTATAAAGGGAACCTGGCGGCAATCCTACCCTATCAAGTAAAGCAAGTACTTCAGGAACAAGTTCACTTTTAGTGCGCTTATGATAATTTTTGATCGGCTCTGAAACGATATCAAATACACGTTTACGCTGGTTGAGTGAAGAGTATGGATCTTGGAAGATCATTTGGATATCGTCCCTCACATCGACTGACTTCCCTTTTGTGTTCAACTGGTTGCCGTCGAAATAGATTTCCCCGCTAGTAACAGGGTTCAACCCCATTACGGCTTTACCGGTCGTCGTTTTACCAGAGCCTGATTCTCCTACCAATCCATAGGTCGTTCCTTCAGGGATGCTAATACTGACCCCGTCTACAGCTTTAACATGATCTTTGACCGTGTTGAAGAACCCTCCCTTAATTGGATAATGAACTTTTAAATCTTTAATTTCCAATAGGTTCATCTTACAGTTCCTCCTTCGACGCCAGTTTCAATCTGATATTCCTCGACGCCGATGTCAGGTTCCTCTTCACCTTCGAGCGTGAAGTGCTGATAACATGTACAGCGTACAAAGTGGTTCTCCCCAATTTCTCTTAGCTGAGGATTTTCTTCATGGGCGGATGCGCTGATCCACGGAATTCTCGGTGCAAAACGGCATCCCGTCCGGTCCATCTTGTTTAGTGCCGGTACAACACCCTGGATGACATGAAGCTTTTTACCGAGCATATCTTCAGACGGCAACGAATTCAAAAGTGAGCGCGTGTAAGGGTGCTTTGGATTTTTAAAAAGTTCCCTAACCGGTGCAACTTCAACAATCTGTCCGGCATACATGACTGCTACACGATCAGCCATTTCAGCAACGACTCCTAGGTCGTGTGTAATTAAAAGTACACCTGAATTCAAGTCGTCCTGCAACTCTCTTATGAGATCCAAGATTTGAGCTTGGATGGTTACGTCGAGTGCTGTTGTCGGTTCATCAGCAATCAGCAGTTTGGGACGGTTCGCGATCGCGATTGCAATAACAACACGCTGTCGCATGCCTCCGGACAACTCATGGGGATATGCTTCCGCAACCCGCTCGGGTCTCGGTATACCTACACGATCCAAAAGTTCTACTGCATAAGCGTCTCTTTCGCTTTTCGGTTTCGTGTTATGTATCTTAAGTGTTTCGACAATCTGTTGCTTTATCTTCATCAGTGGATTGAGCGCTGTCATAGGATCTTGGAAAATCATAGCCAGATCGCCTCCACGTATTCTATTCATCTTTCCTTCATTGACTTTCAATAGATTTTGATCTTGGAACTTGACTTCCCCTTCAATTCGAGCTTTTCTATGAAGACCCATCAGCGAGAAGGCCGTGGCACTTTTACCTGAACCTGACTCTCCAACAAGCGCCAGTACTTCATTCGGCTTGATGCTGAAAGATACATCGTCGACCGCTGGAAAATACTTAGTGCCAATTTTGAAAGAGGTTGTCAGATTATTTACTTCTATCAAATTTTCGGACATCTGTTTTCACCCATTCTTTCCTCGATTCGTAATTATCAAGACAATAACTAACGTACTACGATATTCACGCTTTACCCTCAATTATACAGTGATGAATAATGGTCACTTATGTACTTATTATCCATTCAATAATTGCATGCACAATGTGCAACAACCAAGGATCATCTAGATCACCATTCCAACCGTTTGCATATAAATTCACCTTAGTATATTGTAATCGTCAGAAAATTAATTTGCAACATACGTTTTTTGAATTGCAACAATATTTAAGCTTTTATAGGAACTAAATATACACTAATGTATAAGTCATTTCAACTGACTTTCGGTATATACATGTATATTTTGTAAGCGTTTTCAAATAAAGCGAGATTTTTAGAAAGAACAATACCAATAATTTTATTTAATAGCATTAGCACTATACATCGAAAACGTTTTACGTTATTATTAATTTATCTAATTTTGTAGTGGAGGCAGGACCATGCGGTATCTTATTAGTTTTATCTGGGCACTAATGCTAACACAAATGGTTAACTTTGTACTGAACAGTCTTGGCGGCGGGGGCCCTTACAATGTGTGGAGCGGCGTACTACTTGCGGTGCTCATTACATTAGCGCTCGTTATCTTAGATCTCATTATGAAACCAGAAGATAATGAAGAAGTTCAGCATAATCATTAATAACGTAAAGGGTCCCGACCATGTTGGTCGGGACCCTTTTTATTTTAGGAACATGGTCATATTGTCATCCCGAGATCCAGCGTTTCAGCAACCAATTGCTCAATCAACTCGCTGGCAGAAATATATCTAGCTCTAGCTTTCCCTTGCCCTGCAAGCAGCATTCCATAATCTATGTTACCGTCTGCTTTTGAAGCATCTTGTATAGGCTGGGTCAGACTGCGTTGTACGGGATAATCTACCAGCTTTTGTGTTTGTCTCGACATATCTGTAATGAACGTATTTTTAATCGCACGTGCGGCGCGACCCGTAAATACACTTGTTAGGACCGAAGGTGTATCTCTATCGGCTGAAAGGGCATTTTTATGGATGGTATGCGCGCCACTCTCGTCAGTAGAAATGAATGCCGTGCCGAGTTGGACACCTGCCGCACCAAGTATTCTAGCAGCAGCGATACCACGGCCGTCCATAATGCTCCCTGAGGCGATTATTGGAATCGACAGATGATCTGCAGCTTCTGGGATCAAACTCATCAGACCAATCAGACTGTCATCCACAGCTGCCAGGAAAGATCCCCGATGGCCGCCCGCTTCTACGCCCTGAAGTACCACTGCGTCAAAGCCTGCACGCTCCACTGTCTCTGCTTCTTTCACCGTCGTTGCGGTGCCAATCAGAATGACACCCGCTTCTTTTAGTCTTTCGATCTGTTGGTGGGATGGAAGACCAAAGATGAACGAACATACTGGCACTTGTTCTTCAATTACAATTTCAATTCGCTCGTTGAATGCTTTCTCAACCATTTCGTAGGTAACTGGTTCCACAACCTGTTGTTTAAGGTCAAACTTGTCATACAATGGTTTCAACGCTTTATATGCATCTGAGATCTCTTCTTCAGTTGTCTTGAATTTCCATGGCACAAAAAGATTCACTCCAAAAGCGCTGATATTCTTTTTCTTTAGTTTGCGCACTATTTTACGTAATTCTTCAGGTGCAAGGCCACCTGCGCCAATCATTCCCAGTCCTCCTGATTTCGCTACTGCACTAACGAGACGAACTGTTGTGATGCCTCCTGCCATCGGTGACTGTATGATGGCATGCTCAATACCAAGCAGATTTTTAAGCATATCGTTATTACGTGATGTTTTCATATCCGTCCCCCCTGCCCGAGTATCTTTTCGGACACGCCTCTTTTTCATGGTAATATGTAACTGATACAACCATTCCTATACATTTCAAGATATCAGATGGTTACGTTTGTGACTATCTATACCCGAATTTCCAATGACTATACAACGCTACACTAATGCTCTATGATGAATCAAAAGAATAAATTAGAAACGAAGGTGTAATATAATGAACATCCTTCCCGCGATTCGTTCGATGAAAGATTTTGAAAAATTGATTGGCAGTCGTTATAAATCTTGCGTTGTTCTAGATATGCATATTGGCCATCTAGAAAGCCATCTGACAACCATTAAAAACCATGGATTTGAGGTCTACCTGCATCTGGACTTAATTAAAGGGCTTTCTGTTGATACAGCCTCCCTTGAGTTCGTTCATCAAAAATATAAACCGACCGGTATTGTCTCAACGCGCGGACGTGTCATTAAGAAAGCCAACCAGCTTGGCATGGAAACGATACTCAGAGTATTCGTCATCGACTCGTCAGCCATTGAGAAAAGCATCGAACTGATTAAACAGTCAGAACCAAATCTGATTGAGATACTCCCAGGTGTAGTACCAAAAGTCATTCACTTATTTAAACAAGAAGTGAATGCTGAAGTCATTGCAGGCGGACTGATCGAAACACAGAGCGAAGTACAAGACGCTCTCGCCGCCGGTGCTAAGTACGTAACAACTAGCAAAACGGACCTTTGGTTTAGTTCCGACAATCACTAAAGAGTAAATTTAAAGTGTTGACAGCGCTATCATCATAAGTTAGCATTGTAGATAAGTTAATAGGACACGGAGAAATAGAGCCCCCATTTGTAGCTTTTGCATGGCTACCAGTGCGGGGTTTTTTAATGTTTTATTAGCCATCAAACAAACAAAGGAGTGATTTGCAATGAATGCTTACATTGCAGAATTCGTCGGTACCGCCATACTTATACTATTTGGGGGCGGCGTGGTCGCCAACGTCAACCTGAAAGGTTCTCTTGCAAAAGGTGCCGACTGGGTGGTCGTTGCATTTGGATGGGGATTTGCAGTAACTTTCGCAATCTATGCAGTCGGACAGTTCTCTGACGCACATATTAACCCGGCCGTAACGCTCGGCTTTGCTTTTGCCGGTACGTTTGCCTGGAGCATGGTATTACCATACATCATCGCACAAGTCCTTGGCGCGATGTTCGGTGCTTTTCTAGTCTGGATGCACTTCATGCCACACTTTAAAGCAGAAGAAGATGAGGGAACGAAACTTGGTGTGTTCGCAACAGGTCCAGCATACCCCAATTACGTATCCAACTTCATCAGTGAGATTGTCGGTACATTTATCTTGGTCATGGGATTACTGTTCATCGGCGCGAATGATTTTACAGAAGGTCTAAATCCATTGATCGTCGGTTTCTTGATTACAGCCATCGGTCTTAGCCTCGGCGGGGCAACCGGCTATGCGATCAATCCGGCACGTGACTTGGGTCCAAGACTCGCACACTTCATCATGCCGATTCCGGGTAAAGGAAAATCAAACTTCGCTTACGCTGTTGTTCCAGTACTTGGACCACTCGCGGGCGGTGTGCTTGGTGCAACAGTTTACAACGCCATATTTACTGGTAATGCCAACATTTTCTTGGTCATCGCGTTGATCTTCACCGTTTTAGTAGTAGTGTTAGGGGTATTTCTTAATAAAAGTGTGCTTAAGGGTAAAGCTTCAAAACTTATTTAAGGTAATAGGGTCATCGAATTCATTTGATTCAATCTATTAATAAAGGGGAATAAATACACATGGAAAAATACATTCTATCAATCGACCAAGGGACAACGAGCTCACGTGCTATTCTTTTTAATAAAGATGGCGATATTGTTGGGACGAATCAAGCCGAGTTTAAGCAGTATTTCCCACAATCAGGCTGGGTGGAACACAATGCAAACGAAATCTGGAGTTCTGTTCTCGCTGTCGTAGCAGGCGTTATGACAGAAAATGATGTTCGACCGGAGCAAGTCGAAGGGATTGGTATTACCAATCAGCGTGAGACAGCTGTCGTATGGGATAAGAACACTGGCCGACCGATCTACAACGCTATTGTTTGGCAGTCCCGTCAGACAGCAGAAATTTGTGATGATTTGAAAGCACAAGGTCACGAAGAAACATTCCGCAATAAAACCGGACTATTGCTCGATCCTTATTTCTCCGGTACGAAAGTTAAGTGGATTCTAGATAATGTAGATGGTGCACGTGAAAAGGCTGAGAACGGAGACTTGATTTTCGGAACAATCGATACTTGGCTCATCTGGCGTTTCACTGAAGGGGCTGTACATGTCACGGATTATACAAACGCCAGCCGGACACTCATGTACAATATTTACGATCTTAAATGGGATCAGGAACTCCTCGATCTGCTTGAAGTCCCTGCTTCAATGCTGCCTGAGGTTAAATCATCAAGCGAAGTCTACGGAGAAACAACAACTTCTCACTTCTTTGGTCGCAACGTACCGATTGCTGGTATTGCTGGTGACCAGCAAGCTGCACTTTTCGGCCAGACTTGTTTCCAAGAAGGCGATGCTAAAAACACATATGGCACAGGGTGTTTCCTACTCATGAATACTGGTTCAGAAGCGATAAAAAGTGAAAATGGTCTTTTGACGACTATCGCTTACGGTATCGATGGTGAAGTGAAATATGCGCTGGAAGGTTCCATATTTGTTGCAGGTTCAGCAATCCAGTGGCTGCGTGACGGACTGCGCATGTTCAACAATTCTTCTCAATCAGAAGCATACGCGAACCGTATCGAATCCACTGATGGTGTCTACATGGTGCCTGCATTTACTGGACTCGGTGCACCATACTGGGATTCCGAAGCACGTGGTGCTATATTTGGGCTTAGTCGTGGTACTGAAAAAGAACACTTTGTGCGCGCCACGCTCGAATCCCTTGCTTACCAGACAAAGGATGTTCTCGACGCCATGCAAAAAGATAGTAACATTGAGCTTGAAACACTGCGTGTCGACGGCGGCGCAACAGCGAATGACTTCCTGATGCAGTTCCAATCCGACCTCTTAGATACAAAGGTCGAGCGTCCTGAAGTACTTGAGACGACAGCTGTCGGTTCTGCATACCTTGCCGGTCTTGCGGTTGGGTTCTGGCAGTCCACTGATGAATTGAAAAAAGTTAGCGAAACAGATAGTGTATTCGAACCGAAGATGGAAAAAGAAGAAAGAGACGCCCTCTATGAAGGCTGGCAGGTTGCTGTAAAGGCAACTCAAGCATTCAAGCCTAAACAAAGTAGAGATAAATAAAGTCGTTTCATAATAAAGACCCCTTCGTGCGGCCTTTATTTTTCAAAAAACTAGGAGGTATTTCAATGCTGAACACATTAACTAGAAAAGATCAATTACAACATATGGAGAAAGTCGACTATGACATTGTTGTTATTGGTGGAGGAATCACTGGAGCGGGGATCGCTCTGGATGCTGCCAAGCGAGGGATGAAGGTTGCACTTGTTGAAATGCAGGATTTCGCTGAAGGTACAAGTAGTCGCAGCACAAAACTGGTTCACGGTGGCTTGCGTTACCTGAAGCAGTTCCAGGTTGGTGTTGTACGTGAAACAGGCATTGAACGTGCCATTGTTTATGAAAATGGACCGCACGTAACGACACCTGAATGGATGCTACTCCCGTTCCATAAAGGTGGGACTTTCGGAAAATTTACAACAAGCATTGGTCTACGTGTCTACGATATGCTAGCTGAAGTAAAACGTAGCGAACATAGAAAAATGCTGAGCATAGATGATGTTATTGAAAAAGAACCGCTCGTTAAACGTGATGGTCTACTCGGTGGCGGCTATTACGTTGAATATAAGACAGACGATGCTAGAATGACAATTGAAGTCATGAAAAAAGCAGCGGAGTTTGGTGCCGATCCGATCAATCACGTCAAAGCAGTCGGATTCATTTACGATCAAGGTAAAGTTGTCGGCGTACATGCTGAAGATCAAATTGATGGCGGCACGCATCAGATTCTTGGCCGCCGCGTGATCAATGCGACCGGACCATGGGTCGATGAGGTACGCTCCCATGATGCTGAAGCTAAAAAAGGTAAAAAACAGCTATTTTTATCCAAAGGTGTTCACCTTGTGTTTGATGAGAAAGATTTCCCACTCAAACAAGCAGTCTACTTCGATGCGAAGTCCGATGGCCGTATGATTTTCGCCATTCCTAGAAATGGTAAAACGTATATGGGGACAACCGACACGCATTACGAAGGAGACAAGGAAAACCCTGTCGCAACAGCAGAGGATCGTAAGTACTTGCTTGATACGACGAACAACATGTTCCCAGGGCTCGACCTTGATGAGTCCCACATTGAATCAACATGGGCAGGTATTAGACCACTCATTCATGAAGCGGGCAAAGACCCTTCTGAGATTTCAAGGAAAGACGAAATCTGGGAATCTAAAAGTGATTTGATTACCATTGCCGGCGGTAAACTTACAGGCTATCGCCACATGGCACAGGAGATTGTTGATCTGGTTGCGAAACGTCTATCTCAAGAATATGGTTTGAAATTTAAAAAAGCCGATACTAAAAACCAGCCGATTTCAGGTGGGGATGTTGGTGGTAGTGAAGGCTTTGATGACTTCGTTACTCGCATGGCGGAACGTGCACCATCATACGGACTATCTATCACAAATGGACAGAGACTTGCCAGACACTATGGTAGCAACGTTGAACGACTATACGAAATCATCGGTAGCCTAGGTACTGCATCCGAGTACTACAGCTTGCCAAAAGACGTCCACGCCCAAGTTATCTACAGCATTCAGCATGAAATGGCAGCAAATCCAAGCGACTATTTCGTTAGAAGGACAGGAGATCTCTACTTCAATATCGCAAATGTCGAAAAGTATAAAGATGCTGTCATCAATGTGATGAGCGATCTTCTTGAATGGGACGAAGAAACACGCGAGAAAGAAAGCCAAGTGCTTGAAACAGCTTACCTCCAAGTCAAAGGCGGTACCGGCTTAGCACTTGAAAACGCCTAGATATTTAAATAATGCCCGCAGAAGTTTGAGCTGCTACCTCCTAAGTTTACAGATGAAATAAAAAATCTGTAAACTTAGGAGGTTTTTTAATGGCCAGACATCGCAGTTTCGAAGAAAAGATGGCGATTGT
>NZ_JBHRWV010000011.1:0-660 GCF_042648145.1 Salinicoccus sesuvii | reverse complement strand
TGCGCAGAAAACCCACACGGTTTTCATTAATTGAATAAGTCATCGATCGATTAGTATTCGTCCGCTGAATGTGTCGCCACACGTACACGCCGAACCTATCTACCTCATCATCTCTGAGGGATCTAATGGGGAAATCTCATCTTGAGGGGGGCTTCATGCTTAGATGCTTTCAGCACTTATCCCGGCCATACATAGCTACCCAGCGATGCCGTTGGCACGACAACTGGTACACCAGTGGTATGTCCATCCCGGTCCTCTCGTACTAAGGACAGCGCCTCTCAAATTTCCTACGCCCACGACGGATAGGGACCGAACTGTCTCACGACGTTCTGAACCCAGCTCGCGTACCGCTTTAATGGGCGAACAGCCCAACCCTTGGGACCGACTACAGCCCCAGGATGCGATGAGCCGACATCGAGGTGCCAAACCTCCCCGTCGATGTGAACTCTTGGGGGAGATAAGCCTGTTATCCCCGGGGTAGCTTTTATCCGTTGAGCGATGGCCCTTCCATGCGGAACCACCGGATCACTAAGTCCGTCTTTCGACCCTGCTCGACCTGTATGTCTCGCAGTCAAGCTCCCTTATACCTTTACACTCTATGAATGATTTCCAACCATTCTGAGGGAACCTTTGAGCGCCTCCGTTACTCTTTAGGAGGCG
>NZ_JBHRWV010000010.1:0-65909 GCF_042648145.1 Salinicoccus sesuvii | reverse complement strand
ACAATCGCCATCTTTTCTTCGAAACTGCGATGTCTGGCCATTAAAAAACCTCCTAAGTTTACAGATTTTTTATTTCATCTGTAAACTTAGGAGGTAGCAGCTCAACAGGTACCGGTTTTTCTTTTGAAATTTATTGAATATAAATTTCAAAATATCTTATTTCTATTAAAAGATTGCATTACATCGCCGGTCCTCTCAAAATTTATTATCCATCCTGCCTATTGGTGACGTCGTTTTAAAAGAACCGCCTTACAATATAGATATACCAATAAAATCCTATTTGTTCATTTCTTCTCAAAAAAATGCTTCTACTACTGCTGCTACTCTATTTTATGCATTGTGCATCCAACACTTAAAAATAAATTACCGATTATTGCTTCTTCTCCATAGTATTCCACTGCTTCTTTGCTATAATATAGTCATATTTAAATATTCAAAATAATTGTGTGAATGGAGGATTGGTCATGAAGAAATACATGTTACTTATTGTCATGTCTGTGCTGTTGCTGAGTGCTTGTGGCGGATTCCAGATTGGCAGCGGATCCGAGGAGCCTGCTTCTACAGAAACAGATAATGCGTCTAACGATTCTGAAAGCGGTTCCGATGGGACTAGTAGTAGCGAAAAGGTCACACTCGACTTCTGGACATTTTGGGGTTCCGAACAAAGGCGCCCGATTGTTGACCAAATCATAGAAGACTTCAACGATTCCCAAGAAAATATAGAAGTGAGGCATACTTATGTACCATGGGGGGACATCTGGACGAAAAACCTTGCTGCGATTGCTGCAGGAGATCCGCCGGATGTCATTATCAATGACATCAACACAGTTCAGCTAAGAGCTCAGGAAGGACAGATGGAACCACTTACAGAGTTTATCGACGAAGATGTACAAAGCCGTTTCTACGATCAAATGACTGAGGGTACGACGGTCGATGGTGAAACGTACGCACTCCCATTCAACACCGATACTCAGGTTCTTTTCTACAATAAAGATTTATTTGAAGCAGCGGGACTCGACCCGGAAGATCCGCCGTCCACATGGTCAGAGATGCAAGAGTATGCGGATGCACTTGATGTGCAGGAAGGGGATAGCTACGAAACGATTGGTTTCTATCCGCTTATCGGACCAGGCTCTGACCTGTGGATGCTGAATGCACTCGGTGAAAACTACATTGATGAAGAAGGTAATGTCTCCATTGACACTGAACCTGTACACGATACATTCAACTGGATACTGGAGCAGAAGAACAAATACGGTGGCAATACTATCACTTCTATCAATTCACAGTTTGAAAATGCCCAGCAGGATCCGTTCATGGCTGGGCGAATCGGCATGATGGTACAGAATGCCAATTACTATGTGCAGCTAAGAGACTTCGGCCAGGACTTGAACTTCGGTGTGGCACCGATGCCTGAGAAGGAAGAAGGCAGCGGCCATACTTCGTGGGGCGGTGGATTTGTAGCGGAAGTACCTAAAGGCGCAAAGAACCCAGAAGCATCCTACCAGTTCATTGAGTTTCTGACAGATTACGAGACACAGCTCTACTGGGCAGATAACAACTTCGATCTTGTCGCAAACCAGGAAGCTGGAATGGAAGCGGCCGAAAGCGAAGAATTCACTGAGACTGGTCGTGAAGTTTACTCTCTCATGGTTGATAACATGGATGATACTCTACTTACACCACAGCCCGTTGTCGCACCGGACTATGCCAGCACCATCAACCCGACTTTTGAATCTATCATCAGTGAGAATACTACTGTTGAAGCTGGGCTTGAGAAAGCGCAGGCAGATCTCGAACGCATAGTTGAAAATAATAAATAGGTGATTACATGTATAAAAAGAAAGAAACATTGTATGGATACTTGTTCATACTGCCGTGGATCATCGGTTTTTTGGGTCTGACACTCGGCCCCCTTCTCTTTTCTCTATACGGCAGCTTTACAAACTACAATGTCACCTCACGAATGGATTTCGTTGGCTTCGATAACTATAGGGAACTGTTCATATATGACGACCTATTTTGGACCTCGCTCTACAATACGTTGTATTTTGTCATCTTTTCAGTCCCTCTGACCACAATCGCTGCGATACTGATATCTACCTTGATGAATCAAAACATTCGCGGCATGCGTGTATTTCGGACGATATACTACTTACCAGCGATACTCTCCGGTGTCGGTGTTTACCTGCTCTGGATGCAACTGCTCGATCCTTCAACAGGACTCATCAACCAATTCCTCGGTCTATTCGGAATTGATGGACCGAACTGGCTTTTTGATTCGGAATGGTCGAAACCGTCCCTGATCCTCATGAAGCTCTGGAGTGCCGGAGGCAGCATGCTGCTCTACCTTGCAGCAATGCAGGGAGTTTCAAAAGCACTGTACGAGGCTGCGCTTATGGATGGCGCTTCAAGGGCACAGATGTTTTTCAAAATTACATTGCCTATGGTGTCGCCGATCATTTTCTTTGATATCGTCACCAGCACTATCGGGTCATTCCAGATTTTCCAAGAAGCTTATGTAATGAGTTCGAACAACGCCGGCGCGCCAGAGAACTCATTGCTATTTTACAATTTATATATGTGGATCAACGCCTTTAACCTTTTCGATATGGGATATGCGATGGCAATGTCATGGATTCTCTTCGTCATTGTACTCATCCTGACAATCGTCAACTTCAGATTCGCTAGGCGCTGGGTACACTATGAGGGGGAATGACTGAATGTACAACTCCAATAAGATGAAGTTCTGGAGAACCTTCAACTTCGTCCTTCTCATAGTCGGTAGCCTGTTTATGATCGCACCACTGTTTTGGATGATATCCATCGCATTGAAATCAATGGAAGAAATCTATCGTGGAGAATTCACTTTCATCCCTGAAAATATACAATTCTCCAATTTCATCGACATATTCCAGGCCGCACCGTTTGTCACTTATTTCATCAACACTTCCGTCATTACGATTATTGTTGTATTGGCCAATGTTTTCATCAATGCTTTTATTGCATACGGATTTGCTAAAATTAACTTCAAAGGCCGTGACAAACTCTTTATCCTTGTACTATCGACTATGATGCTCCCAGGGTTCATTACACTAATTCCTCAATATGTTATCTTCGCGAAGCTTGGGCTTGTCAATACGTACTACCCACTGGTAGTACCTTCATTGTTTGGTAGTGCATTCAACATCTTTTTGCTACGACAATTCTTTAAAAGTGTGCCAAACAGTATGATTGAAGCGGCGCGTATGGAAGGTGCCAACCACTTCCATATCTTTTTCAAAATCGCCTTGCCGATGATTAAACCGGCTCTATTTACAGTAGCTATATTCTCGTTCAATGGTGTATGGAATGATTTCCTTGGTCCATTGTTGTATCTAAACGATGAATCCCTCTATACATTGCAGCTTGGTCTGCAAGTATTCAAAGAGCAATCAAGTACCCAATGGAATTATTTAATGGCCGGCTCACTGCTCGTTTTGATGCCCGTCATACTTCTATTCTTCTTTTTCCAGAGGTATTTCATCCAAGGATCGAACATTCTTGGCCAGACGGAAGACAAATAGTACATTCCGTGAGGGATGTACTATTTTTTTGTTATAATAGAGAAAAAGGAGAACTGTCATGAAATCCATGAATCCCTTCCTAACATTCGAAGGAAGCGCAGAAGAAGCACTCCGATACTACGCTGAGACATTTAAAGATGCAGAAATACTGCTACTTCAAAAATACGACGACAGTACTCCCATACTCGAAGGGAAGGTGGCACAAGGTGCAATACGTATCCATGACCAGCTCATCAGAGTAATGGATAGCCAAGTGCCGAACGAATTTTCATTCACACCGAGCATGTCATTCTTCATCGAATGTGAAACCTCTCAGGAAATGGCGCACTACTATCGTAAGCTGAAGAACAAAGGTGCTATACATATGCCACTGGACGACTATGGTTTCTCCAGGGAATTCGCTTGGATACAAGATCAGTTTGGTGTCACATGGCAGCTGAATCTATCCAATTAAAAAATGGCCATCCCTCTTCTGACTCAGGGATGGCCATCTGTATTGTTTTTAGCCGAACATTCTTGCAAAGAAAGATTTTTTCGTCTTGGCAACTTTTTTCTTTTCAGCCAAGTGGATGGAACTTTCTGCTACTCTTTTATACTCTGCCATACGCAAATCTGCAGAAACACGATCTGTTGAAAACATATTATTTCCCCCTAAAAATTTATATTTTATTTCATTGCTTATCTCAAAAGCATCGTTTAAGTTAATATAAATATACCATTACAATAGGCTTTTATCAATTATATTGTGATGTAATTACCAAAGTAAATCTATTGATAATTTTGTAAAAATTTAAATATAAATAAATTTTATTGAAACTAAATTTTATATAAATATTTTATAAAGCAAGTAGATGCCTCTTAATGCATACTTATTCTAATGTAATCGCTTTCTTATTTATTATATACAGAAATAAATTGTTGTCAGAATACACTCAATTATAAGTAGATAGCCTAAAGTGAAAAAACTCTCTATTAGATTGCTTTTACCTCTACTTGGGAGAAAGATGTTGTATACTATTTTTAAATGCTAGAATAATTTGGAAAGGAGAGAAACTTATGTGGTGGATTGTTATGATTGTATTGATCGCTGTGGCAAGTGGATCTGCCAGCGACTATATGAAACATAAAAGAAAAATGGAACAAGTCCGCATCGATGTGTTAAATAAGGAGATTGAGCTGGAGCAAATTAAGCAGGAAAACTATTTGCTCGAGAACCAGTCGATGCTTGAGGAACTTGAACAAATCAGAATGAGAAATCGCCTGTCTTATGAAAGAGATGAGAAAAAGCGCTGGCTGATTGAGGAAACAAAAACAAAAGAGAATTGAATAATCAATTCTCTTTGTATTCCATATCAACATGTGGGATGCCATCTTCTAAGTGCACTTCGGATGTCGTCTTAAAACCGAATGACTGATAGAACTTCTCAAGGTGTGCTTGACCATGAAGATAGATGCATTCACCTTGGTGATTGGTATGCACAAAATCCATTGCCTTGCGCATGAGTTCCTGGCCAAGTCCTATTTTCCGACAATCTTGCCTAACAATTACCCGCCCAATGGAAACGGGCGTTTCGTGTACAATCCTGAGATAAGCGACAATGCCTGTGTCATCTGTCTTATAGATATGCGTGCAATTCGCATCTTTTCCATCTACTTCCTGATAAGGACACTCCTGCTCTACTACAAATACAGCCACTCTGAGTCTGTATATCTCCTCAAGTGTAGATCCATCCAATTCTTCAAAAGCTTTTATATGCCACATCCAAGTGCCTCCTTCTCTATATCTAATCAGATCATATCATAAAAAGACCGATGCTTTTCGCATCGGTCGATAATATAGCTTATGCAAATTGTGCGTCAAGCTCGCGTGCACTTTCACGTACAGTCTCGAGACCTTCTTCGATGATTCTCGCTGCTTCCTGAGGCATTGCATTATGACCTTCAATCACAACTTCTGTCGCTATCTCCATTCCGAACACACCACCGAAAACGGCTTTCATGTAGTTATTCGACATGTCCATGCCGCTCGCTTCAGGTGTGCTGTAGACCCCACCGCGTGCATTAAGCAGGATGATTTTCTTGTCTGTCATTAGCTGTGTCATGGAACCATCAGGATTGTATTTGAAAGTAAAGCCTGCAGAGTAAACGTAGTCGATGAACGTCTGGAGACGTGCAGGTATTGTCAGATTCCATAGTGGGAACGCGAATACGACAACATCCGCTTTTTCAAATATATCCATCGCTTTTTGCTTTGCATCCATAAGACGCTGCTCATCAGCTTCCAATGCTTCTTCGTTCTGGATTTTGCCAAGAGCGCTGAACAGCTCGTGGCCAATATAAGGCATATCTTCTGCGAATACATCGTAAGTTTCTATATTGAGGTTCTTATTACCCTCAGCACCTTCCATGAATGCATCATACATTTTTGTTGAGATGCCATCCGGACGGTTATTTGCTTTGACTACAAGTACGTTTTTCATTTATATTGCCTCCAAGTGTTTGTGGATTATTGTGACATGCACTATATGATAACAAAAAGTAATCAAGTTGTACATGAAAAACGATTATTTTCACAGACTATCTTTAATCGGAGACAACGGGTACTAAAATGGTAGGCTATTTTTATTCTTCAGAATCGCAACACTCAGAATATGGGGTATCTTATGTCTACCATCTGGGAAGTGTTCTTCCAGATAACTGCCGATTCTATTCAATGTGCTAATCCTCTGCTTTTCCTTGAAAGCAGCAATCCAGGAGACTGAAGCCAGACGGCCGACCCACTCCTCATTCGTAAAGCGAACATCATAGTCCATTTTGTAAAGATCCATAAGATCAAGCCTGGCATGCTTCCATTCATCGAACCATTCCACAGGAAAACTATTGATCATCTGTGAAGCAAGTTCTTTCGTCCCAGCTGCACGGATTTGTCTATCTGGAGAATAAGATTGGATGATTTTCATAGATTCCTTGACGATGCGAGAAGCTGAGGTGAATCCTGAATCGATGATGATCAAGTGACCACCCGGTTTAAGAATCCGCTTGATTTCTTCTATTGTCGCCTCCCGATCAAACCAGTGCCATGCACGCATCACGGTGACAATATCGTAGCTATTCGAAGGGAGACCGGTATTTTCAGCATAACTTTGTGTAAAATTGATCCGCTGGTCACTTCCGATATGCTGCTTGCCGACTTCAATGAGTTCAAGCGACGGCTCGACCGCATCCACGATTGCACCCTTATCACTCAGCATCTTGCTAAGTAGCCCTGGACCGGCACCAAGATCTGCGACCTTGCTGCCACCGATTTCCAGTCCGCGCTTTTCAAGCTCTTTCGTCAGACTTTCTGGAATATCATCTCTGAACTTTAAATACTCCTCAGCAACATTGCCAAAATTCACATTCATTACATTGTCCTCCATAAAGATGTTTTTAGTCTTTTAATGTATATGTTCATATAACAGAGATTAAAATATGGGATTACCATGTCCCCACTCTGGGTAAACCAAAATAAAGGAGAGTGGATATCAATATGACTAAATCTGTATTACTGATAGTAACTAACCATGGTACGATTAATGGAGACGAAAACAGACCGACCGGCCTATGGCTTGGTGAAGCTGCAGAACCATATCACGTTTTCCAGAGTGCTGGATTCAAAGTGGATATTGCATCGCCTAAAGGCGGTTCTGTACCACTCGATCCAAATTCTCTGGACGATGACGATGAAAAGAACAACGAGGTTATTAGACTGCTTCAAAATACGGCACGTATAAAAGATATGGTATATGAAGGATACGATGCCCTATTCTTTGCGGGTGGCCACGGGACAATGTACGATTTCCCTGGACAGCCTGATATACAAAACATCCTTGCCTTCTTCAAAGATGATAGTCGCGTTATTTCTGCAGTGTGCCACGGCCCTGCAGCTTTCGCAGATGCCAAGACTAAGGACGGTAAATACGTCGTTGATGGTGTCAAACTGACCGGCTTTACAAATGAGGAAGAAAAAGCGATGGGACTACTCGATGATATGCCATTTGCACTGCAATCCAAACTGGAATCTCATGGCGCCGGCTTCGTTGTCGGTGAGTCGATGGAAGAGCACGTCGTCACAGATGGTAATTTCATCACTGGGCAAAACCCTGCTTCAGCTGAAGCAGCCGCCAGAGCGGTCGTCAACAAACTTCAGTAAATTGACGTACTTCCCCCGAACTTTGAGTCGGGGGTCTTTTTTTCTTCTCAAAATGAATAATAACATTTTTTCATAAAAAAGAGCATCCTAAGATGCTCCCTCCAATCATGCTCTATTGATTTTTCATTACCCTTTTCATTTCCTGCATTTTACCGACATGCATTGCTTCGTGCATAATCGTAAATCCGAACATTTCTTCCTGAGTCGTCATCCCCATGAAAGGCTCAGGCAATTCTTGCTGAAGTGTCTCTTCTTCGACATCTTCAAGACGGGAAGGATGTCCTTTAAGCAGTGCTTCGATTTCGTCGATTTCTGGCGTTTCGTCATCATAATCGTCAGGGCTTGTGCCGTAACCGAAGTATTTGACATACTTTTGGTATGTTTCGTCATTTTTATCTGTCAAAGCTTGAGTCACCTGCTCCATCATAGTTGCAGCGTGTCCAAGTTGCCAGTGCAGGCTATTCGAAAATTCCGCAGCAACTGCGTGAAAGTCTTCGGTTTCTAATCCTTCGAATACAGAGAGTGTCCATTCCCTTACCTTGCCAAGTTCAAATATCAACAGATCTCTACTCATTTATAATTCTCCTTTTTCATAGGTGTATATTATCTCTCTACCCTTAATGATAAATTTCATTCATTAAATTATATTAAGCCATTGTGCTATAATCTAATAACGTCAGATGCAGATCTGAATCTGTCAAAAATATAGTGGAGGCTTACTATGACACGTTTTCTATTGAACCTTATATTGATGGGTATTGTCGCACTCGCCATATACTGGCTTATAATGACCTTTATACCTGCACTCTCCGGATTTGCCATCCCGCTTTCCCTACTACTTGGCATCACTTTGGGCTTTTTCATCTACATCACTATCGACAACCGGATTGGATGACCATAAACAAAAACCTTGCTTCTTTCGAAAATCGGAATATAATAGAAATATTGATTTTAAAGAAATAGAGGTATTTTATGGAAAAAATTGAACACTCAAAGCCCGATTATCGTCTTATAGCTATACTACTCTCAGGCGCTTTTGTTGCCTTGTTGTCGAATACATTTCTGAATGTGGCACTGCCATCCATTAAGGATGATTTCGGCATAACTACGTCTACAGTACAATGGGTTTCTACAGCCTATATGTTGGTCAGCGGTATTGTCATTCCAACAACCGCTTTCCTGATGCAACGTTTCAGTGCTAGAAGATTATTCCTTCTAGCGATGCTACTTTTCCTGACCGGGTCGCTCGTTGCCGGTTTTTCTCCTACTTTCATCGTTCTGATTATCGGGCGAATGATACAAGCTTCCGGTTCAGCCATTCTCATGCCACTTTTGATGAACGTCATGATTACAAGTTTCCCTCCTGCACAAAGAGGAACAGCTATGGGGCTTTTCAGTCTGGTGATGTTCTTTGCCCCGGCAATTGGCCCAACCTTGTCAGGGTTCGTCGTACAGAACTACTCCTGGCATATCCTGTTCTTCATGATGGTCCCAGTTCTTCTCGTTGTGCTGAGCATCGGGTGGTTTAAACTCCCTGAGACGGATACGAATTACAGTACGAAACTGGATGTTCCATCAGTTGTACTCTCCACATTTGGATTTGGAGGGATACTATACGGGTTTAGTGCTGCGGGAAATAACGGTTGGCTCAGAGCTGATGTCATCATTGCACTTATTGTCGGATTCATCGGTGTATTCTTATACATCAGAAAACAGACACGCATGAATGATCCGATGCTCAACTTCTCGGTTTATAAGTTCCCGATGTTCACACTCTCCTCACTCCTTATCGGTGTAACCAACATGGCACTATTCTCCGGAATGATCCTGATGCCAATATATCTACAGGATATCCAAGGCATATCGCCACTCGATACAGGACTATTGTTACTGCCAGGAGCACTGATTATGGGACTGATGAGCCCAATCTCGGGTAAGCTGTTTGACATGTTTGGTCCGAAACGCCTCGCAATCTTTGGATTGTTCCTGGCAGCTTCAACAACATTCTTCTTCAGCCAACTTACTTTCGATACTGGTTACGGTTTTCTGATCATGCTCTACTCGATACGTGCATTCGGTCTGACCCTTGTCCTGACTCCAGTCATGACAAACGGCATGAACCAACTCACGCCGCATCTCACGCCACACGGTTCGTCAATCAACAGCATGCTCAATCAGGTATCCGGTGCAATCGGTACAGCACTGCTAGTCACTATTATGCAGAACAGGATGAACACGATTCTTGCTGATGCCGAGACCACAGACCCTTCAACCATCAACCAGGCAATGCTTGATGGTATTAACTTGGCTTTCTTGATTGCCACAATGCTACTTGCGATCGCACTTGTCATTGCATTCTTCCTTAAACGTGTATCGACGGATGACATTGCTACGGATACAGTCACCAAAACGCGACCGATTGATGCAGATGAAAAATAGAAAAAGACAGCCACTTTGAAAATTCAATTTCAAAGTGGCTGTCTTTTTAGTTTTGTGACGAGGGATTTCTTAGCGCAAACGACAGCAGTAAACCGACCAATGAAATGATCGCTGCCACAAGGAATGCTGTATTGACCCCTTCTATCATACCTTGAAGCCCTTCTGAAGGATTACCGGTGTGAGTCATGATCGAAACGAGTAAGGCAGTACCGACCGCACCGGCGATCTGGCGCATTGTATTATTCATCGCGGTACCGTGCGGCACCATCTGTGGCGATAGTCGATTCAGACCGGCCGTTGTTACCGGCATCATCACCATTGCCACCCCGAGCATCCTGAATATATTGACCACCGCCAAGTAGGCAAAGGTAGTCTCAACAGTGAGGTTCGTGAACAAGAATGTCGAAATTGTTACTAGAGTCAATCCGATGATGGCAAGCCACCTTGCCCCGAACTTATCGAACAGCTTGCCGGTGACTGGACTCATCGATCCCATGACTAGAGCACCTGGCAGCAGCATAAGCCCTGATTCGAATGCACTAAAGCCCATCATGTCTTGCATGAGAATCGGGAGAATCACTGCCCCACCGATCATAGACATAAATACGACCATACCGAGCGCTGTTGATATCGCAAAGATCTTATCTCTGAATACCTTGAACTCGAGAATTGGCTGTTCCAATCTACTCTGACGTCTGATGAACAAGAAGAGCGTTACTGCACCAAATACGAGTGATGCCATTACTGGTGTACTCAGCCAACCACTACTACCGGCAGCACTAAAGCCATACAACAGTCCGCCGAATCCGAAAGTAGAAAGGATGATTGAAGGAACATCGAGCTTTGGGTTGGTCTTTTCAGTTACGTTCTTAAGTATGAAGTAAGCAACAATTAGATCGATAACTACAATTGGAATGATGATAAAGAATAGTCCGCGCCATGGATAGCTTTCAACAAACCACCCTGAGAGTGTCGGCCCGATAGCTGGTGCGAATCCGATGACAAGACCGAATATCCCCATTGCCGTCCCACGTTTTTCAATTGGGTATATTAAGAATATAATCGTTTGCATCAAGGGCATGATGATGCCGGCACCGGAAGCTTGTAGAATCCTTCCGCCGAGTAGAACTGAGAAGTTCGGTGCAACGCCACACACTAGTGTGCCTGCCCCGAAAAGCCCCATCGCTGTAAAGAACAAGGCTCGGGTTGAAAATTTGCCGATCAAAAAAGCGGTAATCGGAATCATAATGCCATTTACCAGCATGAAAACCGACTGAAGCCACTGGGCAACGTCTGCGTCGATTTCCAAATCACGCATGATCGGCGGAATGGCTGTAGATAGAAGTGTCTGGTTCAAAATGGCAGCAAATGCGCCTGAAACAAGTACAGCCATCAGCGGCAGTCGATTGAAACTCGGCTGAGACTGCTGTTCATTGGTTGACATAAATATCCTTCTTTCATTAAATAAGCAATATATAACTTTGTTTGTTTAACCACAATATTCAATATTGCCTGATTCAGAAAAAAATATCAACTTTTCTACTCAGTTGCACTCTCACTAATTCCAACGATTACGTTAACCGCCTTTTCCATATTATCTACGGAAATATATTCGAACTTACCGTGGAAGTTCTCCCCGCCTGTAAAGATGTTCGGCGTCGGCAGGCCTTTGTAGGAAAGCTGGGAACCGTCGGTACCCCCCCTTACCGGCTGAATGACAGGCGTGATATCCAGGGCCTCCATTGCTTTTTTAGCATACTCCACGATTTCCATGCGTGGCTCGATCTTATCTCGCATATTGTAGTACTGGTCAGCCATTTCGAGAATGACACGATCGGCACCGTAGCGCGACCTCACTGCTTCAACATATGCTTCCATCTTCTGCTTGCGACCTTCAAAAGCATCTTTATCAAAATCACGAATGATGTAGGTGACTTCGGTCTTTTCAACATCTCCACTAATATTCACTATGTGGAAGAACCCTTCATATTCTTCAGTGTGCTCAGGCGTATCTTCCGGGTCGAACATAGTAATGAAATCCGCTGCCATTCTACCCGCATTCACCATCTTGTTTTTTGCTGTACCAGGGTGGACACTGTTGCCGATGAAAGTCACTTTAACTCCTGCAGCGTTAAAACTTTCATACTGCAGTTCGCCGAGTGGTCCGCCGTCTACTGTATAAGCAAAATCTGCACCAAACCGATCCACATCGAAATGATGCGGTCCACGTCCAATCTCTTCATCCGGTGTAAAGGCAACCCTTATTTTACCGTGTTTCACCGATTCGTTATTGATCAGATATTCCATAGCAGTCATTATTTCCGCGATGCCGGCTTTGTTATCCGCACCGAGCAGTGTCGTCCCATCAGTCGTCATGAGCGTGTGTCCGATGTACTTCTCCAGTTCAGGGAACTGATCTGGTGAAAGAACAACATCAAGTGCTTCATTCAACACGATTTGGCCACCCTTATAGTCCACAATCTGCGGGTTGACACCAGCACCCGTAAAGTCCGTTGCCGTATCCACATGAGCTAGGAATCCGATGACCGGTGCATTGTCTATATTGGCCGGCAATGTTGCCATAAGGTACCCGTTGTCGTCCACTTCCACCTCTTCCATACCGATTGCTTCCAATTCTGAAGCAAGCAGTCTAATTAGATCCCATTGCTTATATGTAGAAGGTACCGATTCCCCTGAAGCATCGGATTGTGTATCAATTTTCGCATATCTAGAAAGTCTCTCAATCAATTTGCTTTGCATATTCCCATCTCCTATACTTTTTTACTGTATTTTATCATAATCTCAAAACTTTAATTCTGCCGAAGACTCTATTCAGTGTTAAAATGTAACCATCAAAACCTTGGAGGAATGACATGGAACTTGGAATCAGTACATTCGCAGAAACATTGCCCGACCCCCATACAGGAGAAACAATCACTCATGCACAAAGACTACGCGAGATTGTCCGGGAGATTGAACTTGCAGACCAGGTCGGTCTTGACGTCTACGCTGTCGGGGAGCATCATCGGGAAGATTATGCCGCTTCTGCTCCGGAAATCGTTCTTGCAGCCGGGGCTGCACGCACAGAAAACATACGGCTATCCAGTGCAGTCACTGTACTCTCTTCAGACGACCCGGTAAGAGTTCACGAACGATTCGCCATGCTGGATGGGATTTCAGGTGGCCGCGCCGAAATCATGGCTGGCAGAGGCTCCTTCATTGAATCTTTCCAGCTGTTTGGATACAATTTGAACGACTATGATGCGCTATTTGATGAAAAGTTGGATCTGCTGTTGAAACTGCAAAAAGGTGGACTGATCAGCTGGCACGGTAACCATCGTGCACCCATGAACGCACTTGAAGTATTCCCAAAACCTGAGCAGGATCAGATGCCAATCTGGATTGCCAGTGGCGGTACACCTGACTCCACAGTCAGGGCCGGCCAACTAGGCCTGCCTCTGGCGCTCGCTATCATCGGCGGCAGTCCGCAGAATTTCGCTCCTTTGGTCGAGCTTTATAAACAGACTGCGGCCCAAGCTGGACATCAGGTTGAGACGCTTGGCATCGCCTCCCATAGCCATGGCTTCATCGGCGATACTGATGATGAAGCCGCAGACCTCTTCTTCCCTTCCACACAACAGGGTATGAATAAGATTGGGGCGGAGCGAGGCTGGGGCAGTTATACTCGGCGCAGTTTCGATATCGCACGTTCCAAAAAAGGGGCGCTCTACTGTGGCAGTCCTGAAACGGTCGCTGAAAAGATCATCGATCTACGCAAAAATGTCGGTATCAAACGCTTCCTGCTCCACACACCACTTGGCACGATGCCACATGACCAAGTTATGAAATCCATCCGTCTCTTTGGAGAAAAGGTCGCTCCGATCGTTAGAGAAGAAATTGCACGATGGGAAGGCAAATGATTCCAGTCCCCCTCATTACTGAGGGGGATATTTTTATATCATCGCCTTCAAGTTATCAAAACCGTATATCAGTTCCGTGTGTTTCACTTGGGCCATCTCTATTTCTTCTTCACCTATTTTGTGCCCACCCATCTTTTCATAGAATCCGCAAGCTGGATTCTCCGCCAGCACAGCAATGACCATCTTACTGAACCCACGCGCATCAAGATCAGCAGCGACAGCTTCCACTAGACGTCTGCCTCCTCCCTGACCTTGTATCGACTCATACAGGTAGATGGCGTAAAGCTCTCCATCATATCCTTCGAAGTCCCCACTGCGTTCCGCGCCACCGACAGCGAAGCCGACAACTTCATCTGTTTCATCTGTGAGGACAAATATCGGATTCTGCTTCACCACCTCCACCCAGATCTTCTCCCGGTCTGCGTAGCGCATATTATCCAAGTAAGACTGTTCGACGATGTTCCTGTAAGTGGTGCGCCAGCTGTCGACCTGCACTTTCGCTATGGCTTTTACGTCTGCCTCATTTGCTTTTCTGAGTTTCATTTCCCATCCCCCTATTGAGTTCTCTACGATAGATCGGTTTTTAAACTGCTGTTTAGTGCATGGCGTTCCAATGATAGTGAAATCAGTCGGTCCAACAACTCGCTATAGCTGATGCCGGAAGCTTCAAGCAGTTTCGGATACATGCTGATGCTAGTAAAGCCTGGTAGTGTATTGATCTCGTTTACAATAACCTCTCCGTCTTCCTGCAAGAAGACATCGACACGGGACATGCCTTCGCAGTCGAGTATCCTGTAGGCATCGACTGCTGTCTTTTGGATATGCTCACGTACCTCATCATCAAGCTTTGCCGGGATCTCGAGCGCAGCGCCATTCTCATCGATATACTTCGATTCATAGGAATAAAAGTCGGTATTTGCCACGATTTCGCCAGGCACCGATACGAAAGGTTCCGTGTTGCCGAGGACGGACACTTCAATTTCACGTCCTTCTACGGCACTTTCGATCATCACTTTAGTATCGAAATCAAATGCGAGATCTAGCGCATTCTGGAACGTCTTCTCATCTGTCACTTTAGATACACCGACAGAAGAACCCTGATTGACAGGTTTGATGAACATCGGCAAGCCGAGCTTTGTCTTCACCGTATCATAATCGACGGCATCTCTTTCGTGCTGCCGGCAGAGCACCCATTCTGCCACACTGATACCTTCCATCTTCAGCAGACGTTTCGTCATATCTTTATCCATGCATACTGCTGAACTTCTGACGTTGCAGCCTGCATAAGGGAGGTTCATCATCTGAAGCACCCCTTGGACGACACCATCCTCACCGGCAGTACCATGCAAAATTGGCAGCACTGCATCCAGTGCGTGCTCGCCCTTCTCCGAAATGAACTGACGCGAAGGTAAAATGGATAAGCTAATGCCATTCTCTTTATCTTTTAATACTTCGATTTTATCGGACTGATCAGCAAGCAGCCATTCTCCTGATTTCGATATGTAAATTAGACTAACTGCGTAGCGACTCTTATCCAGCGCATCTAGTACGCTTTTAGCAGAACGCAATGAGACTTCATGCTCCGTCGACTGTCCGCCGTATATGATGCCTATTTTCAACTTTTCCATATTGTACACTCCTATGTCGGGATTATTTCTATTCATCTTATGATATTGAATGTTATTCTGATTCTATCATAGCGATATCATTACTTCTCTATTTTATACGTTCGAAGGAAAAATGCGTAGAAATATGGATAATATATTGACAATTCACACATCTATTGGTAGGATTATAGGCAATCTTAATCGAATTGAGTGATTGATATGGATACACATGACACGATAGCTCAATTGAATACTTTTTTCTTTAGCCATTTTAGATAGCGTCTATGTTCCATCGTGAATATAGACGTTCTATATCCACGATGGCTGATTTGAATGAGAATTTTCATTCCCGGCCATTTATGAAATCTAAGTGGCTGGGATTTTTATTTTTTAGACCATTTGGGTTTCTCTTTTGCCAGGAGTGATTCAGATGGTTTTTTATTTTATCTATAGGAGTGATGGTAATGCTAATAGGATATCAAGGTGTAGAAGGATCTTATAGTGAAGTCGCCTGTAAAAAATTTTCCGATGGCCGTGCGCATGTTATGAAGGGATATGCTACGTTCAAATCGCTAGTGGATGCGCTCGTAGAGAATGAAGTCGACTATATCGCCTTACCCGTCGAAAACTCAACGAGTGGTCCGATTACACGTACGATCGACTTAATGAAATATCTCGAAGTCGATGCTGTGGAGGAGGTGTATGTCAAAATCGATCATGCTCTGATCAGTAGACACCCAACAGACCTACGTAAACTGACACGGGTCTATTCGCACCCAGAAGCATTGGAGCAGTGTCATGCATATTTAAGCGGCTACCATAACATCGAAGTCAAAGAATATTCCGATACAGCTGAAGCTGTCAGAATGGTCCGAGACGCTGATGACCCGACAATCGCCGCCATCGCTGGCAGCCATGCGGCCGAACTCTATGGAATGAACATTGTACGCGAGAACATCAGTGACAATCCTTTCAATACCACACGCTTCCTGTTCTTTAGGAAAGGAGCTATGGCACGCCTTGAAAAAGCGAGCAAGACCTCATTGTATATTGAAAGCGACCACAGCACCGGATCGCTCAGCGAAATACTTAATATTTTCAAGAATCATGATGTCAATCTGCTTAACCTGACCTCAAGGCCAATCCAGCATAAGCCTTTTTCATACGGCTTCTTTATTGATGTCGAAGAGGGATTGGGCGAAATATTGGACCGTGCCTTGGATGATGTCGGTAAAGTCAGCAGGTTCATCAATATTTTAGGTACCTACCAAAAGGGCCGGATCCCTTCTTACGAAAAAGTGATGCTAAACGAATAGAAGCAGTCGTCCCACGTTCCTTGTATAATTAACTGTAAGCAACAAGAAAGGATCCCATTATGAATAACAGCAGAGTTCAAAAACTCATCATGATTTCCATCATCGGCGGGCTTACGTTTGCAGTACTGGGAATTGTCTGGGGTATTTTAGCCGACAGTCAGATGATACAGTTTGATGGCTACTATTCCTTCATCAGCGTCCTCTTATCGATATTGTCGATGCTCGCTTTACGGTTTATTGAAAAGGAGGATGAAGAGCGCTTCCCATTCGGCAAAGAGAGTTTCATTCCACTGACTATCACCATCAAATACGTCGGTATTCTTGTCCTTATACTTATTTCCTTAGTTCAGGCAGCTAGTGCCCTCTTCTCCGGTGGAAACGAGATGTCAATGACTACAGGGATTGCTTATGCACTCATTTCAACCCTCGGATGCTTTATAGCTTACTTCTACTTCCGGTCAAAAGGCGCCAGGGATGAAATTGTCTCCGCAGAGATGAATCAGTGGCGTATGGATGCATTGCTCAGCGGTGGTGTGCTTTTGGGATTTGTCATCGGCTGGATTCTGAGCTTCACACCCCTAGATCGATTTGTCTCTTACATAGATCCCTTGATGGTCATTATAGTCGCCGTCTACTTTATCAAAGTTCCTCTCCTAGAAATGTACACAGCCTTACGGGAACTACTTGAAATGGCACCACGGCACCAGATCAGCGATGTAGTAGAAACTGAAGTCGCACTTCTTTCACGCGAACATGATTTTGAGGACTATGCTCTACGAATGCAAAAAATGGGACCGAAACTCTATATCGAAGTCGACTTCGTTGTCCCCTTGGATACAGACATACGAATCAGTGTGCAGGACGATATACGCCGCCAACTAAGAACTCGCCTCACCGACTTGCCTTTTGAACCATGGATTGCAGCCATTTTTACACACGAGTCACAAAAATAGACGCGATACCTTTTCAGGCATTGCGTCTATTTTTTGGATTATTTCCGGTACCTCAACCGGTAGTACAAGTAGTAGAGGCTTGGTGTTGCAATCATTGATAGTATTGTGGAGAATGCAATTCCTGCAATGACTGTAACGGCCAGCGGCACGAATAGTGCGTCACCGCTGAATGCAACTGGTGTCAGGGCAATGATGCTGGTTATCGTTGTCAGTAGAATCGGTTTGAAACGAGCACGCCCACTCTCGTAGATCGCCTCATTGATATTGAATTGATCACTCTTCCTTCTCGCTTCAATAAAGTCGAGAAGGACAATCGCGTTTCTAACGACTATGCCCGATAGTGAGACCATACCCATGATACCAAGGAAACTAATCGGTGTCTGAGTCACAAACAAACCGATGATCCCTCCACTGATGGCAAGGAAGATGCTGAAGACAATAATTAACGGCATGATGATCGAGTTAAACTCAACTGCAATGACAAGGTACACCAGTATGAGTATGATGCCAAATAGAATACTAATTTCGACGAAGAAATCTGTCTGATCGGAGGTTTCTCCACCCACGACAATGTTACTAGAATCACTCAAGGTATCACGGAACGATTCGATGGTTTCATTAGCCACCGCTTCATCGTCTGCGTATACTTCCAGCTCGACCATCCTATCACCATTTTCGTGGTGAATATACTTGGGACTCTCCATTTCTGTTACTTCTACGAAGTCTAATAACGGATAGGTTTGCGGCTGATCCCCTGAAGTACTGACAACATCAATGTTATCGAGTGTCGATGCGTCAGAATATTTGAGCGTCGTTTCGCGCGTCTCGCCGTCCACTACGATACCCTGTACCGGAATGCCCGCAGAGAGCATATTCAGCTCATTTTTTATTTGAGATATGGAAATATTATTTTCTTCAAGTGCCTCATGGTTGATCGTGTACTGATTGGTCGGTACACTTTCACCCAGATTGGTAGTCACAAGCGCACCATCTGCTTCGAGCATACTTTTGAGAGAATCAGTTTCTTCACTAAGCCGCTCTAGATCTGTTTCATATAGTTCAACTGTAATCGGTGCGCCTTCAGGCGGTCCCTGTACGATGGTTTCCATGAAAATGGTGGTTTCTGGAAAAGCATCTCTAAGTGGTGCTTCGTACTGATCAATCGTCTCAGATGCACTGAGTTCTGTTTTATCGATTTCAAGCGCGATCTGAGCTGTATTCGGACCGGACTGACTGAGTGATGCACCGAATAGGTTTGGTAGTCCTGAGCCGGTAAATAGCGATGCTGCTTCTACATGTGGCATTTCATCCAAAATGTGATCGAGTACCGCGTTGGCCTCCTCATGTGTTTGCTCAATGGTTTGGGATTCATCAAAAATCAGATCTATTGTCACTTCGGAGCGGTCCGCTTCAGGGAAGAACTCGAACGGTGTAAAGCGGATCAGTCCAAGTGATAGTGTGCCAATAACCAACACTGTCAGGAAAGTGACAAGCGGACGTTTGATAATTACTGGCAATACCTTATCTGCATATACATCGCCACCTCGTGCAAACAGTCGTCCAAACAGTCCTGGATAGTCAGGCGCTTTCCTCTGACCAAGCAAATACCTGGCAGCCGGGACAAATGTTAGTGCAAGTACCGTTGACGCAATCATTGTTGTAATCAGTACACTCGGTAGTGCTTTGATGAAATCACCGTTGGCACCCGACAGTAAAAGAAGCGGAGAGAATGTGAAGACGATAGCAAGCGTGGACGAGATGACTGAGGGAGCCACCTCCTTCAATCCATTGAAGACGCCATCCACACGGTTATCCCCGATTGTAAATCTTCTTTCTATATTGTCGTTGACTACAATTGAATCATCCACCAGTATACCAAGTGCAATAATCAGACCGATGACTGAAATCTGGTTGAGATCAACTCCGAACCATGGGACCGGAATGAGACCGATGACTACAGAGAGTACGACCGTCGTCATCACCGTAACCGATCCGACGAGCGAGAGACCAAGTGAGGTACTCAGAATGACTGCAATCAAGGCAATAGCTAAAGACATGTATAGTCCAGTAAATATATCTTCTACATTTTCTCTTTCAGAAGAAATATTCGTAGCCGTTATATCTTCTGGTAAACCGTCAATTGTATCGTTCACAATTGATTCGACATCTTGTGAAACAGAAGGAACGTCTTCACCAGGAGACAAGAATACGGTAAACGATACGGCAGGCTCTCCTTCGTATTCCACAATATCTTCCGGCTCACCAGATATCATTTCAATCTCTGCAAGGTCATCAAGCGCTATGCTTTCAGGGCCAATTCGCACTTGCTCAAGAACCGATAGCGGCATTTCGTCCTGGAAAGACAGCCGGATGATTTCACCATTATCAACATCCTCTCCGAGAATGACCGGACCCAATGCAGTTTCTATTTCCCCAAGAATCTGGTTTGGGTCCAGAGACTCCTCTGCCATTGCTTCACGATCTAGCGAAATGGTGTAGGAGTCGGCAGTGTAGCCTTTGACAGTGACCCCATCAATGCCAGACAGCTGAAGGACTTCCCGCTCGAGTCCTTCTAAGTCGGGCCTGATTTCATCGAGGGCCGCCCGTTCCTCTGTATGGAACTGGTAGCTCAGTAACGGAAATGCATTGCCGATGGATTCCACTTGTGGATCTGAAGCATTTTCCGGCAGGTCACCGGAGAGTCCACCAGTCATATTGTTAACTGCATTGAGTACGTCTTTCGGTTCAGCAGAATCCGAAAGTTCAAGCGTCAGTACCGAAACTCCATCTTGGGACACAGAAGATACCCCATCGACGCCATCGATACCGAAAACTTCAGCCTCCATTATTTCTGTTATGTTCGTTTCCACATCACTCTTGTCGGCACCTGGCCACGCTGTCGTCACATTGATCAAGTTGACTTCTGTTTCGGGTATTTCCCGCTGATCAATGGTGATGAAGGTATAGACACCAAAAATCGCAATGGTAAAAACTAAAATGATAAACAGTAAGCTGCGACTAATAACAGCTTCGAAAAAACGTTTCATACAGTTTCCTCATCTCTATATGTGTATTCAATTATTAAATGAAACCCACCGCTATGGCAGGTTTCATTTTAAAGTTCGCTGTCATAACTGAAATATAGGCCCACAGCAAAAAGTATCAGCATGGCCAAATACCCCACTACGGCAAACGAATCCGGTAATATTGTCTGCAGACCGATCATAATTAGCAGACCTACAGCAAAGCACGCTCCTGCAACAAACTTCATTCTAATGCCTCCTGCGTGAATATTTTAAGCCGAGCCCTCTTTCATTGGACGACACATAAAGGAGCTGTCGGCGCGACTAGAACGTCCACGACTGTATAAGTAATATCACTTGATATAATACCTTCGAAGTATATTGTGGCGTGCCACTATAAACTAAGATTGAGAAATAGATTAAACAGAAACGAACTAGTCGTCCGACTCAATCCAAGTCGTCTTTTCTTCAAACGGCGTACGTTTGACATTGCCTTTTTCCATATCTGGTTCGCCTAGGAAAATAAGTCCTAAAATTTCTTCACGTTCTTCCAGATTAAAATATTCCCTGACCGGTGGTGTGTCGAATATCGGTCCACTTCTCCATATGGAAGCAATGCCCATCTCGTGTGCTGCAAGTAGCATATTCTGTGTTGCTGCTGCAACAGCACATACATCTTCTATATAGATTGCTTTCGGGTCATCGTCTGGAGACAGGGCCACTACAATGACTGTCGGCGCAGCCATAGGTTTCTGGCTGATTTTCTCGATACGCTTTTGGCCCGCCTCTGATTCCGGCTCATCCACACGACCATAGGCTACTTCCTTAAGTACCCTCGATAACGGTCGTCTGCCCTCACCGCTCAGAACAAAGAACTTCCACGGCTCTGTATGGCGATGGTTTGGTGCCCAGATCGCTGCTTCAAGAATCTTTTCAACTTTCTCCCGTTCAACCGGAACATCCTTCATCTTAGCAATACTGCGCCTGTTCTTTATTGTTTCGAAAACATTCATTTCCATTGCTCCTATACTCTGTATTATAATTACTAACTATACATTACCAAACTTCGTTTTCTTTTTACAAAGCAAACGATAATAATTATCATTCTTACAATGACAAGGAGGGACACGCTTGATTTTTCTGCTTATATTCGGCGTAGCAGTCGGGATGCTCGTACCATTACAAACTTCAGTCAATAGTCGCCTCGCTGGCTTCACCCGGTCACTGCTGCTTGCTTCATTCTATTCTTTTTTAACGGGGACGATCCTGCTCATCATAATTAACCTTGTAGTAAACCCGGGAAAACTCGCACCCTCTTTCATACTTTCCCATGATTTTTCATACATATGGTTTACAGGTGGCCTGCTTGGCGTTATCTACTTGACCGGAAATATCATCCTGTTGCCCAAAATAGGCGCTGCCCTAACCGTCATCATGACCGTGGCAGGTCAGATGATTATCGGGCTTATGGTGGATACTTTCGGTTGGTTCGGTGCACCGGTACAACCGCTTGGTCTCTTCCGAATACTCGGTATCAGCATCATGCTTGCGGGCATCATATTTATGAACTATAAAAAAAGAAGTGCTCGGACTGCACAGAGCCAATCCAATGGCTGGCTACTGCTCGGACTATGCACAGGTGCACTGCCGCCTATACAAACAGCAATCAATAGCGCATTAAGATATGAAGTATCATCGTTCTTTCTGGCTTCTTTAGTCTCGTTCGTCATTGGGACACTGGCACTGCTTGTATTGTCTTTTGCTACAGCACGACGGCTCAGCTTTAAGACTTCAAGTAGGAGTACGGGGAAACTTCAATGGTGGCACATGATGGGCGGCCCACTCGGCGCAATCTACGTCACTACCAACATCATTCTGCTACCCCATCTAGGTGCGACTCTGACGCTCATGAGTGTGATATTCGGACAGATGTTAATTGGTCTCGTTATCGATCACTTCGGGCTCTTCGGCATTCATCGGCATCCGATCGACAGAAGACGCATCATCGGTGTTTTGATGATACTCTCTGGCATCATATTACTGCAGGTTTGAGGCAACAAAAAAAGCGGAGTGTCTACTCCGCTTTTTCCTCTTCCGACGCATCATTATGTATTTTAAATACCAAATAACCGAAACCACCCACTGTCGCCATTACAAAGAACTGTGTCAGGAAATCTACAAAAGTCGCCTCCATACGTATCCCCTTTCCTAAAAACATTAATCGAAGTATAGCACATGGTGTAAGTGTTTTCACTAAAAAAATAAGCAAAATAAAAAGTTTTTTTTACGGGTAGTAAATTGCCTCTTCCATCGGCTCTGCTACTGGGTATTAGTACAAATATGAAAGTGCTAAAACAGGTGGATTAACACGCACATCACACATCATTTCGAGCCATTTTAAAGCATGCCCTAAATTACAAAAGACATCCACTTGCAGCTGCTTTTACAATCTCTCCTTAAGAGGTATATAATGGAATCATATTTATTGATAAGGAGCATCACGATGAAAAGATTGATAATGGGTACCGTTTTTACCTTCGCAGGCATCGCACACTTTCTAAAGCCTGAAAAATTCGCAAAGATCACTCCCGCATTCATCCCGTTCAAGACATTCATCGCCTATTTTACTGGCGTCCTTGAACTTGTGTTCGGCGTTTTGCTTTTGACCGGCAGAATAAAGAACTGGCAGCTCTCAAGCATGCAGAAGTTCTTATGGGCTGTTTTCCCGGCCAACATCTATATGTATACGCACCAAGAAAAGCTTGGTCTTGACCACCTTCCGAAATGGGGCCTACTTGCCAGACTGCCACTACAGAAAGTAATGACCGACATGCTTGAAGACATTAAAAGATAGAGCACATTTAAATGTGCTCTATCTTTTTTTGGTGCGTTCTTGAGATTGCCATCATTCTCTCAGGATAGTTCGTCATTAACGTTTCAACACCGTGATCGATGAGTTTCCTGGCATCCGTCGTTTCATTCACCGTCCAAACCCTTATCCTGTCCTCTATGCCAGAGATTCTACCAGGGTACCTCAATATTGCCTTATAGCTGATATGCAGTGCTTCAAGCGCAAGCTCCTCCATGTGATCAATCGGCCATAACGGTACTTTGTCGGTCAACCAGGCAATTCTTGCCTCCGGATATATCGCCTTCATCCTGAGAATGCTTGGCATGTGGAAAGAGGAGTAGATGACCTTGTCGAGATAGTTATGGTCGGCCACGATCTCGTGCACCCGCTGCTCTATCCCCTCATATTCGAATACATTTGTTTTCAGCTCTATGTTCAATTCAATCCCATAGTACTCTACGAGATTCAGCACTTCGTCCAAAGTCGGAATCTGTTCACTGGTCCAAGTTGTCGGATCATAATTATCCAACGCTTCAAACTCGCTGCCAGCACTCAGCAACTTCAGTGCCCGTAGATCCATATCTTTGACTGCACCATAACCGTCAGTCGTACGATTGACATATTCGTCGTGAATGACCACCACTTCACCATCACGGGACAGATGAACATCGATTTCCAGACCATCCACGCCAGCTGCGATTGCCTTCTTAAATGCCAGCATCGTATTTTCAGGGTACTCCCCCATGGCACCTCTATGACCATATATTTTCGTTTGCATTGAACTTCCTCCTAATCCGTGCGTTGTTTAGAACAATACTCAATGGTTCTGTCGCTATAATCGCTAGACAATATGATGCTGATCCAGGACAGCAGTATTTATTTTCTTCTATATATACCATTTAATCATATCTGCTTCCTTCATATTGTATATTTACATAATCTTAAAGAAATTATCATTCCCGTAACGAACGATAATCAGCACGCCAGATCCCAAACAAGCGGAACTAGAATCAAAAAAATAGCTATCACTCACGGAGTGACAGCTATTTTTACTTCAGCACCAATTCTACTCGTTGCCGCGTGCCTGGTTGGCCTGTTGGATGGCCTGGTTATAGCGTTCTACAGCATTGTCATATTCTGCATCCACGTCTGCGCCATTATAAACTGCTTCAAGTGCTGTTTCCATCACTTTTCTACCTTCAGGCAGCATATCCATCAACGCCCCTTGTGTCGCGTAGGAAGATGTTGTTTCCTGAAGCTGGTCTACCGTCACTTGTAGCTGTGGCATTTCTTCATGCGCTTGTACTGCAACTTCTTCATCATAGGCTTCAGGATTGATGGCGAAGTATCCTGTACCCACATGCCATTCTGCCTGAACTTCAGGAGTTTGTAGGTACTTCATGAATTCCCATGCTGCATCTTGTTCTGCTTCTGGCTTGCCATCGATCATCCACAGACTCGCACCACCGATGACAACACCTTCACGTTCCTTGTCTTCAGGATGTGGAAGGTATGCGATACCGACTTCAAACGGTGCATTGTCGATGACGTCTCTTGAGCTTGCAGATGATTGGACAAACATCGAAACATCTTCAGCCAGGAATCCGGCCATCATGTTGTCGCCATTTGTACCGTAGTTCGCGAAAGTGCCATCCTCTACCATGTTCTCTACCCAGTTGAAGATGGATTTCCCTTCTTCTTCCGTCCAGCCAATTTCTGTTGCTGTATCACCGCGACCATTGTCATTGTTTAGAAGCAGTGCCCCCTGATTGGCAAGGAGTTGCTCCCATAGCCATCCGTAGGCCTGCAAGGCGAAACCTTTCATTTCAGTGTTCGATTCCGTGATTGCCTTACTTGCTTCCTCGACTGCTTCGAATGTTTCTGGTGGTGCTTCCGGATCGAGACCTGCTGCTTCAAAGGCATCCTTATTGTAGTACATTACAGGTGTAGAGCTGTTGAATGGCATAGAGTGGAATGTATCGTCCAATGAATAGTAGTTGACGATGTTATCTTCAAGTGAACTCATGTCGTAGCCATCTTCATCGATGAAATCCTGGATCGGTTTAGTTTGTCCGCTGTTGATCATGGACATAGTACCAATTTCGAACGTCTGGATCATTGTCGGTGCACTATCACTGCCTGCCACTGCATTGAATTTTGTCAATGACTCATCGTAGCTACCTTGGTATTCAGCATCGACTTGCACTGCATCTTGGGAAGCATTGTAGTCTTCGACAATACTGTTCAGCGCTTCCTGACCAGCCCCTCCCATGGAGTGCCAGAATGTTACTGTCTGCACTTCTCCTGGTGCTTCTTCACTGCTACCTTCGGTTGATGATTCTGTAGACTCGTCTGCTTCAGCCGTATTTTCAGCCTCCTCACCTGACCCGCAAGCAGCCAGTACGAACAAAATTCCTAAAGCAAGCAAAAACATGAGATTCTTTCTAAACAATTGAAACACTCCCTATTCCATTAATATTTATATGGTGAATCTTTAACACCCAAATTATTTCAAAGCACCTTCCGTCAAACCTTTCTGGAGTTTCTTCTGTCCCAAGAAGAGCAGCAGTAGCGTCGGGATTATGACGATGACAGCTCCCGCCATAATGACCCCCCACTGGTTGAGCTGTTCTTGCGTCTGCATCTGTTTAAGCCCGATCTGTACTGTGCGTACACTATCGTTCGTCGTCGCAAGCAGTGGCCACAGGTACATATTCCATGATGTCAGGAAACCATACACCCCAAGCGTGACAAGACTCGTCTTCGCGACTGGGAGGACGACGGTGAGATAGAATTTGAAATCTCCCATGCCGGTAATCAAACTCGCTTCCCGCAGTTCTTTTGGAATTGTCTTGAAGCTCTGCCGCAACAGGAATGTGCCGAACGCCATGGCGAAGAATGGCACGGTCAATCCGGCGTAACTGTCAATCCAGCCGAGGTCCCTAATGATGTGGAAGTTCGGGATGACCGAAGCTTCAAACGGCACCATCATGGTTGCGATGAAAATATAGAACAGCACATCACGGCCTTTGAATTCTAAGAACACGAACGCATAGGCTGCAAGACTTGAGAGTATGAGTTGTCCAATCATGATCAGCACCGACACGATGACGCTGTTGACGAGATAACCCATGAGTGGAAAAGTGCTGAACGCCCGGCGATAGTTATCTAGCGTAAGAGATGTGGGCAGGCTACCGGTGAGAATATCCTGATTTGACATGAAACTCATGACAAAAGCCATCAGTGTTGGCGCGAATATCAAAAGTGCAGAGACAATCAGCAGCAAATAGAATATAATTTTCTGACTGAGTGGCATTGTCATTGGTAGTGCACCTTCTTTTCACCGAATTTGAACTGGATTGCGGTCATCACCAGAATCAGGATGAAGAGGACGACTGCCTGTGCACTTGCAGCGCCGAACTGATAGTTTACAAATGCTTCGCGATATATTGAATAGACAATCAGGTTCGTTTCGTTCTGGGGCCCACCCTGGGTCAGAATATCAATCTGACCAAACGTCTGGAAAGCGTTTATGATTGTTACAGTAAGTACAAAAAACAGCGTCGGAGACAGCATGGGCACAGTGATTCTTCTCAGTTTGTAAAAGTAGCCCGCACCGTCGATATCAGCACTTTCGTAAAGGCTCGAATCAATCGACTGCAGCCCACCGAGGAGAATCAGGAATGTGAAACCGATGTTCATCCATACCGTCGTAATTGAGATGGCGATGAGCGCCCATGTCGGATCGGTCAGCCAGCCGATGCCTGCTATGCCAAAAAGGCTGAGTATTTCATTCAGCAGACCCATTGTTGGGTTGAACAGGTACAGCCAGAAGACTGACGCAGCTGCCACAGATATCCCCATCGTGGATGAGAAGATGGTTCTGAAAATACCGATGCCCTTAAGTTTTTCATTCGCCAGAACCGCAAGAAAAAGGCTGATGGCGATTGTTGTCGGTACGATGTACAGAACAAAAAGAAAAGTGGATTGGAAGCTCTTCAGAAATATTGGGGAGGTGAAGAGCTGTATGTAATTTTGCAGACCTACGAAGACAGTGGTCGCACCACTTGCATTTGTCAGAAAGAAGCTCAGGTAGACTGTCTTGAGCATTGGATAGAACAGGAATACGCTAAAAAGAAGGATAGAAGGCAGAAGAAACAAAATACCTTTGATGAAATTACGGTTCTTCACCCTCCGCCGCTCCATTTCAAACGTGAGTTGCATCTCATTGTATGGACGAGTAGCCGGAGTTATCGTACTCATACCGTCACCATGCCTTTTGAGGTCGGTCGGGCTGCTCGGATCAGCCTGCCACTGGCGGTGTCAAAAATGGCAAGGTCTTCACAGGAAATCTTCACAGGTACCATTTCGCCGACTGTGATATCCCACTGTCCTGGCCATTTCGCCGTCCATATTTCATTATTCAATTCAAAAGCGATGGTTGTTTCGTTACCGAGGTTTTCTACATTTACTGCCTCCATATGGTGCGTGGCTTCATTCTTTTCTGCATATGTAAGATGTTCGGCACGAATACCGACAGTGATGTCTGTACCCGCTGGTATTTCAGACATCAACGTCTGGGTTGCCCTAATATCAAGCATGTCTTCCACAAGCAGCCTCTCTTCTGCCGTATTCAGTTCAGCTCTGCCAAGATTCATTTTGGGTGAGCCGATGAAAGAGGCCACGAAAAGGTTGGACGGCTCATTGTAGAGTTCAATCGGATCTCCAATCTGCTGGATGCTGCCATCGTGTAGTACCATGATCCGGTCCCCCATCGTCATCGCCTCGACCTGATCGTGCGTCACATAGATCATCGTCAGTCCGAGACGCTTCTGCAATCTTCTGATTTCAATGCGCATACTTGCCCGCAGTTTGGCATCCAGGTTCGACAATGGTTCATCCATCAGGCATATCGGCGCCTGACTGACCACTGCCCGTGCTAGGGCGACACGTTGGCGTTGCCCGCCGGATAGTTCCCTCGGTTTTCTTTTCAGATAATCGCTTAGTCCCATCATATCTGTGGTCTCGATCAGTCTTCTGCGCTGTTCTTCTTTGCCGACCTTTTTTGCCTGCAGTCCAAAAAGGATGTTCTGCTCGACACTCATGTGTGGATAGAGCGCATAGTTCTGAAAGACCATCGATAGGTCGCGATCTTTCGGTGGAAGATGATTGACCGCCTTGCCGTCAATCTTCATAATGCCGTCAGTTATGCCTTCAAGTCCCGCAATCATTCTGAGCAACGTGCTCTTGCCTGATCCGGAAGGTCCGACAAGTACAAAAAACTCGCCCTCTTCTATCGTCAGATTGATTTCGTTGAGGACATTTTTCTGTTTGTCGTATGACTTAGTTATGTCGGTCATTTCTATAGTCTTCATAATTCCTCGCCTCCAAACAGCATTTAACCATATAAAGATTCCAGAATCAGAAAATTTACAGAACCTTTAAAATGATTCACATTATATTCATCAAACTCTTATGCTTTTAACTTTATTTACAAACCACCCGACTCCTGGGGACGTTATGGTTTGACGTAACTGTAGTAATAATGGAAAATTACAATATAAGGATCAGGAAGTTATAATCCTTCGATTTTAGGGAATACTCAGTATGGATAATCGAAAAAAGGAGTGGAATTCATGAATCAGCAGCAGTTCGACAAAGTAAAAAATGGAAAAGGATTTATTGCGGCGCTCGACCAGAGTGGTGGCAGTACTCCAAAAGCACTTCTCGGATATGGTGTTCAGGAAGACGCCTACTCCAACGAAGACGAAATGTTTACACTCGTGCATGAGATGCGGACCCGCATCATCACCTCCCCGTCATTTAATGCCGACCGCATTCTCGGTGCCATTCTATTTGAACAGACGATGGATCGGGAAATTGACGGTAAGTACACTGCTGAGTACCTTGCAGACAAAGGTATTGTGCCCTTCCTGAAAGTGGACAAGGGACTTGCCGATGAAAAAGATGGTGTACAGCTCATGAAGCCGATGCCGGAACTCGACCAGTTGCTCGAGCGTGCAAAAGAAAGAGGTATTTTCGGTACGAAGATGCGCTCTAACATTCTTGAACCGAACGAGCAAGGTATTAAAGAGGTGGTTGATCAGCAGTTCGAAGTCGGCAGACAGATTCTCGACGCTGGCCTGATGCCGATCATCGAGCCTGAGGTCAATGTCTACAGTGAAAACAAGGCGGAATCCGAAAAGATTCTCCGAGAAGAAATCGAGAAATATCTCGATCAGTTGACAGGCGACGAGCAGGTCATGCTGAAGCTATCTATCCCGACGCATGCGAATGAATATAAATCCCTAATCGAGCATCCGAGAGTACTCAGGGTAGTTGCCCTCTCCGGTGGTTACTCAAGAGACGAGGCAAATGAAAAACTCAGAGAGAATGAAGGATTGATCGCAAGCTTCTCCCGGGCGCTGGCAGCGGAACTTAACGTCAACCAGTCCGATGAGGAATTTGATAAGAAGTTAAAAGAGGCTGTAGATACCATTTACGATGCTTCGGTCAATAAGAAATAGTAAAATTGCTACCGCTATTAACAATGGCGGTAGCATCTTTTTTAACTTATTCGCCTTTTAGGGTGGACATACCACTTTATAAGGTGTATAGTAACTGTAATAAGATTTTTAAGTATAGCAGTATCTAATTCACATGTTACAAAGAGTAATCGTGATTTGGCCGGTACTTTTTGTAACGTGTGAATTTTTTTATGTTTATACGCTTAAGATATTATTAAATTTATTTATGGAGGTCATTTATATGACACAAGGTACAGTTAAATGGTTCAATGCAGACAAAGGTTTCGGTTTCATCGAAGTTGAAGGCGGAGACGACGTATTCGCTCACTTCTCCAACATCGAAGGCGAAGGCTACAAAACACTTGACGAAGGTCAAGCTGTAGAATTCAGCATCGAAGAAGGTCAGCGCGGACCACAAGCTGTTAACATCGTAAAACTTTAATAATATTTTAGGATATTACTAGTATTTCATGTTAATGCAGAAAACCCCTCTCAATATTGAGAGGGGTTTTCTTATGCCTTGATTTGGCCTGATCCTAGAATAGTGTACTTATAGCTCGTCAACGCTTCAAGTCCCATCGGACCCCTGGCGTGGAGTTTTTGTGTACTGATGCCGATTTCCCCACCGAAGCCGAACATCTCACCATCCGTGAAGCGGGTCGAAGCATTAACATATACCGCGGCCGAATCGATATCAACAAGAAAATCCTGGGCATGCGTATAACTGCTTGTGACAATGGCATCTGAATGACCGGATGAATAGGCTTCTATATGGGAAACTGCAGCATCATAATCTGAAACAATCTTCACAGCGATCTCGTTTGCAAGGTATTCCGTATGGTAATCAGCGTCAGTCGCCGGTACTGCATCTTTGATGATGGCACACACCTTGTCGTCCCCGTGGATCAGTACCCCTTTTTCTGCCAGGGCTTCTGCTAAGGTCGGCAATGCAGCATCCGCGATACTCTCATCGATTAGCAATGTCTCAAGGGCATTGCAGACTGACGGACGATGCGTTTTACCATTGACCAGTATGGATTTTGCCATCGCTAGGTCTGCCTGCTCATGCACGTAAAGATGGCAGTTGCCCGTCCCTGTTTCAATGACTGGCACCGTGGCGTTATCAAGTACGGTCTGTATCAGGTTGCCGCCCCCGCGAGGAATCAGACAGTCGAGGCCGGCATTGAATTTCATGAATTTTGCTGCCAGTTCCCTAGACGGGTCTGTAATCAGCTGAATACTGTCGATAGGTACATTGGAACCTTCAAGCCCGGATTTCAGCACCTGGATCAGAGCTTTGTTGCTGTTGATCGCTTCCTTACCACCTCTAAGTATCACGGTGTTACCTGCTTTCAAACATAGCGCAGTGGCATCAACCGTCACATTCGGACGTGATTCGTAGATGATGCCGATAACACCGAGTGGTACGCTTCGCCTGGTAATTCTAAGTCCATCGGCGTTCACCCACTCACCTTTTGATACGCCAGTCGGATCCGGCAAGGTGGCAATCTGTCTCAACCCATTCGCCATGCCCTGGATGCGTTCCTGGTTCAACGTCAGACGTTCGACCATTGATTCTGGATACTCTGCTTCCTTACTGTGCATCAAATCCTTCGTATTTTCAGCCAGAATGAAGTCCTGCTGTGATTCTAGCGCCTCTGCCATCTTATGAAGGGCTTCGTTCTTCTCGGCAGCACTCAGTTTGCGCAGTATTTTTGCTGCGGATTTTGCCGCTACCCCCATCTTCTCAAGTACCGTATCGTTATCTACAGGTGCATGTCCCATTATTTCTCCTCCCCTTGCAGTGCTTTTTCTCGCACGTCTTTTTTAAATAATGTCCCAATCTCATTGCCTTTGAATATGTCGAATACCAAAGAAGGATCTTCAGCACTTGTAATGATCATGCTCTTGTTGTTATCCATGAGATACTTGGCTGCTTTAAGCTTTGTCGCCATACCACCGGTAGCAAATGTCGAACCGGCACCTTCTGCCATACCAAGTATGTCTTCGTCCACATTGCCTACACTTGGTATCAGTTTTGCATAGCTGGTGGTATGTGGGTTTGCATCATATAGGCCATCAACATCACTCAGTATGATAAGGATATCTGCATCTACCAGTTCTGTCACAACCGCAGCAAGCGTATCGTTTTCACCGAACTTTCTATTATAGGTTTTCTCGTCTGTTGAGATGGCATCATTTTCGTTGATGACCGGGATAATCTTTCTTGCCAGAAGGGAGTTGATCGCGGACTGACAGTTGACATATGAAATCGGAAAATCAACGATATCGCGAGTCATTAGAATCTGTCCGACGTATTGGTCATAGTGTTGGAAGAAGCGGCAATAGAGGTTCATGAGTGCACACTGGCCGACGGAAGCGAGTGCCTGGAAATCTGCGATTGTCTCAGGATATTCTTTTAGTTTCAAGGTGCAGGCGCCAACACCGACCGCTCCTGAACTGACGAGTATGACTTCTTTTCCTTGCTGCTGAAGTACGGAACAGACATAGGACAAACGATCAATTTTTCGGTAGTCAATTTCTCCGGGCGACTTCATTATCGAATTTGTACCAATCTTAATGACGACACGTTTGCTATCTTTTAGAAAATCACGATTCATCTAAACCCCTCCCATGAAGGTCAATTAATAATATCTATTAATTATACATAAAATTGCATATAAATCCACATTTATTTTTAGTTTTTTCTTCTTTCTTTTTATTTAGATTCAAAGTATTTCTTTTATATACAAAAAAATCCCGGAACCATGGGGTTCCGGGATTTTTCTATTCTCTAAGATCATCGTGTATCTCAGCAAACTTTTGGGCAGTGTATTCACTCATCCCCCTATCTTCCACTCTTTCTACGTACAGGCTCATGACCATATCTTTGGTATTCTGATCATAGCCGATGAACCAGCCTGTTTCTTCTCCACCCGATTCCTGTGATGTTTTGTTTTCACTCGTTCCGGTCTTGCCGGCAAATTCTGCGTAGTCACGCTCGGTGTCATCCGGATGGTTCAGCCTTACAACATCACGCATCGCTGATTCGAGATAGTCGAGATCCTCCTGAGTGGCAATGTCTTCAATCAATACGTCTTCTTCTGTCTCAAGCATGATATGCGGGGCGTAGATATCTCCACCATTGACGACTGCGCCATAGATGGAAGTGATCTGGATTGGAGAGATCAGTAACTCTCCTTGCCCGTAGCCTGTATCTGCGAGCAGTATGTCGCTGTCTATTGTGCCAGCATTAGAGACTTGGCTTGTGTAGATCGGATAGTCTGTATCATATTCCTGACCAATCCCAAGATCCGTCATGCCTTCTACAAAGGTCTCTGCTCCAAGATCCAGCGCCGTACGTGCAAAATAGATATTGTCCGAATAAGTCAGAGCTTTATTCAGATTAAATACTTCATCCATTACGTGGTAACGGTTCACTTCATAGCCGCCCCATGATGCATCCTGTTGCCAACCTCTCCCTGTAATTTCGATCTCTGCATCCTTGTCGAAGTCGTCCGTATTCATTGCCACAATCGCGGTCAGGATCTTCTGCGTCGATCCTGGGGATGCCGTTCGGTTAAATTTATTCATCAATGGGTTACCTTCGTCGGATTCAAGTGTGTCATACTCTTCCTGCGTTAGTCCGAACATGAAGTCATACGGACTCGGGCTCGGGTAACTGACAGTAGCGAGCATTTCTCCATTATTCGGATCCATGGCGACACCTGCGCCCGAGTCCGATTTTAGATTTTCGTAGATCGTAGACTGAGTCTCACGATCGATTGTAAGAATGATATCCTCACCGTCCTTTGGTGCTTCGCTGAACAGTTCTTCTTCTATAGTGCCATCTTTATCAACAAACTGTACAGTAAACCCTTGTTCTGGTTTCAACCTATCCTCGTAAAGTCTTTCGATGCCTTGTTTGCCAATTACATCATCTGAACTGTATTGTTCCCTTTCTTCCAGTTCCTCTGCGGTAATCGGTCCAATATATCCAAGTAGATGGTAGCCTGCTTCATCGAGTGGGTACTCTCGTTCACTGGAGGACTGGATAGTGAGTTCCTGCTCCTCGAAATCGGCCTTTTCGGTCTCTGTAAACCGGTGTGCATCTTTTATCGGTACGAACATGCCGTCTTCTATCCAGGAGGCTTCCGTGATACTTTTTAGACGTTCTTCTCCCACATTGAGCACCTCAGCAGCTTCAACAAGCTCCGCTTCACTCACCTGGCCGGCAATGTACCCTACCGTTTCCTTGGTACCATTGAATGCAAGCGGCTCTCCATTACGGTCCAATATGTCCCCCCGTGCGCCTGAAGTGGTTTCGATCCTCAATTCATTGTCATCAAGTCCCGGAATAATCATATCCGGCGTCCACTCAACGAACCAGTCATTCTCTTCCTCATCGTAGGTGAAATCCACCTGGTAGTCTCTATTCAGTTCCCCATAGCGCGTATCAAGTATAAGATTGCCGGTATAGGACCACTCCATGTCATCTTCTGACTCGGATTCCACCTTTTCCATATTTTCGAGACTTGCACTCTCTACTCCGAGTGAATCGAATAGTTGCTGGTTCCGCTCTACAACTTCCGCTTCAGAATAATTCTCTTTGGAAGATGCATCAAGAAGCGGGTATATATCTGTATATTCTCCATTCTGGTATGCTTCAGTATATGCGTTCAGTGTCTCCTCTTCCGATTTCTGAAAAAGATCGGATGTCATCAGAAAATAAAGCCCTACAGCCAGAAGGATAACGATTACTGGTATCGACCATAATAATTTCTTCATCTTTACCTCCACAATTTTTAATATCCATCATTATACCAGTGTTGGGGAGGCGCTTAAAGAGAGCACAAGATTTTCCTCTTAGTCATCTATAAACAGATGCCATGCTACATCACACGCACAATGATAATATGTATATAACTTATAGAAGAACGAGGGATTTATATGTGCTTGATTATTTTTCAAAAGAACAACCATCCCCGCTACAAACTGGTCATTGCAGCCAACCGGGATGAATTTTATGGGCGCCCGACTGCACCTGCACAATTTTGGGAGGAATATCCCGACATGCTTGCTGGACAGGATTTGAGTAAAGGCGGGACATGGCTTGGAATGACAAAGCAGGGACGTTTCGCAGCCGTCACAAACATCAGGAAACCGGGATTTGAGGATCCCGATAAGAAATCGCGTGGCGCGTTAGTCAGCGATTATCTCACTGGACAGTCAGACCCAGAAACCTACCTTGACGCCCTTGATAAAGCGAAAGGTGATTATTCCGGATTCAATCTGCTTGTGGGTAACCAGAACGAACTTTTCTACCTGAACAATGATGGGAACAGTGCCGATGTTGTTACTGACGGTGCACATGGCCTAAGCAATCACCATCTCGATACACCATGGCCGAAAGTCGTCAAAGGCAAAACTCGGTTGGATGATTATCTGCAGACTGCAGATACGATAGATATCGATATAATTTTTGATATCCTGTATGATTCTGAACAAACCTCAGGCGTACTTCCAGAGACGGGATTACCTGAATCACTTGAACGCCAACTATCGTCAGCCTTCATCAATATACCAGACTACGGCACACGGTCATCCACAGTCGTTCTCGTCGACCATGACGACAATGCAACATTTGTCGAACGGACTTTCTCAGAAGACGGACAGACCGGTGAAAATCGTTACGAATTTAAAATCGATTCTTATTAATCCATTCGCTAAATTGACCTGATTACGCATATGCCTTATGATTGATATATAGATGATTTGCCTGATGAAAAGCATACAGCAGAAGAATGAGGCATATTTCAAGTCTACACATAAGATTACGAGTACCAGCCCCAACCAATGAAAGAAATATTCATAAAAGTGAGGAGGTCGTACCATGGCATATGTTATCCTGCAACCGTGTATGGCTGAGAAGTCCGGAGATTGCGTAGAAGTCTGTCCTGTCGATTGTATCGAAGAAGGACCAGACCAGTTCTATATCGATCCTGATATCTGTATCGACTGTGGCGCGTGCGTCGCAGTCTGCCCGGTAGATGCGATCGTAGAAGAATACGAAATGACACCGGAAGATGAGCCATTCCTGGCTAAAGCTGAGAAGTTTTTCGCCACTAAGTAAGCAAAAACCTTGTTTGAGGACTTTCCTCAAACAAGGTTTTCTATTTGCAGAGTAAATCATCCACCTGTAATTTTTGATACCATTCTCGAATGCTTTACCAGCATTATTTCCAATGCCATGCAATACTTCCTGTAGAGCAAATGTTTCTTTATAAAAAGACAATCCCTCGGATAGTTGTTCACCGTTAGGATACAGGTCGATACATATGTCTAAAACGCTTTGCCGTAGTTAGAGTATTTCCGCGAAATCATATGCTGGATACACTAAAGCAAACGCTCCGAAGTCTATAATCCAATTAATTTGATGGTACCATATCTAAATTGCTAAATACTTCCCTTGCCAAAAGAGCGAAATCTGATTCCTTTTAACATGTTGATTGCTCTGAGTTTAAATAGATTTAATGTTCCTCATTTCAACCCTAATTGCAGTTTAAATATTAAACGTCTTAAGTAAGTTGTATCAGTATCCAACCAAATAAAACCCCACTTTAAAGTGGGGTTTTTACTTCTCTTTCCATAGAAATTGATTAAACAGTAGACGTACTTACTTGATTCAATTCATCAATATACTTTTGCATATCTTCTTCTGTGAATTTACCTTCACTAAAGTTGGATAATGCACGGAGTGGCAGATAATTCGTCATGGCTTCCATCATATCACTCATGCCACTATTTTCATCCATATGCTGAGTAAGTGGTGTCTCAACACTTGCAAGCATATTTTCGACAATTTTCGCTTGCTCAGGGTTCTTCATCAAATCACCTATCGTCGTGTTGCGACCGACTTTCTCCGTCTTAGTATGACTATCTTTTACAGTGACTGTCTGAGAAAGTTTTAGATTCCTTGAAGATGAACCCACCGCAATCTCAAACTCTCCACCTTCTACGCGCCAGTCCTCTAGATCAACATCATAAAAAGCAAAGGAACGCATATCGAGCTCGAAGGTGACTCTTTTGGTTTCGCCTGGATCCAGATAAACTTTCTCGAACCCTTTTAATTCCTTCTCAGGACGTGAAATGGTAGCCTCAACATCTTTTACGTAAAGTTGTCCGACTTCCTTGCCTGCGCGATCGCCTGTGTTACTAATGTCTACAGAAACCTTTACATTATAATCTCCATTTTGAGCTTCTTCCACTTCAAGATTACCGAATTCGAATGTTGTATAACTCAATCCATAGCCAAATGGGAACAGGGGTTCCACATTCTTTTTGTCATAGTAGCGATAGCCGACATAGATACCTTCTTTATACTCTACTTCATCACCGTCGCCTGGGAAGTTGAGATATGAAGGATTATCTTCCAGTCTAATCGGGAAGGTTTCAGCCAATCTACCACTCGGGTTTACATCACCATACAGTAGTTTGGCAATTGCGCTACCTAGGGCCTGTCCTCCAAGATATCCTTCAAGTACCGCTTTAACCTTAGATAGCCAAGGCATCTCTATAGGTGCACCATTACTTAATACAACGACAATATTGGATTGGACTTCGCTGATTGCTTCAATCAGTTGTAGCTGATTTTCAGGTAAGGACAGATGTGTGCGGTCATAACCTTCAGATTCATATGCATCCGGAAGACCAAGGAATAGCACTGCTATTTCTGCTTCGGCAGCATGTTTTTGGGCTTCTTGTATAAGCGAGTCATCTACTTGGTCTCCGTCAAGCGTATATCCCTCGGAGTAACTTACGTCTGACGTATTGTCTTTGCACAGCTCGTTATAGATATCGTCAAGCTCTGTTGGATTGATGTTTGAACTGCCCCCACCTTGGTAACGCGGTTTTCTTGCCAATGCACCAATGATTGCGACATCTTTTTCTTTGGAAATCGGGAGGATTTGGTCTTCATTTCTCAGGAGTACCATACTCTCAGACGCCACTTCACTTGCGAAATTATGATGCGTTTTCTTATCAAAAGATACATCGTTCTTTTGGTTTTCTGCAACTTTGAGAATCAATTCAAGTAGTCCTTCTACGGACTCATCCAATTGATCAGTCTCCAGTGCACCTGAATCAATGGCTTCAAGCAGTTTCTTCTTGCCAATGCCATAACTGCCTGGCATTTCAAGTTCAAGCCCAGCTTTCAAGCTTGCTACTCTCTCATTTACTGCCCCCCAGTCGGATACTACAATCCCATCGAATCCCCATTCTTCTCTAAGGATTTCTGTGAGGAGACGGTGGTTCTCTGAAGCGAATTCACCATTCACTTTATTGTATGCACTCATCACTGTCCAAGGCTGAGCCTTTTTTACAGCTCCTTCGAAGCTTGCGAGGTATATTTCGCGCAACGTCCGCTCGTCTACTACAGCGTTTGTAGACATACGTCTGTGTTCTTGGTTGTTGACAGCGAAGTGTTTCAACGATCCACCTACACCTTGGCTCTGCAAACCATTGATATGGCTCGCAGCAAGTTCACTGGATAGATATGGATCTTCTGAAAAATATTCAAAATTCCGGCCACATAGTGGGGAACGTTTAATATTGGCACCCGGGCCAAGCAGTACGCCCACTTTTTCCGATAACGCTTCTGTTCCAAGTGTCTGCCCCACTTTTGTAAGCAGATCACGATCCCATGTACTTGCGAGACCTGCTGCTGAAGGGAAGCACGTTGCAGGGAGACTGTCGGTCAATCCCAAATGGTCGGCGCCTTCCGCTTGTTTTCTAACGCCATGAGGACCATCAGTTACCAGTATTGAAGGAACACCAAGACGCTCTATTCCTTTCAGATTCCAGAAATCAGCACCTGAACACATTTCAACCTTCTCTTCGAGAGTCATTTGACTCAGTATTTCTTTGATTTTGTCGGACATAATGAATGCCTCCTCTGATTTTATGTTCAATTAACTTGTCATCCATGCTCTATTTACTATTATTCAAATAAACTGGACATCATTTTTCGAGTGAACTCGCCTTTTTCATCTCTTCTTTCTTCCGGAAACTCCTGGGGATGCTTTGCTTTCAATTTTTCGAACTGTTCTTCGCGTCCAGTTTCAACTAATCTCTGACCATAATTCTTAAGGAACCCTTTGGCATGGAAAGGTCCGCCCTCTTTCATGACTGTCCAAAGCGGATCGACATCAAGACCTGCTCTTATCATCGTCGTATCACGCCACTGGTTCAAATAGTAGGCGCCTTCCATACATACTTCTCTGTGTGCTTCAGCAACATTATTTTCTTCTCTCGGATCATCCTTCAAATTGAACAGCATCTCATCATCGAATAGATGGTAACCGTCATGGTATGTTTTCATATAGAGCCAATCACCGAATCTGACACTGCGCTGCGCAACATGGGCACATTGTGAAATTACCAGATAGTCCCTTCCGGTATCTGCGCCGGTTTTCAAGGAATCAGCAAAGCTGCGACCGTCCCAATTTGGAGAAGCTGGCAGATCAAACATTTCCGCCAATGTAAGCGGTAAGTCCAGATGATAGTGGAGACCTTCGTCCACAATACCTTCTTGCATGCCTGGCCATTTGATGATCATCGGTATCCGACATGTCCCATCATCTGCAGTCGCGTGTTCTCCGTAAATGCCAAGCTGTCCCATGTTTTCCCCGTGATCTGCAGAAATGATGATGACAGTGTCTTCCAACACACCCAGTTGCTCAAGATGATCAACCAGCATCCCTACGTGTTCATCTACGTAACGGATCCCCGTATCATATCCATCAATCATCTTTCTCAAATCAGCCATCGTCTTTATCTCGCCTGGGCTTCTTGGGAACTTATCGCTCATCTCGTTGGTATAAGTCATATTATTATGATCGATTTCAAGCTCGTGTACACTATGTGGTCCCACTGCCTGTTGATGCTTTTCAAGGGTTTCTTCGTTGGCCCATGATGGTAATTCAGTATTTTCGAATGGATTTCCGAAACTCTCAGGTGCCCGGTAAGGCGTATGTGCATCCCAATAGTTAATGTAAAGGAACCAATCGTCGTCTTTACCATTCTTGTCCAACCAATCTTTGGCTACAGGTGTCACCTGCTCAGCAGATTCCATTCCGAACCCACCTGTGTTGAAAATCTCATTGAAACCCGCATAGAAGTTGTACGTTCCATGTCTTTGCGGAAATGGACTGATCAAGGCTGTATTCAACCGTGCACCAAGCTGCAGGAATGAGGGGAGTGAACCACCGACGGATAGATCTGAAAATAGGTTTCTGCTCTCTCCTTGGTGTCTCATGTCACCTGCAGTACCTCCGTGATTCACAAGTCCGTTTCTTAGACCGAATTGTCCAGACATCAGCGCTGTTCTGGAAGGAGCACAAGGGGCATCAGAAGTATAGTAGTTATTGAACTGGACACCTCTCTCAGCAATCTGATCAATATTCGGAGAAGTATCTCGTTCGTAACCGTAACACCCTAAGTGGCGTGGACTGACAGAGTCTAAATCTAGAAATAAAACTTTCACGTATATCGCTCCTTGTATTTCAAATTATGTTTCTTATCGTTTGCATCTTTAAAATCTCTAATAAGACACTCTTTAATTCTTTGTCGTTACTTCCTCAACTTCTCCATTTCTCTCTCTCAACTCAGCTACAATTTGAGGATGCATTTTATCCAGTTTATAGAATTGAAGTAGAATCAGCACTAGACTGAAACTGATAACAGGAAACCAGATATAACTAAACTCGATGGCGCTTAATGCGGAAGCAGACTGGGATTCAGCATTAGGGACGTAATTACCGAATGCAAGCATCCATGCACCTGCCGCTCCACCAATACCCATACCAAACTTTGCTGCGAAAGTAGAACCAGAGTATAGGAGACCATTGGCTCTTACTCCAGATTTCCATTCACCATAATCAATAGTATCGGCAATGAGGGAGAACAAGAGACTTGGAATTAGACCGAGTCCGATACTTCCGACACCCACACCCACATAAAGCAGCGGGATAGACGAAGTAAATGTAGCAACATATATAATTAGAGAACCAATAATACCTATGATGATACCCAACTGCATTGTTCCTTTTCCACCAAATCGTTTTGTAAAGAAGGGAATGAGCAGAAGTGCAACAACCGTTAAATAGTTCAACCCCATTACAATTGGGACAATATCTTGCCTTCCAAAATTGTATTGGACGAAATAAACGGTGGATTGATTTCTTATAATGAAGATGAAAAAGAATGCCATCTTCGAAATGAAAATGATCAACCATGGTAGATTGAAAGCTTTCATACCTTCTTTAAGCGGGACCACTTCTTGAGTCTTGTAATATTGTCTCTCAGTCGTATTCTTGAAAGCATTGATGAACATTGGTATCGCAATGATTCCAAAAAGAGTCATCGTAAGTGCGAACCCTCTTGCTTCATTGCCATCTCCAAAGAAAGAAACTAACGGCAATGTGAAGACAGAAACTATAAATCCACCAATCTGCGCAAAAATCAATCGTATTGAAGTAACTTCATGTCTTTCTTGAGGGTTATTCGACATACTTGGTAGCATTGCAGATAGAGGAATATTGATGAATGTATATGCAAGCCCTAGAAGTATGTATGTTGAATACGCATACCATATCTTACCTTCCGCACTTAAATCTGGTGTAAGAAATGCGATGACACCTAAAATGGCGAAAGGCAAACACATCCATAAGAAGTACGGTCTGAATTTACCCCATTTCGTATTTGTGCGGTCGATGACATACCCAGCCAAAAGATCGGTACCTGCATCAAGAAACCTTACAATAAGAAACAGTGTGCCCACGACACCCGCACCGATGCCGAAGACATCAGTATAAAAGTAAAGTAAATAAGTGGATACCATAACAAAAATTAAGTTGGAAGCTGTATCCGCCAACCCATAACTGATTCGTTCCTTCCAAGGAACCTGATCTACCTTAAACATAGAATTCCACCTGACATTATATTCATAAAGCGTTTTCGTAAGCGCTTTCTAAAATATAAAGGGTTTTACTCAATTTATGTGTCTATCTATCAATATTTTTAGTAATATATTAATATTAAGTAATGAAAATATTAAAAATTTTTATGAGCTGTATATTAATTGATAACATATAAACATAGGAGGGATTAAAATAGAACAAAACGCAGATAAACTTGAATACATTAGCAGAGTGTTCTTTGAGATCCATCGGATTCCAGTCTTCTTCATGAACTTTGATCAAGAGATAATTGTTGAATTCTCTTTCAACTATGATAAAAATCCTTTCTATCCCTCTAAATCCAAGATGTTGAAGAAAATCTATGAACAAACCAAAATCGACGGCCCCTCCATCCAAAGTACTGTTTATATGGAGAAGTTCATAACACTACCTTACATTAGTGGCGATACAGCAGAAGGGATATTCATTATTGGGCCCTATCTGGATAGTGATACCAAAAAAGAGAGTATTATGAGAAAGCTCTCAAGTAACAGGCAAAATAGTGAAATCGAAAACTATCTAACATCTCTTGCAAGACTGGATGGGACTAAAGATTTCTATATTCTTATGCAGCTGTACTACATGATTCATAATGAACAGATTGAATTGAATGATATTATCCACAACAAGAATCATATCAAGATAGAAGAACTGCAAGCACCTGATATGGCAATTTCCAAAGGTAGAAGAGAATTTTCCCTCCATCATACTCAACTTTATGAGAGAAAGTTTCTTCAGGCTGTACAAAAAGGGGATGCTCAGACTGCAATAAAGGAATTTCGGTCAACACCCGATTCAGGTAAGACTGGGGTCCTATCAAAGAGGAATCTGTTACGTGGTAGAAAGAACTTGGGAATTGTCATCATCGCCCTGATGACACGAGAAGTTATGAAAAACGGTGTGCATAATGAAGTTGCTTATACGTTGAGTGATCTCCATATACAGAATTTGGAGGAGTTGGATTCACAAGAAGAGGTCGATCATGCATTGGAGACAGCCATCATCGATTTCACGTCTCAAGTCGCAAAGAAAACAAGGCTTCAATATTCGGTCATTATCAACCAATGTGTGAGCTATGTCTTTAAAAATCTATATGATGATCTTACACTTGGCAGACTAGCAGAGACAGTGAATGTACACCCAAATTATTTGTCTGCATTATTTAAAAAAGAAACCGGTATGAATTTAAAAGATTATATTCAGGAAGCAAAAGTAGAAGAATCAAAACTGCTGATCACTTCCTCAGACTACTCTCTATTGGAGATTTCAACGTTGCTCAATTTCCACGATCAAAGCTATTTTACAAGAGTATTCAAGAAACATACCGGATTGACTCCTAAAAAGTTTCGCAATGCCTACTCTATTCTATAATTTGAGTGACAGTAATTTATACAGTAATAAAGTATGTAAATATCCCTGAAGAAAGCAGGAGGTAACCTAATTTCTTCAGGGATACGTTTTTTATTATATTCCATTTTTACTAATTCAAAATGGAAGCCTCACTAGTCGATTGCTGAAACTACACAACGAAATCCAATGTTGCCAGCAGAACTGTCCATAGTATTAGAACTTCTCGCGGCTACCCTGTAGCGGTTACAGTATGAATGGTGGCAAAGATAGGAACCGCCACGCATTACTTTTGCTTTTCCCTCCATAGGGCCAGTCGGATCGACTCCGGAACGGTGCTGATTACTTTTCGCAAACCAGTCCGAGCACCACTCCCATACGTTCCCCGCCACGTTGTATAGACCATAACCATTTGGTGGAAATGACTCAGCAGGTGCAGTGCTCATAAATCCGTCCTCTAGCGTATTCTCTCTTGGAAAATCTCCTTGCCATATATTACAGTAGTGTACTCCGTCTGGAGTAAGTTCATCTCCCCAGGGGAACTTCTTTTGTTCTAGGCCCCCTCGGGCAGCCATTTCCCATTCTGCTTCTGTCGGCAATCGTTTTCCAGCCCATTTGCAGAACTCTGCAGCATCATTCCAAGAGACGTGAATAACCGGATGCTCCATACGCTCTTTGATAGAAGAGCCCTGCCCTTCAGGTTGATACCAATAAACGCCTTCCGCAGCATACCACCAAGGAATACCTGGCAACTGTTGCACTGTCGGTTCATACTTTTCAGGAAGCAACTTATAGAATATGAAAGACCACCCGTAAGATTCTGCTTCTGTTCGGTAGCCAGTTTCCTTAACAAATTGTGCAAATTCACGATTCGTCACCGTATGGGCATCTATATAAAAAGGGGAGACTTCTACGTTTCTTATCGGTCCTTCTCCATCAGACGCGAATCCCTCTCCATCCTCGGTCCCCATAAGGAAGTTCCCCCCGGGGATACGGACCATCTTCGATTCGAAACGAACATCATCTCCCCGAGGCTCGTTCTGTTTCTCCTGCTCTGCTTTTTTTATTGTACTGTTTTGGATCATCTCTCGGCTACCTGAACAACAAGACTGATTTTTCATATATCATGACTTCCTCTCCAAATTGATTATATCCGCAGATATGCATATGTAATTATTTTAGATTCTAACACGAAAAAATGAGATGTAGTTTCGATACGCAAATTATTTATTAATTGTTCACATTAAACCCCCATAGATATTAACAGTATGACACTAAATCTAGTGTCCCTTCATAAAAAACTATTCTCATTATTTTTTTATGGCAACCGTTTTTACATTTCCCATCTTTATCCTATTTTGAAAGTGGGGCCTCAGCTGATTGGAAATAATTATTATTTTACAAGGAAGTACATAAAAAAGACTCCCACAAGGTTTACAACCTTGTCGGAGTCCTCTATAGAATATCCTCGCTGAAGTGTAAAAAAGAGCAATAACCCTTGTCAATTCAACACTTTGGAAGGTTTCTACATCATGCCTGGCATGCCGCCGCCCATGCCGGCACCCATGTCTCCGCCACCACTCTCACTTGGAATGTCAGCAACGACTGCTTCAGTCGTGAGGAACATGGCTGCAACGGAACCTGCATTCTGCAGTGCGGAACGGGTCACTTTTGTAGGATCCACGATACCTTCGTCGATCATGTTTACCCATTCGTCAGTGGCTGCATTGAATCCGATGCCCGCTTCTTGTGTCTTGAGACGTTCCACAATAACAGAACCTTCAAGTCCAGCATTTTCAACAATCTGACGGAGTGGTGCTTCGAGTGCTTTTAGTACGATATTGACACCTGTCTTCACATCGCCTGTTGCTTCGATTTCTGCTACTTTGTTGTAGATGTTAACGAGTGCCGTTCCCCCGCCAGCTACGATGCCTTCTTCAACAGCGGCACGTGTGGAGTTCAAAGCATCCTCTATGCGGAGTTTACGCTCTTTCATTTCCGTTTCAGTTGCAGCACCAACTTTGATGACTGCGACACCACCAGAAAGTTTTGCAAGGCGTTCTTGTAGTTTTTCCTTATCGAACGTTGAGGCTGTCTCTTCGATTTGGGATCTAATCTGACCGATACGTGCTTCGATGTTTGTTTTCTCTCCAGCACCCTCAACCACAGTTGTGTGATCTTTTGTTACGTTGACTTTGGATGCTGTACCGAGCATATCAACTGTCGCTTCTTTCAGATCAAGTCCAAGATCTTCTGTGATGACCTGTCCACCAGTGAGTACTGCGATATCTTCGAGCATCGCTTTGCGGCGATCACCGAAACCTGGTGCTTTGACTGCGATTGCAGTGAATGTACCACGCAGTTTATTCAGTACGAGGTTCGCCATCGCATCGCCCTCAACATCGTCTGCAATGATGAGTACTGGACGGGACTGTTGAACGATCTGCTCGAGCAGTGGCAGAATATCCTGGAAATTTGAGATTTTCTTATCTGTAATGAGGATATAAGGGTTATCTAGGTCTGCGACCATCTTCTCGGAATCTGTCACCATGTAAGGAGACGTATAACCCCGGTCGAACTGCATACCTTCAACGACTTCAAGTTCCGTTTTGAAACCACGAGACTCTTCGATTGTGATGACACCATCGTTACCGACTTTTTCCATTGCTTCGGAAATGTAATCGCCAACTTCCGGATCGGCTGCTGAAATTGCACCAACTTGTGCAATGGATTCCTTATCCTGTACTGGACGGGAGATGTTCTGCAGTTCTTCTACCGCAACTTCCACAGCTTTTGAAATACCGGATCTGATACCTACGGGATTGGCACCGCTTGTTACGTTTTTAAGACCTTCTTGAATCATTGCCTGTGCGAGTACTGTCGCTGTTGTTGTACCGTCACCAGCAATTTCGTTCGTTTGGTTTGCCACTTCGGCAACCAGCTTGGCACCCATGTTTTCATATGGGTCTTCAAGTTCAATCTCTTTTGCGATTGTCACACCATCGTTTGTGATCAGTGGTGAAGTGAAGGACTTATCGAGAACAACATTACGTCCTTTGGGTCCAAGTGTCACTTTTACGGCGTTTGCCAATTTATCGACACCAGCAAGCATGGACTGGCGTGCGTCTTCAGAAAATTTCAGTTCTTTAGCCATTTACAATCATTCCTCCTATACAAATCTAAATCTAATGCATTGTGCGTATTTTTATTGGATGCGGTTATTCGATTACTGCCAGAATGTCGGAATCTGCAAGAATCAAATAGTCCTGATCATCATGTCTGATTTCAGTACCAGCAAATTTGGAATAGACGACACGATCGCCTTCTTTTACTTCAACTTCAGCGCGATTGCCATTCTCCAATACTTTTCCTGAGCCGACTGCCACTACAGTACCTTCCTGCGGTTTTTCCTTTGCGGATTCAGTCAGGATGATACCGCTCTTTGTCGTTTCTTCCTTTTGAGTCAGATCGATGACGACTCTGTTGCCTAATGGTTTCAACACGTGAAAACCCTCCTTTAATAGTACAAATATCATTAGATTTAGCACTCATACATTCGAAGTGCTAACAATTAAATAATAATCAAAGTTGGTCAATATTGCAAGTGATATCTATTTGCTTTAATCACATTAATTTTTAGGGTAGAATAACTGTATTGGAAAATGGAGGGTTTACTTTGAGAAAGTTATACAGCGCTTTAATCATCGTCGTATTCATCGCAGTTCAGCTTGCTGTACTGCCCGTTTCAATTGTCTTGGCCTTCACCAACCCTTCGATTACTGAAGCGGAACTACTGAATCAGGTCATGCCGTACCAGGCTGCTGCTTTTGCGATTGGCGTCATCATTGTCATCATCATCGGTCGATTGCACAAGAATAAAAACCGTATAGAACGTGGACCGCAGTCCGACATACCTGTAACAATCGCCTGGGTGGTCGGCGGTGTCGTTTTAGCCTATGGTTCACAGGTAGTAGCAGGACTCATAAATGTTTATGTACTCGGCAATCCGATGGAAAGTGAGAATACGAGCGGTATCATCGAAATGATTGAATCTGCTCCGTTTATGATTCTCGTCGTGGCACTTCTCGGACCGATACTCGAAGAATACGTATTCCGCCGGGCTATATTTGCTGAAATATATGAAATCATTCCTGGAGCGAAAACTATCGCCTTTCTCGTTGCCGGACTGATCAGTGGACTTATTTTCGCCTTGGCCCACTGGGATCTTACACATATTCTCATCTATGTCGCCATGGCTTACACTTTCAGCTTCCTATACGTCATGAGTGGTCGTTTAATCGTTCCGATACTTGTCCATATGCTCATGAATGGACTTGTTGTTCTACTTCAGGTAATGTTCAGAGATTATATCGATCAGCTTGAACAAATACGCAATACTGCAGGTGCGATATTGCACTTGATGTTCTAAATATATAACGACAAAATGCATCTGGGAGAGACTCCCAGATGCATTTTTATTATTGAATGACAACATATGAAGATGGCACTGTGGTTTGAACGACTTGCTGTTTCTTGTTGTATTTAGATTTGATGATTGTATCTGCCGCAATATCGTATACATCAAAGTGTCTACCGGGAGATTCAATCATGACGCTCATTGCTGAGTTCAGTTGTGTGATCGTCTCTGTCTGATCTCCTGTGATGCCTCTGAGCAAGACTTCGTATATGTCACTAACGTGGTGTGCTTCTGTACTTGGTGTACGTTGCAAGTCGACTTCTACAGCATCATATGCACTAAATTGCTGGAAGTTCTGAACCGTCAGTTGGACTGCTGAACTACCGACATTTAGTACCACTGTCTTGTTATTTCGCATCTGCGCAAACTGCGCAATCAGATCGTTCGAGATTCTGATTGAAGCAGATCCATCTTGAATGTTTTCTTCAGGTACATTTACTTGAATATCTTTGATGTTGTTTCTTGTGATACCATCACCGATATCTGCTTCTGTCAGCTCGTATGCGTTACTTTCCGGTTCTTCTTCAGGTAGTTCTCCATCAGGCAGGTCTGCTTCACCTTCTGTGATAGTACCTTCATCAAAGTTCACGGCATAGCCATAAGTAGCGCTGTTGCCTGCCACATCAGTGAAATCGAGTGTCAGATTGTATACACCTGTGTAACCTTGGAAATCAAGTGACAATGTACCATCAGTATCAATCGCCACCGCACCTTCCTCTGTTCCCGCATTATTTGTCAGCTGATAGTTTCCGCTGATGAACGTGCTCGGATTATAGGATATGCCGTACATTTCCTGAAGCGCCGGAAGCACTTCGATATATAGGTCTTCAACACCAGCTGTGATGGCACCATCAGAAACTGCCGGATCTACAACTTGTGTTGCACTGCGTTTAACGAATAATGGTCCATCATACTGGAGATCAATGCCACCTTCATGAAGCGAAATAGCATCTATCGTGTATACACCATCCGGTACGTCGGAGTATACGTACTGCCCATTTTCAATGCTATACATTGTACCATCCACAGGTACTGTCACTGAAGACTGTATCCCCTCGATAAAGGCAAAGTCTCCTATATACCCGTCGCCCTCTGGTCCTGCGGTTGGATTGAGCAGGTCATACCAGCTGAATGCTGTCATCTGCTGGGGATTATGGAAAGCAGCATATACAGACGTTTCGTCTTGTACGCCATCTCCATTAGGCGAAATATGATAGTCATTGAGGTAGAGATCTGCAAAGCCTTGCTGAGTCGTCGGTGCAAAACCGACGGCAAATGGTACAGAGTACGTACCAGATCCACTTGTAACGTTGATATAACCTAGGAATTCATTACCCGGCTCTTCAGCACCTGCTGGCACGTTCAGATTAAACTGAACTGTCTGGCTGCCGTTTACTGTTACTGACTGCGTGCTTGGGGTCAATGTTGCACCGGACATGGATCCTGTTGGTGCCTTGACTGTAACGACTTCAAAGCTGTAGGTATCTCCGGAATTACTTTCAATGATCAAATCTTTTGTTACTGTTTGCGGGGAAGCATCTGGACTTACGAATCCGAAGGCCATCGTACCGCGTGTATGGCTATGTGTTTCTCCATCCATTGTAGATTCATGTGGCACTTTGATGAGTGTATTGGTCGTTGCTGCCGCATATGGCTGGACGAGTCCAGCGCCTTGATCGAATACATCATAGAGGCTTGTATCGAGTACTTTAGCTGTGTTGCTCATTGCTGACTTTACATCGAATGGTGTCCATTCTGGATGCAATTCGAGAAGCAGTGCCCCGATACCTGCTGCGTGCGGAGTCGCCATAGATGTTCCTGTGTACTGTTCATATGCTCTAGAATAATCTCCGGAAGCAGCAAATTCAGGAACTGTTGACAGTATGTTCGTACCTGGTGCTGAGACATCCGGTTTGATATCGAAGTTCGGTGTAGATGGTCCCCTTGAAGAGGAATCATTTACTGCGTCACCTGCTGTCATAGATGCTTCAAAGCTATTGAAAGTAACAGTGCCGGTATCCGCACCATCGATTGCAGCTGCAAACTCAGCGCCAAGTGTATGCGAAATATCCAGTGTTGGTACGAAATCAAATGCTGTACCGAGGAAGATTCCGACTGGTCCAGGTGCATTGGATCCGTTCGCCGAGTTGTAGATGATAACACCTTCGGCGCCGTTATCACGTGCATTCGCAATTTTGTCTACAAATGCAATTTCACCGCGCTGTATGAGCGCCACTTTATTCTCAACATCAACACCTTCGAAGTCGGAAGCGATACCGACACCAGGTACATTGACAACTTCCATAGAGTCTTCAAGACTTTCTTCTGGAGACGTGCCAATCATGAAGGCCATGAAATTCGCATCCACTGTTTCTGAGAAGTCTCCTGCTTCCAATGTGACATTAGATGCCACTCTTTCTTCAGGTAATGTTGTATTGCCGACACTGATTGCCATCGTGCTCGTTGCCGGTCCACCGACTGTAGAGCGGCCCGGACCAGAGTTGCCGGTTGCTGCGAAAGCTGTCGTGCCAAGTAGCATCGCATTATTCAGTGCAAAGGAATTTGCCTGACTTTCGTCACTTAGAGTATTCCCAAGGGAGAGATTGATGACATCCATGCCATCCTCGACTGCGCCCTCTACTCCACCGACAATCCAAGATGTGTACCCACTACCGTACGCACCGAGTACACGATAAGCATAAAGGTCGACATTTGGTGCAACACCAATCATGCCGAAGTCATTATTGCCTTGTGCTGCGATAGTTCCAGCGACATGTGTACCGTGTGTCGTCCAATAGGAGTTTCCACGATCATCAAATTCAGGTAGATTATCCGGACGTTCTTCCGGTTTTGTTTCGTAAGGATCATCTGCCGGTCTCTGGACGAGATAATCCGCGCCATTCACATAGTTTCTACCACCCCGGTATACATCAGCGAGATCGGGATGGTTATAGTCTATGCCGGTATCGATGACACCCACTTTGATACCCTGGCCGCGATTGCCAAGTTCCCATACTTTCGGGATATCAAGATGTGTGATGCCCGTAATGTAGTTCGGTTCGATATCTTCGTCTGATACGTCCGATACACCTTCGATAGCTTCGTTATGTGTTGTTCTGACTTCAGGATCGAGTTGGACGAAATAGTCCTCCTCGACCAGTGCCACTTCTTCAACTTCCAGCAGTTTTCCAAGATCTTCTGCCGCAACAGTCATCGATTCAGCATTCAGCACAGTAGAGTATGTATTACCTTTGGAAAAATTGATATTCTTATTCCGCATACTGTGTTCCGCTTGATTCTGCTGTTTCTCTATTTTTTGTCTGACTTTGTCTGCATCAAGTCCAGACCATTTTTTCCCTTTAGATTGTACAATCCCCTTTTGGAGTCCAACAGAAGGTTCCCTGTAGTGTACGATGACATTTACATTGCCTTCCCTATTCTCGAGACTCTCACCAAGCTGGGCCTCACCCGTAAGAATATCCAGCTGGCTTTGCATGTTCTGATACTGATCAAAGTGTGTGTCGTCCAATGATGGCGAATGTTCCGGTTTGCCCAGTTCATTTGCTGATACATTGGTACCGAACGCACTAAATATCAGAAGCAGTGCTGTGAATAAAAGAAAAATCCGTTTAAACGACTGCATCTATCATTCCCCCTACTTATTATGAACTATTAAAATTTTCAAAATTAATAGTTCTTTTATAGGATATACATTTTTTAAAGCGGATGCAATAGCCATCTGAGTATGTTTGCCCTGCAGATTCCAATAAGAGAAGGCGCGAAAGCCTAAGAGATAGAATTATGATGGTAGGACCGTCATGCCTTATTTTTCAAAAAAACCCCGGGATTGGCTTATCACATAACCTCCCGGGACTTTTCTTCTGTTAAGTGATCTCTAGCTATTTCCAAGACGAGCTTCGCATGCTTCTATTACTTTTCTGAGTGCTGTAATCCGCGCATACCGTTTGTCGTTTCCAGCGATAATATGCCACGGTGCACGTGCAGTACTCGTTTCACGCACCATATCTTCCGAAGCTTCGACGTAAAGATCCCATTTCTCCCTGTTTCTCCAATCTTCATCCGTCAGTTTCCATTGTTTATCCTCATCTTCCTGGCGGTCGGTGAACCGTTCGAGTTGCTCATCCTTATCAAGTGACAAGAAAAATTTCACGATAATGGCGCCGGAATTATACAGCGATTTTTCAAAATCATTGATCTCATCATAGGCCTGGGTCCATTCTTTTTTGGAGGCGAATCCCTCGATACGTTCCACAAGTACTCTGCCATACCAGCTGCGGTCGAAAAAACCAATATGACCACTTCTCGGTGTATTAATGGCGAACCGCCATAGGTAATGGTGTGCCAACTCGATATCGGTCGGTGCTCCAGTCGCATTGACTGTATAACCGGTTGGATCCAAGCTCTCCCGAATACGCTTGATATTCCCTCCTTTGCCAGCCGCGTCCATGCCTTCATACACAATGACAAGGGGGATTTTCTTCTCATAGAGCTGAAACTGGATTTCTCGCATTCTCGACTGCAAGTCAGGGAGTATCTCCTTATATTCCTTTTTCTTAATCTTCTCCTTCTCGAAATCAAAATTGAAAAATTCCGATTCATAGCTGTTAGTAAAGGCACCATCAATCTTAGAAGCTTCTGCGCTCTCTTCCGCTTCAACCCGCTTCTCAAGCCGTTCTATAATTGTGCGGTACAGCGTATTAATCGCGCCCCCTTTTTCTTCGAAATCGATTACTGTCCAAGGGCAGCCGGTCGGTGCCTTTAAAAATTGCTCCATTTCATTTTCGTAATCTATCTTATCGAGACGCTCTGCGAATTCCTCGGCCTTCCATTTTAGAACTGGGTTTGCTCTGAGCTTCTCGATATGCTTGTCCCTCACCGCTTCGGTCGTATGGACATAGAACTTGATGATTTCATATCCGTTGTCTATCAATGTCTGTTCAAAACGATCCATATCCTGTTTAATCTCTTCATAATCTACCCTGACGTTATCAAGCACGGTGTTTGTCTTGTACTCGATGTACTGGGCATACCAGCTTCTGAAATGGATATTGATATCACCATTCTTCGGCAGGTGGTTCCAGTAGCGCTGCAAGAATGGATATCTAAGATCGATATCTCTTGGCGGACGGGTGGCCATGAAATCTGTATATTTAGCATCGAGTGCCATATACAATGCATTGGACAGTCGAGATTTACCCGATGCCGGGGGACCCTCAATTACAATCATGAGTGGAATCCCCATCTCATTTGTCTTTCTCGTCATTTCTCCAACTCTATTTTCGAGCAGTTCATCTGTCTCTACCATGTCATCTCTCCCTTTGATCGCTTTCTCTACTTTCTTACCCATAAGTCGAATAATCTGAACATATTGTAAACTTAAGGTGCATTCCAGATGAATATGATAATATGATAGGTGTACTTAACTTTTAGGGGGATAAACATGGTACGTACTTTTAAAGATTACGAATACGAAAGACCGAATCTCGAGCAAATTTCATCCAAAGTAGATGCATTGCTTGAAGAATTCAAAAAGAAACAATCAGCAGAGGAACAGGGTGGGGTCATCGACCAACTGAATGTTCATTTCAATTATCTTTCCACAATGAGTACGCTGACCTACATACGTGCTTCCATTGATACAAAAGATGAGTTCTACGACCAGGAAAGAACGTTTTTTGATGAATACGGTCCAATGATCCAGGAGATCAACCATAAATACTATCAGGCAATATCCGAGAGCCCATATAGAGATGCACTTGAAGAAAGATACGGCAAGCAGTTGTTTGCCCTATCGGAGAACGCCATTAAGGGATTCGATCCGAAAGTAAAGGCGCTACTCCAGAAAGAAAACAAACTCGATTCCGAGTACTCTAAACTTATGGCTTCTGCTGAAATCGAATTCGATGGTAAAGTCCTTAATCTATCAGAATTCGGCCCTTACGCTGAGCATCAGGATCGTGCTATGAGAAGAGACGCAACAAAAGCCGTACAAGGCTTCATGGGGGAACAACTAGATAAAATCGACCAAATCTTCGATGAACTAGTCAAAACACGCCATCAGATTGCACAAGAACTGGGCTATAAAGATTTCGTCGAACTTGGCTACATCCGCATGAATCGTATCGACTATGACCGGGATATGGTAGAGAACTTCAGACGCCAGGTAGCCGAGCATGTCGTTCCACTTGTGACAGAATTGAAAGAACGCCAACGTAAGAGAATCGGACTCTCCGAGTTGAAGTCGTACGACGAATCCTTCGACTTCGTAACTGGCAACGCAACACCTAAAGGAAATGCCGAAGAGATTCTTCAGAACGGTGCCAAGATGTACAGCGAGCTATCCTCTGAAACTGATGAATTCTATACATTCATGAGAGAGCGCGAACTGTTTGATGTAGAAGCCAAAAAGGGTAAGGAAGGCGGCGGATATTGCACATTCATTCCGAACTACGCCTCTCCGTTCATCTTCTCGAACTTCAATGGCACGCTTGATGATGTGACGGTACTGACACATGAGGCGGGACACGCATTCCAAAGCTACATGTCGAGAGGATTCGAAGTACCGGAATATCAATTCCCAACACTCGAGGCTGCAGAGATCCATTCCATGAGTATGGAATACTTTACTTATCCTTGGATGGACTTGTTCTTTAAGACAGACACGGACAAATTCAAGTTTACCCATATGGCTGACAACATCTCCTTCCTACCCTATGGTGTGGCGATTGATGAATTTCAGCACATCGTCTATGAAAATCCGGAACTCACACCGCTCGAGCGTCGCCAGGAATGGAAGAAGCTCGAAGATAAGTATTTGCCGCATCGTGACTATGACAGCATTGAACCACTCTCAAGCGGAGCGTTCTGGCATAGACAAGGGCATGTATTCGGAGTGCCATTCTATTACATCGACTATACACTGGCACAGGTCTGCGCACTCCAGTTCTGGAAACGTGCAAATGAAGACTTCGATGCAGCGTGGGCGGATTATATCAAACTGTGTAAACTAGGTGGCTCACTGCCGTTCAATGCACTTGTCGAGTCTGCCAACCTGACCTCTCCGTTTGAAGATGGATGTCTTGTATCTGTTGTCGGGGAAGTCAAAGATTACTTGAATTCAATCGACGATAAAGTACTATAAGAAAGAGTGCCCCATCCGATGGATGGGGCACTCTTTCTATTTATCGCTTTTCGGTTTTCTCATGATGAAGAGCAAAGTGAGTCCACAAATCAACAGCACTGTACCATAAATGAAAGTATAGTTCGTCTCTCCCGTGTTCGGAAGCACTTCACGTGATGTTCCAGTAGCTACTTCCTCTTCACTTTTGACTTGTGCCTCAATATCATATATCACTGTATCATCCACTTCGGATTCTTCCATGATCCTTGCAGACAGCAAGCGATTGACACGCTTATCCAGTAGTTCAAAGTCTGCTTCCGGTCCGCCGGGCTCAAGTGTGATGCCTTCTAGTATATTACCATGATCATAACGGAAATACCGCTTTACTCCTTGCGCTGGCACTTCCGTCGATTCGGACTGGAGGCTGTTATTGTCTACTTCAGGATATGGGCTAGAGAATTCTTCGGTTCCAGAACCTGTTGACGGTGCTTCAGCTGACGGTTCCACTGGCTCCATAGTTGGAATTTCATTTTCCTCTACAGGGATTTCGTCTGCTGGCAACTGCCCCGTTCCCTCAGGGACGGGTGTTTCTGTCTCAGTTTCTGTTGTTGGCGCTTCCTCTGTTACCGGTTCAGCGGTAGGCTCCGGTACAATATCATTCCCGCTCGTTTCATTAGAAGGGAGTTGGGATGGTTGCTCTGACGACGGTTCGGCATATGGGGTACTTTCTTGACTTTCCTCATTCGCTTCATGCGCTGTTATTGTGCGTTGACGAATCTCGTTTTCCGGAGAATCATCGGGCATTGCACCGACGAGTACGTCTTCTTTCACAGTTTCTCTTTCAACTGGCGATTGTGTCGTCGACTCAGCAGATTGTTCTGTAGTACGTTCCTCTGTAGTCTCGACCTCTACTTCTTCTGTTGATTCTTCGAGGCTTTCTGGCTGGGCCGCTTCATTTGTCACAGATTCTTCGACAGACATTTCTGCTTCTGATTCTTCCGCTTCGACGACTGTGTCTATATTGGATATGAAAATAGTGGATGAAACCAATAGGCATGCAATACCACTCTTCATTATTTTATTCTTCAATGCGACTTCCCCCATTAGACTATACTCGTGATAGTCTCTTTCAATAATCATCATTATATTAGAATAGCGTGGGGGTATCTACCCAATATCAGAGTTGTTACATAACCTTAATAATGGTGTCTTATTAACGTGGAATATTTCAGAAATATTTCAAAAAAGTAACTGTATATTATTCTTATCTCCATAAATAAAAAAATCTCCCTTCGGCACGAAAGGAGATCAGTGTGTAACGTCATAGGTCTTAATAATGGTTTCATATGCCGAGGATCCAAGCTCCCGACAGATGTAGAAGAATAGAACATCGCAGATGACGAGCTGCGCTATACGACTGGTCATGTTCATATACTGTATATTTGTCTCTTCTTCTGTGATTTCTATGGCAATGTCTGCATTGCGTTTTGCGATAGAGGCATGATTTTGGGTAAGTATGACGGTCTTGACGCCAAGTTTCTTGGCGAGCTTTACAACTTCGACTACTTCCTTCGTCTTACCGGATAGGGTGATGAGGAACAAGACATCATTATCAGTAGCATTGGACAACCGTGTCATGCAGAGATACTTATCTGAAGTAAAGAACGCATTGATATTGACTCTATGTAGCTTCTGTTCCAGTTCATTTCCGATATTGGAGGAATCCCCAAGGCCAAATATAAATGTATTGTCCGATTTGGCGAAGAGTTCGGCAGCCTGCTTCATCGTATCACGATCGACAATCTTTTCTGTATTGTAGAGGGCTTGTATCGTATTTTTGAACACTTTGTCGAAGATATCTTTATGAGTATCGTTTTCAAGATCGATGACCCTTGATATGTTCTCTTTCTCAAGTGTATGGAGCTCCTTTGCAAGCTCAACTTTTAATTCTTTTATGCCGGCAAGACCGATCCTCTTTGAAAATCTGACGATAGCCGCATCGCTCGTATTACTGTTTCTTGCGATGTCCTTAACAGGCATGTTGATGACTTTGGCAGGATTGGCCAGCATAAAATCTGCAATCCGCTGCTCTACAGGTGTCATGTACTCATAACGTTTGCGAATCTGACTCAGTACCGAAAACATATCCACTTCTCCTCTCACCCTCACTGTATGTAAGTTTATAATAACAGAATACTCAATCGATTATAAGCAGAATTGAAATAATATTGTGTACAGACATTGAAATCCGTTGTCCCTATTCCGTCTGAACGTCCGGATGCACATAAAGGGGCTTTAATTTGTATTTGGACAATTTGACATAGCAGTTGCCAAGTTCGGTGGACAGTTCCACCCCTTCTGCTTTTTCCGATGGAAAGATGCGGGCTGTCATGACCGCCTCCCCATCATTGATAAAAATTTCAATACTTGAAATATCTACAAATATGCGGAGTTTTAAAAGAGGACCGTCAAGCTTCGCTGTACGTGTTGTGCCATCGACATTCTCAGGCATCTGGCCACTGAAAGTCGTATCGAGTGTAAGCGTATGGGCCTCGGCATCATATATTAGACTCGTCTGTTCTCTTCTGCTCATTCTCAAATTGATATATATCTGCGTCGCATTATTCTCGAGGATATCCATTGTAAGCTCGTAATTATCACCATAGAAATCTTTCATCTTTTTCGGACGATGATCAAAGTATCCTTCCGCTGTCAGTTCATCCATTCTTAGAGTTGATAACGCAGCCACGGGTCGCTGCCTCAGTATCCCCTCTTCAATAGACAACTCCCTTGGCAGCGTCAGACAATGTGACCACGTGCCATCTGTAGGATAAATCGTTTCCTTCATTCCCATCCATCCGATCATAAACCGTCTTCCAAAAGCGTCACAGGTCGTCTTCGGCGCATAGAAATCAAAACCTTGATCTAGTTCACTGAATTCGCCATGCACCATTGTCATCGACTCTCTATCAACACTGCCGAGAATATATCCAGACTGGTAGATGTTCCAGTAGCTATGTTGATACTTGTCGAGCCCTTGTGGGCAGAACATGAGGACATCACCACCATCCAATTCAAACAGCTCAGGCGATTCCCACATAAAACCAAATTGGTCAAGATCGGTTTTCAGTTCACCCAGATAGTCGAGAGTTTCAAGGTTTGTGCCTCTGAAGCAGAGCACACGCCCGAACTCATCTTGTGTCATCGCTCCGAGCATCATGAAATATCTTTCACTTTCCTCCCACACCTTCGGATCTTTGAGAGTTGCACCATATCCTTTTGGCGATCCTTTCATAATGATCTCTGTGTGGGATGGACGAAGCACCCCTGTTCCTGAAATCCACACCGTATGTTCCTGATGTGATATATCTCCATCGATTACTGTATGGTACGTATGCAGATCGTCCATTGTAGAAGCAGAACCTGAACATGCACCTTGCGGTAGTGTGCTTGCTATTCCCATATCGTGATAGACAGCAAGATTTTCCGATGTGACGTGATATAGATACTTTTTACCTTGTGAGTAGAAGGGAGCCCACTGGTATAAGATATGATACCTGCCCTCATGATAAACGAAACCGTCCAATGAATTCATACTGCCTGCAGGCGGTTGGATATGATATTTCTGCCGCCATGGATCTTCTTGCGCCCTTCCAAGCTGGTGCATCCATTTTTCATCACTGCCATCAAGCACCTGAGGTGCTTCTTCATCCCAATTGAATTTCACCTGGAACCCCCCTATTCGGAATCCAACGATTCCTCTAGTGCTTTTTGCTCTGCTTTCAGATATCTACGATAGCCGATTTTGGAAATGTAGATGCTAATTTCATAAAGAATAATCATCGGTATAGTAATCATGACATGCGTCATCACATCCGGTGGTGCAATAAGCGCTGCGACCACCAACAAAATGAAGTAGGCATATTTTCTGTTCTGCTTCAAAAAGGATGGCGTCAATAGTCCTAGCTGGGTTAAGAACAAGACTAGAATCGGCATCTGGAATATGATTCCGAATGGCAACACCGTCCTGAAAAGGAAGCCAAAATACTGGTTGATTCCAATCGTCGTTTCGATACCCATGTCCTCGGATAATTCGAACGTGAACTGGATGATATAGGGCACAAGAACGAAATAACCAAAAGCCATACCGAGTAGCATCAGGATCATGACAATCGGTATATAACTCAAAGTCAGCTTCTGCTCATTACTGTATAACCCCGGAGAAACAAATGCCCAGAGTTGATAGAGAATTACTGGCAGCACAATAACGAAACCGATGACAACGATAATCATTAAATAAATTTTCAATGGATCCGTTACCTGGAATGCATGCATCTGTATTGCTTGTGTCCATGGAGCATTCTGCATATGATAAATCAATGGCTTAGACAGGAAAAAACCGATGATCAATGCACCTACGAAAAAGTACATGACAATCAGTAGCCGCTTTCTCAATTCATCCAGATGCTCGGTAATCTCCCTTTTTTCCGAGTCGTTCATAATTCGTTTTCACCTCTTCAAAAAAAAGGCGGCTTTCGCCACCCCTTTGGATCTTTATACTTTAGTTTCTTCAACCTTTTCAACTTCGACTGTTTCGATCTTCTTTGGTTGTTGTTTCTTATCGCGTTCGTCGTCATCGTCATCATCATCAGTGGCGAGACCTTTGGTTGCATCTTTAAATTCTCTTAAAGTTGAACCCATTGCGCGTCCGAATTGAGGCAATTTTTTAGGTCCGAATATGATCAATGCTACAACAGCAATCACGATCATACTTGTCGGGCCTACTGCCATCAGCGTCACCGGCATTAATGTTTCGAGCATAGTATCCCTCCTAGATATGTTTCATATAAAAGAATAGTGCCTGTAATTCAACGCTCAAATCTATATTATGGACATAGATTTCATCACTTACGTTCAATCTGATCGGCGTGAAGTTGAGTATGCCTTTGATACCCGCTTCCACCAGACGCTCAGCCATATTTTGACTGACTTCAGCTGGCAGGGTGAGTATCGCGACGTCTATGCCGTGCTGACTGACCAGATCTTCAAGCTCATCCGAATGATATACTGCCGTGCCATTGATGGATGTCCCGACGATCTGAGCATTACTATCAAAAGCAGCTACCACATTCATTCTATCATTTATGTTGTTGAATTTGTAGTTTAATAATGCACTGCCCAAATTCCCTGCACCAATGATCGCTACGTTCCTCACTTCGTTACCCTGGATATGCTCCATGAAGAAATTCAGCAGGCTCTTGACATTGTAGCCGTAACCTTTCCTGCCGAGCTCACCAAAGTAGGAGAAATCTCTCCTAATTGTGGCTGAATCAATATCCAGTGCTTCGCTGATCTCTCTTGAGGAAACTCTATCTACACTGGATTTTTCGGCGTTCTTGAAAAATCTATAGTATAAAGGAAGACGTTTCATTGTTGCGTTTGGGATTTTCTTTTTACTATTCAAATGTCCCACACCTCTTCTATTGCACTCTGTTGGTATATTATAGCATATCTCCATTTTCATAGTGTAGTCATTGTCATTTAATTTCATCGTTTTTTTGACTCATTTATTGTAAAATTGAATGGAGTGGGGGAATTAATATGATAGTAATGCAATTAGGAAATGTAGGAAAGTCTTTCGGTACAGACCAGATTTTCTCAAATATAAACCTTGAAATAAAAAAAGGTGAAACAGTCGGTATCGTCGGCAAAAACGGTGCCGGCAAGACGACATTAATGAAGATGATGGCCGGGGAACTCGGTATTGAAGAAGGCAGAATCACAACTCCGAAGGGTATTGCAATTGGATACCTTACCCAGCAGATGACACTTGAATCCACTCAGACTGTAAGGGATGAAATGATGCGACCCTTCGCCGATCTACTGTATACCCAAGAGGAAATGAACGCCACAACCAGATGGCTAGCAGAACACGATTACCAGCATCCCTCCTATAGTGAACAGATGGAGAAATACGACAGACTGCAGAACATCTTCGAATCTAGTGGCGGCTATACAATTGATGCCCAGATTAAGACAGTCCTTATCGGCCTGAACTTTTCGAACGATGATCTTGATCGTAATGTCGATGCTTTCTCAGGTGGTCAGAAGACACGCCTTGCACTCGGCCAGATGCTTTTGTCAAAACCCGATCTGCTACTGCTCGACGAGCCAACCAATCATCTCGATATGGGGACTGTAACATGGCTTGAACAGTACCTGAACAGCTTCACCGGGGCAATTGCGATTATCAGTCACGATCGCTATTTCCTTGATCGTACCGTAGACAAGATATTCGAAGTCGAGATGCATCGAGGAACACTCTACCACAGCAATTATACGAAGTATGTGAAAGAGAAAGAAAAAAACTTCAGTCTGCAGGTAAAGGCGTATGAACATCAGCAGAAGGAGATCAAACAGCTCCAAACATTCGTTGAAAAAAACATAGCGCGAGCATCGACGAGTAATATGGCCAAAAGCAGACGTAAGAAACTGGAACAGATGGATCGGATGGATACACCGATGATCGACCGCAAAAGTGCACGTTTTTCTTTTGATATAAGAAGGGAAAGCGGGAACGATGTTCTCAGAATCAACTCCCTCTCCATTGGATATGAGCAGACACTAAACAGTGGCATCACTCTGAATGTCGATAAAGGCGACCGGCTGGCCATCATCGGTCCAAATGGTATAGGCAAATCTACTCTTGTAAAGACGATTGCCAAAGAGCTGCCGCGGCATGAGGGAGAGATCATATATGGGACGAATGTTTCCATCGGGTATTATGATCAGAAACAGGCAGAATTCACCTCTAACAGAAACGTATTAGAGGAACTATGGCACGAGTATCCAGAAATGAATGAAAGCGATGTTCGCAAAGTCCTTGGCCGCTTCCTTTTTACTCAGGAAGAAGTACTAAAAAGTGTCAACGATTTAAGCGGTGGCGAGAAAGCACGTATACAGTTGGCCCGGTTGATGCTAGAAAAAAATAATCTACTCATACTCGATGAACCAACCAACCACTTGGATATCGACAGTAAGGAAGTCCTTGAGAAAGCCCTTCAGAACTTCCCCGGAACAATCCTATTCGTTTCTCACGACCGATACTTCATTGACCGCATTGCAACCAAGATTGTGGAAATGGATCAGCAGCATGTAAAGATCTACAATGGAGATTATAGCTATTACCGTCACAAGAAGGATGAGCAGGCTTCGCTCGCCATCCAAGAAGAAAGTAACCGATCTGATGAGCAGAGTGGTTCCGATTATCAGCAGCAGAAGCAAAAGCGTAATGAAATGCAGAAACTGAAACGTGCTGCTTCGAGAATTGAAGAAAATATTCTCCAACTGGAAGAAGAAATTTCGAGTATAGAAGAGAAACTAGCCGAGCCTGAAGTATATGGTGACTACGAGAAAGCATCGGAATACAATCAGCAGTTGATCGAGAAGCAACAAGCATTGGAATCTAAGATGCTCGAGTGGGAAGAAACAGAGGCACAGATTGAAGAAGTATAAACTCTGAAAATACCCTTCTTTTAAAGTGATGGATCAGTTGTCTGATGTTATACACAGCACCGAACCTTTCACCTCAGGGATCATTGCGATTGGTCCACATTGTCCACCTTTTATCCACAGATTTGTACACATATATATCCCCAGTTATCGTCGGCTTTCCTCAAATTTTTATTTTTTATCGACAATTTATCCACAGATGCTAGGAAATAAAACTTTGTACTCTATATAAAAGGGCGGTCCTGAGTTACAGGACCGCCCTTTTATATACTGTATTCTTCAATATCAATATAGTTTCTGCCGTTAAGATCTAAATCACCAAATGCTTTATGTTTATAGAGATGATAAGCTACCGCACCAATCATTGCAGCGTTGTCTGTGCAGTATTTTAAAGCAGGAACACTCAATTTTATATTCTGATCCTGACAAAGTGTTTCAAATCGTGTGCGGAGGCCTCTGTTTGCTGCGACACCACCAGCGATGATCAAGTTTTCAACGTCGTATTCCGTTACGGCTTGCATGGTTTTTTTCGTCAGTACATCAATGACACTCTCCTGAAAGCTCCTCGCTACATCTTCATCTTTCACTTCGAGATCTTTCTGTCTATGGTTGTGCAATGTGTTAATGACTGCCGACTTTAAACCACTGAAACTAAAATCATAACTTCCAGGCTCAAGATAAGCTCTTGGAAAATTAAAACTGTCCTTACCTTCTGTGCTGAGGCGATCAATATGAGGACCACCCGGATACGGCAGTCCGATAACTCTGGCGACCTTATCGTAAGCTTCACCCACCGCATCGTCCCTTGTCTCTCCGATAACTTCAAAAGATAAATGATCCTTCATATAGATTAATTCTGTATGTCCGCCTGAAACAATGAGGGAGATGAGTGGAAAATTGATCTCCTCTTCCAACTGATTGGCGTATATGTGTCCTGCAATATGGTGGACCGGAATCAATGGCAGATCATGAGCAAAACTAAAAGCTTTGGCTGCATTTATACCGACTAGTAGTGCACCAATCAGACCCGGCCCTTCCGTCACTGCTACCGCAGATAGATTCTCTGGCATCAATCCCGAAGTCTCAAGTGCTTGTTCAATAACCACTGTTATCGTCTCAACATGATGTCTTGAAGCTACTTCTGGCACGACACCGCCAAAACGTTTGTGGCTTTCGATCTGACTGACTACAACATTGGCTAGAATATCATTTCCATTTCTAACAATACTACATGCTGTTTCATCACAACTCGTCTCGATACTTAGTATAACGACATCTTCATTCATTGAGCTTCATCCACATCACATGTGCATCCTTTCCAGGTCCATAGTAATCTTTACGAATTCCCCCATAGAGGAACCCTTCTTTTTCATATAACTTTATTGCTTTTTCGTTGTCGATACTTACTTCTAATGATAGTATATCAGCAGAATTTGATGCATAAGCTTTAGCATGCTGCATCAATTGCCGACCGTAGCCTTGGCCCTGCTCTTTACCACTGACGGCTATGGTTGTTATCTGGCTCTGATCGATGACCAGCCACATACCACAATAGCCAACGATATTGCCTTCCTTTTCTATCACAAAATAGTATGCAAACTGGTTAGCGGTCAACTCTCTTAAAAATGATTCCATATTCCAGGAAGTGTGAGGAAAAGAAGCACATTCAATATCGTATACTGATTTCAGATCCTCGATTGTCATTTTTCTTATTTCTGTGTACGCTCCATCCAATTCTTCTCAGCCTCCGATAGTTTTAGATATTCCGGAACCATACTGTGAACATCCTCCTCGCGTATCATGGTAACGTACCTCTCAATCGTGCTAATACGTGGGACTGTGTGGAGATATGATTCAATTTTTTCACTGAATTTCTCATCACCATCCAAAAGAGATTGTTGCTTTGGATATTCTTCAAGTTTTTCACTCAATGCATCAAGAGACCTATACCCTTCCGTAACTCGTATGCTCATCTCAGACTGATCCACTTGATAAGCTGCACTGTAAACATTTCCTCTTCTCCCATCAAACATGGGAACCAGTATGCCTGTTCTATTGCTTGAAGATGCGATGACAGCCAATGAAGATACCGAGTAGAGAGGAACACGAAGGGCATATGCCAGTGTCTTTGCCACAGTAACACCGATGCGGACACCAGTATATGATCCTGGCCCCCTGGCTACTATAATTCGGTCAATATTTTTTTTATTATAACCTGTCATCTTAAACAATTGGTTGATATAGACCATCACTGTGGCCGAGTGTGTCTTCTTTACTGTCGTGTTTATTTCCGCTAGACAAATACAGTTCTTATTAAGAGCTACAGATAACGGTCTGTTGGAAGTATCAATTAGAAGGGAAATCATTTGCTAATGCCTCCATTATTTTAGTATATCCCGGACCTAATGAAGAGAGGGTAAAGACGCGTCTCACTTGCTCAACAACAGCGATATGAATTTCCAAACGTTGCTCAGGTAGAAATTCTTGAATAAACTGAGGCCATTCTACAATGGATACATCATCATCATTGAAGTATTCATCGAATCCCAAATCTTCTTCACTATCCTCAAGTCTGTAACAGTCCATATGATGAATCGTATATTTACCCTGATAAGTTTTGATAATATTAAAGGTCGGAGAGCTCATTCTTCTTTTAACTCCGAGAGAACTACCAAGAAATTGTGTGAATGTTGTCTTGCCAGCACCCAGATCACCGGATAGAAGAATTATACTGCCCGGCATTATATTTTGGGCTATTGTATCGGCAAGCCTTTCGGTTTCTTCAATATTATTTATTTGAATACTACACTCCATATTTATGCCCCCTCGTCTGTCATATAATCCGATTATACAAAAAAAGAGACCTGTAAAGGTCTCAATGCGGCTCATCGCATCCATAATTTAATTATGTATAAGTACTGCCCGGCGGCGTCCTACTCTCACGGGACGTCAGTCCAACTACCATCGGCGCTGGAGAGCTTAACTGCTGTGTTCGGCATGGGAACAGGTGGGGCCTCTCCG
>NZ_JBHRWV010000009.1:0-299424 GCF_042648145.1 Salinicoccus sesuvii | reverse complement strand
TTGCGGTTTTACTTGACGCCCAAGTTGAATGGTTACCCATTCGTTTATTGGAATTAAACGTTGACATATTGTCATTCAGTTTTCAATGTTCTGTTTTGACTGCTTTACTATTATAGCATGTTGCGTTTAGCAATGCAACATCTTTTTTAAATCTTTTTAACTTAATAGTAACGTTTGTTGTGTCGGCTTTATGTTTCGTCCGACAAGAAATAACTATACAGGGTTTGATTCATTAATGCAAGGGGTTTTTTAAAAAAAGTTTACTCGAGCCATTTTTTATTAAATGGCTCGAGCTCTCTATAGTTCTGTTCGGTATTCTATTGCTTTCGAAAGCGTTACTTCATCCGCATATTCTAAGTCCCCGCCGACCGGCAAACCATGCGCCAGACGTGTTGTCTTAATACCAATGGGTCTGACTAGCCGTGAGATGTACATTGCTGTCGACTCTCCTTCGATATTCGGGTTAGTCGCCAATATGATCTCTTTGATCTGATCGTCTTTCAGCCGATCAATCAAAGAAGCAACATTGATATCTTCGGGGCCAATGCCATCCATTGGACTGATAGCACCGTGCAATACGTGATATAAACCACCATATTCGCGCATCTTCTCCATTGCAATGACGTCTTTTGTATCTTGAACGACACATACAATGGAACGATCTCTATTTTTATCTTGGCATATATAACACGGATCAATATCCGTGATGTGTCCGCATACCGAACAGAATTGCAAATCTCTTTTAACTTCCATTAAGCTGCGTGAAAAATTGACAACATCGTCCTCTTTCATGTTAAGTACATAAAATGCCAGGCGCTGGGCAGTCTTCGGCCCAATACCCGGCAATTTCATGAAGCTGTCGATTAGCTTCGATATGGGTTCCGGATAATGCATCTTACATCATTCCCGGGATGTTCATACCTTTAGTGTGCTGACCCAAACGTTCGCTTGAAAGTTCATCCGCTTTGTTCATTGCTTCGTTAGTTGCAGCGACAATCAGATCTTGGAGCATTTCAACATCATCTGGATCTACAACTTCTTCTTGAACTTCAACGTCCAGGACTTCCTTGTGACCTGAGACAATCACTTTGACCATACCGCCGCCAGCTGTCCCTTCAACCTTTTCTTCTTTGAGCTTCTCTTGCTCTTCTTGCATCTTCTTTTGCATTTTTTGCATCTGTTTCATCATGCCCTGCATATTGTTCATTCCACCACGCATATATATTCTCCTCCAAATCAATTTTCATTTTTCTTCTATATAGTATATACGAAATATCTTCTTTAATAAACCGATATTACGAGCGCGTTTCTACAACATCACTTCCGAATATTTCTCTTGCAACATCGGAAGGTTTCTTGTCCTCACCGTCTGACTGTTTCTGCCTACTCGCCTTCTTCTCTTGGATGTAGTCATGTCTTACTTGCAGCCAACTGGAATCTGGAACCGCTACAACAGTTACTTCCTTGCCTATAATAGTAGGAATGACCGCTTCGAGCTCTTGTCTTTTCTTTTCGTCCTTATTAATGAGATCGCTGTGAACATCGCTGTTGAACTTGAGCAGTACATGTGTGTCACTGGCAGCCACTGGATCCGAATCCTTTATGAGTGAGCGCAATGCCTGCAGCCCTTTCTCTTCGACATGCTGGTAGACTTTGGGCCAATCATCCTTGAGTTTCACAAGATCTTCCTTGTTGGCGTGATCCAGGACTTTCTCAATCTGTCTAAGTGAAAAACCTTTCGAAGGCTGGCTTGCCGCCCTACTTTGGGATTCCGGAACCATACTAGTCGGTACTTGTGGCTGACTGGATAGCTTCTTATCCAATTCGGCTAGTTTCTGCTCGATATGCGATAGATCCATCGTCTGAGGTTCGATCGAGCGATCATTGTTGTTAAGTACCTGAATCAGTTTGACGATGACTACTTCAAGATGGACACTCGTGTTGACAGAGAAACGCATCATAACCATCGAATCGTTCAGTACATCAATCATTTCGTAAAGTACTTTGTCTTCCGTATGGGCAAATGCAATATCATCCTCTATTTCCCCTGCGTGCTTCATCAGGATGATGTCCCTAATGTAGTATACAAGCTCATGGACAAGTCTTGTCGGATCTTTGCCTTCCTCTATGAACTGATGATACTTCATAAAGGCGGCTCTCGAATCTCTATGGTCAATTAGTTTCAACCATTCATTCAGTTCTTCAGAACGTATCCCCCCTGTAATCATGACCGCATCTTCTAAAGTGATGACATCATTACTGTAGGCGATGACTTGATCCATGATGCTAAGGGCATCACGCATCCCACCTTCTGAAGTTCGAGCAATATAATCAAGAGCATCCTTATCGTATTCGAGAGATTCGCTACGCGCTACATACTCTAGTCTGGCTATAATTTCGTTCATTTCGATCGCTTTGAAGTCGAACCGCTGACACCTCGAGATAATTGTTGCAGGAATCTTATGTGGCTCCGTCGTAGCCAATATAAAGATAGCATGGCCAGGAGGTTCTTCAAGTGTTTTCAAAAGCGCATTGAAAGCCCCAGTCGTCAGCATATGAACCTCATCGATGATATAAACTTTATATCTCGCTTCCGATGGTGCGTACTTCACCTTTTCTCGTATATTCCTAATTTCATCGACACCATTATTACTGGCAGCATCAATTTCAATCACATCATTGGCACTACCATCAGTGATACTCATGCAGATATCGCATTCATTGCATGGCTCTCCATCGTTGCCAAAGCGACAATTAAGTGCCTTAGCAAAAATTTTCGCGATGCTCGTCTTCCCTGTTCCCCTGGGTCCGCTGAACAAGTAGGCATGGGATTCCTTATCTCTGATGATTGCGTTTCTTAGAGTTTTAGTGACGTGCTTTTGCCCTACGACGTCTTCAAATGTCTGAGGCCGAAATGCCCGATACAACGCTTGATATTCCATCCAGCGGCACCTCCATAGTGAATCATTTCTGCTATTAATTATATCATACAAGTCTTGCCTACTCTAATTCAGAGCAATAAAAAATGACTGTATCCTAAGAGATACAGTCATATATTATGTAACCGTGCACCACTTCTTTGAAAACTCGGCACAAGCGTTACTTGATCCACCAGCTCAACTCCGGCTGTCCCACGGCACATAGAATGGGCCACTTAATGCTGCTTCCTTCCGGACCTGACATGATTCGTGACGTTCTATTGCATAGGACCGGAATCTCAACACCAGTAAGATCAAGGCAGTCCTCACACCGAGTATCCTCGGAAGTGGAATTCAGTCCTGCTAGAGCGGATTGCAGGTACAGGGCACCGCTACCTCCCCACTTAGCACGGCATATTTCATATTATCAAAAACCAATAACCAATGCAAGATTTAAGTACCTATTCACCGTGGAACCGCCTTGAGAAATCGATGAACTTGAATTCGTTTGCCAAATGTTTTGATACGTTAAATTGGAAGGGTCGAGCGTCCGTCAGATGGACCACTGAACGTACCGTTGCAGTATACGGTGGAATAACGTTACCGAATAATTCAAGATCTTGCGCATTCATCGGGTCGAAGGTGATTTCTTTATGGGAATAAGCAATCGTCAATCCAAGGCGGTTTTCTATATACTCGTATACCGAACCACCCGCAATACGTGTGTTCAATCCAGGCATCATCTCAACAATAAAGAAATCCGTATCTACAATGTGCGTCTTGCCTTCGAATTGCCTCTGACGAACCATTCGCCACACCTTATCTTCGACTTCGAGCTTCAGCGCCTCCATCACTTTAGGAAATTCTGCAGCGGGATACTGAGCGAGTTCTACAACTTTCGTTGAGTATTGCTTGGTTTTCAGCCGCTGGATCTCTTTGAAACTGGTAAGATGGGAAACTGTAAAATCCATCGAAGGATTGTAGATGACAACCGAACCTTTTCCTTTTATTTTTTGGATATAGCCGTTCTCCTGCAATAGATTCAATGCCTTTCTCACCGTTTCGCGGGAGACATCGAATGTCCGGACCAAATTATGTTCAGAAGGCAATACATCCCCTCTCGCATAATTACCTTCTGAAATATCACTCGACAGTACCTGATAGATATGATTGTACTTGTTCAGATTCATTGCCTCACCCTGTCATCTTTAAAGATGTATTAAAATTAGATACATCATAACTTTTTTTATTTCTCTTGTCCATATGTCATTAGTGCTTCATAAGGTCTGAGCATCTCTTTTTTGTCTTTGTAATTAGATAGAAGGACTTCCCCATCTACACTGATATTTTCTGGATAAGAAACTTCTTTGTCTCTGAAGTTTGCAATGATTGTTAGTTTTTCATTTTTGTAGGTTCGTGTATAGATGAAAAGATTTTCGTCTTCCATCATATAAGGCTCTACACTGCCATAGGTGAGTACATCCAATTCGTGCCTGAGTTGAATCAGCTTTTGATAGGTGTAGAAGATGGATGCTTTGTCCTCAAGTGCTCGACCAACATTGATATTTTCGTATTCTTTAGGCACTTCAATCCACGGCTCTCCTTCCGTAAACCCTCCGTGTATCGAATCATCCCACTGCATTGGCGTCCTCGAATTATCTCTCGACTTTGAAGCCAGTATATCCATAATCTGGTGCGAATCCATCCCGCGCTCCCTTAGAATAGTATAAGCATTCAAGCTTTCAATATCGCGGTACTGGTCGATGCGTCTGAAGCCTGGATTCGTCATACCGATCTCTTCACCTTGATAAATATACGGTGTACCTTTTAATCCATGCAATGCAATAGCGAGCATCTTCCCGCTCAATACCCGATTCTCTTCAGTTTGGTCATTGCCAAACCTCGAAACTACGCGCGGTTGATCATGGTTGCACCAGAATATCGCGTTCCAGCCCCCGCCTTCATCCATCGCAACTTGCCACTCCATCAGGATGCGCTTCAGTTCCAAAAAGTCGAAGTTTGCAAGCGTCCACTTCTCCCCACCAGGATAGTCAACTTTTAAATGATGGAAATTGAAAACTGAATTCAGTTCATTCCTTTCAGGATCGGTATATTTCAGACAGTGATCTATCGTCGTCGATGACATTTCCCCAACCGTCATTACATCTTTATCACCGAAAGTGTTGCGATTGAGTTCATTGATATATTCATGCACCTTCGGACCATCCGTGTAGAATTCCTTGCCTAGACCATTGGAACTTTCGAATTTCCCCTTCGATATGAGATTAATAACATCAAAGCGAAGGCCGTCTACACCGAAGTCGATCCAATAGTTGATCATTTCATATATATCTCGACGCATATCTTCATTTTCCCAGTTCAAATCGGCCTGAGTAATATCGAACAGACGGAGATAATACTGGTTCGTCTGTGAATCGTAAGCCCAGGCGTTACCTCCGAATTTCGATTCCCAGTTTGTCGGCGGCTGACCGTCGGCACTATCCTTCCATATATAATAGTTCCGGTACTTACTGTCCTTAGATGTCCTCGAGTCAACAAACCACTGATGTTCAGTCGAAGTATGATTGATAACGATATCCATCATGATTCGAATGTCTTTTGCGTGGGCCTTCTCAAGCAACTCCTTAAGATCTTTTTTGTCGCCAAATTGTGGATTCACTTCATAGTAGTCACTAATATCATAACCGTTATCGTTCATTGGAGATTCATAGACAGGTGTAAGCCATAAATAGTCCACGCCGAGCATCTTGAAATAATCCAACTTTTCAATAATGCCTCTGATGTCTCCTTCCCCACTGCCCGTTGTATCGTTGAACGACTTAGGATAGATCTGGTAGACTACTGATTTTCTCCAGTCTCTATGTTCCATTTGAAAAACTCCTTCATGCTTGATTTACTCTTTCACCATATCTTTGGTTTTTTCTTTTGCGAACCTGGAGAAGAGGAGCGTGAGTCCGAAAGGAAAGACAATAGCAATCAGTATACCAATGCTAAATAGCAGCCAGAACCCTTCTGTAATCGAAATGACACCAGGCACACCACCAACTCCGACACTCGCTGCAGTCAAACCGTTCATTCCGAAAATACCACCGACGACTGAAGTGGTGAGAACCGCTGCAAGGAATGGGTATTTGAGCGGTAGATTGACTCCAAACATCGCTGGCTCAGTGACTCCAAGCCACCCCGAAATACCCGAAGTCATTGCAAGCCCTTCCTCTTTCTTTTTCTTCTGTTGACGATAGATGATCCACGCACCGAAAGCTGCTGAACCTTGGGCGATGTTCGATATGGCAAGAATCGGCCATAGGTAGGTGGAACCTGTCGTTCCGATAAGTTGTAAATCGACTGCGAGGAACATGTGATGCAGACCCGTTACAACGAGTGGTGCATAGAACAGGCCGTATATCGCTCCACCGAGTACGCCAACCGTTTCAAAGAGCCAAACGATACTGTCGGAAATGATTGTACTCAGGAATAATGTAATAGGACCGATCAATGTATAAGTAAGGATACCAACGACTAGCAACGCAATCGGCGCAACCAGAAGCAGTTTGAACATATCATGGATGCGCTGATTCAAGAAATTCTCCACTTTGGCAAGTAGCCATGCTGCGACAAGTACCGGGAGCACTTGTCCCTGATAGTTCAATTGTTCTATCTCAAGCCCGAAGAAGTTCCAGGTCGGAATCTCTGCTAGCTCCCCTGCTTCGGAATCAAAAAGTCCGTACTGGCTGGCAAGATCAGGGTGACAAAGTGCCACTCCCAGTGCAATACCGAGTAGTGGATTGCCTCCAAACACTTTCATAGCAGACCAGCCGATAAGTACTGGCAGGAAGATGAAAGGTGCGACCGCAATGAAGTTGATCATACTGGCGATACCTTCAATTCCCGGGAAACGGGTGATGATCGAGTCGTTTTCCCAGAACAATCCTTCGACAGTCAGCAAGTTGTTGATACCGAGTAAAAGACCCGCGGTAACAATAGCAGGAAGAATAGGAATGAAAATATCGCCAAGCATTTTTATAAAACGTTGAAGCGGGTTCATCTTCTGAGCGGCGGCGGCCTTAACCTCGTCCTTAGAGCCGCCTCCTTTACCCGTCTCTTCTTCAAAGATCTTGAATGCTTCGTTTACAGTCCCTTGACCGATGACAACCTGGAACTGATTATTCGCTGCGAATGAACCTTTGACCAGATCAATGGAATCAAGCTTCTCCTTGTCCACTTTTGATTCGTCTTCCAATGCTAGACGTAGACGGGTGACACAGTGTGTTGCTGCATTAACGTTTTCTTTGCCGCCAATTGCTTCAATAATAGCTTTGACATCATCGCGGTTTACTGCCATTTCTTCCACACTCCCTCATATTTTTATTATCGCCATAATATTAACATGTCTATACAGACGTGTAAAGGCTTTCATAAAGTATAAAAAGAGACACAGAAGTCGGTTTTAAGGCCGACTTCTGTGTCTTGAAAAGAAACGCACATTGCTTGTATATCTTTAGTTTATTATTAAACCCCTTTATTGATCCATTCTATGAGTTGGAATACTCATAAGCTTTCTCCCCGTGGATGACGGCATCAAGCCCGTCCAACTCCTCTTTTTCATCTGTGCGCAATGTGACGAAGATACTAATGCCCTTGGCAATCGCGTAAGTCATGACAGCACTGAATACAATGGTGGCTGTCACTGCAACGATTTGTGCTAATACTGGCGCGAAGCCTCCCCCTGCCAACAGACCATCTGCAATGCCAGAGTTTACTGCGCTCGTCTGAAGTACGCCTGTTCCGATTGCTCCGACTATGCCACCAATACCATGCAGGCCGAACGCATCAAGTGCATCATCGTAATTCAATAATGCTTTTAAGTTAGTAATAGCGAAAAAGCATATTGCACCTCCCAACAAGCCAAGTGCCATCGCCCCACCATAAGTGACAAATCCAGCTGCCGGTGTGATTGCAACGAGACCGGCTAGCATGCCGGAAAGCGTGCCGATTAATGTTACTTTCCCTTTGGTAAACCTTTCAACGATACTCCAGCCCGCAATTCCAGCTGTCGAAGCGAGCACTGTATTTGTGAAAGCACTCATCGCAATGGCGTCAAACGTCAATGCGCTACCTGTATTGAACCCGAACCAGCCGAACCATACAAGGATTGCACCTACCATAGTGATGACAAGGTTGTGGGGTGGCTTTTTGTTGTCCGGCTTTCTTGAGCCCAACATAAGAGCAAGCACAAGCCCTGATACACCTGAAGAAATATGTACAACTGTTCCTCCAGCAAAATCGATGGCACCGATGGAGTGGATCCAACCACCGCCCCACACCCAGTGTGCCACTGGACTGTAGACAAGAATAACCCACAACGCCATGAATACAAGAAAAGGTCCGAATTTCATGCGCTCTGCAACCGACCCCGTCAGGATGGACACTGCGATTGTACAGAATGTGAGTTGAAACAGCATATAGAGTGCGAAGGGAACTGTTTCGGAAAAGGCAGGATTCGCCTCATACCCAACACCCGATAGCCCGATATATGATAAGTCCCCGATGAATGGATTGCTGCCCCCAAAACTGATCGAAAACCCAACCATCACCCATGTAAAAGTAACAACAACAATTGCGGACAGGCTGTGCATAGATGTATTGAGTACATTTTTCGATTGCACAAGACCACCATAGAATAAAGCAAGGCCAGGTGTCATGAGCCAAACAAGCAAGGTACAAAGGAAAATAAAAATAGTGTCCATAAATTACCCCTCCAAATTAAGTATGGACACATTATATACGTGTTTTTTAAATCTTCAAAATCCACGTAAATAAGCCTGACATCATATGTCAGGCTTTCTTACATCAGCGTTCCTTACCTCCTTCTAACGGCCCGAATAACGAAAATAAGTAGCCCGAGTGCTAGAAGTCCACTCCCTACGAGTATCAAAGACAAATTCATTCCATTAGCATTTGTACTCTGGTCAGCCGACACTTGTGCATCAGGCGCCACCGTTTCGGTCACTTCTTCTGGTTCCTCAGAGGCAGCAAGATCAAAAGTAATTCCTTTCTTGCTTTTATCCTCGAGCGTCAAGGTACGACTATTCTCCTCAAGTTCGTAACCTTCCGGAACTTCGCTCTGAACTGTGTATTCGCCGGCAGGCACATCAGTGAATACAAATTGTCCTTCAGCATTTGTGGTCATTTCCGTTTCCGCCTCACCAGTTAGAGAAACAGTCACACCTTCTAAACCATCGCCTTCTGATATCACTTTGCCCTCAATCGAAAATTCAGTCACCTCGATCTGATTGATATCCACATTTACTGGCTCTGGTTCGGGTTCTGGTTGGGGCTCTGGTTCGGGTTCTGGCTCCGGTTCAGGTTCTAGAGAGGGCTCAAATGTGGGCTCCTCAGTCGTTTCAACAACTTGTTCTTCCGTATACTCTTCGACTATTTCTTCAGTCCATTCTTCTGTGGAAAGTTCGGGTTCGTACGGTTCCTCGGTCCATTCTTCATAATATTCTTCCGTATACTCTTCCGATCCATTCTCTTGAGTATATTCTTCTTGAACCGATGGCTCATTTACCGACTCTTCTGTCGTCTCCTCATTAGGTAACTCCTCAGTGTATTCCTCTCCGGTTTCTTCCTCAGTGCTGTCAGCAACTGCATGAGAAACAGGAATGAATATGACGAGCAATGTAATGATTATATAATAGACAAAATTGCGCATGTCAGCCTCCTATTTGCTTGATATGTATTTTATAGTTTTCTTATCCAATTACTGCAATGCTAGGTTAAATAATACTATAAAAAAGAAAATAATAACATCGTCAAATCAGTATTATGCATAATTTGACTCATTCCTCAGCCTAATAAACCTTGGTGCGAACCTACTCAAAATCTTTAATGCTACAATAAGTTTAGCTTTATATTTAGAGAGAGAGGAATAGTATGGAAACTGTATATTTTGCAGGAGGATGTCTGTGGGGCGTCCAAGCCTTTTTGAAGACTCTGCCTGGAGTTCAATTTACGGAAGCAGGAAGAGCGAACGGGCAAAGCAGTACATTGAACAGCGATTATGATGGATATGTTGAATGTGTAAAGACAATATTCGACCCAAAATCTGTAACTCTAACTGAATTGATGGAATACTTTTTTGAAATTATCGATCCATACAGTTTAAATAAGCAAGGTGACGATGTCGGTGAAAAATATAGAACAGGTGTATACAGTAAAAATCCGGATCATTTGAAAGAGGCCGAGTCGTTTATTAATAAGCGGGATGACCATGGCTTAATAATGGTTGAAATACTTCCTCTTACAAACTATGTAAGAAGTGCAGAAGAACATCAGGACAGACTGTCCAAACATCCGAATGACTATTGTCACATCCCTCAATCATTGCTTGAGAAGTATTTAAAAGTCCACGTTAATCCAGAAGATTAGTGCGATCTAAAATTTCTTTACCCCATTGTTTTATTACGGGAAATGGCCTGTCTATACATTATTACAACACAGTTGATTTTTCAGTTTTTTCGAGGTTAAAAAAAATCTACGTACGCTAACAATTGTAATACGATAAATATATGTAACTCCCGAAGACAATGAACACTATAAAACGAAGGGAGAATTATAGATGGATACTAATAATACTAAAGCTATAATTTTTGATTTTGACGGAACATTAGCTGATACATTACCCCTTTGCTTTCATTCATTGCAGACCGTTTTTAAGACTTTCGATTATAAGACTTTCTCTGATGACCAAATAAAAGAAATGTTGGGCCTACTGAGCCTAATATAATAATTAAAAATCTTAGACATGCTGACAAAACTCAGGCAATTGAACTGTTTTTTAACACTTACTCAAAAAAACACCAAGAATACGTTCTACCAAATCTCGAAATCATCTCTATGTTAAATGCGTTAAAAGAGAAAGGGTATAAATTGGGAATTTTCACTGGTAAATCTAGTAAGAGCTTAGAAATCTCATTACACTCCCTCGATCTAGAGGATTTATTCGATTGTAAGTTGACGGGAGATGATGTTACTAAACCAAAACCTCATCCAGAAGGTATTAGAAAAGTGTTAAACCTCTTAGGTAGTAATAGTGATGAAACAATATTCTTGGGTGATAGTGATGCTGATATTATCTCTGGTAAACAGGCCGGTGTCTATACCATAGGAGTACATTGGTTACCAAACATTCAAACTGCACAATTTTCCGTACAACCTGATATTGTGTTTGAAGATATAAGTGAATTTCTAAATTATTTCCCCGATAGCATATAGATTTATTGCAATATTAAACCGCTCTGTCCTTTATGGCCAGAGCGGTTTAACGATTTCATATACTATTCCCACTCGATTGTAGCAGGTGGCTTGCTCGTTATATCGTATACAACGCGATTAATCTGCTCGCTTTCGTTAACAAGACGTTTCGATATCCTCTCAAGTACATCCCAGTCAATTCTCGCGAACTCACTTGTCATACCATCAATACTTGTGACAGCACGAATACCGATAGTGTGGCTGTAAGTACGGTAGTCGCCCATAACGCCGACTGAGTGGATGTCTGGAAGGACAGTGAAGTACTGCCAAATTTCACGGTCGAGGCCAGCTTTGCTGATTTCATCACGCAAAATCCAGTCGCTTTCACGTACAATCTCGAGCTTCTCTTCCGTAATTTCTCCAAGTATGCGGATACCAAGACCAGGGCCTGGGAATGGCTGTCTCCACACAAGGTGTTCTGGAATACCGAGTTCAATACCAAGCGCGCGCACTTCATCCTTGAATAAGGTATTGAGTGGCTCGAGCAGTTTGAACTGCATGTCTTCTGGTAGGCCACCTACGTTATGGTGCGACTTGATTGTCGTTGCAGTTTCTGTACCAGATTCGATAATATCCGTGTAGAGCGTACCTTGTGCTAGGAATTCTACATCTTTTAATTTGGTCGCTTCATCATCAAACACGTAGATAAATTCGTTACCGATAATCTTGCGCTTCTGTTCAGGATCCGCAACACCCTTAAGCTTACTCATGAAACGGTCTTTTGCATCGACTCTGATGATATTCATGTTAAAGCCTTCACCAAACTGCTCCATGACCATATCACCCTCACCTTTACGGAGCAGACCATGATCGACGAATATACATGTTAGATTATCGCCAATGGCTCTGTGCATCAGTACAGCGGTAACAGAGGAATCCACACCGCCACTCATTGCGCACAGTACTTTCCGATCGCCGACTGCTTCACGTATTTTTTCCACTTCGATGTCGATGAAGTTGCCCATTGTCCATTCGCCGTGACACCCACAGATATCACGAATGAAGTTTTTAATGAAAGTATCACCATTTTTGGAATGTTTGGATTCCGGGTGGAACTGAACACCATAAATATGCTTCTCTTCGTGCTGTATACCTGCATATTTACACAGTGGTGTGTAGGCAATCTGCTTAAAGTCTTCCGGAATACGCGTCACTTTGTCACTATGGCTCATCAGTACGATTTCATTCTCCGCAAGACCACTGAACAGTGATGCACTGACATCGAGACTGATTTCAGTCGGGCCGAACTCTTTTTCGTTTGAGGGAACAACTTCCCCGCCGTTCAACTGTGTAATCAGTTGCATGCCGTAGCAGATACCAAGTACAGGGACACCCAGTTCAAATACACCTGGGTCCACCGTGAATGCATCGTCTGCGTAGACGGAGCGCGGTCCTCCGGAGAGTATGATGCCTTTTGGATTGAGCGCTTTAATTTCATCTATCGTAATGCTTGGGTTGTGGAGTTCACTATAGACTCCGAGATCCCGGATGCGTCGTGTGATCAGTTGATTATACTGACTGCCGTAGTCGATAACCAGTATAAGTTCTTGTTCTTTAGCCATTTCCATCTTTCAGCAGTGCTCCTATCTTATCTAGAGTAGTTTGGGGATTCTTTAGTAATTTGAACATTATGCGGGTGACTCTCGATCAATCCGGCGCCCGTAATTTTCACAAACTGTGCTTGTTCTCTCAAGAACTCGAGGTTTTGAGATCCTGTGTAGCCCATGCCGGATCTCAGCCCACCCATCAGCTGATAGATTGTGTCGTTCAACGGCCCCTTATACTCTGTACGTCCTTCAATACCTTCAGGCACAAACTTTTTAGCTTCTGAATCTTCTTGGAAATAACGATCTTTTGAGCCTTGCTCCATCGCACCCAATGAACCCATACCACGGTAAGTCTTGTATCTTCTACCTTGGAAGATTTCTGTTTCACCTGGGGATTCTGCAGTGCCGGCAAGCAGGCTGCCGAGCATGACCGCATGACCGCCGGCTGCTAGCGCCTTGACGATGTCCCCTGAAAGTTTGATACCCCCATCTGCAATGATTGCTTTACCGTGCTTGCGCGCTTCAGAAGCGGCATCGTAGACAGCAGTGACCTGAGGCACCCCTACACCTGAAACGACACGTGTTGTACATATCGAACCTGGACCGATGCCCACTTTGACGACATCCACCCCTGCATCAATCAGTGCTTTTGTACCTTCTGCTGTCGCTACGTTGCCAGCAATTAATGTTACTTCCGGAAATTTCTCCCGAACATCCTTGATTGCTGCAAGTACTCCTGCAGAATGACCGTGCGCTGTATCAATAACGAGTGCATCAGCACCTGCATCGACTAGTTCCTGGGCACGCTTCTCTGTTTCTTTTGCGATACCGATGGCAGCTGCAACTAGCAACCTGCCCTGATCATCTTTTGCTGCATCAGGGAACTCGATGACCTTCTCTATATCTTTTATTGTGATGAGCCCTTTTAATATGTCGTTCTCATCAACCAGAGGGAGTTTTTCTATTCTGTACTGTTGTAGGATTTTTGCTGCTTGGTCAAGTGTCGTACCCACATCAGCAGTCACGAGATTCTCTTTTGTCATGACGTCATCAATCGGCTTCGAATAATCTTCAATGAATCGAAGGTCGCGATTTGTAATGATACCAATCAGCTTCTTCTCTTCCGGATTATTGACAATTGGCACACCCGAAATACGGTACTTACTCATCAGATGTTCAGCTGCAAACACTTGCTCTTCCTTTGTTAAAAAGAACGGGTTGGTAATGACACCGTTCTCGGAACGTTTAACCTTTTCTACTTCGTCGCGTTGGCGTTCGATCGACATATTCTTATGAATAACACCTAGACCGCCTTGTCGCGCCATTGCGATTGCCATGGCTGATTCAGTTACAGTATCCATACCTGCACTCAATACAGGAATGTTCAATTTGATTCTATCTGATAGCTGAACGGATAAATCCACTTCTTTTGGCAATACTTCAGAGTGCGCTGGAACCAGTAGCACATCGTCAAACGTCAAACCTTCTTTTTCAAACTTTCTCTCCCACATTCTTAATGCCTCCTATTTTTTAAATAGTGCACCTTAAATAAGATAATATGATAGGAACAATAGAAATACAGCCGATGCCGAATATCCAATTGTTATTTCATAGTAGCTTTATTTAAGGTAAAGCCTAGAAACTCATAATCCATATTATTATGATTATATGAAATAAAATAATTAATTACTTATGATAGCAAAAAAGCTTACCATAGACAATGTATTTAGAATAAGATAGATAATACTGAAAATTTGATTAATATTGCGTTTTTATTGCAAGAGAGGGGGAATATGAATTGAAACTTACATAAAATTCGAGGAGGAGATCAATTGTGAATTATTTTGAACTTTACAATAGTCAAGAAGCTGTACTCGATCGAATTATCCAGTTGAAATCCGAAGGTTATTACGAAGAGGATGTTCATCTTCTTGGTAGAGATGATACAGAATTCCAAGCTCTCGAGTATACAGAAGTAACATACCATACGCATATCACCGATGATAGAGGACTTAAAGAAATATTGGCTAAAAATGAGCCCGCGGAAAGCTTTTTGCATTACCATATATTTGACGATGATGAGATTGAGAAATATCTATTCAGAATTAGCGAAGGCAATTACCTACTGTTTTACAACGATTATGAGATGATGGAACGAAGAAAAGAAAATCAGGAGAGAGACGAAAGTGCTGAAGCAGATTTCAAAGCGGAAGCCAAAGACTACGTCAAGTAAAAAACGATGTGGAGGGCGTAGATCACTCTCCATATCGTTTTTTATGACTACTATTCCTTGAAAGAGACTATATCTTCCTTTACAAGCTGAAACCCATTTCGATTTTCTGTATCAGTGGGGTTAATATGTCTTGGACGAATTAGTTGCGACTCTCGTCCTTTTCTTATACAGATTCTCCTGATCTGATTAGATGACAGTACTGTCGCATTTCCCAAAGAGCGGTACGTAACGAGCATTTGCCTGTAATGGGAAAGCGAGAGTTTATAATGGCCTTTTCTTTTTTGGATTTGCACTTTCTGGTGACGCTTTAGAAAATTGTAATATGTAAAACAATGATGCTCGACTTTACTACTACAATCAAACCCGCTGAAATACACATGATATTTATCGGTAATATCATTGCGCACGTCCTCAGGTAGAGAATCTAATGACTTTTCCAAGGTGGTAAACATTTCAAGAATTGTGTCTACCTCGTCAGAAACATCCAGCGCCACTCCTTCTGTATCTATCATTTCAAGAACATCAGGATATCTCTTCTGTACCCCTTCAACAAGGATATCCATATAGTAGCTATACGAAGAACGGTTTATCGGATCTAACAGACTTAAGATCTTGTAGTGATTGAAACATATCAAGCGCATAACGGGACTTTCAAGATTTCTCATCTCACCAACCACCTTTGCTTAAAAGATATGTTCAGGGCACCAGCATTTATGGGGCTGTTCAGATACATCTTCCTTAATTGGTACTCCATTCACACCTACTAAAAGTAATGATACTGTAAAAAGTACAAACAAGTTTTTCATTTCTGATCCTCCACAATTTGTAATATGTGTTCCAATTACAGAACACTTCTATTATAGAAGAATCGCTGTAAAAAATGACGATTTGTTAGAAAGTATTCTCCTCAGAATAATTTTCTAAATTAACCAGCATTTGTAGTTTATTTGCGATTTCAAAAAATATTCTACTCTTCTTTTTAAATTCATAATATTCATCGAATCTATTTAAATTCAACAGAGCAGACATCTTCATATAAGATACATAGCAGATAAGATATGTAGATTCATGATTATGAAGTATGTGCAATGCTTTATTAGAGTATTTGAGCGTCTTCTCATGCTCTCCAGCTTCGCAGAATTTCACTGAGAGATTATATAAGATTTTAACGACTATTTTATGAGAGCGCTTTCTAGATTTTTCGTAATAATACAACGCTTCTTTGTAAGAATCCAAATCATTCAAGTTTTGAGCATTGAAGATGTTTCCTTTTGCTAAATGCATTTCTGCAACTAGTTCGTACATCTTTTCATTTTTTTTGTTTTTTTCGATTGCTCGATTGATTGAAATTATTGCAGCTCTATATTCTCCTTTAGATTGTTTTACAAGCCCTTCGTGCCAAAGTTTATAACCCCTCATTTCCGGAGAATCGTTCCACAGATTTCTTTCATGGCTTTTTAAAATTAAATCAATCTTATCATAGTCGAGTTGTTCCCGTGCTTTATCTAATTTTTCTCTTACTGTATGAGCTAGAGTCTTAGAATTTCCGCATAAAACCTCATGAATATCCAGCTTCAACCTCTCTAGAACATCTATTAGCTCGTTTAAAGGGATTGTATAAATGTCATTCTCCAATCTTGATATTGCCGATTGCGATGTTATGTTCTCAGCTAATTTCAGCTGGGACAATGCCATTAACTTTCTCCTGTTTCTTATCCGCTCTCCTACATTTTCCAAATGTTCCCACCCCTTCTAGAATATTATTCCATATTGTCTATATCAATGTCTATTTAATTTTTTACACCTAGTTTATGAGACTTCACTATGGGTATATTCTAATTACATGCAATGTGTTATTAGAATTTGAAAATGATTAATTCACTAGTAAAAGCGACAACACTTAAATTATAGAAAGTGGAGGTAAACATTATGCGTAAAATTGAATCGTACACAAGTGAACAAGAAATGCTAGGTAGAATTGAGCAACTCAAATCTGAAGGTGTAAACGAAGACCAGATTACAGTAGTATCTAGAGAAGAACTCGAAGGTTCTTCATTGAATTATACCGATGTAGAGTATAAAACATCCGAGGGAAGCACTTGGGACAAGATCGTCTCATGGTTTACTGCTGAGCAACCTGAAGACCGTGTGATGACTAACTTAAACCTCAGTACGCAAGAAGAAGACGAGTACAAGCAAGCACTCGACAGTGGTAAAATCCTTTTGTATGTCAACGATGAAATGGAAGGCGATACAACTGACTACCCAACCGATCCTCTATTAGAAGACGATGCTGATAGAGTAGATACTGGTAAGTCTGCAAACCGACCAGATGCTACGCCAGGTGGTGCGCACAGCCCAGGTTTAACTGGTGCCGCAGGAGCGACAGCTGCTACTGACGGTATTGGCTCAGATCGCGAAAGAGATGAGAACAGCTACGTTGATGGTGCTGAACGGCCGGAAGTTGGCACAGACTACAGTGGGGAAAACACAGAAACACGTGTAATCAATGATGACATGGTGGAAGGTCGCCGTGACCAAAATGTAGTGGACTCCGAGAGAGATGGTGCACTAGGAGAAAGGGAAGGTAATTACAACGTGGACGATAGAGCATTGAACAATGACGAATTTGCAGATAGAACAGACTTAACCGATGAAGAGAAAATCCAACTTCGCGAAGAACGATTGAATGTAGACAAAGAAAATGTCAAAACCGGTGAAGTAAATGTTGAAAAGCATGTCGAAACAGATCATCAGGAATTTGATGTCCCTGTAGAACGTGAAGAAGTAACAGTTGAACGTCGTCCTGTAGACGATGACCGTCCAGCAGGTAACATTAACGAAACAGATAATGATTCCATCAATGTTTCTGTAAATGAAGAACGTGTTAATGTTGAAAAAGAAGATGTCATAAGCGAAGAAGTTGTAGTCAAGAAAGATAAAATTAAAGATACAGAACATGTGTCCGAAGATGTACGTCGTGAAGACGTTGACATCGACGAAACCGATTCTACAACAGGTGCTCCCGGTAACGATCGTTCAAGAGATAGCGTAGATAATGACCGTCTAGACAACGACAGAAATAGATTTTAAAAGTATAATAGACCCCAAATGGCCTTCAGGTCATTTGGGGTCTTATTGTACGTTAAAATTTGTTACTTCATATCTATCTTACTATGCTACAGTAGTTTGATTGAAAGCAATTCTGTCGAAAATAAACCTGACTGGAGACCCTACTACAATTAATTATAATGGCAACGCAAAGACAAAGTTTTTCAAGAAAGTAAACAAGTATAGACTAATTATCGAAATATCGCTATAATTCCTGCCTTCATTTGCATAATTTGTCCGAATGTATACCCCAGTAGAAAAATATGTAATCATACTGAAAACCAAACTTTCCTTTTTGTGGCTGGCGTACGTAAACCTCATTTTCTAATTAGCAAGATTCAATATACCTATTTATAAATTTACTTGGTAAGTGAGCACCATTTGAACAATCGAGATTAATTGAAAATGAAGAAGCTAATGATTGCAACTACTGTAATAGCAAGAATCAGTACAGCAAGTCCCTTCCACCCTAGACTACTTGCTAAATCATTCGAACTACCATTATTTGTCCTATTGAAAGTATCTCTTAAATTACCGCTAGCATTATTTTTCAGTTCTTCGCGCTGAAGTCTTTCTCTCACTTGTTCAAGTCTTTCCTTGTGTTCAACCATTGGAAACGCCCCCCTTTTATAATAAGTTTTATTATTCCTATATTAACAAATTAGAGTCGCATATTTTCTTTTATAAATTTCTACAATCAAAAAACCCCCTGAAACGTTACCGCTTCAAGGGGTTAACACTTAGCCTATATTATTGCTCTTCCTTAACATATGGAAGCAATGCCATATGACGTGAACGCTTGATTGCTTTTGTAAGCTGGCGTTGATACTTCGCAGAAGTACCTGTTACACGTCTTGGAAGAATTTTTCCACGTTCTGAAATGAACTTTTTAAGGAGATCTACTTCTTTATAGTCAATGTGCGTAATGCCGTTAGCTGTGAAGTAACAAACCTTTTTGCGGCGACGACCGCCTCTTCTTGGACCTGCCATGAGTTATCCTCCTCTACAGATTGAACGTAACTTTGCAGTAGTGTGTGAGTACTGCATCCGCAAGTTCATATCTATAATTTTGTTATTTCCTATGAACGTGTGGAAGTGTCTTTGTATGTGCATGGTATATTTTACACATTTACATTCCTCTTGTCAATCGGAGAATTATGTCAATTGTAGCTTTTAATTATACAATTAGCGGCTCGGGTGTTTTGATCTAGCAAAGAATAGCATGACAAATGAAATAACGACGATGGTGATGACCCACATCCAAGCAAGCGTCATCCTTCCAGAGTCAAGCGCAATGTAGATGGCTGTTGGTACAGTTTGAGTAACCCCCGGAATGTTACCAGCAAACATCAAAGTTGCTCCAAATTCTCCCAAAGCCCGAGCAAAACTCAATATCCCTCCTGCTATCAGTGCTTTTGATGCAAGCGGGATCGAAATGTATAGAAACGTCTGAAAACCTCCTGCGCCATCCACCTTAGCTGCTTCTTCAATGTCCCTATCGATATTTTGAAATCCTGCTTTGGCAGACTGATACATAAGCGGAAAGGCAACCACCGTGCTGGCAATCACTGCCGCATACCAAGTGAAGATGACAGGCTGGTTGAAAATCCATGTATTCCATTCGCCGATAAAGCTATTGTTGCCGAAGATAACAATTAATAGGAATCCGACTACTGTCGGTGGTAGCACGAGTGGCAACATAATGAATGTCTCGACGATGGATTGACCTTGAAAACTGCGATCGACCATCCATCTGCCTACGAAGGTACCAAGGATAAAAACAACAAGGAATGCAATGATCGACACCCTTAAAGATAAAAGAACCGGCTCAAGAAATGCCTCTAACGTAATATCAGTGAATAGTGAATCCATAGTCTTCAAACACCTTTAGTGCCGCTTCAGATTGAAGAAACTCATAGAATTCTAAGGCAGCCTCATGATTTTTTGAATCTTTCATTACGCCTGCTGGATAAAGAATAGGTGTATGGAGAGAAGCGGAAATTTCCTCACTGATATCGACTTTATCACTCTCAAGTGCATCCGTCCGATAGACGATTCCTGCATTGACATTCTTCGTTTCCACGTAGGATAGCACCTGTCTAACGTCCTTTGCATACACAATATCTGCCTCAACATCATCAAATAAATTAGAAGCTGTCAATGCTTCTTTGGCATACATACCAGCCGGTACAGTCTCCGGCGTACCTATAGCAAATCTATCAACCTGATCTAATTTATCCATGCTGAGTGGTTCATTTCCACTTGGTACAATGAGTACGAGCGAATTGCCGAGCAACTCAGTATGAGCAGCGTCATCAATTTTTCCATTATCGAGCAGAATTTGAAACTTATCTTCCGCTGCTGAAATAAAAAGATCTGCAGGCGCGCCCTGGGATATTTGTTGCTGCAATGCACCAGACCCGCCGAAATTGAAAGACAATTCAGCGTTTGGTTGAACTTCTACATAAAGCTTTTCGATATCCTCCATCGCACCACTAAGACTGGCAGCCGCTGAGACCGTAATAGATTGCTTTTCTTCAGTTGAAGCACTATTACATCCTGCGACCATCAAAAAAACACATGATATGCATAGAAGCATTATTCTTCTCATAAAAATACTCCATTCTCAATTAAAGGTTCATATACAATTATAAACATAGAAGAAGTATTAGAGAACACGCCCTAGGCGATTTATTGTGAAATAAAAAAGACATTCCGGATTATCCAGAATGTCTCTCATATAGGATACACACACTATATCCTATATATGCACACACACACTTTCACACGTTTATTACAAATACCTCATCTTGGGTATCGATTAGAATGGTAGGTCATCATCACTGATATCAACCGGCCCATCTGCATTTGCAAATGGATTTTCTTCATTCGAGTTACGACTCGACTGCTGGGGTGCCGGTCTGGAACCAGTGGACTGGTTGCCATACTCATTCTGGTAGCTATCTGCGGAATTGTTATTGTACTGTTGATTACTGCCTTGCCCCTGCTGCCCTTTAGGCTCCAGGAACTGGACACTATCGCATACTACTTCAGTCACATATACTCTTTGGCCTTCTTTGTTCTCATAGGAACGGCTTTGCAATCTGCCATCTACTCCTGCAAGACTGCCTTTCTTCAAATACTGGTTGACGTTCTCTGCTTGTTTACGGAAAACCACACAGTTGATGAAGTCAGCACCGCGCTCACCATTCGAACTTGTAAACGGACGGTTGACCGCCAGTGTGAAGGTCGCTACAGAAATATTACTTTGACTGACTTTCAGTTCAGGGTCTTTAGTAAGACGCCCTACTAATACAACACGGTTCAGCATGTAATCAACTCCATTGTATTATTACTTGTTGTTTTCAGCTTGTTCATCAACAACAATGATGTGACGAATCATATCATTGTTGATTTTAGCCAAACGATCGAATTCGTTTGTTGCTTCCACATCAGCATTGACTTTGACAATGTGATAAAAGCCTTCTTTGAAATCATTGATTTCGTAAGCCAGACGACGTTTACCCCACTCTTTTGATTCGACGATTTCCGCTCCTTGGGAAGTCAATACGTTGTCAAAACGCTCAACAAGCGCTTTTTTCGCGTCTTCCTCGATATCTGGGCGGATAACATATAGAATTTCATATGCTTTCATCTTCTACACCTCCTTATGGTCTTTAGCGGCCTATCTACATGGAAATAGGCAAGGAATAATTTTCATTACTCACAATCCAGTATTATACCAGTCATCGATTCATTTTACAATGTTTCTATACGTTAAATCTGAAATGGACAACGTCTCCATCTTTCATAATGTACTCTTTACCTTCAAGACGCACCTTACCGGCTTCTTTGGCTTTTGCCATATTACCGTTGGTGACAAGGTCATCGTAGCTGACGGTTTCTGCACGGATGAATCCTTTTTGGAAATCGGTGTGGATGATGCCGGCACATTCCGGTGCTGTCATGCCTTCTTTGAATGTCCACGCTCTGACTTCTTCTACGCCTGCTGTAAAATATGTGGCAAGCCCAAGCAGTCCGTAGGCCGCTTTGATCAGCTTATCCAGACCGGATTCCTCAATGCCGAGATCCTCCAAGAACATCTCTTTCTCTTCCTCATCCAGCACAGCAATCTCCTCTTCGACTTTAGCTGAGATTACAATAACCTGGGAACCTTCCTTCTCAGCATATTCCTGAATGGACTTAAGGTGTGCATTCTGATCGAGATCAGCGAGTTCTTCTTCTGCAACGTTTGCGACGTAAAGCATTGGTTTTTGCGTCAAAAGATGCAAGGTTTTGACCTGTTTCGCTTCTTCTTCAGTAAATTCAAGGGCGCGAACCGGCTGGTCATTTTCCAATCCTTCTTTAATTTTTATGAGCAGTGCCTGTTCAGCCATTGCTTCCTTATCTTTTTGTTTTGCCATCTTTTCAAGGCGTGGCAACCGTTTCTCTACACTCTCAAGGTCTGCAAAAATCAATTCCATATTGATAATTTCAATATCATCAATCGGATCGATCTTACCTGAGACGTGTGTTACATTCTCATCGTCGAATGCGCGTACAACCTGACAGATTGCGTCTACCTCCCGTATGTGGGCTAGGAATTTATTGCCAAGTCCCTCACCCTTGGAAGCGCCCTTGACAATCCCTGCGATATCTGTAAATTCAAAAGCAGTCGGGATGGTCTTCTTCGGTTCCACCATTTCCGTCAGTACATTGAGTCTCTCATCGGGCACTTCAACGATGCCGACATTCGGATCAATTGTTGCGAATGGGTAGTTTGCTGCGAGTGCACCTGCTTTAGTTATTGCGTTAAATAGTGTGGATTTACCAACGTTTGGCAAACCGACGATACCTGCTGTCAAAGCCATTTATAATCACCTTTATGCTTCATATTTTTGTCTAACTGTCTTCATTCTTTTCTCAAAATCACGTCTTGGCATCATAATGATTCGGTCACACTGGGTACACTTGATTTTGATATCCGCTCCCATGCGTGTGATGCGAAATAGTCTATTGCCGCAAGGATGTTGCTTTTTCATTTCAATAATATCATTTAAATCATATTCTTTTGTCATGACTATTCACCTTTGTTTTTAGAGACATCGAACTGCTGAATATCCATTTTGGGTACTGAAATTTCAATACCTTGTTCAATGAGGTGACTCTTGATTGCCTGGCGCATGCGACGTGTTGCTCCAAAGTGCTCCATTGGCTTCGTTTCAAGCATAACACGGATTATCGCTTCACCATTCTGAATACCTTGGAGGCCGAGAACCTCAGGCTTCGCGATTAATGTTTCCTCCTCTTGCCAATGTGCAGTAAAGTAGGACTCAAGTATACCCTCTATTCGCTTGACATCCTCTTTGACTGCGACATTTACATCCAACATCGATATCGCATTGTAACGAGAAAAGTTAACCACTTCGTTGATGATACCGTTAGGAATGATAAACAACTCGCCTTCCCAGCCTTGTATTCTTGTCGAACGAAGTCCGAAAGATAGTACTTCACCTTCCGCTACTGTAGTGCCAGAGGTATTGGCCCTAATAAAATCGCCCTTGTCAAACTGGTTTTCGAGAAGTATGAAGAATCCGGTGATAATATCCTTTACCAAACTCTGCGCACCAAAACCAATCGCTAGGCCAACGACGCCGGCACCCGCTAGAAGCGTTCGTACTGGTAGGTTGAATGATTCTAGTACCATCATGATGATGACGAACCAAATAAAGACCGTGGCGGTATTCTGAAGTACATTTATGAGCGTCTGATTACGTTTATCTGTACCTTTCAAACGTGATTTTCCTTTAGCTTTGAAGAGGTTTGCTATTAATCTATTGACGATTTTAACAAGAATCATCGCAACGATGATTAATATTATTGCTGTTAATATGCTTTGGCTGAGATTAACCCATAGCTCAGGATTACTAACTTCATCTACAATTTCTTCCACAAAATCTAAATTTGGTGGCTCTGCACCTATAGTTGTTCCCAAATCAAACAAACTCACACTCTTTCACCTTCACTTTTCATTTAATCGTTTTCTAATAAGGACATGATGCGCTTGTATTCTTCTTCATTTCTGAATTCAAAGGAGATCGTGCCCTTTTTACGCTGCTTCTTAATTTCAACTGTTGTACCGAACCGTTCCTTTAGCACGGCTTCGTGCCGTTCGATAAAAGCTGGTCTGCTCTGATTCTTTTTTTGTTTTTTAGGGGCCACTCGGTCTTTGAGATCTTTGACATAAGTTTCAAGTGCCCTGACACTCATCCCTTCTGCGATTGCGTGCTTTGCTGCACGCTCAATCTGCACAGGGTCATTTAACGCCAATAGGGTGCGTCCGTGAGCCCCTGAGAGTTCATCATCATTGATCATCTGCCGGATTGACTGTGGCAATTTGAGCAGTCTCAGCATGTTGGCAATATAAGGTCTTGATTTACCAAGTCGCTGCGCCACTTCGTTCTGGGTGATGTTCAATGTTGTCATAAGTTGCCGATAACTCAGCGCCTCTTCGAGGGGATTGAGGTTCTCGCGTTGCAGATTTTCGATGATGGCTAACTCCATCATTTCTGTATCTGTCATCTCCTTGACGATGGCCGGAATGGTCGTAAGCGCCAGTAGCCTACTTGCACGGTAGCGTCTCTCTCCAGCGACGATATCATAGCCTTTGACCGATTTTCTGACAATGATGGGCTGGATGACGCCATGTCTCTCAATCGATTCAGCCAGTTCCTTTAGTTTCTCTTCATTGAATTCCATCCTCGGCTGGTATGGATTTCTTCTAATTTCGGAAATTTCAAGTTCAATGACTGTTTCACCTTCACTGTTCCCTGAAAATAAGGCATCCAGTCCCTTCCCGAGACTTTTGCCGAACCCTTTCTGCCTCGCCATCTCCACTACCTCCAGTGCAACATTCCTATATGTAGAAATCACATGTTGCTATTATATCAGGCAGTTCGTCATTTGTAACATAAGAAAAACACCCACGCACGTGAGTGTCTATTTATATATCTTGATCGTCACTTCATGGAACGCCGCTTCGTCGGATGTTTCATAAGAAACATCGAATCCTTTATCCTTGAGCCTGTCCAATTCACGATTAAGATCATTCAGGACGAAAGAGACATCTCCGTTGAAATCAAGCGCACCATTTTTGTGCTTGAGCTTTTTTCTGACTGCTTGCTCGGTATCCTTGACTGTCATTTTTTCCTGTCTAATCTCTTCAAGAACCTCACTCTGCATTTCATCTTCCAGGCTGAGCAGCGATCTGGCATGGCGTTCTGTAATTTCCTGTTTCTGCAGTGCCTCGATCACTTCATCGGAAAGCTTCAGAAGACGAAGCTTATTTGCAATGAAAGACTGGCTCTTTCCAAGGTTCTGCGCCAAATTCTTCTGTGTAATGCCATCCATCTTGAGTAGCTTCTTGTAAGCTTTCGCTTCTTCTATACTGGAGAGATTCTCGCGCTGAATATTTTCTATCAGCGCGATGGCAGCAGATTCCGTGTCGGTTAGATACTTGACGATGACTTCCGCTTCTTCGCGATTAAGCATCTTTAATGCCCTGAATCTGCGCTCTCCTGCAATAATCTCGTACATGCCCTCTTCTATCGGACGTACGGTGATAGGTTGGAGCAATCCATGTTCTTCGATAGAATCAGCCAGTTCACGAATCCTTTCATGATCAAATTCTGTACGCGGCTGATACCGATTCGGAACGATATTTTCCATCGGCAAGTGCTGTAATGACACATTCTCCTGCTGATCTTCACTTTTATCTATCAGACCAAAAAGTCTTGAAAATGGTTTCTTCACTTGCCACACCTGCCTTTTACTTTAGTGGAGATTTATTAGGAGTACCCGCTCTCCTTGGATATTTCCCGGGTGATTTTCTACGTTTTCTGATATCCAGTATATAGCGCTCACTATCTTCTTCAGGAAGTGTAAAGTTATGCGTGCCTTCAAGCTCTCCCCCAAGCAGTTCCAAAGCGAATTGACTCTCTTCAAGCTCCAGAACACCTTTGCGCCCTTTAAGGACTATGAAGCGTCCGCCTGTTCTGACGAGCGGCAAGCAGAGTTCTGCTAACACATTCAACTGGGCCACTGCACGTGCTGTCACGATATCGAACATGTGGCGCTGTGCACCTTGCGCAAAATTCTCTGCTCTATCATGCACCAAGTGCATCTTATCAAGATCGAGTTCTGCAGTCAGTTCATTTAAAAACAGGATGCGTTTGTTCAGCGAATCTACGATGGTTACCTTGATATCTGGTCTGACTATCTTTAGCGGGATGCTCGGAAAACCAGCTCCAGCACCCACATCACAAATACTGGCACCTTCAGGAATATCCACATGAAATAAAGGTGTAAGTGAATCGTAAAAATGTTTCAAGTAAACATCCGCTTCGTCGGTTACCGCTGTGAGATTGACTTTCTCGTTCCATTCGACAAGCATGTCGAAATATCTCCGGAACTGGCTAATCTGAATGTCGTTCAACTCTATGCCTTCTTGCTTCAGTGCCTCAATAAACTGTGCTTCTCTCATGCATTCACCCGTTTAATGTCACCTTGTTCGATATAGACGAGCAGGATGGAGATGTCTGCCGGATTCACTCCGGAAATTCGTGAAGCCTGTGCAATATCAAGCGGCTTGACTGTCTTTAATTTATCGCGTGCTTCTGTAGCGAGTGAATGAATGGCGTCGTAATCGATATCCATTGGTATCTTCTTTTTCTCCATACGCTTGACCTTATCAACCTGTAGGAGCGACTTTTTGATATACCCTTCATATTTCACTTGGATTTCGACTTGTTCATATTCTTCTTGTGTAAGAGTCGTCTCTTCTTCCATTATAGTCATAATGGAATCATAATCCATTTCAGGACGTCTCAGCAACTCGATGGCAAGGATGCCATCCTTCAGTGCTGTGCCACCTTTTTCAGCAATAATAGACTGAGCAAGTGCATTTGGTTTGATGCGTATACCTTTCAGACGGTCCAGTTCGTTTTCAATGTTTTGCTTCTTCACTTGGAAAGCGTCGTATCTCGCGTCTGAAATCAGACCGATGTCGTGACCAATTTCCGTCAGGCGCATGTCGGCATTGTCATGGCGGAGTAGCAGACGATGCTCTGCTCTTGAAGTCAAAAGCCTGTACGGTTCGTTGGTCCCTTTCGTTACAAGGTCGTCGATGAGTACGCCCATGTACGCATCGGAACGGCTGAGCACGAGCTCCGCTTCCCCTAGCAACTTGCTTGCTGCATTGATGCCTGCAATAAGGCCTTGTCCTGCTGCTTCTTCGTAACCGCTTGTGCCATTGATTTGACCTGCAGTATAGAGGTTTCTGATTTTCTTCGTCTCAAGCGTCGGCCAAAGCTGGGTCGGTACAAGCGCATCGTATTCGATAGCGTAACCGGAACGCATCATTCTAGCATTTTCAAGGCCTGGAATAGAAGAAAGCATTTCTCTTTGTACATTCTCAGGCATACTCGTAGAGAGACCTTGTACGTAGACTTCCTTTGTATCCCGACCTTCAGGCTCTAAGAAGATTTGGTGACGTGGCTTATCGTTGAAACGGACAATCTTGTCTTCAATGGATGGACAGTAGCGTGGTCCTGTACCTTTAATCATGCCGGAGTACATTGCTGAGAGATGCAAGTTATCGTTGATGATAATGTGTGTGTTCTCAGTAGTATAAGTCAGCCAGCAAGGCAGCTGATCCATGATGAACTCAGTCGTCTCGAAGCTGAAGGCGCGCGGCACATCATCTCCTGGTTGAATTTCAGTTTTCGAGTAGTCGATGGAGTCAGAATTGACTCTCGGTGGTGTCCCGGTTTTGAATCGAACAATATCGAAGCCAAGCTCTTTCATCTGATCTGCAAGAGGTACAGAAGGCATCTGATGATTCGGTCCGCTGGAATACTTCAAATCTCCCAAGATGATTTCGCCTCGCAAGAACGTACCTGTCGTAACAATAACAGCATCTGCTTCATATACTGTGCCAATATTTGTTCTGACACCTTTGACTTCGTCATCTTCGATGATCATTTCGTCCACCATACCCTGAAGAATATCAAGGTTCGGTTCATCTTCTAGTACACGTTTCATCTCCTGCTGATACAAAACCTTATCTGCTTGTGCACGGAGTGCGCGGACGGCCGGCCCTTTACCAGTGTTGAGCATGCGCATTTGGATGTGTGTTTTATCTATTACTTTCGCCATTTGTCCACCGAGCGCATCGACTTCGCGGACTACGATCCCTTTCGCAGGCCCTCCGACAGAAGGGTTGCAGGGCATGAAGGCGATATTATCGAGGTTGATTGTCAGCATGAGGGTTTTAAGTCCTTTGCGTGCAGAAGCCAGCCCCGCTTCGACGCCGGCATGTCCTGCACCAATGACAACAACATCGTATTTCATATTATCCGCCATAGTTATCCTCCTTTTATTTTCCGAGACAGAACTGACTGAAGAGTTGGTCGATCAGCTGTTCGCTGACATCCTCACCAATCACTTCGCCGAGTAGTTCCCACGTTTTTACAAGATCAATCTGGATGATGTCCACTGGAACATCCATTTCAGCAGATTCTATCGCATCAGATATTGCCGAAGCTGCCTGCTCAAGCAAATGGATGTGACGGTTATTCGATACATAGGTGGAATCCACAGACTGTATTTCACCTTCGAAGAATAGAGCGGCAATCCTGTCTTCAAGTTCATCCACACCTGTACTGTTAATGATTGATGTCTTAACGATTGGCATTTCAGGATATCTTGATTTTAGATCTTCTACATCCAATTTTGTTTCGAGATCCAATTTATTTACAATATTGATGACCTTCTGATCCGACATGGAATCGAGGATCTCAACATCTTCATTTGTTAATGTTTCGTTGTTGTTGAGCACGTACAAGATGAGTTCCGCCTCTTTTAGTGCCTGACGACTGCGTTCGACGCCAATTTTCTCAACGATGTCGTCGGTATCGCGTATACCGGCTGTATCTATCAGTTTGAGTGGAATACCATTGACGTTCACGTACTCTTCTAGAATATCTCGGGTCGTCCCCGCAACATCGGTTACGATGGCTTTATTATCCTGAATGAGATAGTTGAGCAGGGAGCTCTTGCCGACATTCGGCTTGCCGATGATGACGGTACTGAGTCCTTCTCTGAGAATCCTACCTTGCGTACTGCTTTTCAGCAGCTTCTGGATTTCATTTTTAACTTTCTGGGACTCTTCTTGGAGGAATTCAGTCGTCGCTTCCTCTACATCATCATACTCCGGATAGTCGATATTTACTTCCACTTGGGCAAGTATGTTAAGGATGCTCTGGCGCAGATCCTCGACATACGACTTCAGTCTGCCTTGCATTTGCTGATTCGCGACTTTGGATGCTTCAGTCGTCTTCGATCTGATGAAATCCATAACGCCTTCTGCCTGAGACAAGTCGATTCTGCCATTCAGAAAAGCACGTTTTGTAAATTCACCCGGCTCTGCCATACGGGCACCATGCTTTAATGTAAGTTGAAGTACTCGGTTAACCGTGTGTACGCCACCATGGCAATTGATTTCAACGATATCCTCACGCGTATAGGTCCGAGGGGCCCTCATAATCGCGACCATGACCTCCTCCACCGATTCCTGTGTCTCGGGGTCCATGATGTGCCCGTAGTTAATTGTATGCGAATCTACTGATGACAAAGGTTTCGCCCCTTGATAGAGACGGTCTGCAATTTCAACAGCATCGACGCCCGATAGACGCACGATTGCGATGGCACCTTCACCCACCGGGGTGGAGATGCTGGATATTGTTTCTAATTGCATGATGCAATACTCCTTTACTTCTTTTCTATTACGATATAGCGGTTTGGCTCCGATCCCTCGGAGTGAGTTTCGATACCTTTGATTCTACTCAGTGCATGATGCATAATCTTCCGTTCTGCTGAAGGCATTGGATCAAGACGGACTACACCATTCGTACGCTGCGCCCTTTTGGCCATATTTACGGCCAGTTCTTCAAGGGTTTCACGACGCTTTTCACGATAGTTCTCGACATCAAGCAAAATGGAACCATAGCTTTTATAGATGGAATTGAAGAATTGCTGACCTAATTCCTGCAAAGCATTGAGTGTTGCTCCGCGTTTACCGATCAGTTTAGCTGCCATTGGAGAGGAGAGTTCAATGCGGATTTCGTTATGCCTGAGACTCACGGTACTGCTTCTCTCAATGTTCATATCTTTTACGACCCGTTCGATATAGCGTCTCGTTTCCTCTGCCGCTTCCTCAAATGACATCCCGTGTTTCGCCGGCTCGACTCGCTCCGTCTCCTGGATCGGAACGCTCTCTTGCTCCTGGTTGTCTGGATTTGCGATCTTTTCTTCCACCTCATACGATTCAGGCACCTGTTCCTGCACTTGATCCTCCGACGATTTTTTAAGCTCGGTCGTATCCGCGCCCTCTGGCTCCCTTGCAGCCAATGCGTCAAGTGAGCCATAGCTCTTCAGTTCAGGGTTGATGACAGTGAGTCTGACGACTGCTTCCTTTTTACCTAAACCAAACAGTCCCTTTCTGCCTCCTGCCTCAACGTCGATTTTGACGTCTGCTTCCGACAGTCTAAGTTCTTTGAGTCCCTTTGCGATTGCACGATCAACAGTTTCATCCCTGTAGACTTTGTCCATGACGGTGCCTCCCATGTCATTTTATGCATTTTGCGATTTTCAGCACATGTAATAGCGATTTCTCCATCTGGTGATAATCCATGCTGCTGACCGGTTGCCGAGCGATGACAACGTACTCTCTCGGTTTTAGCCTATTCTGATGATGCTGGAAAAAAACACGTATCCGCCTTTTGATCTTGTTGCGTTTTACGGCATTTCCAAGACGTTTTGACACACTAATGCCAAGACGCATGTGATCAGTTTTCGGATGATCAGCCAGATAGACGACGAATTGCCTGTTTGCATAGGACTTTCCTTTTTTAAAAACAAGCTGGAAATCACGTTCTTTTTTTATTCTAAATCTCTTTTTCATCACTATTACGCTCTCTCACATATGATATTTCATTATACAAAATTACACGAAATTTATAAAACAGCACGCCTATATGCACAAAAAAAGATCACCTATATCAGATGATCTTGGGGATTAGGCTGAAAGTACTTTTCTACCTTTTCTTCTACGACGGGCCAATACTTTGCGTCCGTTCTTTGTGCTCATTCTTTTACGAAAACCGTGCACTTTGCTGTGCTTACGTTTATTTGGCTGGTAAGTACGTTTTACCATATTAAATACACCTCCATGATACCTATTGCCTGTGTGTAGCTTTTAGAATTGTAACTATTAAAGAATAACAGATGAGTCTACAGAATTCAATACATTTTTCACCAGGAATTTATGGATTCTTTTTGTGGATAACCCACAATGTGGACAATCTATGTGGATAAATCAGCTGTGGATAAGTCGTATCCACAACTTACTCGTATACTTATCCCCAATTCCACACACGTTGGCAGGACACTTGTGGATAACCTTGAGATATGTGTATATCTTTAGTTAGATGTTGATATCCCTTGGTTTTTTCGTTATAATTCTGAGTATGAATTTGTGGGAAAACCGTCCTGGTAACTAGATTTGTCCACAGATTGTGTGTAACCTGTGGACAGTTGTTCAGCACTGTGGAAATGAGTATCCACATACTGTGATTATGTGAATAGGAAAAGAGGACAATGTATGAGTAGTATTAAAGAAATATGGGAGAACACGCTAAAAGGCATCAAAGAAACCATTGCCAATGCCAGCTATCAGACATGGTTCCAAGATACTTCGATGGTCCACTTGGATAATGACACAGCTGTCATAAAAGCAGATACCCAGTTTCAGAGGGATTGGCTCGAGAAAAACTACAGCGTCCTGATCCAAGAGCAGCTCTATGAAGTCATGGGAGAGAAACCCGAGATCAGGATCGTCACAGAAGAAGAGGAAACATCGGTGAGAGCACCTGAGAAGACAGGACCAGAACCAGAAGTTTCAGTAAACAGCCAGCTGAACGTGAATAATACGTTCGAAACATTTGTCATTGGAAATGGAAACCGCTTCAGCCATGCGGCATCTCTCGCTGTCGCAGAAGCGCCGGCAAAAGCCTATAACCCACTCTTCATCTATGGGGGCGTTGGCCTTGGCAAGACACACCTGATGCATGCAATTGGACACTACGTACTGGAACATCGCCCAAACGCCAAAGTTGCTTACCTTTCTAGTGAAAAATTTACAAACGAGTTCATTAACTCGATTCGCGATAATAAAACCGAAGAGTTCAGGAATCGCTATCGCAATGTCGATGTCCTGCTAATCGATGATATCCAGTTTCTCGCAGGCAAAGAATCGACGCAGGAAGAATTCTTCCACACTTTTAACGCCCTTCACGAAGACAATAAGCAAATCGTCATTTCAAGTGACCGCACACCTAAAGAAATCCCAACACTAGAAGATCGGTTGCGTTCGCGCTTCGAATGGGGACTAATCACCGATATCACTCCACCAGATCTGGAAACGCGTATTGCCATTCTTAGAAAGAAATGCGAAGAAGAAAAAGTCGAAATTCCAAATGAAGCAATGATTTACATTGCAAACCATATCCATACAAACATCCGCGAACTGGAAGGCGCGCTGACACGGGTTGCGGCATATTCAAAACTAGTCAATCAGCCGCTGACTCCGGAAATGGTTTCAGAGGCATTAAAAGACCTCGTGACCCAGAACAAGTCAAAGAAAATTACAATCACGGACATACAAGAAGCGGTTGCGTCCTTCTACGATGTACAAATTGAGTCATTTGCATCCAAAAAACGCACAAAATCCATCGCTTTCCCACGGCAAATCGCAATGTATCTTGCTCGTGAACTTACAGATTACTCCTTGCCAAAAATTGGTGAGGTTTTCGGCGGTCGTGATCACTCTACTGTCATCCATGCCCATGAGAAGATCTCAAAAATGATTACAGAGGATGAACGGTTTAGACAAGAACTTGAAGAAGTGGAGAATCGAATCAGTTAGAGGTGTGAATGGTGTGGATAGATGGTACACTTTAACAAACAGTTTACCCACATGTGGATAACCTGAGCCATATAGCTTCAATCCACTTATCCACACATCCACAGGGCCTACTATTATTATTACTTTAAATACTACTTAATATATAAGGAGTCGCTAACTTATGAAAATCAGTATTAACCGTCAGTATTTCATCGAACAGTTGAACCACTGTCTCAAAGCAATATCACCTAGAACAACACTTCCGATACTCAATGGTATAAAACTCGAAGTAAAAGAAGATCATCTAATACTTACAGGCAGTGATTCTGAGATATCAATTGAAATTACAATACCTACTGAAATTGATAATGAAGAAATACTTGAAATCAATGAAACAGGAACAGTCGTATTATCAGGACGATTCTTTGTGGATATCATCAAGAAACTCTCAGGAAACTTTGTTCAACTTGAAACCAACGATACTTTCCAAACTAAAATTACTGCTTCACAATCAGAGTTCAACCTGAGTGGTAATGATCCAGACCAGTATCCACTATTACCTGAAGTAAATGATGAAGAAAGTATCATCTTGCCATCTGCAGTTCTAAAGACAATCATTAACCAGACCAATTTTGCAGTGTCACTTTCAGAGACCAGACCAGTACTGACAGGTGTCAACTGGCAGTTCGATGATACAGGCATCCAGTTTACCGCAACAGATTCCCACAGGCTGGCACTAAGAAGGCTTGAAGGAGATCAATTCGGTATGGATAGCATGCATGCCATTATTCCAGGAAAATCATTGAACGAACTCAACAAGATCATTAACGACTCGGACGACGAGGTGGAAATTCATTTTTCACAAAACCAAGTACTGATCAGCTACGGCAACATGCGTTTTATCTCCAGATTGCTTGAGGGCAACTATCCGGATACATCCCGCCTGTTCCCGGAAAACTACGAAACAAAAGTCACTGTGAACAATGGCGAATTCTACCATGCCATCGACCGTGTATCCCTGCTGGCAAGAGAAGGTGGCAATAACGTCATTCGCATGAGTGTGGAAAATGGCAATGTTGCCCTCTCCTCCAATTCACCTGAAGTCGGTACAGTACACGAAGATATCAGTACCGGCACTGTCGAAGGGGAAAATTTGAAAATCTCCTTCAACTCCAAATACATGATGGATGCACTAAAAGCGATCAACGACGAGGAAGTCACCATCGAGTTCTTCGGCACCATGCGTCCATTCACTTTGAAGGCCGCTGAATCGGACGCGGTCGTTCAGCTGATTCTGCCGATTCGCACATATTAAAATTTCAGTTCAAACTGCGACTGAGCCCCAGAAATTTAAAAAAAGGGGTTCTCAGTCGCTTTTTTGTTTCAAAGGGGAAACCCTTATTTGTGCCTTAAAACGCTCCTGAGCCTTTATTTGGGCTTCTGGGGTGAAATTTATTGAAAAATGTAGTATAATATATAGGTGAGATTAAGGAGGATGAGTGCATGGAAAGTATCCAGTTCGATGAGCTGATTACATTAGGAAAATTTCTTAAGCACGAAGGGATCATAGGAACCGGCGGAGAAGCCAAATGGTTTCTTCAGGAAAACGAAGTATTGCTGAATGGAGAACCTGAGAATCGCAGAGGGAAGAAACTGCACGAAGGTGATGTACTGGATCTCGGGGAATTCGGCCAGTTCAGAATCGAATATTCCAAATGATTTTGAATCGTGTACATCTTGGAGATTTCAGAAATTATGGAACGCTGGACCTTGAATTCCATCCAAAGCTGAATATCTTTATCGGGCGGAACGCCCAGGGCAAGACGAATCTTCTAGAGTCGATCTACTTTCTCGCCTTGGCTAAGAGTCATCGCACCTCAAAGGATAAAGAGTTGATCCGGTTCGGTCAGGATGAAGCTTATGTCAATGGTAATATAACGACTACCTACAGCACCCTCCCCTTGTCGCTCAGTGTGAGCGGAAAAGGAAAGCGTGCGAAAGTCAACCATATGGAAGTATCGAAACTCAGCCAGTATATTGGACATTTGAACGTAGTGCTGTTTGCTCCGGAAGATCTCAATATTGTCAAAGGATCTCCTCAGATCAGACGTAAATTCATAAACATGGAATGCGGACAGATCTCAAAAGTATATATCAACATGCTGAGCGGCTATCAGAAGGTGCTTGCTCAGAAAAATAACTATTTAAAACAAAAGAATGTCGATCGCGTCATGATCGATGTATTGAATGAACAGCTTGCATACTATGCAAGTTTAATTATTTTAAAGAGGCAACAGTTTGTCGATACCATTGAAAAATATGCCCGTAAGATTCATCGGGATATATCGAATGGCCAAGAAATTCTGTCAGTCAGATACAGGCCGAATATCAAATATGAGGCAACCGGTGCGGAAACGCTTGAGCAGGAGTTGAAACTGCTGCTTGACGAGGCGCTTGAACGGGAGATAGAAAGAGGCCAGGCGCTCATTGGTCCTCACAGGGACGACATCTCTTTCCACATTAACGACTACGACGTTCAAACGTACGGCTCTCAAGGCCAGCAGCGGACGACGGCACTTTCAATAAAGCTTGCAGAACTTGAACTGATAAATGAAGAAGTGGGCGAATACCCCATTTTGCTTCTGGATGATGTTTTAAGTGAGCTCGATGAAACAAGACAATCCCACCTATTGACCTCAATTCGTAATAGAGTGCAGACCTTCGTCACAACAACATCAATCAGTGATATCAATCACGCAATCATGGATGAAATGAAGACATTCGGTATAGAAGAAGGCAACGTGAAAGTATAATGGAAGGTGATAATATGGCTGAAAAAAATATGGAACAGTATGGCGCGGGTCAGATTCAAGTACTGGAGGGACTAGAAGCAGTCCGTAAACGTCCAGGAATGTATATCGGCTCCACAGCTTCAAAAGGACTCCACCACCTCGTATGGGAAATCGTCGACAACAGTATCGATGAAGCGATGGCTGGTCACGCTGATCGCATCACTGTAACGATTGAAGAAGATAACTGGATCAAAGTCACAGATAACGGCCGCGGAATCCCGGTAGATATTCAAGAGAAAATGGGACGGCCAGCAGTGGAAGTCATATTGACTGTCCTGCACGCCGGCGGTAAATTCGGCGGCGGCGGATATAAAGTATCTGGCGGCCTGCACGGTGTCGGCTCTTCCGTTGTAAACGCGCTGAGTGAAACACTTGAAGTCTACGTTCATTTGAATGGCAAAGTGCATCATCAGAGCTACACGAGAGGTGTCCCCGACTTTGACCTGAAAGTCGTTGATGAGACGGAAAAGACAGGTACTGTCATTCGCTTTAAAGCAGACGCTGAGATCTTTACAGAAACAACAGTATATGACACGGAAGTGCTGCAAAAACGGATTAAGGAACTCGCTTTCCTTAACAAGGGACTCGAAATCACTCTGATTGATGAACGGGGTGAAGAGGATGAATCTTTCGAGTACTATTATGAAGGTGGCATCAAGTCCTACGTCGAACAGATGAATGAAACACGGGATGTATTGCACGACGAGGTCATCTACATGCAGAGTGAGAAGGACGACGTTGAAGTTGAGATTGCACTCCAGTACCATAATGGCTATAATTCTACACTCCTTTCATACGCAAATAACATCCATACGTATGAAGGCGGGACGCACGAGGACGGGTTCAAGCGTGCGCTGACCAAAGTAATCAATGCCTATGGTGTGAAGAACCGCATCATCAAGGAGAACGAAGATCGTTTGAGCGGTGAAGATGTGCGTGAAGGCATGACTGCGGTCATCTCCATCAAGCATACTGATCCCCAGTTTGAAGGACAGACAAAGACGAAGTTCGGCAACTCAGAAGCAAGGCTTATCACAGATCAACTATTTTCTGAAGGATTCGATCGTTTCCTTTTGGAGAATCCGACAGCGGCAAGGATCATTGTCGAAAAAGGACTCACTGCGCAACGTGCCAGAGTCGCAGCTAAAAAAGCCCGCGAAATGACACGCAGAAAATCTGCTCTTGAAATCTCCAGTCTGCCAGGTAAACTTGCCGACTGTTCAAGCAAAGATCCGGCAAAAAGTGAATTGTTCATCGTTGAGGGCGATTCTGCCGGTGGATCCGCTAAATCCGGACGTAATTCCACGACCCAGGCAATCCTTCCACTCCGAGGCAAGATTCTAAACGTTGAAAAAGCAAGACTCGATAAAATTTTGAACAATAACGAAATCCGTTCCATGATTACAGCACTCGGTACCGGCATCGGCGAAGAGTTCGACCTGACCAAAGCCCGCTACCACAAGATTGTCATCATGACCGATGCTGATGTGGATGGTGCGCATATTCGTACGCTGCTGCTGACATTCTTCTATCGTTTCATGAAGCCGCTTATCGAAGCGGGATATGTCTATATTGCCCAGCCACCACTCTACAAGATCGAGCAAGGCAAGAATAAATACTATGTATTTGATGACAGGGAGCTTGAAGTACTCAGAAAAGAACTCAATGAGACGCCTAAGATGTCACTTTCCAGATATAAAGGTCTCGGGGAGATGAATGCGGATCAACTATGGGAGACTACGATGGATCCTGAATTCAGAACGCTTATGCAAGTCACCTTGGATGATGCGGTAGATGCAGACCAGACATTTGAAATGCTGATGGGCGATATTGTCGAACATAGAAGAAACTTTATTGAAGAAAATGCATTATACGTCCAGAACCTAGACGTCTAACCAGTGGAGGTAATTGAATGAGTGATAGAATCGATCGGTTGAAAGAAGTAAATATAAGTAAAGAGATGCGGACATCCTTCCTTGATTATGCGATGAGCGTCATCGTTTCAAGAGCACTGCCGGATGTCAGGGATGGTATGAAACCGGTCCACCGTAGAATACTGTACGGAATGCATGACAATGGGATGACTTCTGACAAACCGTATAAAAAGTCTGCCAGAATTGTCGGGGACGTCATGGGTAAATACCACCCCCATGGTGACTCCTCCATTTACGATGCGATGGTTCGTATGGCACAGGACTTCAGCTACCGTAACCCGTTAGTCGACGGCCAGGGGAATTTCGGTTCCATGGATGGCGACAGTGCAGCGGCGATGCGTTATACCGAAGCAAGAATGAGCAAAATTTCCATGGAAATGATGCGAGATATCAACAAAGATACCATCGATTTCCAAGACAATTATGACGGTAATGAGCGCGAGCCAGTCGTATTGCCTTCGAGGTTTCCAAATCTCCTCGTCAACGGTACGAGCGGTATCGCAGTCGGCATGGCGACGAATATTCCACCGCATAATTTGACGGAAGTAATCGACGCTGTACTCGCCTATTCCGAAGATAGCGAAATTACTCTCCCTGAACTGATGGAACATGTGAAAGGTCCTGATTTTCCGACAGCTGGTCTAATTGTTGGTAAAGGTGGCATCAGACAAGCATATGAAACGGGTCGTGGCTCGGTCATGATGCGTTCACGCTGTGAGATAGAGATGATGAGTAACGGTAAGGAGCGCATCGTCGTCTCTGAAATCCCGTATCAGGTCAACAAGGCAAGATTGGTTGAAAAGATTGCTGAACTCGCACGCGATAAAAAGATCGAAGGTATCACTGATTTGCGTGACGAAACAAGTCTTGCAGCAGGTGTCAAGATCATTATAGAGATTCGCAAGGATAAGAATGCCAACGTTATTTTAAACAACCTCTATAAGCAAACTCCCCTTCAGACCTCTTTTGGTATCAACATGCTGGCACTTGTCAAAGGGCAGCCTAAAATACTTGGTTTGAAAGAAGTGCTTGCACATTACCTGGAGCACCAGAAAGTTATTGTTACAAGACGGACGAAATTCGATCTGAAGCGTGCAGAAGACCGTGCACACATCCTCGAAGGGTTGAAAATCGCCCTTGATAATATCGATGCAATCATTGCACTAATCCGTGGCTCACAAAACGATGAGGCAGCAAGGACGGGGCTTATGGAACAATTCAACCTGTCCGAGCGCCAGTCGCAGGCCATTTTGGATATGCGTCTGAGACGTCTGACAGGACTTGAGAGAGGCAAGATAGAAGACGAGTATAATGAGATACTAAAAACAATCCAGTATCTTAAAGAAATCCTCGCCGATGATGAAAAATTGCTTCAAATCATTCGTGATGAACTGATTGAAATCAAAGAGAAGTACGGTGATGCGCGCAGAACCGAAATTACACTCGGTAGCCTATCAGATATCGAAGATGAAGATCTTATCCCTGAAGAGCAGATTGTTGTCACTCTGAGCCACAATAACTACATCAAACGCCTGCCTTCCTCCACTTATCGTGCCCAGCACCGTGGTGGACGCGGTGTGCAGGGAATGAATACAGTTGAAGATGACTTCGTCAGCCAGATTGTAACAATGAGTACGCACGACTACATTATGTTCTTTACGAATAAAGGGCGTGTGTACCGTCTTAAAGGATATGAAATCCCTGAATTCTCCCGCCAGTCGAAGGGAATTCCAGTTGTTAATATGCTTGAGATCGATAAGGATGAAGTGATCAGTACGATGATTGGTGTGAAAGATGAGGACACAGAAGACAAATTCCTCATATTTGCAACAAGGAACGGGCTCGTCAAGCGCTCGCCTTTGAGCGATTTCGAACGCATCAACAAAAACGGCAAGATTGCCATTTCATTCCGCGGCGATGACGAACTATTAGCCGTTCGTCTGACAGATGGTTCAAAAGAAGTTATTCTTGGTACAAGAGATGCCAATCTGATCCGTTTCGAGGAAACACAAATACGTACGATGGGTCGTACAGCAGCAGGCGTAAAAGGAATCAAACTGCGTGAAGATGATTATGTCATCGGGCTTGATGTCCTGACGGAAGGTCAGTCCATTCTCGTGGTCACTGACAATGGTTACGGCAAATGCACACCAGAAGCGGATTACCGTATTACGAACCGTGGCGGCATGGGTGTGAAAACTGCGAATCTGACAGAGCGCATCGGTGCATTGGTCTACATTGCTGCCATCGATGGTGACGAGGATTTGATGATCGTGACAAACCACGGTGTCCTCATCCGCCTGGTTATGGAGGAAGTCTCCTCCACCGGTCGTAATACTCAAGGCGTCAGACTCATAAAGATGAATGAGGATCAAAAAGTCGCAACAGTTGCGAAAGTGAAGGAAGTCACAGAAGCAAACGCAACGGACGCCGATCTCGATGCGGAAGCTGAAGAAACTGAAGAGTAGCATCCATTTTAAAAATACTTCTACGGTCCATGATATGTCATGGACCGTTTTTTGATTATATGGGCAATTGCGCTTATTTAGTGGAAGCGCTATAATGAAAATAGTCATTAGTCAATTAGAGGAACAAACATAGATGAATTTCGGAGAGGATGCCAATGAATTCGAATCAACAGCAGGCATTCGGCAAATATGCCGCACTTGTCGCTTTGACAGATGCTGACACAGCGTTCGGGCTTATGCCCGAATACAAGTCTTTCAAAGTAGTTACTGGAAAAGTCGGATCGATGGATCTTAAAAAAGTTATCTCTTCAGTCGAAACAGCGGCAAAACGCAACCAGCTGATCAATGGAGATATCTACCGGGAAACCCATGCACTCTACCATGCCATCATTGAGGCGGCAGAGGGTGTAACACGAGGGAAATTGAGCGTCGGTGAGGTCATGCGTACTGTAGGACTGACATTTTCGGTCGTGAGAGGTCGCCCGTATCCGGAGACCGTTGAAGGGGAATGGATTGCGGTGTGCTTCTACGGCACCATTGGTGCACCCATCAAAGGCAAGGAGCACGAAACACTAGGACTTGGCATCAATCATATCTAGCTACAATTGAATATACATGTCATAGACATTAGCTAATAGAGACACGATACATCCCAAAGGGATGCATGTGTCTTTTTTTATTGAAAAAAGGAGGCGTAAACGTGACCATTTTAACATTGAATGGACAGGAACTGACCATTGAAAAGATGAAGACGTTCCTAAATGACGACAGAAGTACCATCGAGATTTCAGAGGAAGCCTACACGAATGTCGAACGATCCAGAAAGACGGTTGAACGCATCATCGAAAACGAAAGTACGATATACGGCATCACTACAGGATTCGGACTGTTCAGTGATGTAAGGATATCGAGTGATAAGACAACGGAACTACAAGTTAACCTAATTCGTTCCCACTCATGTGGTGTCGGCAAGCCATTTGCAGAAAAAACGGTACTTGCCATGATGGTACTAAGGCTCAACACTCTGCTAAAAGGCCATTCTGGTGTAACAGTTGAGCTAGTGGAGCAGCTTAAGACATTCATCAATGAGCGCATTATCCCGAGAGTACCAGAACAGGGATCACTCGGTGCGTCCGGGGATCTTGCACCGCTTGCCCATCTCGCAATTACATTGATTGGGGAAGGAGAAGTATTCTACGAAGGGCAACTCTCGTCTGCACGTAAAGTCATGGAGCGTCTCGGCATTCTTCCCCTCACACTTCAGGCTAAGGAAGGACTTGCACTGATCAATGGCACACAGCCAATGACTGCACAGGGACTGATTAACTACATTGAGGCAGAAAAAATTATGGATGATAGCATCTGGATTTCTGCGCTTACCCACCAGGCTTTAAATGGTATCACTGATGCATTCAACGAGAAAGTACATCTATCCCGGGGGTACAAGGAGCAGGTTGAAGTGGCGAAAAGACTGAGATACCTCCTCGAAGGTTCAGAACTGACGACACGCCAAGGTGAGATTAGAGTACAGGATGCCTATTCGCTCAGGTGTATCCCGCAAGTGCACGGTGCATCACTGCAAACCCTCGCCTATGTGAAGGAAAAAATAGAGATCGAAATGAATGCTGCGAATGACAATCCACTGATATTTGGTGAGGAAGAAGTTATCTCAGGAGGGAACTTCCACGGACAGCCGATAGCGATAGCCATGGACCTGCTTAAAATTGGTGTGAGTGAAATTGCCAACATATCGGAACGACGTATCGAACGTCTTGTCAATCCGTCTCTCAATGGGGATCTTCCGGCGTTTCTCAGTCCACAAGAAGGCCTACAGTCCGGAGCAATGATCCTACAATATGCAGCAGCGAGCCTTGTTTCAGAAAATAAGACCCTTGCTCACCCGGCCAGCGTCGATTCCATACCGTCTTCAGCCAACCAGGAGGACCATGTTTCCATGGGGACCATCGGTGCAAGGCATGCACGCGACATTATCGATAATGTAAGGAACGTTTTAGCAATTGAATTGTTCATTGCCCTGACAGCAGTCGAGATTAAAGGAGAAGACAAACTCTCCCCAAGAACTCGAGATAAATTTGACATCTATCGTAGTCACGTTGCATTTATTAGCCAAGATCGTAATTTCAGTAAAGATATCAAAATACTTACGGATGAACTCAGACAAATTAAAGGGGTGGCGGAATATGTCTAGAAAAATTACTGCGAAAAAAGGATTGGAAATTGAGTGTAAAGGATGGGAGCAAGAAGCGGCATTAAGAATGCTCTACAATAATCTGGATCCAGAAGTGGCCGAACGCCCAGAAGACTTGGTGGTCTACGGAGGCATCGGTAAGGCAGCACGTAACTGGGAATCATTCGAAGCAATAGAAAGAACGCTGCGTGACCTCGAGAAGGATGAAACGATGCTGATCCAGTCCGGTAAACCGGTTGCGGTTTTCAAAACACACGAGGCGGCACCGCGTGTCCTACTTTCAAACTCTGTGCTTGTACCGAAATGGGCAAACTGGGATCATTTCAACGAACTCGATAAGAAAGGTCTCATGATGTATGGTCAAATGACTGCAGGTAGCTGGATTTACATTGGTTCCCAAGGGATTGTACAGGGCACGTACGAAACGTTCGCAGAATTGGCGAACCAAAACTATGATGGCAGTCTCAGAGGCACCATCACTCTGACGGCAGGACTCGGTGGCATGGGTGGTGCCCAGCCGCTCGCGGTAACGATGAATGAAGGGGTGGCGATCTGTGTCGAAATCGATCCGACAAGAATCCAAAAACGTATCGATACGCGTTACCTTGATACTCAGACCGATTCCCTAGATGAAGCGCTCGAAATGGCGGAAGCTGCCAAGAACAAAGGCGAAGCACTTTCCATTGGTCTACTCGGTAATGCGGCTGAGATTCATCATAAAATATTGGAGCGCGGATTCAATATTGATATCGTAACCGATCAGACATCTGCACATGACCCGCTGAATGGCTATGTTCCCATCGGTTATAGTCTTGAAGATGCGGATGCTTTGAGGGAGAGGGATCCGAAAGAATATATCAAGCTATCCTCACAGTCCATGGCCAAACACGTTCTAGCGATGCTTAAATTCCAAGAAAAGGGTTCGGTCGTCTTCGACTATGGCAATAATATACGTCAAGTAGCCAAAGATGAAGGTGTAGACAATGCCTTCGACTTCCCAGGGTTTGTGCCAGCCTATATCCGTCCGCTCTTTTGTGAGGGAAAAGGACCTTTCCGATTCGTGGCATTGAGTGGAGATCCAAAAGATATTGAAGCGGCTGACAGAAAGATGCGCGAACTGTTTCCTGAAAATGAAAAGCTTCTGAGATGGCTCGATATGGCCCAGGAAAAAATTGCATTTCAAGGTCTGCCGGCAAGAATCGCATGGCTAGGATATGGTGAACGCGCAAAGATGGGTATGGCTCTAAATGATATGGTCGCCAGTGGTGAGATATCTGCGCCGATTGTTATTGGACGCGATCATTTGGATAGTGGCTCTGTCGCCAGTCCGAACCGTGAAACAGAAAGCATGAAGGATGGCAGCGATGCTGTTGGGGACTGGGCGATTTTGAATGCTTTAGTCAATACCGCTGCTGGTGGTTCATGGATCAGTGTCCACCATGGTGGAGGCGTCGGAATGGGCTACTCGCTTCATGCCGGTTTGGTTGTGGTGGCAGATGGTACTGAGAATGCAACACGTCGTATTGAGCGCGTACTGACGAGTGATCCTGGCATGGGTGTAGCAAGGCATGCTGATGCGGGATACGAAATTGCGATCGACACAGCTAAAGAACGCGGCATCAATATTCCAATGCTCAAGGAGGAACAATAATGAACGATATCATTATAAAAAACATAAGTGCACTTATTCTGCCGAAGAAGAGTGAGCAACCATTGAAAGGCAGTGAAATGGACGAACTCGAGATTATCGAAGATGCAATGATTGTCATAAAGGATGGTCATGTCGTCTATCGGGGTGAGGAAACGAAAGGTTATGAAGCGACTGAGGAGATTGATGCCGACGGTATGGTTGTCTCCCCTGCTCTCGTCGATCCACATACTCACGTTGTGCATGGAGGATCAAGGGAGCACGAGATGGCGTTAAAACGCCAAGGAGTGGATTACCTCACAATACTTGAACAAGGCGGTGGCATACTCAATACGGTTGAGCAGACACGTAAAGCCACTCATCAGCAACTCCTAGATAAGGCATCGAAAAATATTATACGAATGATCCAGCACGGCGTGCTTACAATTGAAAGCAAAAGTGGTTATGGTTTGGATCGTGAAAATGAACTGAAACAGCTTGAAGTTTCCCGGGAAATATCTCAAAAATTCCCGATTACGATGCGTCATACGTTCCTTGGCCCGCATGCCATACCGAAAGGCATGGATAAAGATGTGTTCCTGGATGAAATGATCGAACTCCTCGATGAAGCGCAGGCATATGCCGACTTTGCTGATATCTTCTGTGAAACAGGTGTGTTTACAATTGAGCAGTCCAGAAAATATATGAAAGCTGCGAATGCTCTTGGTATGCGTGTGAAGATCCATGCGGACGAGATTGATCCGCTTGGGGGCCTTGAGCTCGCCATCGAACAGAATGCCATTAGTGCAGATCACCTTGTTGCTGCAAGTACGAACGGAAAGAATTTGCTACCGGATTCAGATACCGTTGCCGTGCTGCTCCCAGGGACGACATTCTACCTTGGTAAAGATCAATTTGCCGATGCTCGTGGCATGATCGAGAACGGTGGTGCAGTCAGTCTCGCTACCGACTACAACCCGGGTAGTTGTGTTACGGATAACCTGCAGATGATCATGGCAATCGCAAGTCTTAAACTGAAAATGACACCGAATGAAATTTGGAATGCTGTGACTGTTAACGCAGCCCATGCCATCGACGTGGATAAAGGGACGCTTGAAGCGGGTGATCAGGCGGATATCGTTTTATGGGATGCGCCGAACCACGAATATATTCCTTATCACTATGGCGTCAACCATGCACATACAGTCATCGCAAAAGGACAAGTCGTATATCGACGACCGGGCCTTGAACCACTTCGATAGTCTTGCATTTTAGCTACTTTCATTATAGAATGGGGATAAGTTGAATATGAGTCACTTGAAGGAAGCAGTAGTGTTCCGTTGTTTTAGAGAGGTCATGGGTGGTGAAAATGGCTGCAGTGGAATATGAATTTCCATCCTTCTATAAGAGTGACCGGTACCCCGTACCGTTAAATGAATGAGATGGTGCTTGATGCACCAAATTAGGGTGGCAACGCGTATACCACGTCCCTTTCCGGGGCGTGGTATCTTTTATTTTTTATAAAGATGGAGGGCAAACTTATGTTGGATATCAAGACGATTCGCAATGATGTTGAACAAGTGAAGGCAAAAACGCAAAAACGTGGGACGGATCCTGCAATCATAGACGAGATTCTCGAATTGGATGAATCCCGCAGACAGCTGATTCAGAAAACCGAAGAACTGAAAGGCAGACGCAACAAGGTTTCTGAAGAGATTGCTCATAAGAAGCGCAATAAGGAAAATGCCGATGATGCCATTGCTGCGATGCGTGAGGTCGGTGAAGAAATCAAGGATATAGATTCAAAACTAAATACCATAAAAGCTGATTTTGAAGATAGGATGAGCCGAGTACCGAATCTAATCCACGACGACGTTCCAGAAGGGGCGGATGATTCCGAGAACGTCGAGATACGCAAATCGGGCGAGCCGCGTCAGTTCGACTTTGATCCGAAGGCACATTGGGATATTCTTGAAGATCTTGAGCTTGCAGATTTTGAACGGGGAGCAAAAGTTTCCGGTGCAAGATTCGTATACCACACCGGTGACGGCGCACGTCTTGAACGGGCACTTATGAACTTCATGCTCGAAGTTCATGGCAAGAATGGATACAAAGAGATGATGACGCCTCAGATTGTGCGTGCAGAAGCAATGTATTCAACAGGTCAACTGCCTAAATTCGAAGAGGATCTCTTCAAAATAGATGGTATGGAAATGTATACTATCCCGACATCTGAAGTGACTCTGACAAACTTCCATAAAGATGAAACTTTGCCGAACAACCAGCTGCCAGTAAAATTTACTTCTCAGACTGCCTGTTTTAGAAGTGAGGCAGGCTCTGCTGGTAGAGATACACGGGGTCTGATCCGTCTTCACCAGTTCAACAAAGTGGAGATGGTCCGTATTGAGCGCCCGGAAGATTCTTGGGGTGCACTCGAAGAGATGACGACTCACGCAGAAAATATACTGAACTTGCTTGGCTTACCCCACCGCACAGTACTACTATGTACTGGGGATATCGGTTTTGGATCTTCCAAGACATACGATGTTGAAGTATGGTTGCCGAGTTACGAAGATTATAAAGAAATCAGTTCAATTTCCAACATGACGGATTTCCAAGCGCGCCGGGCAAACATCAAGTTCAAGCGTGATCAGGACGCGAGACCGGAACTGCTGCACACACTGAACGGCAGTGGGCTTGCAGTTGGCAGAACAATGGCCGCCCTTCTTGAGAACTACCAAAATGCGGACGGTTCGGTGACAATCCCTGAAGTTTTGAGACCTTATATGAGTGGTCAGGAAAAGCTTGAAGCGTTATAATAATAGTATTGGATGCTCCTATTCGTTTAGGAGCTTTATTTTATGGTTGGAGGAGTGGAAATTTGGATAAAAGAGTATCAATGCTTCAATTGATGCTGGTATTGCTTGTTGTATTCGTGTTCATCACGCTTACTGATGTCAGTCTGCTTTTCGGCGCAGTACTGTTACCGTTCGCCGTCTATTTTCTGGTCAAGCTAAAAGATCAGTCAAATTATCATTTTTGGCTGACATTTGCCAGCTTTCTCATACCTGCCGCATTACTTCTCTCGGCGGATGCCTGGATTTGGTTTGTGGTATTATATATAGTGGCGATAGTGGTCCACTATACACTAAAGAAAGAATTATCTCAGGAGCTGACACTATTCTATGTGACTGCCACACTGATGCTTTCATTTATAGGCATATTGAACCTGCTTCAAGGTCTCGGAGTGGTCCAGCCCATCTCTGACACTTATTTGGAGATTCGCGGGTGGTATATGGAACAGCTCCAGATGTACGGGACTTTTGCTTCTGACCTCGATACGGATCTCATCCGGACTTCGCTAGATCAGATCTTCATCAATATACCTGCTTATATTACAGTGATTGCATTCCTACTGGCACTCTACACTGTACTAATGCAGCGTGTTCTTTTCAGTTCATCGCACATGAAAATGTGGAACTACCGTTCGTTCAAATACTGGGCTTTCCCGCGTTACGTCCTTTATTTATTTTTGGTGCTGTTTATAGTATCATTTTTTACAACTGAAGGGACGACAGCCCAGTCTACGATCGGCAACTTGCTGATTGTTGTGGAGTGGATACTTTATATACATGGTCTTAGCTTCAGCTATTTCTTCTTCCGAGAAAAGAAATTAAATATGGTAATTTCAATACTGCTGCTGATTCCATTGGTCATCCTAAGACCGCTCACGATACTCATCGGCATATTTGAAATGATCTTCAGGATAAGGACACTACTACAGTTGAAAAGGAAGTGATAGGAATGTATAACGTGCTGGACAGGAAAATGATATTCATACCTTTTACAATCGCAGCGTTTCATATTCTGGTAATGAATATATTTGTACTGACGAACCACTTCAGGACTGGCCTGCTCTTTCTTATCGTAAGTACGATACTCCTGACACTTCTATTTTTGTATCTCTACCGTTCCTTTATCATCAATGAGAATCGTTTCCGGCAAATGGTTGTAGATATTGCTGGCAGCAAGCAGTATGCCATCGACGAATTACCGATGGGACTTATCATACTGAATGATGATGATGAAATCGAGTGGATGAACGATTATATGTGCAGTGAAATTTCAAGGGAAAAATTGAATACACCAATCAATCGGCTGTTCCCGAACATCATGACAACGCTTAAAGCCAATAACATCCATAGGACAGAATCAACCTACAACGATAAGTACTTTAAAATCTATTGGGACGAAAAACACCAGGCACTGCACCTGATAGATATCACTAGTCAGCGCAACCGTGAGACCGAGCTTGAAGACAAACAGCCTGTCATTGGTATTTTATTCCTCGATAACTACGATGAAGTGACACAGAATATGAGCGAGGCTCTAAAAAGCGAACTCAATAACAGCATCACAAATACAATCAATGAATGGGCGAACCGGCACCATATCTATATCCGTCGCTTCTCCCAGGATCGTTTCATCATCCTGCTCAATTCAAGCAGTCTAAAAGATATAGAGTCGACACGGTTCAATCTGCTAGATGAAGTCCGGGAACGCTCCCAGGAACTCGGTGCTCAGATTACAGTGAGTATCGGTGTGGGGGAAGGATCCGACGATTATATAGAGGTCGGCGAGTTGGCTCAGTCGAGTCTTGACCTAGCTCTCGGGCGTGGTGGCGACCAGGTAGCCATCAAAGCAGTAAACGGGAACGCCAGATTCTATGGCGGAAAGACCGATCCGATGGAAAAACGAACACGTGTCAAAGCGCGAGTTATTTCTCATGCCCTTCGGGACATTCTGCTTGAAGGGGACAATGTACTCATCATGGGTCATAAAAATCCCGATATGGATGCGCTCGGATCTGCAATCGGCGTAGCCAAAATTGCTTCGATGAATGGTATCGAAGCGCATATCATATTAAACGAAGATGACATCGACGAGACACTACAGCGCATGATGAAGGAACTAAAAGCACGGGAAGATCTGATGAAGATGTTCATCACCTCTGAAGAGGCTTGGGAGAAGATGAATCCGAAAACAACTGTTGTTGTCGTGGATACGCATCGACCGAACATGGTACTCGACGAAGTGATCCTGAACAAGGCAGCCCGGAAGGTCATCATCGATCATCATAGACGTTCTGACGACTTTATTTCTAATCCCCTACTCGTTTATATGGAGCCTTACGCTTCCAGTGCAAGCGAGCTTGTTGCAGAATTGCTTGAATACCAGAACAAGGAGCAGAAACTCTCCCGTCTGGAAGCAACCATCATGCTTACAGGCATCATTGTCGATACTAGGAACTATACGCTTCGCACGGGATCGAGAACTTTCGATGCCGCCAGTTTCCTAAGGAGTAATGGTGCAGATCCTGTACTTGCACAGACTTTCCTAAAGGATGACATCGATACGTATATCGCAAGAAGTGATCTAATCAAATCGGCTGAGATCAAGGATAACGGTATTGCTATTGTTAAAGCGGATTCCATGATGACATACCATCCTGTAACAGTGGCACAGGCGGCCGACCAGCTACTGCAGATTGAAGGGGTACAGGCTTCATTTGTCATGGCAGCACGTGAAGATGAGTCAATCGGCATCTCAGCACGATCGTTCGGAGAGATGAACGTCCAGCTCGTAATGGAAGCAATGGGCGGAGGCGGCCATCTCTCCAATGCAGCCACACGAGTGACCGGTAAATCAATGGATGAGCTCTATGATGAGCTCAACCAAGCAATTGAAGAAATATTCGATAACAGGAGTGAAGAGGAATGAAAGTAATTTTTCTGAATGACGTTAAAAACAAAGGTAAAAAAGGTGAAGTGAAAGAAGTTGCTACAGGCTATGCACAAAATTTCCTGCTTAAGAAAGGCCTAGCCGAAGAAGCGACACCAGCGAATCTGAAGAAACTTCAGGCACAGCATGACGCTGAAGAAGCAAAGGCAGAGCAGGCATTGGAAGATGCTAAGGCGATGAAAGCACAACTTGAAGAGAAAGAAGTTGAAATAAAGACGAAGTCCGGTGACGATGGCCGCCTATTCGGTTCCATCAGTTCCAAGCAGGTCGTTGAGGCATACGAGAAGCAGCATGGTATCAAGCTCGATAAAAGAAAGCTTGATATGTCACAGCCGCTTAAGAGCCTTGGCTACCACAAGATGAGTGTTAAGCTGCACCCCGAAGTATTTGCAGAGATCAAGGTGCATGTTATTGAACAGTAGTAAACCAAGGAGGGATTGATTTTGGATATACATCAACAGATGCCGCACAACATGGAAGCGGAGCAGTCTGTCCTTGGTGCCATACTGATCAATCCCGAAATTTTCATTTCTACAGCGGAGACGTTGGAACCAGAAGATTTCTATCGTTCAGAGCACCAGCATGTTTACCGGGCGATGGGTTTTTTAAGTGAAAATCATCAAAGTATCGATGTGGTTACCTTAATTGACCAGTTGAAAAGCATGGAGGTCTTGAGTTCTGTTGGAGGCCCAAGATACCTTGCAGAACTGTCGAACGTCGTACCAACGAGTCGGAACGTTGCTTTCTATGTGGACATCGTAGCGAAGTATGCACTGAAGCGAACGCTGATTAAGACAGCAGAAGAAATCGCAAGTGAAGGTTTCTCAGAAGAGATGGATGTGGAAGATCTTCTTACCGAAGCAGAGTCGAGAATTATGTCTATTTCTGAGAGTCGTCGGAACGAAGGCTTTAAGTCCATGAAATCCGTAGTCCACGAAGTTTACGAACAAGTCGAAGCACGCGCTGGACAGACAGATAGTACAACGGGTATTCCAACAGGATATCGTGATCTTGATTTCATGACCTCCGGATTCAATCGGAACGACTTGATCATACTGGCCGCTCGGCCTTCTATGGGTAAGACCGCATTCGCTCTCAATATCGCTGGTCATGTCGGGACGTCTCGCGAAAAGTATACCGTCGCAATATTCTCTCTCGAAATGGGCGCCGATCAGCTTGTTTCGCGTATGATATCGAGCCAAGGTATGATTGATGCTACTAAACTGAGACAAGGAAATCTCAATCATGATGATTGGGATAACTTCACCACTGCAATTGGTAGTCTTGCGGAATCGAAGATTTTCATAGACGACTCACCAGGTATCCGTGTTAGTGATATCCGTTCCAAATGCATGCGTCTGAAGCAGGAACACGGAATCGATATGGTCATCATCGACTACTTGCAACTGATTCAGGGATCAAGTAACAAAAGAAGTGATAACCGACAGCAGGAAGTATCGGAAATCTCACGTATGCTAAAAGCGCTGGCCCGTGAGATGGAGTGCCCGGTCATCGCCCTCAGTCAGTTATCCAGGAGTGTAGAGACACGACAGGACAAGCGACCGATGATGAGTGACTTACGCGAATCCGGGTCGATCGAGCAAGATGCAGATATCGTAGCTTTTCTCTATCGTGAAGATTATTATGTTCGCGGTGATGGTGAGGACGATGCAGAAGGTGCGCAGCGTGAGCAAGATGAGATAGAAATCATACTTGCTAAACACAGGAACGGTCCAACAGGAACAGTGAAACTGATATTCAATAAGTCCTACAGTAGCTTCTTCGACCAGGATAATCATGGGTATGGCGATGGTTATATCCCACCCAATTAAATTTACGAATGTTTTTATATACATATTATAAAAACGTTCGTATTTTTATTGCCTTTTGCAGCACTTATTGTTAGAATGATTACGGTAATTCAAAGAAAATGGGGGCAAAGACATGTCTGGAACAGTAGTAGTCGGAACACAGTGGGGCGACGAAGGAAAAGGGAAGATTACAGACTTCCTATCAGAAGATGCAGATATCATCGCACGTTTCTCCGGAGGTAACAATGCAGGTCATACAATTCAATTTGGTGGCGAAACCTACAAGCTGCATCTCGTTCCCTCAGGTATATTCTACGACGATAAAATTTCACTGATCGGTAACGGTGTCGTCATCGATCCCATTTCCATCATCAAAGAACTGGATGGACTGATCGAACGTGGTATATCTGTCGACAACCTCAGAATTTCAAACCGTGCACAAGTAATACTCCCCTACCATCTCCTTCAAGATGAGTTGGAAGAGGAAGCACGCGGAGATAATAAAATCGGTACGACTAAAAGAGGCATTGGGCCATGCTATGTCGACAAGGCGCAAAGAATAGGAATCCGTATGGCAGACCTAATCGATGAAGCAACGTTCAGAAAAAGACTCGAAGAAAATCTAAAGCTTAAAAATCATATGTTCACGGCACTGTATGAACGTGAAGGCTTCACCTTTGATGAAATCTTCGAACCTTATCAAAAAGCAGCAGAGCGTCTGGCACCTTATGTGACGGATACGGCTAAAGTACTTGATGATGCTTTCCAGAACAATCAGAAGGTCCTTTTTGAAGGTGCCCAAGGTGTCATGCTGGATATCGATCATGGGACATATCCATTCGTCACTTCCAGTAACCCGGTTGCCGGTAATGTAACTGTCGGCTGTGGCGTTGGACCCACTGCTGTTAGAAATGTTGTCGGCGTATGTAAAGCATATACTTCCCGTGTCGGCGATGGTCCTTTCCCGACTGAACTGTTTGACGAGAGCGCTGAACATATTCGCGAAATCGGACGCGAATATGGAACGACGACAGGCCGTGCGCGACGTGTTGGATGGTTCGATAGTGTCGTTGTGCGTCATGCAAGACGTGTCAGTGGCATCACTGACCTCTCTCTCAATTCCATCGATGTGCTAAGCGGTCTGGATACTGTGAAAATCTGTACGGCCTACGAGATTGATGGCAAAGAAGTGACGGAATATCCAGCTACGCTGCATGCGCTAGATCGTGCTAAGCCGATTTTCAAGACCATGCCCGGCTGGAAAGAGGATATTACTGGCATAAAGCGTCTTGAAGACCTTCCAGATAATGCTAGGAACTACCTTGAGGAAATCGAGCGGCTGACAGGTGTCGGCATCTCTATTTTCTCTGTCGGTCCAGATCGCAATCAAACGAACCTCCTTAAAAATTTCTGGAGCTAGTAGTCAATCCCATGGCAGACGCCGTGGGATTTTTTATTTTAATAAAAAATAAAAGTTTCAGTTGAAAATGAAATTTATATCGTGATATAATAACCTTTGTGTTCAATACCAATTAACATCAAGGCCCGTTGGTCAAGCGGTTAAGACACCGCCCTTTCACGGCGGTAACACGGGTTCGAGTCCCGTACGGGTCACTTTTATATTTTATATAACACCATGGTCCCGTGGTGTAGCGGTTAACATGCCTGCCTGTCACGCAGGAGATCGCGGGTTCGATTCCCGTCGGGACCGTCGTATAGAAGCCATCAGCACATGACGCTGATGGCTTTTTACTATACCCAGATGGAAATAAATATGAAAAAGTGATACATTTATAGTGGATATAACTATGCAAACAGGCACATAACGAAAGTGAGGGAATGAAATGCCTAAGAAGATCGTTGTAGTTGATGATGAAAGACCCATTGCTGATATATTGGAATTCAACCTTGAGAAAGAAGGATATGAAGTGCATTGTGCCTATGATGGCAATGATGCACTGGCACTTATACTTGAGGTCGTGCCAGACATTGTACTGCTTGATATAATGCTGCCGGGCATGGATGGTATGGAAGTGTGTCGCGAAGTGCGTAAAACCCACGATATGCCGATCATCATGCTGACAGCCAAGGATTCTGAAATAGATAAAGTGCTCGGGCTTGAGCTCGGTGCCGATGACTATGTCACCAAACCTTTTTCGACACGTGAACTGATTGCGCGTGTAAAGGCTAATTTAAGAAGAAATGTCGAAACATCGACCAAAGATCAGGAATCTGAAAACAGCAATATTCAGGTCAAGGCCATTACGGTGATACCGGACTCCTATGCCATTAAGAAAAATGACAAAGATATTGAACTCACGCATCGTGAGTTTGAACTGTTCAATTATCTGGCCCAACACCTCTCCCAGGTAATGACCCGGGAACATCTACTAGAAACTGTGTGGGGCTACGACTACTTCGGTGATGTCCGTACTGTCGACGTTACAGTGCGGAGGCTCAGGGAGAAGATAGAAGATGATCCTTCCCGTCCGGAATACCTGATGACAAGAAGAGGTGTCGGGTATTACATCCAAGGTGACGAATAAAGGGGTTAACATTTAATGAAGCAGTTTTTTAAAAACCTGCAATCTCTTCATATCAAGCTCGTAATCATATATGTGCTCCTCATCGTCATCGGTATGCAGATCATCGGTCTGTATTTCACGAATACGCTTGAGAAAGAATTGACTGGTAACTTTCAAGACAACATCGAGACCCAGGTAAGTCTAATAGATACTAGGGTCAAAGAACTCTATACGGAATACGGTGATGATGAGGAACAGTTCAGAGAAGAGGTTCAGAGTCTTCTTTCCGACTATGGAAATAGACCAGAGATCGAAGAGATTAGATATGTAAATTCTGATAATGTGCTTACAGCTACAAGTCGGATATCCAACGAATCGAGTATCGGCTCGAGAATTAATGCTACTTTGACCGAGGAAGCCATCACTACCGGTACCGCAAACGATGAAATATATGTCGATGTAGAACAGGATCACCAGCGTGTATGGCTTTTGAATCAGCCTGTCATCCAGGACAATCAGATTCTTGGGGCCATCTATGCTGCTTCCAACATCGAGACAGTATATCAGCAGCTTGAATCAATCAACAACACTTTCATCATTGCAACTTTGATTTCTTTGATCATCACCAGTATTCTAGGTATCTTCATTGCACGGACCATCACCAAACCGATTACAGATATGAGGAATCAGGCTTTACTCATGTCCGAGGGAGACTATACATCGCGGGTAAAAATCTACAGCAGTGACGAAATCGGTGAACTCGCAGGTTCTTTCAACATCTTGTCAAAACGTGTACAGGAAGCCCAGGCCAATACGGAGAGTGAAAAAAAGCGTCTTGATTCCGTCATCACCCACATGTCGGACGGAATCATTGCTACAGACCGCAGAGGACGTGTTCGAGTAGTCAACGAAATGGCGCTTGATATGCTTGGGATGTCAGGGCATGAATTCCACGGTGAGGATATGCTGGAGATTTTAAAACTCGATACAGATATGACAGTTGAAGATATTCAGGAAATGAATGAAAGCCAGCTGCTGTTTTTGAATAACGGCGAGGAGGAGACGACGATTCGTGTCAATTTCTCTACCATTGTGAAGGATACTGGTTTTATCAATGGATATATTGCTGTACTGCACGATGTCACTGAGCAAGAGCGGGTCGATAATGAGCGTAGAGAGTTTGTTGCCAATGTATCACATGAGCTCAGAACGCCGCTAACTTCCATGAGAAGCTACATTGAAGCATTGCAGGAAGGTGCATGGAAGAATGAGACACTTGCACCGAAGTTCCTTGGTGTAACGCGCGAAGAGACGGATCGTATGATTCGGCTTGTCGAAGATCTGTTACAACTCTCCAGGATGGACAACGAAGCAGAAGAACTCACCAGGGAAATCGTCGATTTCAACATGTTCCTAAACCGTATCATCGATCGCTTCGAAATGACACACAAGGATCAGGTCAATTTTGTGCGCAACATCCCCTCGACCCCGATCTTTACCGAGGTTGCAGTGGATAAGATGGGACAAGTACTTGATAATGTCATCTCCAATGCCATTAAATATTCAAGCAGTACCAATAAGAAGGTTGAGTTTCATGTGAAACAAAACCGCCTGTATAACCGTATGACAGTACAAATTAAGGACAACGGTCTTGGAATTCCAGCAAGCAAAGTCGACCGTATTTTTGAACGTTTCTACCGTGTTGATAAAGGACGTGCACGTAAAATGGGAGGAACAGGTCTTGGACTGGCTATTTCAAAAGAGATCATAGAAGCACATGATGGCAAAATATGGGCTAATAGTGTAGAGAACAAAGGAACAACAATTTTCATAAATCTGCCATGTGAAACACTTGAGGAGGATGATTGGGGTGCATAGGGAGACAATCAAATCAATCATTCTTTTCATTCTCGTTGTCAGCAGTGCCATCCTGACGTATATGGTATGGAGTTATCAGCCTGAATTTTCTCAGATCGATACTTCTATCCAATCGACTTCGAATACCGGACAGGGAGAACCTGTACCATTTGATAGTGTCATGCGCGCCTATCAACTCATCTGGGTGAATGGAGAAGAAGCCAGAGGAACGATAGATGAAGAGGTCGTCGTAGGCGTCCGGGAATATCTTGATGGCACTACCATTGACGACATCAATGTATACAACAATATGAACCGCCTAGATCCTACTACGAAGGCAGATGGCAGTGAGGAGTTTCTGATCGTCGATTATCCATCAGAGATGCCTGCAAAATCATTGTTTCAGGTGCTCGGATTCGAATATGAGGAGACACTACCCGACTACAAGTTCGACCGTATTGTAGTGGATATCGCTTCCCCCCAGGTGACCTTCTTCATGCTAAATGAAGCTTTGGATCGTGTGGCGATAGCCCAGACGGATATGGAGAGTGACTATCTGCTATCCATCGTCAACGACTATGAAGACTCATTTGAAGACTACACAGGCATCATTACTAATCAGCAGACTGCCAATAGCAAGACGGCGATCTATGGACCAGATGCGCCTGGTGAAGTCAGCGTGATGAGTTACCTCTCAGCACAAATCAGCATAGACACAATCAACGATATTCTTTTTATGGATGATGAATTCAGTGTGTCGCAGAATGAAAACGTATATGTGTATGAAGCGGAAAACGGATTGGCAACTTACAATACAGAAACTTACAACTATGTATATACCAACTTGAATGAATCTCTATCCTCAGAGCGCGACCCCCATCGTACCATACAGCGTAGCTTCAACTTCCTCAATTCCCATATCGGATTGGCACCAGAACATATCCTATTTGACTATGAAGAGGAAGGCAACCAGTCAACTTATCGGTATACGATGAATGGCTATGCAGTATTTAGTGATGAAATTGCGATGACTACCACCACAAAATACGGCAGCAATGCACTGTTTGAATATGAGCGGCCTCTACTATACATCAATGCACAAGTACCAAGCGAAGAGACGCAACAACTTGCACGCATAGAAGATGTCAGATATGAAATTGCTTTAAATGATTCGCTTGATCTCCAGAAAGTGTCGAAGATTACCATTGGCTATAACCTGCGTTTTTCAGAAGAGCAGACTGAACTCAATCTAGTCAATTTCACTCCCGAATGGTATGTGAAGTACGATGGAGAGTGGCTGCGCTACAATCAAGGAGGGTTGCAGTAGTGGATTGGAAACTGACTAAGTCCCTCTACATTGTTGTATTTCTACTCATCAACGTGGCACTCTTAGTGATGTACTACAATAAGCAACAAGAAGACGTCAGAGAGATAGAAGACGCCCCAAGTGTGCTGGAATCAACAAACATTGATCTCTCGCGTCTTCCTGAATATAATCCAGAGCAATTGACGATTCTTTCTGGAGAACGTATCGATTTTGAGGAAATTGAAGAGATTGACAAGGATAATGCCGAAGTTACTGATGAGGACTACATCTTGCACGAAAACTTCGCTACTGGGGATAGTGCTCCAGCGATGGAACAGGCATCTTTAGAAGCTCATAAAGACGAGCAGGTTTACAGAGGCGGCGATTACCAGTATGATGATGTAATGAGCAATGAGGACTATATGCTTTTCAACCAGTATTATGGTGACTATCCAATCTTCAACCATGAAGCGGCACGTATACTATATAGAGGTGAAGGTGCCGAGGCAGAGGAATACGAACAGGGCTATATAAGCAATCTACGAGAAAACAGCCAGACTTCCCCGGTCACAGTCAGAAACCCGAGACAAGTTATCTCGGACTTGTATCTCCGTGAAAGAATCTCAGGAGAAGCGGTCATAGAAAATGCCAGACTTGGATATTACATTATCCTCAGCGATGAAGAACAGGTACTTCTGAGACCAAAATGGGAATTTCAAGTCACAGACCAGGACGTCGAAAAGAGCATCTACGTCGATGCCATCAGTGAAACAGAAGATATAATTGAAAGTGAGTGACAGTAATGAAGATGAGCGTGTTAGCCAGCGGTTCCACTGGGAACAGCACGTATATAGAAACTGAAAAAGGCAGCTTGCTCATAGATGTAGGACTTTCCTGTAAAAGAATCGAAGAAGCTCTGAATACGTTAGATAGGTCTTTAAACAATATCGATGCTATCCTCATTACCCATGAGCATAGCGATCATATTAAGGGGCTTAAAGTCATCTCGAAACGCTATGGCATTCCAATCTATGCCAATGAGAAGACATGGCAGAGAATAGAAGCTAAGGATATCGCTGTACATGGCGATCAAAGGTTTCACTTCAACCCTCTGGAAGAGAAGGAACTGCTCGGGATGAACGTCCAGTCTTTCAATGTTTCACACGACGCTATTGATCCTCAGTTCTACACATTCATGAAAGACAACAAGAAAATTTCTGTAATTACAGATACGGGCTATATCTCCGATCAGATGAAAGGCATCATCAAAGACAGCGATGTTTTCGTATTTGAGAGTAATCATGATGTTGATATGCTGAGAATGGGAAGATATCCTTGGGTGACTAAGCAAAGGATACTTTCCGATGTTGGCCACGTCTCCAACGAAGATGCTGCCCATGCCATGCGTGACGTTATAACAGATCGAACTAAACGTATATACTTGAGCCATTTGAGTCTAGACAACAATATAAAAGAGCTGGCTAAAATGAGCGTTGAGCAAGTACTGAACCAGTACGATATCGATACGGACAATCATATAATGATTAGCGATACAGATAAGGCTGTGCCAACCACGATATATCAAATATAAAGTTATGCACAGAAATGTGTGAAAACTATGTGGATAAATAGTCATAAATGTGGGTAAAGTATAAAAATGTGGATAACTTAACAGTCAGTATAGCTTTACTGGCTGTTTTTCTTATATTTATGTGCTTTTTATGATTAACTAAATATAATATACATAATAGATGAGTAATTATCCGTGGATATGTGGAATAACTGTGGATAAACGGGAGGAAATGTATGAAAATCACTCTAATAACTGTGGGTAAGTTGAAAGAAAAGTATTGGCAGCAGGCTGTGGAAGAATATCAGAAACGATTGAGCGCCTATGTAAAAATGGAATTTATTGAAGTTTCGGACGAAAAAGAACCAAACAATGCGAGTGAGAAAGATATAGAACACATCAAAGATAAAGAAGCAGAGAAAATATTATCTAGAATCAAGAACAATCAGCATGTAGTCACACTTGAAATACATGGGAAAAATTATACAAGCGAGCAATTAGCTGACCAGTACCAACAATGGATGAATACAGGCAGGAGCGATGTAGTATTCATCATCGGTGGAAGTAATGGAATTGGCCAGAAGGTTAAGCAGCGTTCCGACCAAGAAATCAGTTTCGGTACACTCACCTACCCTCACCAAATGATGAAAGTAATGCTTATGGAACAAATTTATAGAGCTAACAAGATTATAAAGAATGAAGCGTATCATCGTTGATGAGGTTTTTGTAAAATTATTATCGATTATTAGGGGCTGGGAACGACTTAAAAGACTTAATATAGAAAATTGATACTAAGTCTTTTTGTTTTCAATTCTGTGATTCATTCACAACCTCATATATACTATCAGCAATTTCTTGGATAGTAGCTTGAGAAGTATTTAATGCAAATAAATCTACAAGGTACGGATTGTATTCATACACATCTTCAGCATTTACTTTATGCCAAATTGGTAAAATTTTAACTTGATCATCTTTCATAACTCTATTTAAAAACCCTTTAAACTCGTATTCAGACCATTTACTTTTCATAAAGTCGTCTGAAATAAATAATACAACAAATCTCGAATTACGTATTCCTTGGTTCATCATGTCTGTTTGACTGTCCCCTATTTTAAATACTTTACTATCTTCAAAGACAATTAGTCCTTTCTTGGTCAAAATATCTGATAGCTTTGAAACGTAATCTATTTTGTCTTTATGTGAATGTGATAGAAACACATCATATTCAACATTTTCTTTCTTTTTTACAGTACCTTTTACTTCATTAGCCAATTTTAAAAGCTCGTCATGAGTATGCTGACTCTCTTTATAATAATTCTGGTTGTTAATATTACTATTCGTTATTGTAGCTGTCATTGCTCTTTGTTGTCTGAGATTTTCTTGATTTACCTTGTTTTGATATTTTTCGATAGTTTCTTTGTTTTTGCTAATCTCATGGTAGAGATTTGCTATTTCAGAATCATATTTTAGAATTGATTTTCTCAGTCTATCAATAGCAGTTAAATCTGTGTTTGTAAGATTCTTCTTTTTAGTTTTGCTTTCAAGTCTTTTATGTTCTCGTGCTCTACTTCTTTCTTTATCTTTTACTTTCTTAGTTAAAGAAGTTTCCTTGCTAATTGCCCTTTTTAGATTTGATTCATTGATAGCCATTCAAGTACTCCCCTTTGTTATTTATATACCACTTGCCATTAATTCAGCCTGTTCAACTACCTGTTCAACTGCCATCTTTTGAAGATCAGGTGGGTAACCATATTTTTTCAAAAGTCGTCTCACTGTGACTCTCATTTTGGCTTGTGTACTGCCTCTTTTATGCCAATCCACACTCATATTCTCTTTTATGGCTTTTGTAAGCTCATGTGCAATCGCTCTCAGTTTTTCGTCTCCCATGACCTCTTTCGCAGTCTCATGATTAGCTAAAGCATCATAGAAGGCAATTTCGTCTGCACTCAGCCCGAGTTCTTCTCCCTCTTTTTGTGCCCGGTCAATATCTTTCGCCAATTCGATGAGTTCTTCCAATACTTTGGATGATTCTATGGATCGCTTATTATATTGATTGACAGCGTTATCCAGCATTTCAGAGAACTTTTTGGATTTAGTGGCATTTGTTCTCATCAAGGATTTGACCTTACCTTTTAATAATCGTTCGAGTAGCAGAATGGCCACATTCTTTTGTGGTAAGACTTTCACATCTTCGAGGAATTGATCCGATAGTATTGATATATCCGGCTTTTCCAACCCTAAGGAGTCATATATATCTATGATCTCGTCCGGCACAACAGATTTGGATACCAGTTGATTGATTTCTGCATCAATCTCTGCCGGTGTTTTTCTCTCTTTACCATCACCTGTAGGTGGTGTCATGATCTTCACTAAACCTGCTTTAACGGCTTTTAAGAATCCAATCTCTTGGTTGAGTTCCTGAGCATTTGGCTCAGTTGCACATAACGCAAAAGCTTTAGTAAGCTCTGTGACCGTATTGATGAAAAGTTTCTTGTCTTTCTCGCTGAGTCCCAAAATATAGTTCATCGTATCATTGATGGCTTTGAATCTTACACTCTGACTATCGGATTCAAATCCTGAATAGTCATGCTGATACAACATATCTTGGATCACTTCGAACTTAGCCAACATCACTTCTACTGCTTTTTCAGTATCAATACCGGTTTGCTCACGGTCGTCTGCTGTATATTCCTTGAGTGCTTCTTTTAGACTATCTGCAATGCCGATATAATCGACGATTAACCCACCCGGCTTGTCTTTAAAGACGCGGTTGACTCGGGCAATCGCCTGCATCAAGTTATGCCCTTTCATCGGCTTATCGACATACATGGTATGGAGTGAAGGCACGTCAAATCCGGTCAGCCACATGTCTCTCACGATGACCAGTTTTAGTTCATCCGTTTCATCTTTCATCCGATTTTCCAATAGTTCCCGACGGGATTTTGGACCGATGTGTCTTTGGAAGTGCTCCGGATCACTGGATTGACCAGTCATTACAACCTTGATTGCGCCTTTGTGATCATCATCAGAATGCCATTCCGGTCTTAACTTTACAATTTCCTCGTACAGATTCACAGCAATCCGGCGGCTCATTGCCACAATCATGCCCTTACCTTGTATAGCACCCTGCCTTTTATCAAAGTGCTCGATAATATCTTTTGCGAGTATCTCAAGGCGTCGCTGCGCACCAGCCAAAGCTTCCACACGTGACCACTTAGATTTGAGTCGGCTTTTAATATCATCCTCTTGGCCTTCAGTAATATCTTCGTAACTATCATCTATGCTCAAATCATCCGGCAAGTTCAGCGGAATGATTCTGCTCTCATAATAGATTTTCACAGTTGAGCCGTCTTCCACCGACTGGGTCATATCGTATACATCGATATAGTTACCAAAGACTTGCACAGTGTTTTTATCTGTTGAAGCCACAGGGGTGCCTGTGAAACCAACGAAAGATGCATTTGGTAAAGCATCTCTCAAATATTTTGCATAGCCATACTTGACCTCTTCACCTGTTCCATCAAACTTGGCACTAAAGCCATATTGGGTTCTATGTGCTTCATCTGCCATAACGATGACATTACGTCGATCAGTGAGCACGGGCATTGTCACTTCACCCTCTTCAGGTGAAAACTTCTGCATGGTTGTAAAGATAATGCCACCAGATTCTACAGATAAGAGATTGACAAGTTCTTTACGTGAGTCTGCTTGACTTGGCCTTTGTCTTAACAATCCACCACTCGCATATGCAGAACTGGACGAAAAGGTGCCGAATAACTGGTTGTCGAGGTCATTGCGATCAGTCAGAACGACAAGCGTCGGGTTGTTCATTGTTTTGATTAACTTGCCACTGAAGAAGACCATGGTGAGACTTTTACCGGACCCTTGCGTATGCCATATCACACCGCCCCGGCCATCTCCACCATCTGCCGAGGCTTCTAAAGTTCGCTCCACTGCTTTATTGACGGCATAGTATTGATGATAAGCGGCAACAATTTTTACCGCTTTGCCATCACTGGCCTTTTGAAACAGGATGAAATGTTTAATCAAATCAAGTATCGTTTCTTTATTCAGCATGCCGTAGATCAGTACCTCTAAGCTCGCGATTTCTGTGGTTGCTTCCACTTTACCGTCTTTAGAACGCCAATGTATGAAGCGATCATAATTGGCTGTCAGTGACCCGACTAGTGTATTAAATCCATCCGAAGTCACTAAAAATGCATTATGATTAAATAATTGCGGCACAGTGTTCTTATAGGTTTGAAGCTGGTTATAGCCCTCATGTACACCGACTGATTCATTTGTCGCATTTTTAAGCTCCATGACAACAATCGGTAAGCCGTTAATGAACAGTACAATGTCAGGTATTTTTTTATATGACCCTTTATCGACTTCCAGTTGGTTCACAGCCAGGAAATCATTATTTTCCGGTACTTCAAAATCAATGACTTTGACCAGTGCATTGAACCGCTTACCCTCGTCGTTATGGTATTCCACCTCAATCCCATTTGTCATATACTCATGAAAAATAAGGTTATTTTCAATTAAGCTGGGGGATTGTTCAATAGATATCTTGTGAATGGCTTGTTGAATGACATTGGTATTCAGTTCTGGATTGTTTTTACGTAAAGCGGTCTCTAAACGATGATCGAGAATGACATCATTGAAACTATCCCTCTCAGCGTATAGGCCAGAATGACTGATTTCATTACCGGTTTTCACTTCATATCCAATTTGTGTGAACCATTCCATTGATAGATGTTCTAAATCATCTTCTGTAAAGAAAGCCATTGTTACACCTCCAGTGCTTCAGGTAATTCAAGTTCTCCAGACATAAGTTTTGGTAACAAGATGTCTCTCATTTCATTTAAGTGAGCGTTCTCGTCTCTTAAAGAAATTATTTTGTTCATTAGAGGATTTACGCGTTGACCATATAATTTAACTATTTTCTCATTTAGAGCTAATTGAAAAGATACAGCTATATGCGGTTTTACTCTTTGCCTACTATTTGTAGAACCTGTAGCATTAGAAAGGAGAAAATTTTTAAATATATTTGTATTTAATAAGTTATAAATTAAAGATCTAACACTATCATCCTTACTTTCCAGCACAACAAACTCTGTAGAGGCAACATTAGTAAGGTCTTTACGAGCATTTGGTAACCATACCCTCATTGTTCTTGGATTCATTTTAGAAAATAAAACTGTATCTTGATTAATAAGCCATTTATTACTTTTTATATCTTTAGAGTACTCCGTTACAGGCATTTGATTTGTATCGAATGCAGGCAAACTGAAATGGGCTACTATTTGATCTTCTTCTTTTTGAGGGTTAAAGCTTTTCTTCTTATGAGTAGCTATCTCTTCTAATTTTTTAATCTCCCAATGTTTAGGTATATCGCCGATCTCAGTTTTAATAAATTCTCCGCCACTCGATTTATAAGGATTTCCGTTTTTATCTGGAAATTCAAAGTCCATAAACCAGCGTTTAAAAAGTATTTGTGAGAGTTCCTCGAGGTTTGCTATTATCTTAGAGTTAAGTTTTATCTTTTCATCTAAGTTTTTAAGTGTCCTCCCTATAGCTTGTTGAACGCTAAGTGGAGGAAGAACTATCTCAGTATTTAGTAGTGCTTCTTTTTGTGCCCTTTGTCTTCCTGAAGTCCCTGTCATGGATTTTATTAGTATATTTCTGATGTTTGGAGTTCGCATTAGATAGTATAAATATTGTGGGTCTGTAAGATTTTTTATACTTCTTATTACGAAAAATTCTGTAGATCCAAATGCAATTTCGTTTTCTTCAAGTATATCTACAAAAGCTGTTTTACCATTCTCTAAGCATGGAGTAATTCTTGCTACTAAAGTATCTCCATTTTTAAATTTAGCTCCGCCTTTAAATTTCTCAACCTCAAAACTTTCAATAAACTTTTGATTTTCTTTAACATCTGCCATTGCTACTTTTTTTGCTTCTGTGCCCTTCTTAAGTGGCGTTGCGGGATTAAGCTCTAATATATCTCCTAATTTAGTATTAAACTCCATAACCTAACCCCTCCAGTGACTTACGGATCTGGTCTTCGAGTTCTTTCGATTTCGCAAATTGTTCACTTAAATCTGCAGTGATACGCTCCATTTTCTGCTCGAATGGTTCATCATCTTGTTCCACTGCACTGAGCCCAACATATCTCCCAGGTGTGAGAATATATTCATTTTCTTTTACTTCTTCTGTACTCACAGCCTTACAGAACCCTTGTTCATCTTGATACTCTGTATCGACTGTACCTCTCCATGACCTGAAAGTATCAGCAATTTTTAGAATATCATCATCAGATAATTCTTTAAGTGTACGGTTCACCATGTGACCCAGATTGCGGCCATCGATGAATAGGATCTCATTGTTTCTTGCTCTTTTGCCATTCTTCTCTTTATTTTTGGTTACAAACCATAAACATACCGGAATTTGTGTTGAATAGAATAGCTGACCGGGTAAGGTCACAATACATTCTACTAGATCTTCTTCGATGAGATTCTTACGAATTTCAAGCTGATCTTTATTACTTGTAGACATTGAACCGTTCGCTAAGACGAAGCCCGCTGTCCCACTCGTTGCAAGTTTAGAAATTATATGCTGAATCCAAGCGTAGTTGGCATTTCCTGCTGGTGGAATACCGTACTTCCAACGGTAATCATCCAGTATACGTTCCTGTCCCCACTCATTGGAGTTAAATGGTGGGTTGGCTAATATGAAATCGGCTTTCAGCCCCTTATGCTGATCATTATGGAAAGTATCTGCATGTTGCTCTCCGAGGTCATTATCGATGCCTCTTATAGCAAGGTTCATCTTCGCCAACTTCCAAGTCGTGAGGTTATACTCTTGGCCATATATGGCAATGTCTCCAATGTTACCTTGATGTTCTTCTACAAATCGTTCACTCTGAACGAACATACCCCCTGAACCACAGCAAGGGTCATAAATTCGCCCTTCATACGGTTCAATCATCTCAACAAGTAGCTTAACGATAGATGACGGGGTATAGAACTCTCCAGCATTTTTACCTTCAGCACTTGCAAATTTCGCGATAAAGTACTCATATACACGGCCCAATACATCTTGTCTCCTGCTCTCCTTGTCGCCCACTTTGAAAGTAAAGATGTCGATGATACCGCCAAGCTTAGCCTTATCCAATCCTGGTCGGGCATAATCTTTAGGCAGAACACCTTTCAAAGATTCGTTTTCTTTTTCAATCGCCAGCATAGCTTTATCGATAATCTGACCAATTTCCGGTTTCTTTGAATTTTCGTTTATGTAAGTCCAACGGGCTTCTTTCGGTACCCAGAATATATTTTCCGCTGTGTACTCATCTTTATCCTCTTGATCGGCATATTCATCCTGTCCAAGTTCCTCATACTTTTCTTCAAATGCATCAGAGACATACTTTAAGAATATCAGCCCGAGTACTACACTTTTATATTCTGAGGCGTCCATACTGCCTCTTAATTTATCAGCAGATTGCCATAACTTTTCTTCAAATCCAATAGCCATATAATTCCTCTCCTTCTTTGTATTTTCAAATAATACTTATTACTGTTCATTTTAATATAGTAAGAGATTAACTGAAAGGTACATTGTCTATACCATCATAAATATCGTTGTTTGCCCGAATGTAGGGCATTTGATTATCTGTATAAAAATAATGGATATTTTTCTTTTAGATAATATTCAATAGTATGGTATAGCATGCAAAAAAAATAGAGCTATAATAATAGAAGCTATAGCTCATAGGTAAAGTTGTTTAGATGAAGTTTATTATTATATAACTGAGTGAAGCTAATCCCAATCATAAACCTCACTTGCTCTTTTCATCTCTGCTACCTTTTCTTTATTGGTATCTGAGTATGAAGGACCAATTCCATGTCGGTGAACATTGTCATAAGCCCATATGGAAGAAATGAAGATAACGATGGTGGAAACAATTAGAATTGCCTTATTTTCACCATGATGAAATCCGGGAAGTATTGATTTTAAATAATCTATTACTCCTTGTTTCCCTCCTTTTTCTTCAAAGTAGTCTTGCCCCTTTTTATAAGCCTCTTGTGCTTTTTCATCATACTTATTTTTTTTAATATAATCGTTGGCTCTATCTTTATAATCATCGAATTTGCTTTTCATTGAAGGATTCCTCCTATAGATCAGAATATCTTTCATTTTGTTTTTCTTCATTTCTTTTTTCTTGCTTCATTTTGTTAAAGCGAGGCCTAAAGAATACATAATATAGAATAAGGTATAGAACTAACGAATAAAAAAATATCTTAAAGATGCCATACCCCCATGTGCTTTCGGCCGCTCCGTACCATGCTACAATAAACACTGAAATGACATTGTTAGGTATAATAGCAAGTAGTCAATTAGGCGTAACTTCATATTTATCCCCCCTTTCACTAATAGTTTATTTGTCTATGTAATATACTTAGCTGTAAAATTTCATAAATAAATACATAATATAAGTATATTACAATTTTTCGTTTGTCAAAATAAGCTAGACAGTTGCTGATCATCCACGTAACTCAAAAAGACTTCCAATGGTGTTCGATCGTTTAACGATTTTCTTGGGATGTGGTTTCTTCTTGCAGCGACGGATGAGACAAATATCTGATCGACCGTGTTGAAATCCATGCCTTTAGGCAGTCCATCCTTTCTGAGCAGTCCGTTGGAATGTTCATTCAATCCCCGTTGGGAGGGTGTTCCCGGGTCGGCAAAGTAGATGGACAGATCGTTCTGATTGCGCATCGATTGCCAGTTGGAGAATTCCTTACCACAGTCGAAAGTGATTGATTTGAATAGGTTTCTCGGCATCCTTTGACACCATGTATTAATGGCACGCTCAATATCCTGCGCTGTTCTGCTTTTGGGTTTTAGGGTGATGATGGCTTTTGAGAGGCGTTCGACCAGCGTGATGACGGCACTCTTGTGACGGACACCAACGATGGTGTCGCCTTCCAGGTGGCCGAATTCATCATTGAACGCCGGGTAGTCATCTATTCTTTCGGAAATGTTGCGCCTGAACGCTTGACGCCCCCGGCGTTCCTGATGGCCGTTCGGTTTTCGCTTGCCCTGCATCGGCAGTGTGGCCGCATCAAAAGCTTCTCGTTTGAACATCCGATATAGTGTACGGCCTGAAGAGTCAATCGGCATTTCCTCGACCGGCGATGACATCCGGCGTCCAGCTCTGCGCCACCTGCTTTTCAATATACGCCTGCTGGTCGGTCGGCAGGACCATCCGTTTTCTACCACAGCGTTTTTTGTTTTCCTGATAGCGCTGATAGTAATCCAGCGCGGTGTGCCCGTCCCTGAGATATGCGATGACATTATGAACTGTCTGACGGGCACGCCCAATCCGTTTCGCAATATGAGAAATTGGTGTGTCGTGATGGAAATAGGCTTCTATGATTACCAGTTCGTCCGTGGTAAGATGGGTGTAGGTCATGCGTGATCACTCCTATGATTTTCTTTGGTCGGAAAACTCATTTTGAGTGTATCACGTGTGACCCTTTTTAGGTGTCTAGCTTAATTTTACAATCGGCGATATAAAACAAATTACAGCATTTAGTAAAATATATTATAGGGAGTGGTTAGATGTTAAATAAAGATGTAACGCAGATTTATGAACGATTAGTAAATATGAGTGATGGGGAAGCAGCAGAATTTAAAGAGTATTTAGTAGAGTTGAAAAGATTAGGAGTTTTAGTTGATTTCCATGAAAGTGCCAGTGGTTCCATCAAGTATGCAATAGACAATGGGGTAAATTCTTTGTCTAATAAGCAACTTGAAGTAATTTCACGAGGATTGAATAATTACTATATTCATGAATGTGAATTATGTGCTGAAAGAATTGAGTGGAATGAAATGAGTATAGCTATTGATACTAATAAATGTAGTAGATGTAATTACATGATAGAAAAAGAAGATATAGATATTTAATAAGCTGAGTTGATAGTTTTGTTTATGTAACTTTATTATATACCCCAAGGGGGTAACCTCATAGTCGAACGCATAGCAGAGAGTTACCACAAGTAATTTCGTCACAGAGTGGTGGAATAACAAAAAAATCGACAAATAGTACTACTGGGTGCTGTCCGCCACCTACAAGTATAAGACTTATCGCTTTGAACCTTTGAGAATTTTGTAATATGTTTCAAACTACACGACTCATAGGTCGAATCCACTTAGCCACTATCCGTCCTTCATACATATACTATCTCGTTACCCATTCCGTGCGCGACTCTATCGAACTCATCACGAGACCCTCAGAAGCTTTCTTATAAAATTTTTATAAAAGCTTAACAGTAGCATTGGGTAATTACATAAACTTCTCATTATGTTAGAATGAGCACCACTACTAGGAAGATAAATTCAGTTAAAGTAAAGGGGTCTTTATGACACAAAAGAAAGTTCATTCGTCCAAAACAAACAAATCAGAGCCAACATTAAAAGATTCTCAAAACGTACTGACCATTTTAGGGATTTTGGTTATTCTTCTCATCTCTTATTTTGCCTATCAAGCTTCTGGTCTTGAATTCGTACTTTTGCTTTGGGTGGGCGTTCTCATTGGATTTTCTTTATTTCATGCTCGCTTTGCTTTTGCTTCTGTTTACCGTCAAATAGTCGAGACTGGAAATACAGAGATGCTGCGGGCGCATATGTTTATGTTAGGAATCGCAACTACGTTATTTGCTCCTATTCTAATGTTTGATATCAGTGCATTCTCAAATATTACTGAAGGAGCGCTCTCACCTATAAGCATTGGGCTAGTAATCGGTGCTTTCCTGTTTGGTTTTGGGATGGAGATGGGCAGCGGGCTCGCGCCTGCATCTTTTTACACGGCAGAAGGTGGTCGAACAGCTTTGCTTTGTACTGTGTTTGGTTTTCTGACAGGTGCTGTAATTGGCGCTTATCATTTCGGCTTTTGGAATGAGACACTTCCTTCCGTTTCCGAATTTTCTTTAGCTACCGATACTGGTCTTGGCTATTTCGGTGCTTGGGGAATACAAGCTGCAATTTTCGCTCTAATTGTTATCCTTTCTTATATATATAAGAAAAGAAAAAGACCACCCTTACTACCTGCCCTCCCGACCGCTGTCGGGTGGAAGAAAATTGTTTTCGGTTCCTGGCCGCTTTGGGTGGGTGCACTAGTGCTCGCCGTCCTCAATGCCACTGTTTTTGTAATTCAGGGAGAACCTTGGAAACTTACGGCTGCCTTTACCTTGTGGGGATCCAAACTACTAATGAACCTTGGTATGGATGTGTCACAATGGCAGTATTGGATCGCAGAGGAAAGAATCGTCGCTCTAATGGAACCTCTCATGATGGATTCAGTAAGCGTACTCAACTTGGGTGTTATCCTTGGGACATTTATTTCCTTAACCCTTGGTGGAATGATTCGATTTTCCAAAATTCATTTCCATCTCGCTATTCTAGCACTTGCAGGAGGCTTCCTTATGGGATATGGAGCGACTATATCTTTTGGAGCAAACATCGGTGCTTATTTCAGCGGGATTGCTTCTTTTAGTCTTCATGCCTGGATCTGGGCATTGATGGCGATTCTAGGCGTGAGTGCAGCCTACACAGTTGGAAAGAAATTTAATCTTGTACAGAGATAATAAAGCAGCCAATGTATAAGCCTATAAGTGTAGTCACTGTCTACTAAAGATGAATGATTACAGAAGAATACTCAATCAAAAATTTTAATAGATGGTTATTAATTTAATAATCGCGGTATAAACTAATATCTTTAAAGCTACCGTAAGTAATCCGGAAAGGCGGGCATTCAAGATGCATATTTTAATGCTAGGGGCTACAGGACGTGTCGGCAGTCATATGTTGGAGCGTGCACTCAATGATAATCATCGCGTAACAGCTTTGGTGCGTAATACAGACAAAGTCCAAATAGAAAGTAGAAATTTGAAAGTCTTGGAAGGAAACGTATGTATCAATTCAGATATCCGTAATGCAGCAGTTGGTGTAGATACAGTAGTCAGCGCACTCGGTACAGATGGTGGGACTACGCTCTCGGAGAGTATACCTTCCGTTATAAAAGCAATGGAAGATGAAGGGATAAAGCGAATCATCACCATTGGAACGGCAGGCATTCTGAATAGCAGGACTGAAGCTGGAATGTTACGTTATCAATCCAATGAATCGAAAAGGAAGACAACACGCGCAGCTCAGGAGCATCACAAAGTCTATGAGCTTCTTGAAAAGTCACCTCTTGATTGGACCATTGTCTGTCCAACCTATCTACCAGATGGGGAATACACAGGAGAATATCGAATAGAGCGTGATTTTCTTCCCGAAAATGGGGAAATGATTTCAGTCCCAGATACAGCAGAATTTGCATACAGCCAGATAGCAGAAAACAGATATATAAAATCGCGTGTAGGTATTGCTTATTAATCATTGGCTAAAAGTTCATGATGAAGGATAATATAAGGTAAAAGGAAGTTTATGATGAACAAAAAGAAGAAATCAAATGGACAGGATCAAGAATGGATTGTTAAAGAATCAACGGAACTGTTGAAATTTCTCTTTGAAGTGATGTCCTCACGCAGCCGGAAAGCTGTAAAAGAAACACTGAGTCGAGGAAAAGTTTTTGTAAACGGTGAAGGGACAACTCAATTCAACGACGCTCTTGAACCGGGAGATCGTGTTGAAATACGTTCCGCGGCCAAAAACGTTAAGCTTAGAGGCATTAAAGTTTTCTATGAGGATGAAGACATTATCATCATTGAAAAAGACGCCGGGCTTCTTTCGATCGCATCAGAGAAAGAGCAGCAGATGACCGCTTATCGCCAATTGTCAGATTATGTACAAAGTATCAATCCTAGAAATCGCATTTTCATCGTGCATCGATTGGACCGAGAAACTTCAGGAATCATGTTATTTGCGAAAAATAAGCAGATACAACAGAATCTGCAGGATAACTGGAAAGATATCATTTCTGAACGAACATATATTGCACTTGTTGAAGGTAAAGTGGATAAAGGTGGTAAAATCACTTCTTGGCTGACAGAGAATAAAGAGCTGATAATGCGCTCCAGTAAGCATCCGAATAATGGTAAAAAGGCGATTACCCACTATAAACCAATGAAGTACAATGGAAACTTCTCATTACTGGAAATCAACTTGGAAACCGGTCGTAAAAACCAGATCCGTGTGCATATGCAGGATTTGGGTCATCCCATTGTAGGGGACAAGAAGTATGGATCACGTAGCAACCCTATTAAAAGAGTTGGACTGCACGCCCATGTCATTGCTTTTAGACATCCAAAGACAGGTGAATCATTGCGGTTTGAATCAAAAATTCCGACTGAGTTCATGCGAGGTTTTAAATAGTCATTGGTGCTTCTAACTTTATAGCTGTATATAAATAACCCGTATGATTTGGGGACATCCAAGTCATACGGGTTATTAGTTAATCTAAAATTTTACCACCAGTTATTTTGCGCACGGAAAGCCATTGCAGCTTCAACGGAACCGTAACGTTCTTGAGCATAGTTGATCATGCCTTTAGTCTGTGTTTCAACAGAGCCTGTGCCCCATGCTTCTTTTGTTTGTCCAAGACCTCTGTAACCCAGTGGATTAACAGCATTCGGGTTACCACTTGATTCTGGTAGGACGATGTTCTGCCACATTGCTTCTGTACCACCAGCAGCTAGGAACTGTGATTTAGTTGAACCGCTAGTTGACTGTTGTGGTGCAGCTGCTTGAGTAGTTTCAGGCTGTGCTTGTGTATTAGAAACCTCTTGTACATTATACTCAGGTTTCGTTTCCTGTACTTGAACTTCTTCTTGCACAGGTTCTTGAACTTTCTGTTGTGCAGGTTTCTGTACTGGAGCTTTCTGCTGTACAGGTTCTTGAACTTGTGTTTGTTGTGGTTGAACATCACCGTAACTATTGTAAGCCCATGTATAGCTCGTACCATTTGATTCGAAGCTGTAGTTCACACCATCAAGTGTGAAGTCATAGTCATATGCACCTTCGTGAATTGGCGCATTGTTGAGCTCACTAGAATTCGCTAGAGCCATTTCTGCGAGTTCCTGCTTATTGATATCGGAAGCTTCTGCAGTTTGACCTGCTGTTATACCAGTAACGCCGAGTCCTAGAGCCAATGTTGTAGTTAGAATCGTTTTTCTCATAAATAATTCATCCTCCAGATATATTTATAAATAAGTGTTTATTTGAATTGTTAAGTCGTGTCGTTTTTCAAACCTTATTTTTAAGACAAGACACACTATATCATGAATTTATCTGTAAGGTGTTACAGGCTAATAATAACAAGGTTACAATTTGTACTAAAGGTTGTAATATTGAAACCCGTCTGTATTCTTTCTGAATAATTCATTATGGTTCACGTTTTAGACACATAAAAGTCCCTCCCTTCTAATGGAGTGAGGACAGACTATTTTTTGTTTAAAAGTTGATTGATTAATTTAGAGTCTCTCGCAGCTAGTAGGTAATTAATAGCCGATGAAACCAACATTAAAAATAGAACGAATAGTGCTTTATCCAGAAGGACTAGAAAAGATATCTCTATCCACCCATGCCAAAGATTAACAAAAAGGATGGAAAAGAACACTACTCCAAATTGGAAGGTATGCTTAAAGAGTTTGGACCATTTACAATCGTATACGATGTTTGCCACACCAATTGCAGCTGAAGCAATCCACATACTATAGATTCCTCGTACACTGACTGTATCCAAACCGTCATAAGCAATTAAACTTATCAAGTAAATGAAACTACCAACACACATTCCTTTCAATACATAAGAAATTATACGCTTCATGTTATTTCCTCCTATATTCCTAACTTTTCTTTCAATTTAGCAACATATCTTCTCGATATACTGGTCTTCATACCATTGGATAGATGAGATAGAAGATTTCCTGAGAAGTGTGCTTCCACTCTTTTTATCTTATGGATGTTTAATATAGACGATTTAGACACTTGAACGAAGGACTCTTTAGGTAGGTTTTCGTAAAATGAGGATAAAGATTGAGATGTTTTTATTTCTTCATCTATTGTGTAGACAGTAAGTTCTTTTTGATAGACTTCAGCAAAGACAATATCTAATTTATCCACGATGATATAAGTTTCATCCTGTTTTAAAACTATCGAACGACTATCAAAAGTCATATCACGCAAGCTGGCCATGACTTTTGATCCTACAGTATGTGTTCTACACTGAATCAGAATATGATCTTCTGGCATCGTTTCTTCTAAGGACACTTGTATTCTATAACCTTCATTCATTTCCAAACTCCTTTTCTCTTTTTTTCCATTATATTGAATACTTATTTCCTTGTGGGGAAATTTTCCTAAGTGGTTGAATTTCTTGCTTAAGAGGCTGTTTGGACAATTGATACAGTTTCATTCGATGTTAATCAAATAAAAAAAGCAGTCTTCCTAATAAGGAAAACTGCTAAGGTAATCTTTTTAATTTTGTATAAGTACAACGGCGCCATATGGTGAAAGCTGTAGATGACCTTGTGTCAATTTGTTACCATCATTCTGCATGACAACCTGCTCCTGTTGCCATTCATCTCCTACATTAATGGTTTCGACTTCTTCAGAGAAGTTGCAGTAGATGAGTGCTCTTTGATTGTTCAATGTACGTTCGTAGGCATAGATCGTATCATCTGTTTCTATCATCTCGTAGGAACCTTGCTGGAAGAGTTCTGTTTTTTTCAATTCAATTAGATTTCTATAGAAGTTGAGGATGCTGTTAGCATCTTTCTCCTGGTCTTCTACATTATAGATGGATTCTTGGTTGTAAAGCATCCAAGGGACACCATCTGTAAATCCAACTTTCTCACTACTATCCCACTGCATGATCCCTCTGCTGACATCCCGTGCAGTGAAATTTATATGATGCATGGTCTTCTTGTGGTCCCACCCCGCCTGAGTCGCTTCCTGATAAAATTGCATCACGCCTGCGTCCGTGATATTACCTGGATCGCCGAAGGCAACGTTCTTCATACCGATTTCTTCCCCATTATATATAATAGGAATACCTTTTTGTAGATACAAGAGAGTCGCCATCATTTTGGCGCTATTATCCCGATAAGCGGTATCCGTACTTCCGTATTTGTGTGGCAAACGCGGCATATCGTGGTTTGACCAGAAAAGTACCGGTCCGCCATCGGGTCCTTCGGCTTCCTGGAATTCCTTCTGAACGTCTTTAAATTTTCTTAGATCAAGGGGGGCGAATTGGTTAGATTCAGGAACAGAGTCGACAATCTCATTGTCTTTCTCAGGGAAATACTGAAGTGTGATGATTTTGTCTACTAGGTTGTGATCAGGAGCTGTGTACTGCTTTGTCAATTCTGCATCTGCAGTAGTTGCTTCGCCTACAAAAAACACTTCTTTCTCATGACGACTGATAGACTGGCTCATTTCATTTAGATAGTCTCTAATGTTGCTTCCGTGTTCGTTCATGTCTTGGCCTGGGCCCTGCTCTCCAGGATATTCCGGGAAACTCTGGTCAACATCCATGTAGATGAAAGCGTCCAGTCTGAAGCCATCAATACCCTTTTCAATCCAATAATTCAGTACATCGGCCATTTCTTTTCTGAGTGGGGGATGTGACCAGTTCAGATCGGGCATGGACTGCTTAAAGAGATGCAAGTAATACTGATCTTCGTTAAGTGCTCTACTCCACGCAGACCCACCAAAACCTGCAGTCCAGTTATTTGGATAGGGCCGGTTCTCTTGTGCCTCTGCCCAAATATAATAATCTCGGTACGGGTTATCCTTCCCTTTCAAAGCCTCTTGGAACCAAGGATGTTGATCGGATGTATGATTTAGAGGAAAATCGAAAATGATTTTAAGGTCTCTTTTTTTCATTTCTTCGATTAGTTTTCTACCCTCTTCTTCGGTTCCGAAGATAGGGTCTACCTTTGTATAGTTTATGACATCGTATCCATTGTCTTGCTGATTGGATAGAACCATCGGATTGATCCATACTGTATTTACACCGAGTGATTCAATATAGTCCAATTTTTCAATAATTCCGTTTATATCTCCAATGCCATCTCCATTTGAATCATTGAAACTTCTTGGGTAGATCTGATAAATGACAGCATCTTCCCACCATTTTCTGTGGTTCATCGTTACACCTTCTATTATTTATTTAATTACCTCTTCCCCTAGATAATGAGTTTCAATCAGCGCTATGGACAAAAATTTACTCAACAAAGTAATTATCTCTATTACAGATAATTGACAAGCCTAGGTATAAAAAAACACCAGACGCTGGGTCTGGTGCAGTAGCAATGATTATAGATCTCTTTCATCTACGCCTGAATTCTTTTGTTCCTGATATTTTTCCTCTTCTTTATTCAAGTACTCTTTCATACGATGTTTGTTCGGGGTGATTGTGAGCCCTAGATACTTTCTTTCTTTATTGGCATCTTTATAAAATGAGAACATCATCATGAGCAACACGACACTGAACGGCAACGCTGCTATAATGGCCGCTGATTGGAGTGCCTCAAGTCCTGTTTCTCCGCCCGAGAGAAGCAGGACGTAAGCGATTGAAGATAGGCTAATTCCCCATACCACCTTGATTTTTACCGATGGACGCAAAGATCCATCTGAAGTCAGCATTCCAAGTACAAAAGTTGCTGAGTCTGCTGAAGTAATAAAAAACGATGAGACGAGAATAATAGCTAGAATTGACATCGGCACACTGAGTGGCATTTGGTCAAAAATAGCGAATAGTTGTGTCTCAGGTCCAAGGTTGACGATTTCCGGCACACGGTCAGCGACTTCGATGCCGGTGACACCGAAAACAGTGAACCAGATAATGCCGATAGTCGTTGGAACACTCAATAGAGCGAGCACGAATTCACGTACTGTGCGACCTCTAGAGACTCTCGCAATGAATATACCGACGAATGGGCTCCAACTTAGCCACCATGCCCAGTAGTATATCGTCCATGATTGAAGCCACTCATTTTTTTGAGGATTCAGTGGCGCTGCATCCAAAGTACGTGCCACGAAGGTATTAATATATTCCCCCGTAGCAGTTGGAAGCATGTTCAATGTAAGTAGTGTTGGACCGAGTACTAACACAGTCAAAAGTAATATTGAAGCCACTATCATGTTAGTGTTACTCAGATATTTAATACCTTTAGTCAGCCCGCTCCAAGCGCTGGCTAGGAAAAGAAAGGTGACGGCAGCGATTATAAGTCCCTGCATCGTTAAATTTATCGGCATACCAAACAGATAGTTTAGACCACCGTTAATCTGTGTGGTACCGACACCGAGGGAAACGGCAACACCAATAACCGTCGCAAATACTGTAAGTACGTCGATTACGATTCCGATTGGACCGTCGACCTTATTTCCAAGGATTGGGCGGAGTGTTTTTGAAAGTAATCCAGTTTCACCTTTTCTGAACTGGAAGTAGGCAAGGGATAATGCTACGGCACCGAACATCCCCCAAGCATGCGCTCCCCAGTGGAAAATAGTTGCGCGGATAGCTTCCAATACCGCTTCCTCTGTCTCAGGCTCAGCAGTGGCTGGTGTGACGAAATGTGAAATAGGTTCGGATGTACTGTAGAAAACGACGCCAATACCCATGCCCGCACTAAATAGCATTGTCAACCACGAACGTGTACTGAATTCCGGTTCGTGATGAGGCTTACCTAACTTCAGCTTACCGATCGGACTGAAGATGAGAAAGACACAGAAGAATAGCATAGCGGATGTGACAATCATATAATACCATCCAAAATATTTACTTACCCAATCTGCTATTGATCCAGAAACCGCACCAAATTGATTAGGATTGAATGCACCGATGACGACAAGTAATGCAACGATTATGACGGAATAGATGAACACTTTCGTTAATTTTCTACTACTGGGATCTGAAGAATCCTTCATTGATCTGCTCCTTAATATTTATGGGAGTATATCTTACTCTCCCTTTTGCTTAGTTCTAGTGCAATTAAATAACTTATTCATACTACTAGATTTACACATTGAGTACAACCTTGTAAATGATATATGCTAGATCTCCATGAATATATGACGTTATTTTAACGTTACAATAAAAGAAAGAAGTCCTTTTAAGAAAGAGTTTTTTAAGTAATGCATAGCGTCATTTTTAAAGAATCGAAATGTTAAAGTGTTCAGGGCTCTTTTAAGTCTGAACAATAAAAAATCCCCCATTCTTTGAAAGGGAGATTTCTCTTCAACGTTGATTAAACTACTTTTCGATATCGTATCCTTGCTCTTCGATTACTGCGTTTAGTTCACTACTATCTATTCGGCTATCATCGTATTGAACGGTTACTTGATTATCTTCGAGACTGACGATCGCACTATCGACACCGTCCAGCCTATTTAACGCACTCTCTACTGAGCTTTTGCAATGGTTGCAAGTCATACCTTCCACTTTAATTGTCTGATGTTTCATATTATGGAACCCTCCTACGATTCAAATTAGATTCTCGTGCGTTTCAGTCGAAGTGCATTTGAAACGACACTGACTGAACTGAATGCCATCGCAGCACCTGCTACCCAAGGAGCAAGGAAACCGAGTGCTGCAATTGGAATGCCTGCCGTGTTGTAGGCAAAGGCCCAGAATAGATTCTGTTTGATATTTCTTATTGTTTTGTGACTCAAGGTGATCGCTCGCGGAAGTAACGTCAATTCTCCACCTAGGATTGTGATGTCGGCAGCTTCAATCGCAACTTCTGCACCTGTGCCGATGGCGATGCCGATATCTGCAGTCGCAAGTGCAGGAGCATCATTGATGCCGTCCCCGACCATAGCCACAACCCTACCTTCATCCTGTATTTTTTTGACGTAGTATGCTTTTTCTTCGGGTAAGACTTCAGCAATGACAGTATCAATGTTGACTTGTCTTGCGATAGCTGTCGCTGTACGTGTGTTGTCACCTGTTAGCATAACCACTTGAAGTCCTTGATCACGCAGCGCTTTGATAGCCGCTTCGGCACTGTCTTTGACTGTATCTTGCACTGCCACGATACCTTTGACCTGATGGTCGGTTGCAATAATCATGGCTGTCTTGCCTTCATATTCCAATTGAACCATTGTCTCTTCAAGATGATCTATGTTCAGGTTATTTTCAGACATCAGCTTCCGTGTTCCAACCAGAATCCGACTGCCTTCAACGACTGCCTCTATACCATGTCCGGGTATTGCGTTAAACGTTTCTACATCGACCATAGTAATATCATTTTCCGTCGCATAGCTTGTAATTGCTTGGGCCAACGGGTGTTCGGAACCTTTCTCGGCTGAAGCGAGCAGCCTAAGTGTATCTGTGTCACCTGTAAAGTCAGTTACTTCAGGTCTACCTTTCGTGATTGTACCTGTCTTATCCATGATGACTGTATCGAGAGAATGGGTTTTCTCAAGATGCTCACCACCTTTGAATAGAATCCCATTTTCCGCACCTTTACCTGTACCGACCATGATTGAAGTTGGTGTTGCTAGTCCAAGTGCACACGGACATGCAATCACGAGTACGGAAATCGCTGCGATGAGTGCGGGCTCGAAATCGCCTGGACTTGCCAAGAAGAACCAGACCAGGAATGTAATGAGTGAAATTAAGATGACAATAGGGACGAAATAACCAGAAATCATATCAGCCATTCTTTGGATTGGCGCTTTTTTGCCTTGTGCTTCCTCAACGACTCTAATGATGGACTGAAGGGCCGTATCCTTGCCTACTTTGGTCGCTTGAACTTCCACTGCACCATTTTGATTGACTGTCGAACCGATTACTCCGGCGCCAATTTCTTTTTCTATAGGAATGGATTCACCAGTAATCATGGATTCATCGACGGAGGTATGCCCTTTGACAATGACCGCATCTACAGGAAACTTCTCGCCCGGCTTGACAGAGAGATGGTCTCCCTCTATCACTTCTTCTACAGGGACCATCAGTTCCACACCATTGCGAATGATTCTTGCATCTTTCACTTGGAGTTTCATAAGTGCTTTGATAGCCCCCGTAGTATTGGATTTGGCACGCGTTTCCAAGTATTTACCGAATAGGATTAGCGTAATAATGATGGCGCTTGTTTCAAAATAGAGATGAGGATGCGTTGTTGCACCAGTCATCCATGTATACGTTCCGTAAAGACTGTATAGGAATGCTGCACTCGTACCCATTACGACAAGTACATCCATATTGGCATTGAAGTTCTTTAGATTCTTGTAGGCCCCGACGTAAAACTGCCACCCTAGAATGAATTGTACAGGTGTGGCAAATACCAATTGAAACCACGGATTCATGAATATGGCCGGAAGATTGATGCCAAATAAATGATCAAGCATAGTGATTAGAAGAGGAGCAGATAATACCGCTGATATAATAACTTTCCACTTCATCCGTGTGAGTTCCTGTTCCTTTTTAAGGCCTTTATCTTCGCTGTTTTTTTTCATCTTCGCTTGGTAGCCAAGGTTGCCGACTTTATTGATGATATCGTCTCTTGAAACGAGACTCGAATTATATTTTATGACAGCACTTTCTGTGGCCAGATTCACTGCAGCATTGTTTACCCCATCGGTTTTACCCAGCACTTTTTCTATACGACTTGAACATGCTGCGCAAGTCATTCCTGTAATATCGAGTTCAACTGTATCGTATTCAATACCGTAACCGAGGTTATCAATTCTGTTGGTGATATCTTCAATTTCCACATGATCTGGATTGTAGTTGATATCGGCTTTTTCGGTCGCGAGATTGACTCTGGCGTCGACATCCTCCATCTTATTCAACACTTTTTCTATACGACTTGAACACGCTGCGCAGGTCATTCCTGTGATGTTTAATACAATATGCTTGCTGCTCGACAAAATCTCTCCCCCCTTTGTAGAATATCGGTTGAATTTACTTTGAGAACTGTTTCAGGACTGTCATCAGTTCCTCAATGGAGTCAGAACCTTCTCCTTTTTCGATTGCGTCCGTGACACAGTGCTTCATGTGCCTTTCAGTTACACTGTAGCCAACATTTTTCAAAGCTGACTGGACGGCGCTCAATTGTACTAGGATATCCACACAGTAGCGGTCTTCATCAATCATCTTTTGTATTCCACGAACCTGTCCTCCTATACGGCTGAGGCGATTTTGCATTTTGATCTTCTCATCCACTGTTCTAGGTTCTGTCGCAAACTCCTGACGGTGGTCACTCACATTTATCCACTACTTTCAGATTATTTATTAATACCATTATACCCCCATAGGGTATAAGTGTAAAGTGAGTTGTCTCAGCGAGAAACATACTGTCACTTCTACTATCCCCAGCATCACCTTTTAAGTATTAGTGATTGCAGCATCTTAATTTAAAATTCGCGGTCCTGAATGTCTTCTAAGATTATTCTTATTTTTTGGATATTGCAATGGTATTAAGACCTCGATAAGTCCTATGGACATTTCAAGGAACTTCTATATAATTTCTTTCTAGGGTCATTGTTGATTACATAAGTACCATTTTTGGGGGTAATAAAATGAGCATCTGGTTTCTATTAAATGCTTTACTGCTTCTCTGGGCAATCTGGAACGTCTCCTTGGGGATATCGAGTTATTCTTCATATATACATATACTGCTAGGCTTTGCCGGTTTTTTGCTTTTCATATTCAATTGGACACGTAATGCTGTATTTTCTACAATTCGCAATGCGAAAACAAGACATGCAAAAGTCAGACTGGCAAGAATGTCCAAGCAAATCAGACCCTATCACAGATGGGTGGGGAGTTCGGCTCTGGTTATGGTAGTTCTTCATGGTTTAGCGATTATCCATCTTTACGGATTTGATCTGACCAATATGAAAATTCTTACGGGTTTCCTCGCATCGTTAAATATGATGGTTCTTGTCTTATCCGGCTGGTATCGGCTACTGATCGATCCAAGAATCAGAATCAGGAAACTGCATATCCGACTTGGCATTTCAATGTTTATACTAGTCGCTATCCACTTTCTTTTCTAACTGCAAATACATTATTTCTACATCTATTGTTTAGTTTACCGGTGTAAAGTAAATAGATAAGAAAAGTAAATGGAATAGGATGTGAGTACATATGGCGAAACAGAAAAAGTGGGCAATTGGATACATTGTCGCCTTCGCTGTTATGATTTTTTTTAACTACTGGAGTGCAACGAATGTAGGGTTCGTAGCGGACGATAACCAGTCCATTATTCAACCTGCAGGGTTTGCATTTTCAATTTGGGGTCTCATCTATGTGTTACTATTCATATGGATTATAAAAGTGTTCTTTTCGAAAACATGGGAAGGTTCAATGGCATATCGTTTGAAGTTCTGGCCCATCCTTAATTTTCTACTCAATGGCACATGGATTCTTGTTTTTACTCAGCAGTGGCTCATCGTTTCAACAATCGTCATCGCGGCATTGCTCTTCACACTGGCAAAAATGTATTCCAATATAACTAAGTCAGGGTATCATTGGTTTGACCGCTTGCCATTCTCAATATACTTTGCATGGGTAACCGTCGCGACCATTGTCAATATCTTCACGGTCACGGTGTCATACAATGTAGATACTATCCTTGGGCTCAATGAACTTGGATGGACCATTATCATTCTTGGAGTGGCCACACTGATCGGTTTAATCATCTCATTCCATTTTAAAGACTGGCTCTACCCGCTCGTAATCATTTGGCCATACTACGGCATTTACGCTGAGAGCGGTGACGAGTACACAAGTATCAGTATCACATTACTTGTAAGCAGCATTGCACTGTTAATTGCAGCTATAGTCGTAAGCTTTAAGAAGCTGCGTCGTTGAATAAAAAAACGCCTGATTATTTCAGGCGTTTTTCTATGGATCTGTTTGGATTCCAACAACTATTACTCGCTAAACCAAAGAAAATACGTAGAAGCTAAATAGTAACACGATAAGGAAAGTCGCGGGCACACCGACTACGCTCATCGTATCTTTCCATGTCTTTTGTGATGTTAGCTTTTCTATCGGCTGACCTTCGCTGAACGCAACAACCTTCTCATATGTTTCCAAGGCATAGGTACTTTTAATTCTTTCTATTTTTATTGCGGCGAAGTAAGCAACTGCAAATGTAAAGGTGGGCATTATTAATCCTAAAAGACTCATAAAATTTAACACTAAACCCATTTGTCGATACTTTTTAATTTGAGTACTGACTTTCATTTTGACGCTCTCATTTCTAGATTAATGGGAATATACTCTACATACTACCAACTTCTTTTGACACTGACCATATAGCGGCCGTCAAAATGGTTTGACACATTGATATTTCCCAGGAAATATATTGATTTCCATTAGTACCACTGTAGTTTCTATTATTGCGATACTTCGTTTTCGCATTTTCTCTAGAGTAATTAAGTTTCTAATAAAAGAACCTCCCCACAATAAAGCGTAGGGAGGGTAATTTGTTTGGAGACTATTCTATCAGTCCTGCTTCTCTTAAATATTCTTCGGCAACAGCATAAGGATCTTCGCTCTCTTCTGCAACACGATAATTCATCTCTTGCATTTCTTCGTTGCTAATCATACCGCCAAGTTTATTTAGTGGCTCAATAATTTCAGGATGCTCATCAAGAAATGCTTGCTTGAATAGTGGAGCGCCCTGATAAGGCGGAAAGACGTTCTGATCATCTTCAAGAATTACCATATCGTACTGTTGTAGTTCGGCATCTGTGGAATATGCATCTATCAAGTTGATATCACCAGCTTCAACCGCAGGGTATCTCAAGCTCGGTTCCATAGTTACTGCTTCATTAGGACTGAGATTGTAAGCTTCCATTACAGCTGGGAAACCATCTTCACGGTCATTGAACTCTGCTGTAAGGCCTGGATCAATTTGGTTCTCTATCCTTCTCAAGTCGCCGATCGTTTCGAGGTTATTTTCTTCTGCAAATTCTCGGGCGACAGCCAGTGTATAAGTATTATTATATTCCATCGGTTCTAGAAGTGTCATACCAAACTGGTCTTCAAGTCCGGATTTGGCTTGTTCATATACAGCTGCTTCTTCATTCGATTCAAGTTCCTCTTTAGTCAGCTCGGCGATCACGGTTCCTGTAAATTCAAGATAACCATCGACATCATCTGACCTGAGCGCATTGAACAGGAAAGTGGTTCGGCCGAGACCGTCTTGAACATTTACTGTATAATCGGTCTCTTCTTCGATAAGGATTTTATACATGTTCGTGATGATCGCAGGTTCCGTTCCGAGTTTCCCTGCAATAGTGATTGAACCTTCTCTCTGAGCGACGAGTGGCGCAACAGTAATTGCTAACATAACTACAAGAATCGTTCCAAGTGTAATGATGATTTTCTTATAAGATAACCTCTGAACAACTCGCAATAACACATCGAATAAAATCGCCAGCAACGCTGCAGGAATGGCACCAATAATGATGAGAGAAGTATTATTTCGGTCGATACCAAGCAGTATAAGATCGCCAAGACCACCCGCGCCAATCAATGCAGCAAGCGTTGCAGTACCGATAATCAAAACCATCGCTGTGCGAATCCCTGCCATGATTACTGGCATTGCAATCGGCAATTCAACTTTTGTGAGGCGACGCATCGGCTTCATGCCGATTCCTTTAGCGGCTTCTACAAGTGAATCATTTACTTCGTCTATACCAGTATAAGTATTACGCAAAATGGGAAGCAGTGCATATACAGTCAAGGCAATGATCGCCGGCACTTTACCAATTCCGAAAATAGGTATCATGAGACCGAGGAGTGCCAAGGATGGAATTGTTTGAAGTACGGCAGCTGTATTGATGACGACTTCGGATACCTTTTTTGTCTTTGTTAACAAGATACCGAGAGGTAAACCGATAATGACTGCGATCACAAGGGCAATGAAAGAGATTTGGATATGCTCAATCAGTGTTGTCAACAATTCACCTTTTCTTGCATCGAGTGTTTCAAGGAATGTATTCATTAACTCTCACCCCGCTGACTGGTCGCCAAGTACTTGAAGACATCGCGATGTCTGAGTACTTTCGTTTGACCATCCTCTTTGATGTGCACCCCTTCGTAGTCTGAGAGATAGTGGTAGACATCTTGTAGTGTCGCATCGCTCGCAACTTCGGGGTAATTCGAGATATCTTCAGGCGCAACAGTCGCATGTGCTCTGATGATATCGCCAATTGTCACTTGCTGCATTCTATATGACTCGAGGTTACCGATGAATTCTCTGACAAAGTCATTCTTCGGGTTCGACATGAATTCCTCAGGCGTACCAATCTGTTCGATGTGTCCCTCTTTTAGGAGACAGACACGGTCACCGAGTTTGAGTGCTTCTTGAATATCATGGGTTACAAAGACGATTGTCTTTTTGATTTTCTTTTGCAGTTTGACCAGATCATCCTGCAATTTCTCCCTGCTAATTGGGTCGAGTGCACTGAAAGGTTCATCCATAAGTATAAGCGGTGGATCTGCAGCCAGCGCTCTTACGACTCCGATACGTTGCTGTTGCCCACCAGAAAGCTCGTCAGGTGTACGATGCTTATACTGTTCGGGATCGAGCCCTACCATTGTTAATAGCTCATCGATTCTTTCGTCGATTTTTTTGTCTTCCCACTTCTTCATCTGAGGTACTTGGGCAATGTTCTCCTTGATGGTCATATGCGGAAAAAGAGCGATCTGCTGAAGTACATAACCGATGTCCCACCGCATTTCGTAGACTGGATAGTCGCTGATTGGTTTATCTTTAAAATATATATAACCCTCACTAAGCGGTATCAGCCGGTTGATCATCTTCAGAGTCGTCGTCTTCCCGCAACCGGAAGGACCGATTAGCACGAATGTTTCCCCTTCTTTAATATTGAAACTAACATCTTCCACGGCAACTTTGTTTCCATAACGTTTCGTTACATTTTTAAATTCGATCATTTGTTTACTCCTATTTGAAGTATTGTAGATTGACTATAGACAAATATTCAACTGATAGCTATTACCCTATTGTGTTCAGATTCAAGCATTTTATTTTTTCACGGGAATTTGTACCGTTGTTGAATGCTAATGCTTATCATCTGTCATCTATGGAGACTCATATAATGTTCAACTTCTGATCTTTTTCTTCTTAAGAAGTAGTGGGACTACAATACTCCACGCCCCTGCTGCAAGTAAGTACCACCGCTTGTTGGATTTCTTAGGTGCGGATGTATCTTTACTTTCTGTAGGGACTTCACTCATTCCCTGGATACTATTTTCGAAATTTTTATTTTGCGGTTGAATGCGTTCTTTTTTACCTTGCTTCTCACCCATGCCTTTGAGGAACTCAAGGAGAATATTCATTCCCTCCACCACTTGCGGATCTTTTAAAGAGCGGATCAATCCCACATATCCTGCGGATTGTTCTTTCTTCTCATATTCTGTTGCCTTTAAAATTCCACTATTCACTTTAACTACAATAGGCTCTAGGTCCTCCATATCAATGTTAGCGAGGAACTGAAAAAGTAGTAGTGTGTTCTTCATGGATTTAGGTGTATCAGAGGCTTCAACTGCCGTTACAATCCGGGTAAGAATTTTGTCACTTTGACTGAGACCGCTATCAGCCATGTTAAGAAACTCATGATCTCTGACCTTCTCTAGGATACTAAAAACATCCTTTAACACTTCTTGATTGTCTACCAATAACTCTTCTAGCTCTTGCACACTTTTCTTATGTTCTTTCTCTGGATCGGTTTTCATCTTATGGACGACCTTTGTTGCTTTCGCCATTACTTTTGCCCCCTTCTCGCCTTGACCAAGTCTCCAGGGAATATATAATCTTCTCTAGCCCATTTTTCTTCCACGCGGACACCAATCTGAGGTTGAGGATTGCCGTATCTGTGATTAATCTTGGGTAGTGGACTTTTCCCTTTCGGTTCAAGCACTTCCATCTTTACAGAGATTTCTTTATAAGCTGGAGTGTCAGTATCCTTATCAGAGTGAGAACTTGTCAAATAGTTGATGGCGCCTTCGCCATTAGTGTTCATCGGAAGGTAAAGTTGCTTACCGGAAACACGATCTGTGACGATGCAGCTGACCTTCACGCTGCCGTAAGGAGATGTAAGGCGTACTTTCGTGCCATCCTCAATCTCACGTTCTTTGGCGAGGGCAGGTGAGACTTCCAAGAATACTTCTGGTGTCTTAGCCGTGATACCTCTAGACTTATAGGTCATGTTGCCTTCGTGGAAATGTTCAAGAAGTCTGCCATTATTGAGATGCAGGTCATATTGGCTGTCAAATTCCAAAGGTTCTGTCCATTCAACTGGCCACAATTTGGCCTTACCTTCTGGAAGTGGAAATTTATCTTTGAATAGAAGTGGTGTATCAGTACCATCTTCAGCAACCGGCCACTGCAGACTGTCATAGCCCTCAAGACGGTTGTAACTAACGCCTGCGAATAATGGTGTAAGAGCAGCTGCCTCATCCATTATTTCACTTGGATGTGTATAGTCCCAGCCAGCCCCCATGCGGTTGGCGACTTCCTTGATGATTTCCCAGTCTGGCTTTGAGTCACCGAGCGGATCCATGACCTTATACAAACGCTGGAAGCGGCGCTCAGTATTTACAAATGTCCCCTCTTTTTCTAGACTTGGACTTGCCGGCAGGACAACGTCTGCATATTCGCATGTTTTAGAAAAGAATATGTCTTGTACAACGAAAAACTTCAGTTTTTCGTAAGCTGAGTGGACGTGGTTTAGGTTGGCATCGACGATTCCCATGTCCTCCCCTTTTAGATAAAGAACCTCGAGTTCACCATCATGTATAGACTCTACCATCTCATGATTGTTAAGTCCGGGATCGCTCGGAATTTGAGTGTTCCAGTTCTTTTCAAATTTGGCACGTACTGTATCATCGCTGACATATTGGTATCCAGGGAAGCGGTCTGGCATGCTACCAAAATCACTTGCGCCCTGCACGTTATTGTGTCCGCGAAGTGGGTAAGCGCCTGCACCAGGTTTCATGTAGTTACCCGTAACTAGAAGTAGGTTGGAGATGGCCGTACTCGTATCGCTACCACCGCCATGTTGCGTCACACCCATGGCCCACAGGATAGACGTAGTCTTCGCTTGATGGATAGAAGTAGCGATGCTGATTAATTCTTCTTTTGTCATATCCGTAACTTCGGATGCGTAATCCAGTGTATATTTATTAAGACTTTCAAAATAAGCCTCTACATCATTGACGTGATCGCGTAGGAAGGATTCGTCATGCCATCCTTTGTCTATAATGTATTTAGTTACTGCTGAGAGCCAGATAAGATCACTGCCAGGTGCAGGTCTGACAAAAAGATCGGCACGGCTTGCAAGCTCGTGTTCACGAATGTCAGCGACAATCACTTTTTGGCCGTGTAGTTTTTGTGCTCGTTTCACACGCGTTGCAAGTACAGGGTGAGATTCTGCCGTATTTGAACCGATGGAAATAACGAGTTCCGCCTGTGCAATATCTGTAATGCTACCAGAGTCTCCGCCATAACCGACTGTACGCCATAGTCCCATAGTAGCCGGGGATTGACAATATCTTGAACAGTTGTCTATGTTGTTCGTTCCAATAACACCACGTGCGAGCTTCTGCATTAGATAGGATTCTTCGTTTGTACACTTGGATGAGGATATGAATGCTAGCGCGTCTGGACCTTTGTCGTTGAGTGTCGATTTGAACTTACTTTCGATAAGATCGAGTGCTTCCTCCCACTCAGCTTCCCTGAATGCATCTCCTTCACGAATGAGTGGTTTCTTTAGACGCTCCTCACTGTTTACAAAATCCCAGCCGAACTTCCCTTTGACGCAAGTAGATACACCGTTTGCTGGTGCTTCACTACGCGGTTCAATTTTCAGTATTTCGCGTCCTTTCGTCCAGACATCAAATGAACAACCGACCCCACAATAGGTACACACTGTTTTTGTCTTCTCAATACGATCTTCCCGCATCTGAGCTTCTACATCGGAAATCGTTATAAGGGACTGGTAGCCTGTTTCTACTTCTTTCGTAATATCTACCATAGGTCTGAATGCGTCACGAGCCATACCAGTTAAGAAGCCAGCTTCTCCTTCCATGCCAACCTCCATCATCGCATTACATGGGCATACTGTTGAGCAGTGTCCACAGTTTACACACGAAGACTCGTCAATCGTTGTACCATTATCCCAAATGACACGAGGCTTTTTTAAAGTCCAATCGATGAGCAATGTTTCGTTCACTTGTAGGTCTTGGCATGCTTCTACACACCGGCCACATAATATGCACTGGTCTGGATCGTAGCGATAAAATGCATTTCGCATCACGCCTGCATCTTTACTTTCATGTGGTGTTTCTTGGTGGCTGATTCGAAGCTCTTTAACAGTATTATGTATTTCGCAATTCCCATTGTTGAAATCACATACTGTGCAGTAGAGTTCGTGATTACCGAGAATTCTATCCATCGCAATCAACTGAGCTTCGTGGACATCGTCACCAACTGTCTCGACAATATCCCCATTTTTTAATTCGGTCGAACAAGATCGCACATACTCACCGTTAACTTTGACGATACATGTGTCGCACGTCTCTAAAGCCCCAAGGTCCGGATGGTAACATAAACTTGGAGGTTCCGTATTTGTATCTTTTAAATAATCGAGTATGGAACTATTAGTGGCAGCATGCTCTGTATTGCCATTAAGTTTGAACTCAAAGAAACCTTTCATAATCATTCCCCTTTGTCATCTTAAACATTCTCATTTTTTACTTAAAATTCGAACATTTTAGAATAGTATATTTCACTAATTATTATAACGCAAAAAATAGATAAGTGCTGTTAAAGAAAGCGCTGTTTTTCCAAGATTACTATCAATTGGTGCATCGAAGGTGGCAACCTCATTATTCATCTCTCTAAAGATATAATGATGGCTTATCGGGCTGCTAAAAGACGAAAGTGACATGATCCCATTGGAGTGAGCGTCTTCGAAGAGATATTCGGATGATATGGGAAAGGATTCGCCATTTACAAATGCTGTTCCTTTAAACTTTAAGAGTATTTTTAGCTCATCGAATTTAATTTTGCCTATAAGTGTATCGCTATCATCGTATATATTCACATTGGCGCTTCTAAAGCCGTTTCGGCGAAATCTACAAATTAATTTATTCTCGTGATCAGTCAGCATGTAATCAACAGGCACTATGACATTGAAGTAGGAGAGGAATGAGAAAATGAAAGTCTTTAGACTATCGACTTTAATCGAGACTCTACCAATGTATTTGCCCTCATAGTCGAATATCATCAGCCTTTTAAAATACCAGACATCGGTTTTCATAATTACTTCTGCTATCTCACTATAATCGAGATTTGAAAATCCAGGATCATGTTTTTTTGTGAGCTTACTGAAATAAAAAGAAGTAATGGCTACAATGAGAAGACTAAAAGAAATCATGAAGAAGTAGACAAGTGCATTCGTGAGGTTTGCTGTAAATAGATAGTATAAGAGCGTTACTAGTGCGAAGAACACAATGGAATAAAGCGATGCAAGAGTGGCACGCCAATATTTACGACGAATCATATTTTTCTCCCCCCAATAATATATATGCTAAATTATTCCATTATATGATGATATTTTCAATTAATTTCATATCTCTTGATTGTCGGAGAACCATCTGGGGAAAAGTGTCGTGAGCTTTTATACAAGTTAATAGTTGCGCTATGACAGGGGGAGTAAAATAATGAGAGTAGCAGAACCATTGAAACTTAAAAATAGTGTGGAACTAAAGAACCGGTTTTTTAAATCAGCAATGAGCGAGACAATGGCAAATAAAAGAAATCAACCAAACGAAAAGCACATCCAGTTATATCGTGCATGGGCAACAGGCGGGGCTGGGGTGGTGGTGACTGGAAATGTTATGGTGGACCGCAACGCTTTGGGTGAACCGGGCAATGTTGTTATAGAAGATGAGCAAGATATAGACATACTTCGAGAATGGGCACGTTACGGTACGCAAAACAACACCCAGTTGTGGATGCAGATTAACCATCCAGGCAAGCAGTCACCTAAATCTATGTCTAAGGAGCCGGTGGCACCGAGTGCCGTACCAATGGCAAATAAATACAAAGGAGCTTTCAGTCCCCCCAGGGAATTGACAGAAGGGGAAATTAAAAATCTCGTCATTAGATTTGTTAATACAGCAAGAATCGCCAAGAAAGCAGGGTTTACAGGAGTACAGATTCATGGGGCTCATGGTTATCTTATAAATCAGTTCCTTTCTCCCCATGACAATCGTAGAAAAGATGCGTATGGTGGTAGTCTAGAGAATCGAATGAAATTCCTCATAGAGATATACGAAGGCATGCGTGAAATTTTAGGTCATAGTTATCCTATCGCGCTAAAGCTTAATTCTTCCGACTTTAATACAATGGGTTTCACTGAAGATGAATCGTTACAAGTAGTAGAAAAGATGGCATCAATTGGACTGAATCTAATTGAAATATCAGGAGGCAACTATGAAAAACCTAAAATGTCGACCGGTACAGATTCTGAGATATTCTTCATAGATTATGCGCAGAAATTGAAAGAAAGAATGGATATACCGGTCGTTGTAACGGGAGGATTTCGTTCTTTTGAAAGTATGGAGATTGCACTCGAGCAAAATCACACAGATATGATTGGTATCGCTCGGCCTCTTGCACTTGAACCTCATCTTCCCAATCAGATCTTAGCGGGAAGTAACGTCGGAATAACGACGCAACACCTCACCACAGGCTTCCACGCTCTTGATGTGAAAATCGGTCCCGCTGTGGGTAATTTTTATTACGCTATGCAACTTAAAAGAATAGCGCAGGGCAAATCTGTCAGACGTCATAATAATGCGTGGTGGCCTCTTCTACACCTCGTTGGAACACATGGATCCGAGGCGTTTAAACCTAGACGCAAAAAGTGAAATGAACTTTGTAGAACATGTTTTTAACTATTAGTTTGTCCATGTAACAAATGGTTTATACAAAGATTATTTAGAACATTGTAAAGTTTATGCCGAGGGGGGTTCTGTTATGGATGATGTATTTGGCAAGAAGTTGAAGGTGCTTAGAGAATCTAAGGGCTGGAGCCGAGACCAGTTGGCTAAAGAGTTGCACGTGTCACGCCAAGCGGTCTATAAATGGGAAAGCAGCAGGGGGTATCCAGATATTAGAAACTTAATTATAATAAGCGATATATTTGGTGTCACGATCGATGAGATGATTAGAAGTGATAAGGAATTGCAAGACAAAATCAGTATTGCTGAAGACATGAAAATATCACAAACCAACGATCCTGGGTTTTATATTGGTCTCATTCTGATAGTACTTGGTATTTTTCTTTTCGATGGTGCAGCGTCTACTACATTAATGGTTCTAGGGTTTCTTTCCTTTATATTTTTCAAAGATTTCATAAAGTCTATAGTGTCATTTTTCAAATAGTTGTTGAAACCTAAAAACCACCTAAGCATTATCGCTCAGATGATTTTTTTCCTCCGGGAAAATTTTGTTCGTTAAGCATTTCGTCTATACCAACATAGTATGGTCTACTGAAGAAGGTGGCGACGAATTCAGTCCATGTCCCTACCCTGTTGTTGCTAGTCCGCTCTTGCAGATACTGTCTATAGGTATGGTTATAAGCTTCAAGAATTGGTTTTAAATCTTGATCATAATATTCTAAGTGATATATCGCTTCTTTCGGTAGTCTCGGCTTTTGATCGACATCTTCATTTGGATGACCGATGCACAGTCCAGAAATTGGCACGACATACTCAGGTAAGTTGAGCATTTCTATAACTTCCTTCGCTTGTCTGCGAATCCCTCCTATAGCGACTGTACCAAGCCCCATTGATTCTGCGGCCACAACTGCTGTTCCGAGAGCAATGCCAACATCTGTTGTTCCTACAATTAATGAGTCGATATCATCTTTGACATTTAAAGATGTCCCTTCCATTTCACTGGCGAGCATAGTGCGATAGAAATCAGCGCAGAAAACGAAAAAGACTGGTGCTTCTTCAATATGCTTCTGATTTCCGCACAATTCAGCAATCTTCTTTTTACGTTCAGTATCTTTTACAGCGATGATTGTATACTGCTGTCCATTAATCCAGTTGGGAGATGCCTGGACAGATTTAATAATCTCATCCAACTGTTTATTGCTAACGTCCTGACTTTTATATGATCGTATGGATCTGTGATTTCTCAGTGTCTTTATAGCTTCGTTCATTTCTTTAACCTCCTATTGGTGGATATGGTAGGAGTATAGCAATCTCTGAAATATAAATACAAATGAATAGCAGTATAAGATGATAACGGAGTATAATAGTAGAACACGATGGTGCGCCATTGTAACGCTAATAAGACCCAAAGAACAAAGGTTAACTGCCTAATTATTATGCATAGCGTTACGATAAGGTATATTAGTAAGCATTATTAAACCTTGTTTTCTAAATCTTTCGGTCGAGGATTCGTTTTAGGATGTATATATGAATACTCTTTAATTCTTTCAGCTTCGATGGTGCGTTCCGTTACTTCGTAAGGTTCGTTATAATTCATCTCTGATATTTCTATGGAACCATCATCATTTACAGTCTCAATATATGCAACATGGCCGATTTCGCCTCTTGAAGTCTGAAGAATGGCACCCTCTGCAGGATTGTTATTTACGGTGTAGCCATCTGCTTTTGCACGTTTTGCCCAAGAATCTGCATTCCACCATCCTGTCTCAATCATGTCTCCCTGGGCTTTTATCTTATCGAATACATAATAGGTGCACTGTCCCTCATCATAAGTGTTATTAGCCATAGGGTCCGGCAGCATCATGTATTCTATTGTTTCTAAAAGGCCTTTTTCAGTATTGCGATCTGCAATGAAGAGTCCAGCAGCAACAAGGATGAAGACGGAGAGAAGGACAGCTATTTTTTTCACGTGGAACGCACCCCCATCTCGATTTATGATTTTTATATTAATAAAATTATACAATTATTTGATTCTCTGCAGAATAATAATGCTCAATACAAAAACAGCGGATCTGTAGGATCCGCTGTTTTGCACAATATACTTAAATTAGAAAAACACTATTTTTTCTTAAACGTACTTGCAAAGCTCAAGGCGCTGAGACCAAGAAATTTAAGTGCACCTTTGCTGCCTTCGTAACCATGGCCAGCCTTATAGTGCTTATATGCTGCGACACCCATGACAGTTCCAACCATCAAGGATCCCAGTCGAGTGAATGATTTTCCAAGGAAAGAGGCGAACAGAAACATTGCGCCGACGGCTTCTAGGTAACCTGCAATTTTCATCTGATTAGAGTTAACTTTGAATTCTTTTTCAAAATCCTCGCCAACTTGCCCTTCATTTTCAACTTTTGTTAGTCCGCTTTCAATAATATTTTTTCCGATGAAAGCATTTAATAGATAGTGGATCATCTTTATCCTCTCCTTTTCATGTTTTCCAGTTTCTCAGAAATGGAGAAGCTTGTCATGTTAAATGCTTACTTAATGTATTTTTTAATTGATATAACGATAGGACATAAGAGCTTGGAGCATCTCGATCTCCTCTTGCAGTCTTGCACCAATATTGGTATCGCGAATCAACTGTCTTTCAAGTTCTTCGTCGACCAATCTTCTAACGGACATGGCATCAGCACCATTCATCAAAACATTTTCCTTGGAATTGAAGTGCTGGTGAGCGACAAGCTGCATACCGTAGGAATTGAAGAGCAGTGTATAGCCTGCGATACCTGTCGTCTTCTGGTAGGCCTTTGAGAATCCGCCATCGATGACAATCATTTTGCCATTGGCTTTAATTGGATTTTCACCATCTCTTTCTTTTACAGGGGTGTGACCATTGATGATGTGTCCCTGCTCGGGGTCGAGATCAAATTCTGCAAGCATTTTCTTACACATTTCGCTATCTTCTCGCAAATGATAATACGGATTCTTTAATTCTTTGTGAGAAGCTTTATCTTCAATGAAATACCGCTCAAAAGTAGTCATGGCACGCTTGCCAAATAGGGAAGAATACTTGCCTGTCCATAAGTACCAAACGAGGTCGGTCGATAGGTCATCCGTCGATTCGACATCGGCAAATGCTTTACGCAGATGATATTCGAACTGGTTTAGCAGTTCCCTTCCTTTGTAGGTTTCTCCATCGATTTCCATCTCTTCCATATCCCCATTTTCATCCACCGGAATACAGCCATGGATAAGCAGGTTACCATTATAATTCAAATAGAGACTCCCTTTTTTCATTAGGAAACTCATATGTCTTTTCAACTTTTCGGACTGCTGTACAGAGAGGAGAAGCTTATCGATAACTTCTTGTTCCTCTTCAAGCAACTCTGCCGGATTATTTTTATTGATAGTCGCGAAGCATGTATTCTGCAGAGGATATGTCTGTCCATAAACTGTTATCTCCTGCTTGTCATAATCTACTTTTTCAAGAACCAGCCGCTCGTCCATATCAAAGTACGGACGGCGCTTGATAATCGGACTTTCCAACTTGAACTGAATCATGGCAATTGCCTGATGCATTATTGTAATCTGATGCCTCTCCTGTTCCGACATTATCTTATCGGATTGTTGCTTTGGATGGAATGCTGCATTGTCTCCATAGTATTTTTCCGCCAGATTAAGTAGTGGCCGTAAATTGATACCATAAGCATCCTCTATGATGTCAAGATTGTTGTAGCGTGCACAGATTCTGAGGATATTCGCAAGGCACACCTTGGATCCGGCGTAGGCACCAATCCATAATACATCGTGGTTACCCCACTGGATGTCGAGGGAGTGGTAGTCTATCAGTGTATCCATGATCTTGTCTGGTTCCGGTCCACGATCGTATATATCTCCCACAACATGGAGATGATCGACGACAAGGCGCTGAGTTGTATGTGACAATCCAACAATCAGCTTATCGGCCTGATCGAGAGAGATTATTTTCTCAACAATTTTTTCGTAGTAGGGTTTTTTGTTAGTATCTTCGTCAGTCTTATAGAGCAACTCTTCGATAATGTAAACAAATTGTTTAGGTAAAGCTTTTCTCAGTTTTGATCGTGTATATTTTGAAGAGGCATATGATATCAGTTCAATCATATGGTGAATCTTCGTTTTATACCATTCGTTTAATGCTTCCTTGGAACCAATCTGATTCTTAATTAGTTTGATCTTATCTTCAGGATAATAGACGAGTGCCGCAAACTGACTTATCTCTTCTTCGGTCAGTCTATCTTTGAAGATATCGTGAATTTTAACCCGAACATTGCCGGAACCGTTTCTGAGTACATGCTGGAAAGCCTGAAACTCTCCATGGAGGTCACTGACGAAGTGTTCTGTGCCTTTCGGGAGGTCCATAATAGACTCTAAGTTGATGATTTCTGTTACAACTTTCTCCTCACTATCGAACTTTTCAGAGAGCAGATCAAGATATTTCGCTCTCATATCCTTATCTTTTCCAATCGTCTGGTATTTGAGATCGCTACCAAAAGCATGAACCATAGTATCCACTCCTGTTAAATGTTACCTTCCATTATACTGAAATTTCTACGGTGTGACATAGACTTCTCGTATTCCTTGCATAAAGTACTCATTTAAAAGTTCAGAAAGCTAGCATAAAAGTCGCATAGCCAATAGAATAGTTATTAAAGACCCTAAAGATTTTTTTGGTTGATGCACTGTCTTTGGGAGTGTAGAAAGAGATCGTAAATGACATATGTAGCGCTACTGATTGAAATGAAATAAACTTTTTGGATGAATGGTTGTCTTGATTATATATCTCGAGTTCTGCTTTAGCTGAAATTATACTTTTTCTACTACTTCAAGAAAAGAGCTATGAACAAAGAGCATGGATCAGAAGATCCATGCTCTTAAACTCACAACGCAAATTTGTCTAGTTGATTTCAATACGTTTTGAATGCATCGCTCTGCTGGTCTTGGGTAGGGTCACTTTTAGTACCCCATTGCTAAAATCAGCTGTAATACCGTCCTCTCTAATATTATCGAACGTAAATTGTCGTTTGATTGTGCTCAAGCTACGTTCCCGGTGTATGATGCGGCCGAGGTCATTTTTTACTTCATTATCTGTTGATTGATTAGCCGAAATGGAAAGTATACCGTTTGTGTATTCTATATTAATGTTTTTCTTTTCAATACCTGGGAGTTCTGCTTCGAGTACATAGGTGGTGTCGTATTCACGAATATCTGTTTTCATCGTGCTCTCCGGTAGTTGTGGGAACAACTGACGTCCAAAATCTCTAAAGATATCGCTCGGATTCATGTCGAAAAGGCTATTGGAGGGTCTCGGTTCGTAAGCCATTTTACATCTCTCCTTAAATGATTTTATACTAGACTTGATGCACTCTCTTGGATTTCTAGTATAGCACTACCAAACTTCGCGGTCGAACGATAATGTTTAACGTTATCACCGAAATGCTATGTAATACTTGAGGTATCCTGGTTATATCGCACATCGTTATAATATATCGATAACGCTTTTAACTACATGAGAGCAATCTCCCACTCTTCGTTATAATAGAATTCAGATATAGCTTCGTCCGAAAATACTTTGTACATTTCTTCAAAATCATTAGCCAGCGTGTAATTTTTCAGTGCATCAGGTTCTATCCAGAAGACCTCCCCCTCCGCAGAACTTGTTAATTCTCCCTCATATTCCTTCGCCTTGTAGAAGAACACAATATACCGTTCTTCGTTAGCAGTTTGGAACTGCTTTACTCCACAAAGTTTTGGATTTCTGATAGTGAGTCCAGTCTCCTCGAATACTTCACGTACAACAGCGTCATGAAAAGATTCGTTCTTTTCGATATGACCGCCTGGAAAAGTCACTCCAGGCCAGTTCTGTTTCATTCTATCTTGAATTAATATCTGGCCCTTGTCATTTTCAATCATGCACATATTTGTAAGAATTACCATTTCTGCCCTACTCATAATCCACCTCAATGTTAAAATATTGTTATAACCAGTGTATCATTTTAGATGTCCATTAAGAATTGTGATGAGTCATTTGATATTAAAATTGGAGGCATTTATGAAGAAAATGAGTTTGTGCATCATAACTGTTTTGATTGTTCTCACCGGGTGTGGAAATGAGAGAAATTCAATAGAAACGATATCACTCTCAGATAGGGAGAGTCATCTTGCGAATGCATTAGCAGAAATCACTTTTGCTTATGAGCTAGAGCACAAAAACTTGGAGAATCCTCATTTGAATATCTGGGTTGAAGAGTATAACTATGGCGAAAAACAGGAAGAAGATTTGTTATCACATGGTTTGGTGAGAACAGAAAAAAGTGAGAACGAACATTTATATTTTTTAATTCAAGAAACAGGTGAGGAATCTGAAAAGAGAACAATGAGCATTATACGGATTGACGGCGAAAATACTGGATCATCTAGTAGTATGTATGACGTTATATTGGATAAAGAAGGAATTGACGCTTGGACATACAATAACGAGATAAATGACGCCGATTTCAGTAACCAACAGGCTGTTGTTATTGGTATCATTCAGTATGCCGACGTAAACACCAATATTACTGGATTTATTCCCGAAGTAATAAACGACGGTTCTAGGAGTGCTGAAGAGGTATTTAAGGACAACCCTGTTACGTACTTGCTTAAAGCTCAGTTTTCTTCAGAGTATCGAGATTAATGGCAGTCACGTGATGCGCATCAATGGTGTAATTGACTGCTTTTAAAACTATCTCGGCTAGTAAAAATCGTGTGACGAGTTAAAACATAAACGAATGGCTCTGTACACATAATAAAAGATAGAGCGAACGTTAGTATTCGATGGAGATTTTAGATTTACAAGGATAAGAGACTGAGTAGTGTGCTACAAATTGCGGTGGAACGTGTTCCAGAGAATGTTCTATATGTAACACTTCTTTTCTTATTGTTTGCTTAAGATCCTTCGTTTCAATATGAAAAGTAGTGTTGCAAGAATCTACTTTCTACTCTCCACCGAGATAGAAACGAAAATTAAAAGATTTCTCTCTGTCGACTATTTCCCGATCCAAGCCCGACTTAGTACCTCTGTTTTTATGAGTCGATTTGTACTGGGTGGAATCTTGCCAATTGTGAAAGGCTGCTTCTGTTTCCCAGAGAGAAAGGATGACGTAATACATGTCGGCCTCTGATTTCATTACACGCAGTGCCTTATATCCGTCTACTGTACCAAGGTTCGATTGGCGACTGAGAAAACGTGCTTCGAAAGGGCCTTCCATGCCTTCATTTACGTAGACATTGTTAAGGACACAATATCCACTGTTCTCAATTTCGCCCTGACTTTCGATGATCGTGTAGTATTTTGTTTCTGTGCTAGTACGGATGGATGCAAAGTTCTCTTTGACGACCACCCTATAGTTTTTTTCCTGATCGATAAGTATCACGTTCTTGCCTCCAGATATACTTTTTTCATTATTAATTTAGCTAGAAATACCGGTATCAAGTATCATACTGATACCGGCCCCAGGTATGTAATCGGCTCCGATCCCTATAGATAGATCTCGGCTGACGGCAAACTCACATGGTCGCCTTTGCTTATTCCTGGAAATATTTCTTCTCCGACTCTATATATTTTACATGGCACACTTACTGAAAGTAAATAATACTGATTTAAAATCTCATATTTTATTGAATAACATCACTCGTGGTATATTATTTTATATACCACTTTAAGGGGGCTATTATGCTTATGATTAAAGCAGTAAATAGAATCAGTATTAAAAAAGGGCGGGCACATGAAGTTGCAGAAAGATTCTCCAAAGCGAAGTCGATCCATACCTTTAAAGGATTCATATTAATGGAAGTGTTGATCAAGGAAGGTACAAAAGAAGAAGATGTTATTGAGGTGTGCACAACATGGGAGAGTCACGATAGTTTCAAAACCTGGAGAGAAAGCAGAGCAACTCAGAAAACGCATGCATCGACTGAGCAGGAGAGTAAGCCAGAAGATAATCCGATAATCGGTGCCGAGTTGTCAACCTACGAAGTATTTGTTCAGCACCACCCAGAATAGAAAGAAAAATAGAAGCCATGGCAATTACACCATGGCTTCTATTAATATATTGCTACTATATAGAAACGAAAAGCTTAATTTCTTTTGGCTTTAATACGATAGGAAAGACATTCCCGGAGCGAAGCGTTATCATAATACCGCCATGCGTTATAATCCATAGCGCCATTAGGGAAGTAACCTACAATATCAAGTCCTGCTCTTTGGCATAACATGTAAATCTCTTCTGGTGTATAACATTTTAAATACTGTGAGACTGCATCTTCAGCCACATCAGTTTGCCACCACGTATCAATCATCTTATTATTCTTGTGATCATAATCGTAACGCCTTTGTACGGTGGGATGGTTTACTGGATCAGGTCGCATCGTCTGTCCATCCGCTTTTATCCAATGTACGGGGTTATAGACATCGATTATGATTGTACCTTCATCGCTTAGCCAATTGCGTATTCGCTCAAGTAATAACAACTGGTCTCTATCCTCACCGACACCAAATCCATCCATGTAGAGCACTGTATCGAAAGTATTATCAAGCTCAATTTCATAGAAGTTGCCGCATAACGCCATTATATTGGGCGTAGAATGGCTTTTAGCCACTGAGACCATCTCTGGAACCAGCTCAACTGTAGTAATGCTTTCAGCATGGGCAGCCAAGGTGCGGGCTAACCTGCCGTCCCAGGCACCGAGTTCGAGTATATTGCCAAGCGGTTTGCCAAGCTGCTCTTTTATATCTTTAGCAAAATGTTTTTCGTAATCAGTGATTTCGCCCTCTTGCCTCAGTATGCGATACTGTGTTTCATAAAACTTCTCTGCCCAATTTTTTGTCATTCTTATCTCCTCCTGTAATTTGTTCTAAACTACAGGTTTGAAATCAGATACAATAACCACATTGTATTGCCACCTTTCAATATCCGTATCTATATCCCTTTCATATAGTTGTTATCGCTAATATCATAATTATACTTTCTAGCATGCCATATAGCTACAACATTAGTCCCTATGGCAAATAACGCCCCTATAATCAAGAATACATTGCCCCACCACACAAAATCCAGCCAATAATTGAAGATAAACAATTGGATAGAAAGTAACAAGGCAATCACAGCGATATTTCTACCGTATCTGGTCATCCCAAAAATCCCCTTCATACGCACTAGTGAGTTCAAAGGTATATAGAATCAGAAAAAAAGCAGTGGGTATTGAAATGATTATAAATGCAACGTGAACCTGCCATGTCACACTGAAAAAGGATGGTAGAAACATGATCAAGCTCATTAAAAAAGTAATAAGCATGCTTTTCTTCATATATCTACGCGTAAGATACTGTTTCTCCCCACAGTAGGGACAGGTCATACTGCGATCAAACGAAAATTTGAACGACTCTCTCAGTTTATCTCCGATTGTCCAGCGGTTTCCGCAATGCGCGCATCGTGTCATCTCCCAAAACCTCCTGAAAATAAAGAAATCTTCTATAATCCTATTTATTCCATTATCTCATAATAATGGGTCGGAACTCAATTATATAGACGATAAGTTGTCACAAATTTATAAAAATAATATGTGAATTTATTCACTATAGTGCTATACTAAACTTGTGATTAATTGAACAATAACTGGAGGAGTTATTATGTTAAAGGATCGAATCGCGAGAAATGAGGCATGGGAAGGGTTCGTAACAGGTCAATGGAGCGAAAAGGTGGATGTCAGAACGTTCATCCAACTCAACTATACGCTATACGAAGGTACAGATGAATTTTTGGCGGGTCCTACTAAAGCAACGGAGCATCTATGGAAACAAGTAATGGAATTGTCGAAAGAGGAACGCGAACGGGGCGGTATGTGGGATATGGATACAAAGGTCGTCTCCACCATTACTTCCCATGGGGCAGGCTACCTTGATAAGAAGCTGGAAACGGTTGTCGGTTTTCAGACTGAAAAACCATTCAAGCGATCTATGCAGCCATTCGGTGGTATAAGAATGGCAAAAGCGGCATGTGATGCTTATGGATACGAACTGGATAAAGAGACTGAAAGAATTTTTACGAACTACCGTAAGACCCATAATCAGGGCGTATTCGATGCCTACTCGAAAGAAATGATGGCATGTCGCAAGGCCGGTATTATCACTGGTCTTCCCGATGCCTATGGACGCGGTAGAATCATCGGAGACTATCGTAGAGTCGCTCTGTATGGTGTTGATTTCCTCATGACCGAGAAAAAGAAAGAATATGACAGCATGACGAGCGTCATGACTGAGGAGATCATTCGTCTGCGTGAAGAGATGTCGGAACAGTATCGTGCACTTTCAGAACTCAAGAGTCTGGGTGAGACTTACGGTTTTGATCTCTCCCGTCCAGCACGTGATTTCAAGGAAGCAGTCCAATGGACATATCTTGCATACCTCGCAGCTGTCAAAGAACAGAACGGTGCAGCGATGAGTCTAGGTCGTACATCAACTTTCTTGGATATATATGCATCCCGTGATATCGAGGCAGGAATGCTCACCGAAACCGAGGTACAGGAAATCATAGATCACTTCATCATGAAACTACGTCTCGTGAAATTTGCCCGCACCCCCGATTATAATGAATTGTTTTCTGGCGATCCGACCTGGGTGACAGAGTCCATTGGTGGTGTCGGCATCGATGGCCGCCCGCTTGTAACGAAAAACTCATTCCGTTTCCTGCATTCATTGGATAATCTGGGGCCTGCACCGGAACCAAACCTGACGGTCCTATGGTCCGAACAGCTGCCTGCGAACTTCAAGACCTATTGTGCGAAGATGAGTATTAGAACAAGCTCCATTCAGTATGAGAATGATGATCTGATGCGCGAGAGCTACGGAGACGACTACGGTATTGCATGCTGCGTGTCTGCAATGCGGATCGGCAGACAGATGCAGTTCTTTGGCGCCCGAGCAAATCTGGCAAAGACACTGCTTTACGCAATCAACGGAGGCAAGGATGAGAAATCCGGTGCCCAGGTCGGTCCTGCATTTTCATCCATCACATCAGAAGTGCTCGATTACGAAGAGGTGGATAGAAAGTTCGATGTAATGATGGAATGGCTTGCTGGTGTCTATATCAATTCTCTTAATGTCATTCATTACATGCATGACAAGTACAGCTATGAAAGAATCGAAATGGCGCTGCACGACACCGACGTGCATCGGACGATGGCTACCGGTATTGCAGGGTTGTCGGTCGTAGCCGATTCCTTGTCTGCGATCAGATATGCCAAAGTGAGGCCGATTCGCAATGAATCAGGTATCGCGATTGACTTCGAAGTGGAAGGCAACTACCCGAAATACGGCAATAACGATGCGCGTGTCGACGATATCGCTATCAGTCTGGTCGAACGCTTTATGGCAAAGCTTCGCAAACACCGCACTTATCGTGATGCAGAACATACAATGAGCGTCCTGACCATTACGTCAAATGTTGTTTATGGCAAGAAAACCGGCAATACACCGGATGGACGGAAGGCTGGCGAACCGTTTGCACCAGGTGCAAATCCAATGCACGGGCGAGATCAGAAAGGCGCATTGGCCTCATTATCGTCCGTTGCCAAATTGCCATATGACAGTTGTAAAGACGGCATTTCCAATACATTCAGTATTGTACCGAAGTCACTCGGCAAAGAGGAAAGGATCCAGGAATTGAACTTAGTCGGAATTCTTGATGGCTATGCCATGCAGCATGGACATCACTTGAATATCAACGTATTCAATAGGGAAACGCTAATCGATGCGATGGCCCACCCTGAGGAATACCCTCAGCTGACCATCCGTGTCTCCGGGTACGCCGTCAATTTCATCAAATTGACGAGAGAACAGCAGCTGGATGTCATTGCACGTACGTTCCACGAAAAAATGTAGAAATCAATAGATGGGCAGGGGTTTGTCATGGTCAAAGGAAATCTTCATTCTGTAGAAAGTCTCGGTACGCTGGACGGTCCAGGGCTGCGCTATGTACTGTTTACGCAAGGGTGTCTGCTGAGGTGCTTATTCTGCCATAATCCAGACACCTGGAAAATGAGGGGGGCATCAAGAGTTGTTACTGTAGAGGAGATGGTCGAGGAGATAAAGCCTTATATGCCCTACTTCAAAGCTTCAGGAGGCGGCGTGACCGTCAGCGGTGGAGAACCGCTTCTGCAACTCTCTTTTCTGACTGCTCTTTTCAAAGAACTGAAGGCTCTAGGCATCCACACATGCATTGATACATCGGCTGGCTGCGTAGACGACAGTGAAGCCTATATGAAGGAAATGGATGACTTGCTCAAGTATACGGATCTCCTACTCCTTGATATCAAGCATATTGATAGTGAAAAACATACCAGACTCACCACTAAGCCCAATACACAGATTCTCAAATTTGCAGAGCGCCTCTCTGAACGGGGTCAGCCAATCTGGGTGAGGCACGTGCTCGTACCCGGTCTCACCGATGATCCGGAAGACCTGGCCAATCTGGGCAAGTTCCTCAACGCACTCGGCAATGTACAGAAGTTTGAAATCCTGCCCTATCACCAGCTCGGTGTCCATAAGTGGGAAGCCCTTGGTGTACCCTATAAGCTGAATGATATCGAACCTCCAGTCGAGGCGGATGTCGAATGTGCCTATAAATTAGTTGATTTCGATGGAAAAACCGCATCGGTGGTATGAGTCGGCTCTGGTAAGCAACTGGTTTGTCATGAACTTGAGTAAAAAGATATGATTAGAATGAACCACTTATAGAAAGGGAGTTTTAATCATGGCAGGTTTTACTGAACTTGGAAAGTCAGGCATCAAGGTTCATCCCATTGCTCTAGGTGCAAACGCAGTCGGCGGTCATAATCTGTATCAGAATCTCGATGAAGCGTCAGGTCGTCAGGTCGTCAGGGATGCAATTGATGCAGGTGTCACTTTGATCGATACAGCCTATATATACGGACCGGAACGTTCCGAAGAACTGGTTGGTGAAGTCGTCAAGGAATACAATCGTGAAGACATCGTCATAGCTACAAAAGCGGCACATGCATTTGATGAGTCAGGCGAACAGTATTTCGACAACTCTCCGGAATTTTTAAGACAATCTGTAGAAGATGCACTTAAAAGACTGCAGACCGACTACATCGATCTTTTCTATATCCATTTTCCTGATGAAGACACGCCGAAGGATGAAGCAGTAGAAGTTTTGGCTGAATTGAAGTCACAAGGTAAAATACGCTCAATCGGAGTATCCAACTTCTCCATTGAACAGTTGCGAGAAGCCAATAGTAATGGACATGTGGATGTTTACCAAGGACAATATAATCTGTTTGATCGTTCGGCAGAGAAAGATCTGCTCGAATATACAGCGGAAAATCAGATCACCTTTGTTCCCTACTTCCCACTGGCTGCAGGTCTACTAGCAGGAAAGTATGATGAAAATACCAAATTTGAAGATTTGAGAGCAGATCTTCCCTTCTATAAGGAGGAACAGTTCAAGGAAAACTTGAGAAAAGTCGACGAACTTAAAAAGATAGCAGAAGATAAAGGTGAAGCAGTCGCGCATATTGTGCTCGCATTCTACCTTACCCGCCCTTCAATAGATCTTTTGATACCAGGCGCTAAAAATGGTGAACAAATCCGTTCCAACATGAGGGCCGCTGAAATCGAGCTGACTGAATCGGAAATCAAGAGAATCGATGAAATATTTTCCTAATCATTCTTTATGGTCTCGATGCTAAACGGATAGTATAAAAGAAGCCTCGGATGGTATCATCCGAGGCTTCTTTTATATGGCATATTTATATTTTTACAACTTGTTTGCCAAAGTTTTTACCTTCGAAGAGGTCACGGAAAGCTTTTGGTATGTTTTCGAATCCTTCTTCCACTGAAACTTCTGTGTGGATTTTATCGTTACGAACCCATTCAGCAAGTTCTTTTCCAGCCGCTTGGAAATCATCCTTGTAGTTGCCGATGACAAAACCTTGCATCAAGGCTTGTGTCTTTACAAGTATGCCTTGGACACGTTGGCCAATATCTTCTCCTGTATTATTGTAGCTAGAAATTGTACCGCATACAGGTACGCGTGCAAAAGTATTGAGGTGTTTAAGAACGACATCAGAGACTTCTCCGCCGACATTCTCAAAGTAGACGTCGACGCCGTCTGGTACTGCAGCTTCAAAGGAGGCCGCAAAATCATTCGACTTGTAGTCGATGCCTGCATCGAAGCCGAGTGTTTCAGTTAGGTATTTCACTTTTTCATCGCCACCGGCAATGCCAACGACTCTTGCCCCTTTTATCTTCGCAATCTGACCGACTACAGACCCAACAGCACCTGAGGCGGCTGAAACGACAACCGTCTCCCCCTCTTTAGGCTGTCCTATCTTCAATAGTCCGTGGTAAGCCGTTTGTCCAGTCATACCGAGTGTGCTCAAGTAAAGGTGAAGCGGCACATCTGTATTCTGTATTTTTGTAACGCGATTCGTTGCAACGGCGATATAACGTTGCCATGGAAGCACCCCAACAACGTAATCTCCTTCTTCGAAATCATTGTCTTTTGATTCTACAATTTCTCCGACGATGTGACCTTCGAGCGGTTTATCCAGTTCATAAGGTGCGACATATGATTTAGCATCGGACATCCGTCCACGCATATAAGGGTCAACAGAGACATACAAAGCTTTAATCAGCACTTCTCCTTCAGCTGGTTGCTTGACCTCGGTATCTTCAAAGCGGAAAACGTCATCTCCAGGTACACCTTCCGGTCTTTTCGCAAGGACGATCTGTTCATTTTTCATGTGATTTACCTCCATTTAAGTACGTTCATGTCTATTGTAGAGCTCATACTGCTTTATGCCAAAGATATTGATTTGATATGTGATTAAAGCCGTCATACTTTGGGCAGTGTAGTCGCCTCAAATATCGATTCACTTGATGGGAGAATCGCTCATAGCCATTAGATTCGCTGTTCTTAGGAAAGTAAGTATAATCGAGTATGCAGGCAAATCTTTGTGTGCCGCCCCTTAATATACTAGGTCATCTTAGGATATTACATTCTACCGAGGTCGAAAGGCGGTCTTCTGTGTAGATCGAATTGATCATATTGTACAAGGTGGAAACGTAAAAGTAAGCGTACCGTTATCTGTTGGTTTACGTATAAAAACATGCGCGGGGTTCGTGCCCGCGCATGTTTTTATTTAAAGATCGAGATGCCGGTAGAGTGTTGCTCGGCTTATATTCGTCTGTTGTTTAATTTCATCCAATGTGTATTCTTTAGACATATACATTTTAATTGCCTGTTTAATATTATCATCACTACGTTTCGGCCGGCCTAATTGTTTTCCTTTAGTAGCCGCTTCATTCATTCCGAGACGTGTCCTGAATTTGACGACATCGCTTTGGAACTCTGAAATGAGATTAAGTGAATGTCTGAAAGTAAAAGTATTTTCAGAGTCGATGACGAGCTCCTTATTTAAGATAGTAATCACCACGCCTTTATTGATAGCTTCGTTAATTAGATCTACCAATTGTTTTGTAGAATCAGCAAGAATAAAAAAATCAGTAACAAATAATGTATCGCCTGATTGAATAGAAGACATCAGAGATTCCAGTTGCTCTCTTCTTTTAGTCTTATCATGCGCTTCTTGATATACATAATCGACCGTTGTGTGCAGTATCTTCTTCTGCTGCTCGATTGAATCGTTAAGTTCAACAGGTCTGACATATCCGTACTTCATTTCAAACACTCCTAATCATTCAACTGGGAATTGTTAATCTCAAAAGGGGGTATACATATGAAACTTTGGCAATTATAATAGACTCTATGAATTATAAAATAGGAGCGTAAAAAATGATAGATACTTTAAAAAAAGAATGGTTAACTGATCCAAAAACCAATATACTGGCGGGTATTGTTGTTGCACTGGCTCTGATTCCGGAAGCCATCGCCTTCTCGATCATCGCGGGTGTTGATCCGATGGTCGGACTCTACGCATCTTTCGTCATTGCCGTATCGATTTCGTTTCTTGGAGGCCGTCCTGCAATGATTTCTGCAGCGACCGGGGCGATTGCACTGCTCGTTACGCCTTTAGTCAGCGAGTATGGTGTGGAATATCTGCTTGCTGCAACTTTGTTGATGGGTCTAATCCAGCTTGTCCTCGGTATCCTCAAAATAGGTAAACTGATGAAGTTCATTCCAAAATCGGTCATGCTTGGTTTCGTCAACGCACTCGCTGTGCTAATATTCACTGCTCAGATTGAGCATATTTTTGGGATTTCAATTACCACATATGTTTATGTTGCATTAACATTGCTTATCGTTTACTTGTTGCCGCGTATATTCAAAGCACTGCCGGCACCACTTATCGCGATTGTCGTGCTGACAGCAATCTATATGTTTATGGGGGCTGAAGTCAGGACGGTAGGAGATCTTGGCACAATTGAACGTTCATTGCCGAGCTTCATTGTTCCAGACGTACCTTATACGCTCGAAACCCTGAGAATCATTTTGCCATTCTCCGTCTCCATGGCGATTGTCGGCCTTGTTGAAAGTCTTCTGACGGCGAAAATCGTAGATGACGCAACAGATTCTTTCAGTAGCAAAAACCGTGAATCTCGAGGGCAAGGCATATCGAATATCATTGCAAGCTTTTTTGGTGGTATGGGTGGTTGTGCCATGATTGGCCAATCAATCATTAATGTCGGATCAGGTGCAACAACGAGACTCTCGACGTTCACTGCAGGGACTTTTTTGATCTTCCTGATCATCGTACTCGGTGACCTGGTCGTACAAATACCGATGCCGATTCTAGCAGGTATCATGGTGATGGTTGCCATCGGTACATTCGACTGGGGTTCGTTCAAATACATGGTCCGAGCACCGAGAACCGATGCGATAGTCATGATTGTAACCGTGGCAGTCGTACTTATGACACATAATCTCGCCATCGGTGTCGTCACTGGTGTCATCTTGAGTGCCCTCTTTTTTGCAACAAAGATATCCAATGTTGAAGTTGAGAGAACTGAGGGAGATAATGGAGTAAGGTATCGTTTCAACGGACAGGTTTTCTTTGCATCTGTTGATACGATGATGAATCAGATCAATCTTGATGAAGAGAACAAAGTAATCGAACTTGATTTCACCCATGCGCATATCTGGGACGATTCGGGTGTTGATGCCATCGATTCAATGGTTACCAAACTGAAACGCAAAGGGAATCGGGTCTCCATTAGAAATCTCAACAAGGACAGCCGTAAAATCATTAACGAACTCAGCATGGTCAATAAGGAAGAACTGATATAAGGGGGAGTTTGAATGTATAAAGCAATTTTGCTTGCAGCCGACGGTTCTGAAAACAGCTACAGAGCTGCCCAGGAAGCAAAAAAATTCTATCATGAAGGTGCCACAATCACCATTCTCAATATTATCGGATATGCAGATTCCAAAGCAGATGTGCTTCACGGATCAAATAGTAAGAGTCTTGAAAGAGAACGACTCGAGAAGCTTGCAAAGATCACTGGATTCTTTGATGAAAACGACATTCACTACGAAACACTTCTCGAGCACGGAGAACCTAAAGAAACTGTTGTCAAAGTTGCCAACTCTGGTGCGTTCGACATAGTGCTACTGGGTACAAGAGGACTCAACAGTCTCCAAGAAATGGTGCTTGGCAGCGTCAGCCACAAGGTTGCCAAACGAGCGAATATTCCTGTGATGATAGTAAAGTAATAAAAAAGGGTAGGAGACAGAGACGGAATTGAGAACACGATGCCGGCTCTGTCTTTTTATAAATCTATATACCCACCCGGCACCCTGCTGCCGATGTTTTAAAGAAAGGGTGAATCGAACATGGAAATACCATTAATACTGGTGATTGTAATATTCATCAGTTTAGGGATACTCAGCCAATGGCTCGCTGCAATGATTAAATGGCCACCGATTGTAGTAATGTCCATTGTAGGACTGCTCGTCGGACCAGGACTGCAGCTGGTCAACCCGCAAGAAATGATAGGTAGTGAACTATTCACTACAATCGTGTCACTTGCTATAGCCATTATTCTGTTTGAAGGTAGTAGCAATCTGGACTACAGAGAACTTCCAGGTGTGTCTAAAGCTGTTACCCGAATCATCACTATCGGAGCAGTATTGTCTTGGCTACTTGGAGCTTTAGCCATGTATCTCATACTAGGGTTCCCGTGGTCCATTTCATTTGTAATGGGAGGGCTGTTCATAGTGACAGGTCCTACTGTCATTCAGCCGCTACTCAAGCAGGCTAAGGTCAAAAATTCGGTGAATTCTATATTAAGATGGGAAAGTATAATTGTGGATCCAATCGGTCCACTTTTCGCTCTTTTTGCATTCTATATGTTTCAGATTATAAACGAAGGTTTTGGTCTCGCCTACCTTATGGATTACATCATTGGCTTTGCTGTAGCTTTCATCCTTGGCCTTGGTGCCTCTTATTTGTTCAGATGGCTGATTAAGAGAGATTTCATTCCTCAAAACTTGATGGCACCGATCCAGTTCATTTTTATACTGCTGATCTTTAGCATTAGCCACACTATCCTTCATGAATCGGGTCTGCTCGCTGTGACCATTTTTGGTCTTGCTATGGCACGGCTTAAAAATCATAGTCTAATCTACAAGGAATCGGATCATTTTATAGAGGAAATGACTCTGATACTGCTTTCAACTGTCTTTATTTTAATCACTTCGTCTCTGACACGAGAAGTTCTGGGTGAAGTACTCAATTGGCAACTTGTAATCTTCTGCGTGACCATGATTTTAGTGGTCCGGCCATTATATGTCTTCCTCTCGACCATCAATACTGAAATATCTCTGAGAGAACGCTCTTTTATATCTCTTGTGGCACCTAGAGGAATTGTTGCTCTCGCTGTAGCAGAATTCTTTTCTAGTCTGTTCATTGGAGAAGAGGTCCCTATGGCGGACTTTATCGTGCCTGTTACTTTCGGTTTCGTATTCGTAACAGTTGTTATCTACGGATTCAGCTTCAAGCCGTTGAGCAAGTGGTTGAAGCTCTCTAGTACTAATCCACCAGGGGTCATCATTCTTGGTGAGAACAGATTCTCCTTGGCTCTAGCAAACAAACTAAAGAAACACGACATTCCAGTGCTCATTTCAGATCTTTTAAATTCGGATACAAAGAAAGCCCAAGACTATGGACTGGAAACGTTCGAAGGTAATCTTCTTTCCAAGGAAGAGCGTATCCGGGTGGATCTTACGGAGTATACGCAATGTCTGTTGCTAACGCGCTCCTATACTTTTAACCACCTCGCATTCAATGAACTTTCACAAGAATTCGGGTTGAGAAATGTAGGTATGCTACCGCCACCTGTAGAAAGTGAAAGAGCTCGCGATAAAATAGAGCCAGTCATCAGACACCATATACTTTTCGACGACGCGTTTAACTACTATTGGTATAGCCAATTTATAGACAAGTACGAAATAACCGAAGTGGAGGCTTCTGATTCCGGGAGTATTACAGAAGACGATATTGTGCTCTATCATATCGACGAGAATAAGAATACTACGTTTAAAACGATTATTGGTGAACTGAGTTATACAGAAAATGGCATAATAGGTGTCCTTAAAGATGCACATAAGGTCAAGAATAATAAGAAAGACGCAGAAGACTAATCTTCTGCGTCTTTCCTATTATCTGAAAAATGTCGTCCATTTTTCTTAAGGTCTATTTCGCGCCCTTTCCATTCTACTTTCTTGAACAGATGGACACGTACGAAGGAAGCTCCGTAAACATGGAAGAAAAAGAGAATATACAAGGGATAGAACAATGCTAAGAGCCAAGGAAGGCGAATCAGGCGCTGGCACATCCATTTGAACTGAATGGCGTATATGAGATAAAGAACTAAAGGAAGTCCAATCATGCCGAAACTACTGAACCAAGTCGCAATAATATAGATCGGCAAAGTAATGCCTGCACCAATCCAAATCATTATCATCATCATAACCCAAGGCTGAGCGTTACTAGCTCCAATTGCGATATGTTTTTTCCATCCATTAACGACGGAGCCTAGTCCTTCTGGATACATCCTGAAATGCAATACGCCATACCCCATATATAATGTGATAGGGAGACCTTTGTCTTGATAGCCTTGGTGGATACCCATGCCTTCTATTATAGTCTCCCGGGCGTTCCGATGTCCGCCTGTAAGTCTGTAATCATTGCGGTTAGTCATCAGAAAAGGTCCAAAGACGGAGTCTGTGTGTCCGCGTTCTTTGAAGAGAGAAAATATGTTCATGCCGAGTACGGTAACAATATTAAAAAGTGCGGAAAAGGTCTCATATGTTTTCTCTGTATGGTGATACGGCTGAACTGAAAGTACACCACTATTTTTCTGATGTCGATACTGGGCGATTATGCGCATCAGTGAGGTCTCATCTGAAAGAACTGTGTCTGCATCCATGAATATAAATGTATCGTACTGTGCGTACTGTGAACCGTGATGACATGCATGACTCTTACCACGCCATTCTCCTGTTGGAACTGCGACGACTTCTGCATTGAATTCACGGGCAATATCTCGAGTTCCATCGGTCGACCCGTCGTCTGCCACAATCACTTCAACGGTCAGTCCTTGTTGCTTATCTATGCTGCGTAGCAGGTTGGGAAGATTGTGTGCTTCATCGCGTGCTGGGATGATGATAGTAACACATCGTCCTTGATCCGTTTTTTTTTGAATGAGTTGTGGACGGGCAAAAACAATCCAGCCAGAAATCATACAGATCAGAGTAGGTATCGTCCAGACTAGATGCCAAATCATATCATTTTCCATTTCTTTCTCTATCTGCAATCATTGCACCCACTTGTTGGCCACTCAGTGTGACCATCGGCATACCGCCTCCTGGATTAACTGTACCGCCGACAAAATAGAGATTGGAAATATCCTTTGCTTTTTTAGGATGCTTGAATCCTCTATTCTTTTTTCGATCGGATATCGTACCATATATCGCCCCATGGTCTGAAAAGTAGAGAGATTGTATATCGTGCGGAGTGAGCATGTATTCTGAAACGATATGCTTCCTAAGGTCCGTCAGTCCCATATCTTCGAGCTTTTTTAAGACAGTTTCCCTGAACGCAAGATAGTCAGCTTTGGTGTATTCCTTTTTCTGAAGAGCCGGGATATGAGGAAGTATTTTTAAATTTTCATATCCTTCAGGCGCTTGCGAAGCGTCCGTCTTGTTTGTATTCACAAGGTAGATGGTTGGATCGCTCGGCATTATTTTTTTGTTGAACACTTCTTCATAATTCTTTTTTGAATTTCTGGAAAAGAAGAAATTGTGATGACTGAGTTGTGGATACGTACGGTCTACGCCCAAGTGGAGAACGAGTCCCGAGCTCGCAGGCTCAAACTTGTTTTCAAGAGATGTCAGGTTCCTAGGTGGAGTATCTAGAATACGGCGATAGAATGGCAATACTTCCATATTGGAGACGATGTAGTCTGCACTTACTTTGCTGCCGTCTTCAAGCACGATATGCTGAATTTCTTTCTCATTATTGGTAACAGCAGTTTTTATAGCCTGACCAGTATGTATTTTCACACCAATATCGCGAGCCAGTTGAGCGATGCCTTCTGCCAACTTATGCAGACCTCCCTTGACATACCATACACCCTGCTCGTATTGCATATGAGCCATCATATTCAGTACTGCTGGAGCGTTATAGGAACTAGAGCCAACATACTTGATGAAATATCCAAGCATATCTCTCAAATGAGGGTTACTAACACGTTTATTTATGCCTTGCTGCATGGTTGAGAAATAGTCGAATCCCCTCAGAGCCGTCAATGGTCCGTGAAACCGGATGATTGAACGAATGTCATCCAGCCCTCTTTCGAAATAACCGGGCAGTGTCAATCGATCAATTTTCCCTGCATAATCTAGAAATTTACGATACTCTTTTAAATCTTGATCCGTGAGTTCAGGGTTCTCGAACGCCATCTGTTCTAGGTCCTTATACAGGTCAATCCGTCTCCCATCAGTGAAAAAGGAACGCCATTGTAACGGCAGTTCCTCGATTTCAACGTAGTCTTCCATTGTTTTACCACTTTGAGTGAACAATCGTTCAAATATGTAGGGCATGGTGAGTAGAGAGGGGCCGAGGTCAAAACCGAAACCATTCTGTTCGTGGCGGTTAAGTTTACCTCCGAGGTGTTCATTTTTTTCATACAGACTGACGTCAAAACCGTTCTGGCTCAATGTGATGGCCGCAGATAAGCCGCCTAGTCCAGCTCCTATAACCAGCGCTGTCTTATTTCCAGTCATAAATCTTCCGCCTCTCAAACATTTTTTATTTTTTTCAAAAACCGCATTTCTTCATTCCTAATTTTCATTTTTCGTGTCATGGAGACAACATTCCGCTTTGTAAAGCAATCGTAACGATTCTTACGCACTTCATTTAGAATTTCTCGATAGACAGATAATGACATCAAAAGTGGTAGCTGTGCTTCCTTTTTGTAATGACTGATCTCATCTCTAAAGCTGTCATATAATGCTTCTGCTTCGGCGGCAAGGTCTTCCCATACGTCAACGAAAGCCTGGTCAGCTCTTCCCTGTTCAATCTGATTCATAGAACAACCGTGGCGTTTCAACGTGGTCGTCGGTATGTAAACACGCCCATGTTGTCTAAAGTCTTCTCCGACATCTCTCAATATATTGGTGAGCTGCATTGCTACTCCAAGTTTCTCTGCGTTAACTTTTCGTTCGGCTGATGGATCATTGCACAATATTGGCAAAAGCAACCTGCCGACAGATCCCGCAACATGATTGCTGTAGTGAATGAGTGCCTCCAAATTTTCTGGCTGTTCGAAGCTTACATCCATTTCTTGGCCTCTGATTTGAGCATAGAGCATGGATTCGTCAATATCATAGCGGTCACATGTATCTTCTAATGCGCGCCACATTGGCGTATCAGGTCGATTCCCAGCAAGGAATGCGTTTAGTTCCGATTTCAGCTTGTCGAGATTTTCTAAGCGATGTGCTTTATCACTTGCATGGTCAATAGCATCGTCTGCCATTCGGCAGAAGGCATAGATGGCATACACCGCTTTTGCATCCAGTTCGGGTAAGCTGGAGAAAGCATAGTAGAAGCTTTTGGAGTGTTCCTTTATTATGGACTCGCATATCTTGTAGTCGTTTTCCAGTGAGGGTGTGTGGGGTCCCATCATATCCTCATCTCCTATCGATGATTTTCATCCTTCAAAAGTTCTCCAACAGCAATCTTTGAAGACAATAGTACAATCGGTACACCAGCGCCTGGATGTGTGCTGCTTCCAGTAAAGTATAGATTGTCGCAGTGTGTCGCTTTACTTTGAGGACGCATATGATTACTTTGTGTCAAAGTTGGTCTAAGTCCGAAAGTTGCACCATTATAAGCATTGAAGCGACCTTCGAATTCATGGGGGGTCATTCTTTTCTCTGTAACAATCTCTTGATCAAAATCCGCCATTCCTGGAAGCATTTTTATTTTTTCAATGATCTTATCGCGATATAACTGCGTTATTTCATCAGTCCATTCGTATTTCATCGTAGAGAGGTCGGAGACTGGCATTAGTATATAAATGCCATCCTTATCTTTTGGAGCAAGAGAAGGATCAATTTTTGAAGCAACGTACATATAAAGTGACGGGTCCTCAAGTATGTCACCATCAAAAATTTGGTTGATGTTCGTGTCGAGATCTTCTGAAAAAACAAAGTTGTGCACATTGTCAATCTCAGGATATTTTCTATCCATGCCTAAGTAAAGCACGAAACAGGAACACGAATAATCCATTTTATCTATCTTCTCATCCACGTATTTGCCTTTATGTTCCGGCTTTTCTACAAGATGTTTTAAAGCGTAAGGGAAGTCAGCATTACACATAACATAATCTGAAGGGACGAAAGTTCCATCTACTGAAACACCAATAGCCTTATTATCCTCTATGACAATACGTTCCACACTTGAATCGTATTCAACTTTACCTCCGAGCTCGAGGAACAGTCGTTCCATACCGGAAGCCATGGTACGCATGCCGCCCTTAATGAACCATACACCGTATAAAAATTCTATCATTGGGATAATAGTATAGAGCGAGGGTCCTTTAAAAGGAGATACACCGATGTAGAGGGTTTGAAAGCTTATCATCTGTCTCATACGTTTATCTTTGATATACTTCTTCATCAGATTTTCAGCGTTGCTCAGTGTACGCAATTTGAGCCCCTGTCCAATCATAAAGGGGTTATAGAAATCTTTCTGACTTCTGAATGGCCTTTGTAGAAAATGTTTTTTAGCAACGTTGAACCTTCCATACAGATCACTCAAGTATCTCATGAAGCCTTCAGCATCCTTATCACTGATCTCTTCAAACATTTCAATGTTTTTTACTAGATCGTTAGTGACCTGATATTGCTTGGTTCCGTTGTCGAAATATCCACTGTACATGGGATCAAGCCGCTGCATTGGGATATAGTCTTCAGGATCACGGCCCGCGAGTTCAAACACCTCTCTGTAAAGTTCAGGCATCATCACGATGGTAGGTCCAAGGTCGAAGTAATATCCATCGACGTCGATACGGTTCATCTTACCCCCTGGCGTAGACTCCTTCTCAAGGATAATGACATCATATCCTTCATTCTGTAGACGCACTGCACTTGCAAGTCCTGCAACTCCTGCACCGATAATAGTTATTGTTTTTGTCATTTTAATGGCTCCCTCGGGTATGTAGCGAACGCTGTTTCTGCCAAGAAAGAATTTCAGGGCTGAAAACAATCGAGCTTCTAGTGATTTCTTCCATACTTTTTGCATTGATCATAACGGAAATTTTGTCCATCTGGCGACGGAATTGATGAATATACTCAATCGCTGACTCAACACCATTATATTCCACCTTTTCGAGCATTGTCCGAGACATTCCTACCGCCTTGGCACCAAGAGCAAGACATTTCATGGCATCAAGCGGTGTTCTGACGCCTCCACTGGCTAGGATCGACATATCATCAACGAATGATTCAGCTTCGAGCAGCGAAATTGCTGTAGAAAGGCCCCAGTTTTTGAGGTAGTCCATGTCCTTATTCTCGCGACGAGTATTTTCTATTGAAGCGAAATTCGTACCACCTCTCCCGCTCACGTCTGCGTATTTAACACCGATATCTTTGAGGATCTGAAGTGTTTCCCTACTCATACCAAATCCAACTTCTTTAACAATGACAGGGACTTTGACGTGCTGTACGATGTTCTCGATATTACTACGCCATATATTAAAGTTGCGATCACCCTCTGGCATGATGAGTTCTTGTGGAGCATTGATATGGATTTGTAACGCATCTGCGTCAATCATCTCAATTGCACGCTCTGCACCTTCTAGCGAAACATCAGCCCCGACATTCGCAAAGATGAGACCATTTGGATTGCGACTTCTGACAATAGTGAAAGAATCTGCAAGTTCTGGGTGCTTCAGAGCAACATGCATGGAGCCGACTGCCATAGGTACTCCTGTGGCATTGGCAACTTCGGCTAGTTTGCCATTGATTGTTCGCGTCCATTCACTACCGCCTGTCATGGCATTGATGTAGAGTGGCTGGCTAATTTCTAGTGGACCGATACGAGTCGAAAGGTCTACTTCCTCCATATTGAAGGAAGGGATGGAGTGATGAACAAAATGAACATGGTTGAAATCAGAATCTATTCCATCAATATTCTGATTAAGAGCATGTCTAACGTGTTCGTCTTTTCTCTGGCTTCTCAAGTCGATCTCTCTATTCATTCCACTCAGCCTTCCTTTTCAATTTCTCTACTTTCAGATGGTTCACATGATTTAGCCACGGATGAACAATGGATTCCATAGACAAGTAGGTAATGGTAAGATTTTGTAGCTCCTCCTAACAAGAAGGGCGGCGACAGAGTGGAATCCAAGATATCAATTATACTGTATTTTATTTTTATCGTCTCTTTGTTCTGCCCTCCTGAGGAAATGATTCATCAGTAGTCAGTAGCACTTAAGATACTGTTGGTATTTATAATTATCAATGATATGTAAGGGTTTTGTAAAATGATAAGCGCACAATATAGTTTAAAATAACATTAAAATGGATGCTAAAACAAACATAAAATGGAATTTGAGATGAGGCTATTCGTAGTCGCCATAACGAGGACATATTATTAGAAGAACGATACATTGCTCCTTTTAACATTGTGAATTGCTGTATGTAGGTGTATATCATTATTTATATAACGCCGTTGCATCGTTATATAATAGACCGCTTCACTCACTCAAAATAGTATATTGTGAGTTGTAAAATAAAGAAAACTAAAAAATCCGCAGTTCTATATGAAAACTGCGAATTATCTCGTTTATTTCTTCATTTCATTCAGCTTATCAATGATAGTGTGAATCTCTGTACCGATGCTATTTTCAACAGCAGCTAAGAAACTACCCTCAACGATGGGTGCCTCGGAAATATGAAGTGTGTGATTGCCCTCATACATTTCTACTGCCATTTCAAGGTTCATTTTGCTGGAACCAATATCGTAGAAGCAAATCGTATCTTCCTGGACATATCTAAGCATATCATTGATCTGATCGACGCTAGTACCGATACCGCCATCCATGCCACCTGAGGCTTGAACAACTGTTTTTTTTGCCATTTGAGAAATGAGCGCTTTAGTCCCCTCAGCTATATCTCTACTGTGACTGATAATCAAAATTTCCGTCATTCTGCAACACCCTCTCCTAAGGCGTGGATAACATAGACAGCACTTTGTGCACCAGGGTCTATCGTGCCTCTCGATTGTTCTTTGAAATATGCAGCACGACCTTTGGTCGCCATCATCTCTTCTGTGTCTTGGGCCAAGGATTGAAGGTCATCGAGCTTGAGCGCACCGGTTTTACGTAGAAGCTCTGAGGATTTGGAAATGACATCGTACATTGTCTTCTCGCCCCCCTCTACCTTCCCCTTGCTGGCTACTGTAGCAGCAAAAGTATCTAGAATTTCAATTAGGTTTTCTTTGTCGATATCTTCTTTGGCGACTTCGCTCATTTTCACAAAGCTGAAACCATAAAGTGGTCCACTTGCTCCACCAATTGAACTCATTAAGGTCATCCCTGTCTGCCTCATAACTTCTGGGGCGGATCCTGCTGAGACTTTCTCGCTGACAGCCGAAAACCCTCGTTTCATATTTACGCCGTGGTCACCATCGCCAATTTCACGATCAAGACTTGTGAGCTCACTTTCCTTATTCTCAAAAACAGACTTCAATCCATGCATCTGTCGAAGCAGTTGGTCACCATTCACTTTTTAGAACCTCCTATTTGAAATATTTGGAATCAGTTTTTGCTTCTAGAGCATCCAAAACTGTTTGGTTCTCATCTAGGACAGTAAGCGAGAACCCTTGCATATCGAGTGCAGTCATATAGTCTCCAACGAGTAGTTTCGAAACAGTAACTTCGCGAGAGCTCAGGTTTTCCATCACATATTTTGCAGCTATGCTGAGCTCGCTATCCGGCGTACCACCCATACCGTTAACCATAACAATCAATCGTGAACTTTTTGTGTGCTTAAAAAGTTCTTCCAATAATCGGTTCACAATCTTATCTACAGTTTCCGACTTCTCACGGTATATTCCCTTTTCCCCGTGTATACCAATACCGATCTCCATCTCATCTTCAGCAAGATTAAAGCCATATTCTCCAGTGGTTGGAACTAAACAGGGTTCTATTGCCATACCGATGGAATAAAGGGTTTCCATCATTGTTTCCACTTTCTCGGTGATTTGATCTAACGACAAGTTCTGATCCGACAGGTACCCAGCATACTTATGGACAATGACAGTACCTGCAACCCCACGCCTCTGTTCTTCGTTGTCAATCGCTACGTCGTCTTTGACAATAATAGAAGCTACATTGTGGCCTTCTGCTTGTGCCATTTCCTGTGCCATTTCGAAGTTCATAACATCGCCACTGTAATTCTTAATAATGAGCAATACACCGTCTCCGTTATCTACTGCCTTTATTGCAGCGAGTACTTTATCTGGAGTTGGAGAAGTGAACACCTCTCCACACACCGCAGCATCTAGCATCCCTTCAGCAACATAGCCTGCGTGCGCTGGTTCGTGTCCACTTCCACCACCTGAAACAAGTGCAACACCACTCTTTTTCCTTTCCTTCCTCACTACAATCGTTTCTTCTAGGATTTCGATGTTCGAATCGCGCAATTTTAGTCCATCTAACATATCGCCCAAAAAATTTTCTCGTTGATTCACAAGTTTTTTCATTCCTTTTCCTCCTTCTCACCAATACTTATACCCCAATTCATAACGAATCGGGGTAGTATCGCTTATTATTTAAAATAACCTTTGATGGATTTGATTTCGAGAAATTCCTCGATGCCATAATCGCCCCACTCACGGCCGAGACCTGACTGCTTGTAGCCACCGAACGGCAAATCGGGACGACCTTTTGCACCATTAATCTCAACGGTACCTGCCTCAATACTGCGGGCAACGTGCTTGAGTGTCTCCATATCTTCACCAAATACATATCCAGCAAGGCCGTACTTCGTGTCGTTGGCAATTTTGATGGCCTCATCAAGATCTTTATATGTGATGACTGACATTACAGGTCCAAATATCTCCTCTTGTGCAATCGTCATGTCGTTTGTAACGTCAGAGAATATCGTTGGCTTAACATAGTACCCTTTATCTAGGGTTTCGGGTTGTCCACTACCGCCATAGAACAGAGTGGCCCCCTCTTTTGTCCCTTCTTCAATATAGGATTGGACTGTATCGAACTGCTTTCTACTGATTAATGGACCTATTGTCGTCCCCTCTTCACGTGGCTCACCTACTTTGACTTGCTCCATCTCCTGTTTCGCAGCTTCAAGAAAGGCTTCTTTTTTCGATTCAGGTATCAATGTCCTTGTCCCTGCAGTACACACCTGCCCAGAATTAGCAACGACTTTTCTTACTGCAAGTTTTGCAGCTTCCGCAATATCGGCGTCTTCTAAGATTATGAGCGGAGATTTACCACCCAGTTCAAGAGAGACCTTTTTAAAATCCTTACTTGCTTTTTCCATGATTTTGGAACCGGTAGGTCCGGATCCCGTAAAGGACATCATGCGTACTTTCGGATGTTCACTAAGTGGATCGCCGACACCTTCTCCGTTTCCATTAACGAGGTTGAAGACACCTTTCGGCACACCGGCCTTGTCGAAAATCTCAGCAAGTATAATTGCCGCAAATGGTGTTTCTTCGGACGGCTTCATAACGACAGGGCTACCAGCAGCGATGGCGCCTGCCAACTTCAGTGCGGTCTGGTTAGTTGGGAAGTTCCATGGTGTAATCAAACCAGCAACACCAATAGCTTCCTTGACGACCAAGTGCTCTCCTCTTTGTTCTTCGAACTCAAAAGTATCTAGCGCGTCTCTAGCAGCCTGAAAGTGGTTGAGTCCGGCTTGGTAGTGTGTTTCTTCGGACATTTTTAGTGGAGAGCCAAGTTCATCCGTAATCGTTTCAATCAGATCCTCCTTGCGATTTTCATACTCCGTCACAATCCGATCGAGCAGTGCGCGTCTATCCTCTACAGGTGTATGACGGAACTCCAGATAAACGGCGTGCGCCGCTTCTACGGCCTGGTTGACATCATCGGAATTCCCTTTAGCAATTCTACCGAATGCCTCGCCTGTGGCAGGGTTAATGACATCAATTGTTTCGCCACTATTACTATCGACCCACTCACCATTTATATACTGCTTTGTCTGGTTTCTCATTGTGTTATTCCCCTTTAAAGCTTTTATTTACTCTTCTTTTATCCTAAATGATACGGTTCTAATCATGGTGGCAAAAAAAATTAAAAAACAGGCCATCCCGATTGGGATAACCTGCTCTGTTCAGCATACTGAGTCATTGGATTTAGGCACTGAAAGACCAAAAAGCGGGCGAAGATAAAGTGCTAGGAATGTTCCTGCAAGTGCCAGTATTCCCCATATATAGCCATGTAGGCTGAATGATGCAATGCCACCGAAATATGCTCCGATATTGCATCCAAATGCAAGACGTGCACCGTATCCCATAAGCAGTCCACCAATAACGGATGCAGAAAAATTACCAAGTGTGATTTTGCTGAATCTGAACAAGCCACCCGCTGCTGAGGCAATAAAAGCACCAAGAATGACGCCGAAATTGAGGACAGTAGTAGAGTCTGCGAAAATTGAAGATTCCAGTGCTATAGCATTTTCGCCTTGCCAGTATCCCCAAGAAGCAACGTCTACACCGAATATATCTGCTATTTTTGATCCCCAGAGCGCAAAAGCTGATGTTATGCCCCAAGGTGTCCCTCGTGTCATCAATGTAAGGGCGTTAAGCACAGCCAGTGCGATGGCTGCTGCAAAAAGTGGCCAAGAACCTCTGAATACTCGCTTCCAACCCTGTGTGGTTGGTAGGGGGGCTATTCTGGGTGCCTTTCTCTTCTTTTCGATAAGGACCGTCACCCAAGCAATCAGGCCGAACAATATAATAGAAACGAGCCATGCCCCGCCGTAGCCGAAGCCTGTGGACGTGGCAAGTGAAATGGGTTCAAAGGCGGGCAATTCCTCAGTCCAAAAAGGTAAATGATACGCGCCAACTGTTGCACCTATGATGAAGAAAATCAAGGTGATGAACATGACCGTGCGTCCGCCACCGATGGCATAAAGCGTCCCCGAGGCACATCCCCCGCCGAGCTGCATGCCGATGCCGAATATAAAGGCCCCGACAATCAGGCTGATGCCGACCGGCGAGACGTAGCCAGCGACTTCTTGGCCAAAGAATGAAATTCCAAATGCAAGGATTGGAGCGAACAACGTGACAGCAACAGCCAACATGAGCATATGAGCACGTAGTGCCTGACCGTTGCCGACGGACATCATGCGCCTAAATGCAGAAGTAAAACCGAAGCGCGCATGAAATAATGTAAACCCGAGAAGCAATCCGAGGAGCATGAGTATGGGCTGGGCGATTGATTGTGTAACGGCAAGATATATAAATAGCATAGAGCTAGCAATGAGCCCACCGCTAACAAGCAACTTTTGAGGCGGATCGAGAGTGAGGGAGCGGCGTGCTACCGGATCTCTCACTTCATTTACTGGTTGGACCTTAGTCGACATGGATAGAACCCCTTTTGTAAAGAAAAGTTTGTTTAATATCTGGACATTTTATTATATCCTAGTATTTAGGTCAAGAATTAAGTGTGACAGATGAACAAAGTATTTTCTGCACACAGCACAATTGTAGTGAAACAGAAAAGAAGGTATAATATTGAAGCATTAGGATGCTGGATCTGCACACTCGGGACAGCAATGAGAAAAGTGCCTTGCACAAATGAAGTCGGAGGTATTCAAGTGGCGAAGTTATACTACCGGTATGGGACGATGCAGAGCAACAAAAGTAATCAGATTATTACGACTCATCACCAATATACAACGCAGGGGAAGCAGTGCCTTGCTTATTCCACCCCTATAGACACAAGAAGCGGATATAGAAAAATCAAGTCCAGAATTGGTCTTGAACTGGTATGTGAGTATGTGACAGAAACCATATACCAAGATGTGAAAGCTCTCCACGAGAAGAATCAGGTGCATGCGGTAGTCGTCGACGAGGCGCAGTTTCTGTCGAAAAGGGACGTTTATCGTCTAAGTGATATCGCGGACGAGCTCGACATTCCTGTCATATGTTTTGGTTTAAAGACGGATTTCCGCAACCAACTGTTTACAGGGAGCCAAGTGCTGCTTGAACTGGCAGATGCGATTGATGAACTGAAGACGATCTGCCAGTTCTGTAATAAGAAAGCGACGTTGAATATGCGGCTTCTCGGTGGCAGTCCGACCAATGTTGGTGAAACGATACAGATTGGCGATGAGGAGTACGTACCGGTCTGCAGAAAATGTTATAAAGAAAGACTTGGTTTGGACTGAAGGTTCCTTGGCTGCAGATGGTCTGACTGGTTGAACCATTCCTCGTGCATTGGTAGCGGAACTCACTCTGTAGAAGGATAAAATTTGAAACAGGATTGCTGAAAGAATATTTTAGTTCCTTCTATCTTGTGAGGGTTTATGTGATGTTATTGAAATCCGACAGCAAATGAAGGAATTGAAACCGTGGAGGTACATTTTATGATAGAGATGATGGGGGTTTCTAAATCTTTTCTCGGCAAGGAAGGTCAGTTCAAAGCCGTGGATGATGTTAATGTGTCTATTAGGGAGCGGGAGATATTCGGCATTATCGGTGAAAGTGGCGCCGGTAAGTCGACATTGATGCGTTTTATCAATGCTTTGGAGACACCAGACTCCGGCCAAGTTATAGTCGGGGGCGCGACAGTCAATAAACTTAAAGGAAGAAATCTCAGGAATCACCAAAAGGATATAGGGATGATATTCCAACATTTTAACCTCCTAGCTAACAAAACAGTGATGGACAATATTCTTCTGCCTCTGAAGTTGCATAAGTATGACCAAGCCCTAACCATCGATGAGGTTCTAAATTTTACTGGTCTTGCCGATAAGCGCGATAGTTACCCCGCTGAACTTTCTGGAGGCCAAAAGCAACGTGTTGGTATCGCAAGAGCGCTTATTACACGTCCGCGCATACTGTTATGCGATGAGCCTACTTCTGCGCTCGATGAAAATACAACCTACGAAATTACAGATGTTCTCAATAAAGCACGGGACGAATACGATATGACCGTTGTCATTGTCACTCATGAATTGGGTGTAATAAAAGCTCTGTGTCATCGGGCAGCAGTTTTAGAGAAAGGGAAGCTTGTGGATACAATAGATATTGTGCGGGAGAGCGGACCGCGATCGAGCCAGTCGTATTATGAACGTATAATGGAAGTGCTGAGAAATGAGTAGCTTCAACCTCTATATTGAGCGTGTTGTCGAATATGCACCGAGATTATCTGAGAGCCTAGTCGAAACGGGAATCATGATGATATTTGCTATGGTCGCCGCAATCTTACTAGGCCTTCCTCTCGGTACGCTGCTCTATCTTACCTCTAAGGGGAAACCGATGGAGAACAAGCTTCTTTACCAACTGGCTAATATATTCGTCAACATTGTGCGCTCATTTCCATTTCTTCTGTTGGTCGTTGTTATGCAACCATTAATCCGACTGCTTTACGGCCGTGCTACAGGAGACCCAGTTGCAGCCTCATTCCCCATGATGCTTATTGCGATTGCGCTTTATGCGAGGTTTGTAGAACAGTCTCTCCACGATGTACCAAGAGGTGTGACGGAAACGGCACAATCCATGGGAGCAACGACATCTCAGCTCGTATGGAAATTCCTGTACGTTGAGGCAAGAAGCTCTCTCATCATCGGATTCACTACGGCCTTCGTCAGTTTCATCTCCTACTCCACCATCATGGGTGTAGTCGGTGGTGGCGGCATTGGTGATTTTGCTATCCGTTACGGATACCAAAGATATGAAACAGATATTATGTATACTGCGATCGTTGTGATCATCATATTTGTTATCCTAGCCCAGTGGCTTGGATTGAAGATTGCCAGAAAGTTAGATAAAAGATAAAAGTAGAAGGAGATTATTAATATGTTGAAAAAAGGATTATTACTAAGTGGATTTGCATTGCTTCTGGCCGGATGTGGCGGACAAGAAAGTACACAGGAAGCGCCAGAAGATAGCAGTGCTTCTGAAGAGGAAGTCGTCATACAAGTGGCATCCCATCTCCCTCCAATGACGGATATCGTAGAGATTGCCGGAGATGCGATAGAAGCACCATACGAAGTCGAACTGGTCGAAGTATCAGATAACATCCAATACAATGAAGCGCTTCTCAATGAAGAAGTCGATGCCAACTTTGCACAACATCAACCTTTCATGGAAATATTCAATGAAGAGCGCGATGCCGATCTAGTAGCACTACAGCCGCTTTACAATGCGATTGTCGGTTTCTATTCGCCTGTATATGATTCCATAGAATCGCTAGAGGATGGCGCAGAGGTTGCAATACCTTCAGATGCAACAAATGAAGCCCGTGCACTGATGATTCTCGACCATCACGGCATCATTACCTTGGAGTCTGGAGCCGAGCACAGTGCAAGTGTCGATGATATTGTAGAGAATCCATACAACCTGGAGTTTACGCATGTCGATCTTCTTAATCTGACGGGTGCATATGAAGATGGCGTCGAGCTTGTTTTCAACTATCCAACTTACATCTCAAGTATCGATCTCACGCCTGAAGATGCGGTACTGCTTGAAGAAGACGAGGATAATACGTTTGCTATTCAGCTTGTGGCACGTGAAGATAACCAGGACTCAGAAGCAATCCAGGCACTCAGGGAAGCATTCACTTCACAAGAAGTATATGACTACCTGAACGGGTTGAGTGAAGAAGACCACCTTGAACCAGCCTTCCAAGTGGAAGAATAGTCTGGATATACTGAGCATGTATGTGCTATAGTCGAATCTTATCAAATTTCGTTTGAACATAGAGGAGAATAAATGGATCAGATAGTTGGTATTGGATTACTCGTACTTTTACTCGCTTTTTTTACAGTCTTCACCTACTACGCCCCACACGGTGGTAAGGCTATGGGCGCGCTCGCAGCAGCAGCAATTGCCACATTTTTGGTGGAGGCGCTCCAAACTTTTGTGATCGGGGACATTTTCGGCCTTCCATTTTTTCAGGAAGCAGGCACTGAAGCAGGCTTACTGAGTGGCGTTATTGTTGCTTTTCTCGTAGCTTTGACGATGGGTGTCAATCCACTCAATTCCGCACTTATCGCTGTTTCCTGCGGTGGTATCGGACTCATACCGGGCTTTTTTGCGGCTTACCTCATCTCTTTCGTTGTAAAGTATATGGAGCAAAAAATTCCCAACGGGCTAGATTTTATAGTGGTCATCATAGTCATCGTACCAGTCACGCGATTGATCGGCCTGTTGATTTCCCCGCTGATAGATGCATCACTGCTCAATATTGGTAATATTATCGTGGTCGCTACCGATACAAGTCCCATCCTCATGGGGCTCATGTTAGGTGGCATCATTACTGTAGTCGGAACCTCTCCTCTCAGTTCAATGGCACTTACGGCACTTCTTGGGCTGACAGGTATTCCGATGGCTGTGGGAAGTCTGGCAGCCTTTGGCTCTGCATTCATAAATGGAACCCTATTTCATAAACTTAAGATAGGGAATATGAAATCCGTGCTGTCGGTCGCAGTGGAGCCTTTATCAAAAGCAGATGTCGTCTCAGCCAACCCAATCCCCATATATGCTACGAATTTCATCGGTGGAGGATTAAGTGGTATTGTCATTGCTTATTCAGGGCTTATCAATGATGCGCCAGGCACCGCAACACCTACGGCTGGACTCCTTGTGCTCTTTGGTTACAATCCTGCAACTCAAGTCATTATATATGCAGTCATCGTAGCAGTAATATCGGGTATTGTCGGTTATATCGGTAGCCATTTTTTCAGGAACTATCCTGTTCGCAATACAGACTTCGATTAGACTAAAGCAGTCTCTAAAATATACAGTAAATCAAAAAGCACATCAGTAATAGCTGATGTGCTTTTTGTATTAAAATCATATATCTATCCGGATGTACCGGACACAACTTCTTCTTTAGCCGCCACTGTATTCTTTTCCTGAACCAGTAACAAGGCTGTGAATCCGACCAGACTCGGTATGGCGAAAGCCATGAATGCCGTTTGAGGAGAGATACTTGTCATAAGTACTAATCCAATCAGTATTGGAGCGCAAATCGAGCCAAGACGCCCGATACCTACTGCCATACTCAGTCCTGTGCCCCTTATGTCAGCCGGATAGAAGGTGCTGATATAAGGGTTGACAAGGTTCTGGGTACCGCCTGTGCAGGCTCCGCCAATAGCGATTAATACATATAGGAGTATAGGCGTCTGCGTGACACTTAGAGCAACGAAACTAACAGCACCAATGAGATACATTAATAGAAGCACATTGCGATGGCCGATGCGGTCTACGAGGGAGCCACCCGCCAGCGAACCGATAATCTGTCCCACTGCCAAAATGAGTATGAAGGAGAGGCTTGAAGCAACACCAAAGCCAGATTCCATCATGATAGTGGGAAGCCACGTGTTAAGGCCATAGATCATCATCAAGCAACTAAATACCATGATCCAGAAAGCCACGGTCGTGAGAGCACGTCCTTCTTGGAACAGCCTATTCACCGGAATCCCCCTGCCAGTGCTTGTGACAGTAGCGAGCTCGAACCGATGTGCTGCCTGGTAGTTACCTTTGGGATCGATCTGATTAAGGATGTCTGCAATCTTGCTTCCTTGATTTCTCGGGACATGATAGGACAAGGACTCTGGAAACTGTTTTAGAAAAAATGGCAGCGCCAGGAGTGGTAGAACGCTGATCCAATACATGAAACGCCATCCGAGAGCTTCAAGTAGCACCATGCCGATAATGGACGCAAAGATTGCTCCGAAGGAATAGCCACAATACATAATCGCCACAATCATTGCCCGATTCTTCTTCGGTGAATACTCTGTCATGAGAGAGATGACAACAGGCATGAGTCCACCCATTCCCATTGAAGCAATAAAGCGCAGGATGATAAAAACTGTCTCATTCGGGGCGAACCCAGCGAGCATATTAAATAGACTGATGATGAGCAAGCATGATGCCATTACTCTTTTGCGTCCGATCACATCCGACAGAGAGCCAAGAATAAATGTGCCGGCCATCATGCCAATCAAGGCATAGCTACCGAGTGCGCCGCCTTGTGCGGCGCTGAGGCCAAATTCCTGAGTCATCAGTGGTAGACCAATGCCATAGAGTGCGATATCAAAGCCGTCGAATGATATCGCAAAGAAACACCATATGAATACAAGCAAATGAAATTTGTTGAAGCGACTCTCATCGATGACTGCTTCCAATTGAACTGTGCGCATTGCTTTCCTCCCTACTGCCTACTTAAGACCAGATATCCTGTGCGATTTCCACAACATGCTTAAGCTTTTTCCATTGCTCTTCTTCACTCAGTAGATTGCCTTCCTCGGTAGATGCAAAGCCGCATTGGGGGCTGAGTGCAAGCTGTTCCAAAGGCACATACTGGGTTGCTTCCTCGACTCTTTTTCTTATTTCATCCTTGCTCTCGAGTTCACCGTGCTTTGAAGTGATGAGGCCAAGTACGATAGTAAGATCTTTGCGGTTGACATGACGTAATGGTCTGAAGTCACCTGCACGGTCACTGTCGTACTCAAGAAAGAATGCATCAATATTGAGCTTGCCGAATATTTCTTTAGCTACAGGCTCATAGCCACCTGAAGAAATCCATGTAGAACGGAAGTTTCCACGACAAATATGCATTGTAATTTTAAGATCTGACGGTCGATCGGCAACAGCCCTATTCAGAGTCTCGAGATACTTTTGTACAAGATGACCGGGATCAAGTCCTTTGTTTTTGAGTTGCGTTTTCTGTTCTTCAGAACAGAGGTATGCCCATGAGGTGTCATCAAGCTGAAGGTAGCGGCAGCCTGCATCATAGAAAGCATTCAAAGCTTTCTTATATGCGTTCGCCAAATCATCAAAGAACACATCTTCATCGGGGTAAATTGCCGGATCAATTTCTCCACGAAAATGCAACATACTTGGACTCGGAATTGTAAATTTGGCAGTATGATTTTTCGCTTGTTCAGCGACATATTTAAAATCTTCGAGCATCGGATGATTAGTGAAATCGAGTTTTCCAGTCACTTTGATAGCTCTCGATTTCGTTGTTTTTTCTTTAAAAGCAATCCCTTCCCCTGACCAGTAGCCGTCAACACCATCAAGTCCTTCAAGAAAATCGAAGTGCCACCATGAACGTCTTAGTTCTCCATCAGTAATTGCTTTCAGTCCAAGAGACTTCTGCTTTTCAATGATTCTATTAATTTCTTCGTTTTCAACTTGTTTTAAAGCTGCTTTGCTGATGTTTCCTTCCGAAAACTGCTGTCTTGCTTTTTTAAGTTTTTCAGGGCGCAGTAGACTCCCGACATGGTCTGCTCTATATATGTATTTCGTATCCAGTGTATTCACAAAATCCCTCTTTCAAAATGATGTTGTATAAATCCTATCATGCATATAAGATATAGTGTAACGGTTAAATATTATAGTGCGTTATAACTAATAGCTATATCTGGGAGATGTGTCATGAAACTTCAACAGTTGAAATACTTTATAGAAGTCGTGTTGAGCGGCTCCATTAACGAAGCAGCAAGGAGGTTGTACATATCCCAACCTACGCTCTCTAAAGCAATCAAAGGACTGGAGAACGAACTTGGGATTGTACTTTTTATAAGGACATCCACAGGCATCTCGCTTTCCCGTGATGGGGCTGAGTTTCTGAGTTATGCTCGCCAGATTAATGAGCAGGTCGAATTACTAGACCGGCGCTATTTCAATGCCGAGCCTTCACAACAATTATTCTCAGTTTCCTCTCAGCATTATTCCTTTGTGGTGGATGCCTTTGTGGACATGATCAGCAAGTATGGCGGGGAGAAGTATCAGTTTGCGATCCGAGAAACACGGACATATGAAATTATTGATGATGTAAAGGATATGACAAGTGAAATCGGAGTTCTCTATATCAGTGCTTTCAATGAAAAGGTACTACTTCAACTTATTAGTGAAAAAGGGCTCGAATTCACTGAACTTTTTGAAGCTACTCCACATGTTTTCATTAGCAGAAGCAGCCCATTGGCGGTAAAGAGATCAGTAACGCTTGAAGACCTTGAGCCTTATCCAAGACTTGCTTTTGAACAAGGGGAGTTCAATTCATTTTACTATTCCGAAGAAATTTATAGCACAATCCAAAGCTTGAAGAGCATCCAGGTTAGTGATCGGGCGACATTGTTCAACCTGTTGATCGGACTTGATGGTTATACCATTTCAACAGGAATCCTCAGCGAAGATTTAGATAGTCCAGAGATTGTTCAAGTTCCATTGGAAGTAGAGGATACAATCAAAGTAGGATGGGTGATCAGCAAGAAGGTTGAGCTCAGCCGCATGGCACGTCTGTACCTCGAAGAATTGAGGGCGCGGACGCAGCATATGCGTTGATGTTTCACGAGAAACAAGCTAGCACGGAACCTATGTTTGTATGGTAGAATGGAAGCAAATAGTCATATATCAACTACTGTAGTAGAAAGGGATATGTAATATGAAAGTGGCTTTATTTGATTTTGATGGCACCTTGTATCCGTATGAAACATTCAACGTTTTGATAGATCATTTGAAGCACCACCCTAGGTACAAAACAAACTATGGTCGTTTTGTAAGGAAGTTTGCGCCTATCTATTTTGCATATAAAATGAAAATCGTCAAAAAATCGAAGATGCAGAATAAAGCGATGGAATACTATTTGTTGTCCTTTAAAAATAATACACGAAGTGAAATAGAGTCTTTTTTTAAGGAAGTCGCTAGTGATATGATAGATGACTTGAGGGCGCCGTTGGTTGGAAAAATGAGGCAGTTGAAACAGGACAACTATTATATAATGCTTATATCCGGGGCTTTTATCCCCCTTCTTGAAGCAGTGTTCGAAGGATTTGATATCGATTGCATTGTTGGCTCGGAAATAAAGTATAAGGGCGACAAACTGGATTATAGATCACGCTTTGAACGCGTCTATGCCGACCGGAAAATTGATATCATCAGACAACACTTTGCAGACAAGCAAATCGACTGGAAGAACAGTGAGGCATATAGCGATAGCCACACGGACCTCAAGATGCTCGAGCTAGTCGGCAGACCGGTAGCAGTAAAACCAGACGATAGGCTCAAAGCCATTGCTGCCAGAAATCAGTGGCAGATTCATACCGACTAGGTCGAATATTAGTCTTAGTACTTGGTTACGTGATAGAATAGGATGGTAAATTAGACTAATGGAGTGTGATAGTATGAGTTTGATTGATATAGATGCAAGTGAACTTTACCCTACAGAGAAACTCGGTCCTTCAATAGAAGGCACAATAATCTACAAAGTAGGTGATCAAACCCACTTTAAAGGTGCTTATATTACTACAAATGAACGTGTCGTTATGAACGTAGATATGAATGGTGAATCTTACAGACGCTTCTTCAGTTATCAAGATATACTACAGGCGACGATCGAAAACAATACACTCTTCATTGAGTTCCCTCAAGGCATGGGAAAAGTGGCTATGATCGATGTCGTACAAGGCGATGTTGATGCATTCATAGAGTATGTGAATGATAAAGTGAAATAAGTAAAAGAAGACTCAGGGTACTATTCTCCTGAGTCTTTTTTATGTTCTATTTTACTGTTTTTATATCTGTCATATAGATACCTAGCAGATATGATAAGTAGATATATGAATATACCTCCAGCAGCATTGGCCACATCTGTGATGAGAATGAGGAAAAAGAATAGTATTACCGGGGCAATAATGAACATGGAAATATGTTTCATGGAGTGCTCCTTTACGTAGGTAGTGTATTACATAACCAAACGGGACATACGAACATTTGAAAGCTTTTACATATTAATAAAAAAGGGTATAATTAACAGATAATGATCAACTTTTTACGACTGATTATTCATTATATACCATCTCGCTTTCGAATTGGAGTATTAATGAATGGGAATGCGCCTGGCATGTTTGTATCACCTCACTAGTAGTATCCATATATTTGAATCTTGATAAGGGGTCTTGAAGTTATTATGAAAAGTATGATAAATAATACCGACGTAATTCTTATTGGAAGCGGAATCATGAGTGCGACACTTGGAACGCTTCTTAAAGAAATCAAGCCAGAATGGAATATCGAAATCTTTGAAAAACTCGAAGCAACGGCACAGGAGAGCTCAGACGCGTGGAATAATGCGGGGACGGGGCATTCTGCCTTATGTGAGCTGAACTATACACCCGAAAAAGCAGATGGTTCTTTAGACATTACTAAAGCTATTCATATAAATGAACAGTTCCAGCTTTCTAAGCAGTTTTGGTCCCATCTAGTTGAAACGAAGATGCTTGAAAAGCCTGAAGACTTTATTATGCCTGTACCTCATCTCAGTTTTGTGGAAGGTCAGAAGAATGTCGACTTTTTACGAAGACGTGTAGAGGCTTTAACTGAAAACCCACTATTCGACGGGATGGAGTTTACAGATGACCTTGACACTTTAAAAGAATGGATGCCTCTGATGATGCAGGATCGTAAAACTGATGAACCGATTGCTGCAACGCGTATAGAAACCGGTACGGATATCAATTTCGGTAACTTGACACGTAAACTTATCTCAATTCTTGAAGAAAAGGGAGTGACACTTAATCTCGGGCACGAAGTAGAGGACATTAGAAGAACTGAACATGGAAAGTGGCAGGTTAAGGTGAAGGATCTGAAAACTAACAGAACTGCTTACTATACATCTAAGTTCATCTTTATTGGTGCGGGAGGAGGCAGTTTACCACTTCTTCAAAAGACAGGCATACCTGAATCAAAAAAAATTGGTGGTTTTCCTGTAAGTGGGCAATTCATGGTCTGCCAAAATCCTGAAGTTGTAGAAAAGCACAATGCGAAAGTCTACGGTAAGGCTAAGGTTGGAGCACCGCCAATGTCTGTGCCTCATCTCGATACACGCTATATTGATGGAAAAAAGACGTTGCTTTTTGGACCATTCGCAGGGTTCTCACCTAAGTTTTTAAAAACCGGTTCGTATTTCGATTTGATTGGTTCCGTAAAACCGAATAATATGCTTACAATGCTCTCTGCCGGAGCCAAAGAAATGGGATTAACAAAATATCTTATCCAACAGGTGATGCAATCGAGTGAAGAAAGAATGAATGATCTAAGGGAGTTTGTTCCTTCGGCTCAGAGTGAGGATTGGCAGATTGTTGTGGCCGGTCAACGTGTTCAGGTCATCAAGGATACAGATAAAGGAGGTAAGGGGACGCTCCAATTCGGCACAGAGGTTATCACCTCAGAGGATGGCTCCGTTGCAGCTTTGCTTGGTGCTTCTCCCGGTGCATCCGTATCAGTGGAAGTTATGATTGATGTCTTGAAACGATGCTTCCCAGAGGAGTTTCCTGACTGGGAAAGAAAGATTAAAGAAATGATTCCTTCCTATGGCATCAACCTTTCAAAGCAACCTGACATTTTCGAGGAGATCAATGAAATGGTATCGAGAAAGTTGAATTTGAAACCTCAAGAAGAAGGCGCCTTGCTAAGCTGACAAAAATCCCGTAACGCTTTCGTTACGGGATTTTTTAATGGGATTGAGGAGTAGCTCCTCCTTTTATAACACCTATCGTTATATTATTTTGTAACGCTAGGCATTATTTTCAGACCTGAAAGCAACGATACCTGATACAATAAACGCTATACCAAGCAATACTATAAAAAACATATTTAATTCGAATGATGGTCCTATATTGATAGAAGATGCAAGATGACTGAATAAGAGGTAGACCAGAAAAAGTCCTCCGCCTACAAGGAAATAGAGCCCATATTCTCTCCACAACGGCCAGTCCCTGAAGGCGATCTTCCGGTAAATATAAAAGACCAGGTAAACGAATGTAGCTCCAAAGCTAGCGGTAAGAATCATTTCTGCTAGGAAAGGAAGAATACTTAAAGTGGTTATGAAAGCCGCTCCGTCAATCAACCGAAAAAGTATTTCAATTGTGTAGTCGAATAAGAGGTTTAGTCCAGTAAGTATTACAGCGAGAATTGCCGCAAGACTAAGTATATTCCTCTTGGTCAGCCGTTCAATTAGATCATCTGCAAAAGCTTTAGAATCTCCTCGAGTGACTTGTTCAATGCTCTTACCTTCTCTTTGTGCCTGGATAAGCTGCTTTAGAAATTCATTTAGAACCTTTTCTGTTTCTCGGCTCCGAGCGGCAGTATTTACCCTGATATATGTGATGATTTCCATACATGACTTGTTGTAACGAGGATCCAACTTCTCGAGCAGTCTATAATTTTCTTTCTGGAGTTCTTTTTGTGATTTAGACATAATTCTATTCCTTTCTTCGTGTGGTCTACCTATTATTTTTACGCTTTCGAGTGACGAAGAGAAATGTAAAAATCACATCGATGATAAGAAGTAGAATGATAGCGTAGGTCAGGTTGCCGGTGGTTAGGTATACTCCCAAGAAACCGAGTATCGGTATAAGCAGAAACAGTACGTAAAAAATATTCATAAGATACTCCTTTCGGTAGTAACATAGAATGGATGGTTTTATTTGAGGATATTATAGCATTTAGAATGTTTTATACAAATTATAAACAGTTATAAGACAATACATGCTAAAATATTCAGAAAGATTGAGGAGGATGATCTATGGAGTATAAATTGGGATTTATTGGTGCGGGTAAAATGGTTAATCATATTGTCAGCGGGCTACTGAAAGATCATGAAATGCAAGAGAAAATTCTCGTTACAGGAAGAAGTTTAGATAAGCTCGAAAAATTCAGAGCAGACAAGCAAGTAGAAGTGAGTACGGACTACAATAAACTTGCTGATTGCGACATTATTATAAATGGTGTCAGTTCTAATCAGATTCTGAGTGTATTCGGTGAAATTAAAAATCATGGTAAAAAAGATGCGCTTTACATATCTATTGCGGCAGGTGTGACTATTGAAGAAATGGAGACGATATTAGGAGATAGGAAAATCATTCGCAGTATGCCAAACATTGCAGTATCGGTACAAGAAGGTGTAATGGTAATGTCTGCTAATAAACGTTTAATAGAAGCAGATAGGCAGTTTACTGAGAGTGTATTTGGTAAAATCGGTACTGTTGCTTGGGTAGATGAATCGCTAATGAAGTATACTCCGTCACTTACAGGTTCTTCGCCTACCTATGGCTTTCTTATGATTGAAGCAATGGCTGACCAGGCTGTAAGTGTCGGTTTCTCACGTGAGCAAGCCTATAAGCTTGCTGCACAGGCAGTTATAGGTGCTGGTAAACTTGTACTGGAAACCGGAACACATCCAGGAGTACTCAAAGATCAGATTACAACTTCAGGAGGGTCCACGATACAAGGTGTCATGGAACTCGAAAACCAGGGTTTCAGAAATAGTGTTATCAAGGCAATGAAAGCGGTCAATGAAGCAAACAAAAAGTAACAGGACTCGAGTCCTGTTACTTTTTGTTTAGAACGCCATTTACTTTTTTAATTCATACTATTATAATAGGTTATTAATTGTTGAATTTCTGTTCTAAGCGTTATAATTAACATTTAGCTGACATATCGCACACGATATTCGTTGTAATCTTTAGTTGTAACGTTAAAGTAATGTTTTGTTAGATATTTTATATAAAAAGCTTGGTAGTAACCTGGAAAGGGGGAACTAGAATGAATAAAAAAGTAAGCGTTGTTGTTTGGGAAAAGCAGGACTGTCCGTACTGTGAGGAAGTAAAGCAACATTTGGCTGACAGTGGCTTTGAGTACCAAATTGTCGATGTATCTGGAAACGATGCGTTAAGAGAGGTACTCAAGGTCAAGTATGGAGTAGATCATGTGCCAGTTGTTGAAATCGGTTTCGGCAATAGATATGATGCCGTTACTGAAATTGGCATACCAAAGCTTGAGAAAACAATCAGGCACTACAGAATGTCCAGCTAGCTAATATGCCCCCCAATAGACATATCGTTTTCTTGAATTGCAATATCCGAATAAAGCAATAAAATTAAATAATGACTGTCTTCCGTCGTGGAAGACAGTCATTGTGCCTACATATTTTTTAGAGCCTGTTCAAAATCATCTATTAGATCTTCAACATTCTCAATACCTACGGAAAGTCTAAAAAGACCTTTTGTGATTCCTTTTTCAATGCGTTCGTGTTCTGGTAAGTCTTTATGGCTCGAAGTCTCTGGGTGAGAAAGAATGGACTCAACGCCGCCTAGGCTGACAGATACGAGAGGGATGTTGAGGTGATCTGCAAAACTCTGAGCTTTGTTCTCTTCTGCCAGTTTGAAGCTGATAACAGCCCCTGCATGGGTAGCCTGGGACATATGAACTTCGTTTTCTATAGGATAGTAGACGTGTGCGATACTCTGGTGATCCTTTAAAAACGTGTGTACTTTCTCCGTATTTTCAGTAGATTGCTTCCATCTCAAAGTCAGTGTTTTAAGGTGCTGATTGAGCATCCAACAGTCGTATGTGCCTAAACCTAGCCCCATTGCAACCTGAAGTTCCTGAAGCTGTTCACTGATAGATGGATCGTTTACAATTACAGCTCCAGCAATCAAGTCGCTATGTCCACTTAAAAATTTAGTGGCACTGTGTATTGTCATATCTGCGCCAAGTAGAAGTGGGTTCTGACCAAGTGGTGTCATGAATGTATTGTCCACAACTACCTTGATATCTCTGACTCGAGCAACTTCAACCATACGTTTTATATCTGTTATTTGCAGGGTTGGGTTTGAAGGTGTTTCCATATATATAGCTTTCGTATCTTCTTTGATTGTATCTATAACGTTGGTGATATCACTTTGATCTACTGAAGTGAACTCCAGACCAAAGCGTTTTAATACTGTTTTAACAAGCTGGTATGTGCCTCCATACATATCATTCGGCATTATAATGTGGTCACCGGGGGAGAAAGTCATAAGGGCTGCACTAATGGCCGACATGCCCGAATTGAAGGCAAAAGCAAACTTACCATGTTCAAGCCTAGCAAGCTTCTCTTCAAGTTTTTCTCTGTTCGGATTTCCGTGACGTACATAGAGGTGTCCCTCTTCGGAATCAAGACTTGGGCGTAGGAACGCAGTGGAATAATACAAAGGCTGATTAGCGGTCTGATAATCCACTCCACGTTTGTCGTCTATTATCATGTCCGTCTCTTTTTTGTAATCCATCCTATGCCCCCCTTTTCGCTTTAGCTAGGGCCTGTATTAAATCCCCTTTAATGTCTTCAATGTTTTCGATTCCTACAGACAATCTAATTAGTTGTTCATCTATGCCACGTTTGATTCTCTCTTCATCTGGCATATCGGCATGTGTCTGAGTGAATGGGAACGTGATGAAAGTTTCAGTGCCACCTAGACTTTCTGCGAAAGTACAAATTTTTATGTTCTCTAGAAAAGCACCTACATCGTAATCCTTGCCAAGTCTCAAACTCATCATTCCAGTGCGTCCAGAATATAATACCTCATCTACTGCATCATGGTCTGTAAAGTATGCAGATAACGCCCGTGCATTTTCAGTCGATCGCTCCATTCTGAGGTGAAGTGTTTTCAAACCTCTGAGTAGCAGATACCCATCAAAAGGAGACAGTGTCGCCCCAATCATGTTGTGGTGCATTCCCAGTGTATTGCCTAGAGACTCATCCCGTACGGTTACAATCCCTGCAAGGACATCGTTATGGCCACCGATATACTTTGTAGCAGAATGCAATACGATGTCAGCACCTTCAGTCAGTGGCTTGTAATAGAAGGGGGTCAGGAATGTGTTGTCAACGACGGTCATGATATCGTTTTCCTTTGCCAGCTTATAAATAGGTTCAAGCGCAACCTCAATCATTGACGGATTCGTAATTGGTTCGATGAAGAAAGCTCTCGTGGAGCCGTGAATGGATTTTCTGACCGCTTCAATATCATCGAAGTCCACGTATATGAATTTCACACCATACTGTTGTTCGTAGAATTCGAAAATCCTGAATGTTCCCCCGTAAAGATCAAAGCTTACAAGTACTTCGTCTCCCGGTTTAAACAGATTGCATACAAGTTGTATGGCTGCCATGCCACTTGAAGTACCAAAAGCATAAGTTCCTTGCTCCAAGTCTGCAAAAGCTTCTTCAAAATGTGAGCGTGTCGGATTTTTAGTTCTCGTATAATCAAATCCTGTCGACATTCCGAGTTTTTCATGTTTATAGGCGCTAGCTGTATATATTGGGCTTGTTGTTGCTCCTGTGATATCTTTAGTCATGCCGATCTGTGCCAGTTTTGTTTCCATAGTATTCCTCCTGTTTTATATAAATAAAAAGCTTTCATCCTATCCGCAGAGAGTGGTCTGCCGGGAGAATGAAAGCTAAGCGCATTACACATCACATGTTGTGGAATATGCCAGCCTACATATTATCCATCATTCAGAACATGTTTTGTAATGAGGGAAGGTACAAATAGTTCCCTAGGTTTCTCAGGGCTTTAAAGTATTCTTTCAAGTGATTAGACAGCTTAGAGAACCCTCACCTTATTTAACATTTATATTAAATTATTTATCTAAACCAATATACAAATTTATAGACGCAAAGTCAAACGCATTTTCAGATACTTTAAAATAGTTGGAATGCACATAATAGTAATGCTATAGGTTAGAAGACACTCTTGTAAAATCAATAAACACCATCTTTTAAGCGTTACGACTAAATCTATGTAAAGTATCGTCTAAGTATTGCATTAAAGTCTTATATATAAGTGTATTTATTCTTATATAACGCATATAGCACCAGCGATACAAATACGTTATAAAATAAAGAAATCAATTTACACGATGACATGGACACTTACAAATATAATGTTATAATAATGGTAACTATAGTTATGGGAGAAGGATTAATTATGAAAGAGATGAATCAAACAGTTTATTATACAACTGCACAGATGAAAGATAAGGTCGAGCTGTCAGACCAAAATGTCCGCAAATATGTAAGGCTACTGGAAGACAGGAATTACGAAGTAGCTAAGGATGAACATAATAGAAGGCTTTTCTCACAGGGAGATGTAGCTGTGATGAAGGAATTCATCAGATTGGCAAAACAACCTGGATATACTCTCGAAACAGCAGCTGATGAAATCATCAACAAAGTACCTGAGATTATTACGGAAAAATCTCAAAATATACCGGCAAGCATTACTAATAATGATATCAATCATATGCTTGGTGTTGTTATGGATAAACTTGAATCGATGCAGCAGGAAAACAGAGAGCTTAAGAATAATGTACATAGACTGGTTGAGAAGCTTGATGAATATGGTAAGTATTCACAGACACTTTCTTTACAGTACAGTGATGATAGCGATGAATTAAAGGATGAAGATCTACCTGCTTCCAAAGCCGCTGAAGATACTTTTCATGAAGATTCTGCAATTGAAGAGCCTGCTCCGGAGCATGAAGAACACACAGAAGTGGCTGGGAATACGATATCTACAGACGATTCTGAAGCTCAGTCTAAGCAAGCCTCTTCTAATGTTGATATGAATAGTTATGCCGACCTCGAAGCGGATAAGAAAGAAGAGTCTCAGGCTGAAGAGCTGCCGAATCACAATTCGGAAGAAAAGAGTGGGTATTTCAGCAAGCTGTTTAGTATGTTTAAAAAATAGAATTGAGTTTATAGAACTGGAGTTTTAATATGCCAAAAGTAATTTGGATCACAGGTGCATCAAGCGGATTCGGTATGGCGGTTGCGTTGAAGCTGTTACAAGACACTGATCACATCGTTTGTGTTAGTGCCAGAAGAGCACATCTGCTCGATGTTCTTGTCAAAAAAGGTGCCCATGCCTATCCTGTTGACGTCACGGAAGGTCGCCAGTTGGCGGAAGTGTGCCTTTCCATACAGAAAGATTTTGGTACGATTGACGCAGTACTTGTAAATGCAGGTTTCGGCGTGTACGGAGCTATCGAAGAAGTACCGGAGGAAGCTATGAGGCGCCAGTTTGAAGTTAATGTCTTTGGTGCAGTTGAAACGATACGGAATGTGATGCCTACTATGCGAGCGCAAGGTGCAGGACGTATAGTATTGACAAGTTCTTCAGCAGCCCATGTTTCCAGTGCAGGCATGGGATATTACGCTGCAACGAAGCATAGCATTAAAGCGATTGGCACAGCTCTAAGGCAGGAAGTACGGGAGCTGGGAATTGAGGTGGTCATGGTAGAGCCTGGCGTTGTAAAGACTGCTTTTGGTCAGGTTGCTCTCGATGAGAACTACATGGCAGTCGAAGGCTCTGCCTATTATAACCAGATGCAGCAGGTGAAAGCATTCATGCTAAATGCACTTGATCAGGCACCTGGTGTCGAGCGGACAAGAGATATTATGGTAGAAGCCCTAACCAACCAGCGTGTAAAATCTATTTATCGTACGACACGGGGCTCTCTAGCTTTGAATTTAGCGAGTAAGTTTCTACCACCGGTGCTATATGATGCCATAGTAAAAGAGGCAATTAGAAGGATGCACTAAAGTTTCCATAATTTTATGAAGCGCCGGACTTTCATCAAATTGAGATACATGTCACTATTATGAAAGTCGTTAAATTTCTTTGAATTGGAATGATAGCATGTTCGAAACTATTACCTTCGGCGTTTTTACACTCTCTCTAACTTACTTGGCGATTCTTCTTTCACTGATTATTACCTATTTGATGTTATGGGATTCGGATGAAAAGCGTTCCCTTTTCAGGGAGTGGACCATTACCCTCGTCATTTTGTTTCTGATCTATAAGATTACATATATTTTCTTTGATTGGAATTCCTTCATCAATAATCCTTCTGGAGTGATTTACTATAGTGGAGGGACAGAGGGGCTTCTAATTGCTCTACTAGCAGCATTCGGCTATTTGTTTTACAAGTCTAAAAGCCTATTTCACGTAGAAGGGTACTGCATATTTGCAGTTTCTTTTCTTGCTCTCTATGGTATCCTCGAGTTCAGAAGTCTGATGCAGTGGCATTATATTGCCCTAACAATTATAACGCTCTTAGCGCTTATAGCTATATACTTCATCTGGCGACGTTTCAGAGCGATACTCGTTATTTCAATAACGATATTTATAGTACAGTTAATTACAAGGTTCTTTATATATAGCGGTCCTGAGCTAATCGGTTTAAGTATTATCCAATGGTGGCTTGTGCTGAGCTTTATATATGTTTTAATATCAACTGCAAAGGACCCTGAGAGTGATTAGGCAAACAGAGCCCCCCGGTATGAACCGGAGGGCTCTTTTTTCTGAAAATTTTCTTGAGAAGACAATTTTATTGCATTGCTTCTTTAATGCCCTTGTAGCCTTTTTCGATATTAATAGCGTTCTTATACCCAAGTCTCTTAAGTATACTCAAGGCAATTGCTGATCGTATTCCGGATTGGCAATGTACATAGATTGTTTCTTCTCTGTTGAAAGGTAGATCGTGTTTATCGAGTTGTCCAAAGTGGATATGGTGAGAATTTCCAAGGCTCCCCGTCTTGTATTCCGAGGTGGAACGCACATCCAGAATATTTTTATTCTGATGTCCTTGCACAAGTTGTTCAGGAGAGAGATTATCATAAGTATCGTCGTAGTACTTATCGCTTTCTTCTATCGGAACAATTAGTTGGAGATTATCGAATCCTATGGAAGCTAAATCTTTCTGCAGTCTTGTGCTATCTTCCGGATTAGCGAATACAGTCATTGGCATATCATAATCGATATACCATCCCACAAATTGAAGAAATTTACTGTCATAGGGCACGTTGATGGCACCGTTTCTGAATCCTTTTCTGAAGTCCTCTTTATTTCTAAGGTCAAATATCTGATTCGAGAGTTCATCGGGCGAATGGACGGCAACTTCCTTTATGCTGAACTCGGATAATCCGTCCCTATTGACCTTTTTCATCCGAGCAAAATAGTTCGGTGGTTCCGGTTGGTCTCTTGTTAATTCTTTAACGAAAGTTTCTTTGTCTTCAAACTTAAACGCCCAGTTATTTCTTCGTTCGTACCCTAATGTCGAAAGTGGGACTGCCCCTAGTGACCTACCACATGCACTCCCGGCGCCGTGCCCAGGCCATATTTGCATAAAATCTGGGTAGTCATTCAACTTTTTCAGAGAATCGAACATGGCAACGGCACCTTCCCTTGTCGCCCCTTCCGTATTTACTGTCGCCTCTAGCAGATCTGGTCGTCCAATGTCGCCGACAAATAGGAAATCTCCTGTAAACATACCCATAGGTTCATCACTTCCGGCTCCACGATCTGTGAGGACAAACGAAATACTTTCAGGAGTGTGTCCTGGTGTATGGATGACTTCTAATTCTACATTTCCTACAGCAAACACATCGCCATCCTTCAAATACTGAGTGTCTTCAGGCATGTGACGATACTGCCAAGTCTCATCTCCCTCACCCGATACTAGAAGTCTGGCATTGAAACGTCTGCCAGAATCTCTGAGGCCAGATGCGAAGTCTGCATGGATGTGAGTTTCTGTCGCCGAAGTGATAGTAAACCCTTCTGATTGTGCAACTTCGGCATATTCGTCGAGAACACGCTTAGGATCAATAATGATTGCCTCTTTTGTTTTCTGGCAAGCAACCATGTAAGAAGTTTGAGAGAGTTTCTGATCAAAAAATTGTTTGAAGAACATTAAGCCACACTCCTTGGTTATTTTAGTTACTAAGTAAGGACTTTCTGGCATAGAGATGATTCTTGCTACATATTTAAATAAAGCTTACTAAGCGTCGGTTGAGCATAGGAAGGGAACTCCTTTTCTATCATAAACTGCGTTCTCATTCCTTGCAATAAAGAGGCAGGGATATACTACTCATCCCACAAAAAAAGAGCAACTATGAAGTTGCTCTTCTAATGGACATCACCGCATGTTGCAGCAAGTAATGCCTTGATTGTGTGCATGCGGTTCTCGGCTTGTTCAAATACTTTCGAATAGCCACTTCTGAAAACTTCGTCCGTCACTTCCAAGCCGTGGACACCAAACTTCTCATAGGCGAGTTGACCGACATCAGTCGTCGTGTCGTGTATTGCCGGTAGACAATGCAAGAAGATCGTATCCTTTCCTGTCATATCTACGAGTGCTTGGTTCACTTGGTAGGGGTGAAGCAGATTATAGCGTTCGTCAAGCGCATCTTCCTCGCCCATTGAGCACCAGACGTCTGTATAGATTACATCACTGTTTTTGATTCCCTTTTCAACATTTGAGGTAATTACAGATTTACTGCCCGAGTGATGTTGTAAATCTTTGGCGAGTTTTTGAACCGATAAGATTGGTTGCAGCGATTCTGGTGCGACGATGTTGATATTTACCCCGAGAATGGCACCTGTAATAAGTAGGGAGTGAGCAACATTGTTTCTACCATCTCCGACAAAGGTAACTGTCTTACCGTGGTAGGTGCCGAAATGTTCTTTGATAGTCAGGAAGTCTGCAAGCATCTGCGTTGGATGCCATTCGTTTGTCAGTGCGTTCCAGACAGGAATATTTGCGTGCTCACCGAGTGCCTCGACTGTTACCTGATCAAACCCTCTATATGCGATGCCGTCAAACATCATCCCAAGTACTTTAGCGGTGTCCTCTACAGATTCTTTCGCACCAAGCTGCATATCATTCTTACTCAAATATTCGACGTTTGCACCCAGTTTGCCTGCAGCTACAGTGAATGCAGAACGTGTGCGTGTGGACTGTTTTTCGAATATGAGCGCAATGTGTTTGCCACTCATGAAGCGATGAGGGATACCATGCTTTTCTTTAGTTTTGAGATCTTCTGACAGATTAATCAGTGTTTCAAGCTCATTTTTGTTGAAGTCATATTCCTTCAGAAAATTTTTACCATAGAAACTGATTAGGTCTAGTTGTTTAGCCGCTACCAAACCATCATCTCCTTTTAAAATTGATTAAAAATAATTATACATTAATACACTCTAAAATCAAATAAATATTTAAAATAATGCATAAAAACTTATTTTAATAAAATATATTATAATTTTATATTCGAAACTTGACTTTGTACTCGAAATATCATAAACTACCGAATGGCGAACATAATAATTAATTATTATTGATAATATTCGTATTTTAAGGAGAATTTTTAATGGAAAATGTGTTTGATTATGAAGATATCCAGTTAATTCCGAATAAATGCATAGTAAATAGTAGAGCAGAATGCGACACGTCAGTAATTCTTGGTAAACATACATTTAGATTGCCTGTAGTTCCTGCTAATATGCAGACAATCATTGATGATACGATTGCACTTAAACTGGCTGAAGGAGGCTATTTCTACATCATGCACCGCTTCCAGCCAGAGGCACGCATCGATTTCATCAAGTCGATGAAAAGTAAAAATCTTATTTCGTCCATTAGCGTAGGTGTAAAAGATGAAGAGTTTGAATTTGTCGATATGTTGAAAAGAGAATCGCTAGTGCCAGACTATATTACGATAGATATTGCCCATGGGCATTCCAATAGTGTTATCAGAATGATCCAGTATATTAAGGAGCAACTACCTGAAACCTTCCTGATTGCAGGAAACGTAGGTACACCTGAAGCGGTTCGTGAACTGGAGCACGCTGGTGCAGATGCAACGAAAGTCGGTATCGGACCAGGAAAGGTCTGCATCACTAAGATTAAAACGGGCTTTGGTACGGGCGGATGGCAACTTGCTGCGCTCAGATGGTGTGCAAAGGCTGCAACAAAACCAATCATCGCTGACGGTGGTATCAGAACGCATGGCGATATTGCGAAATCAGTACGCTTTGGTGCTTCTATGGTAATGATCGGCTCACTGTTTGCAGGACACGAAGAATCGCCTGGAGAAACTGTTGAGCGTGACGGCAAGAAGTACAAGGAGTACTTTGGTTCAGCATCCGAGTTCCAAAAAGGTGAGAAAAAGAACGTCGAAGGTAAGAAGATGTTTGTAGATTATAAAGGACCACTCAAGGATACGCTGGAAGAAATGGAGCAGGATCTCCAATCTTCAATATCGTATGCAGGTGGTACTACACTGGAATCCATTCGCACTGTAGACTATGTGACGGTGAAGAATTCGATATTTAACGGAGATAAGGTCTATTAAGCATAGAAAGAGCCATTCATGTGAATGGCTCTTTCTATTTTTATTTACTTAATCCAATTCGGGGAGCTCCAGATTATGCAGGTCATGGTATCTGCGTCTCGCTTCAATCATCATTTCTTGCATCGTATCTATATCTTCTGATTCAATTGCTTGCTTGAGTAAATCCATTTGAGATTTGAACTGATCAATATGCTCAACCAGATAGTCCTTATTCATAACGAAGAGTTCAGGCCAAAGATTTTCGTTGATGTTCGTAATACGAGTGAGATCTCTATAGCTGTCCCCAGTGTATTCTTTTGTATTTCTTTTTGTGTCGTCACTGTTGATGAGAGACAGTGCGATGACATGTGTCAGTTGACTTGTAAAGCCAATGACATCATCGTGGAATTCGGGTGTCACTGTAGATATATTTTTAAAACCGAGCTGCTCGACTAAGGTAAAGAGCATATCGATGTTCGATTGTCTGTTCCTGGCAGTCGGTGTGAAGAGGTAGTTTGCACCTTTGAATACTTCGCCGCTGGCATATTGGAGACCTCTATTTTCCCTACCGGCCATCGGGTGACCGAAAATAAAGTCTGCATCCTCCGGCAGGAGCGGTTCAATCTGTTTGATAATCGATCGCTTGATGCCAGTAACATCGGTAAGTATGACACCTTCTTTAAGGTGAGGTTTATACTTTTTGACTAGCGACTCCAGAAGTAGCGGATAGACTGCAAAGATAATCAAATCAGTTTTCGGTAATACTTCCTCAGGTCCGGTATACCCCTGTATAATGATTCCATTCTGTTCGGCGCTGCGTAGTGAGCCATTATTTACATCTATCGCATATACATCGTGTTCTGGCGCATTCTCTTTTAAAGATAGCGCAAAAGATCCACCAATGTTTCCGAGACCAACAATAGTAATATTCATGATTCTACCTCCACGTTCATTATATTAGAGAAGTATAACTATATTGGTTTTCCAACGCAAACTGGATATTTCTGATTTTCTGACAATTCTATGTTGACAAAGTGATATAAGGGGGCTATAATGACTTTCAACACATCCCAAAAGAGGCGATTTTATGTTACTCACCAGACAACAACAACATAATCAATCCTACTTTAGCTATTTTTGATACCGTTTGTACCCATCATTGCGTACAAACGTAAAACAAATTCTGTTTGTATCAATGATGGCTAAAGCATTTTGTGATGTCTAGCCATTTATATCAATAAGTGGCTAGGGTTCGGTATATCATCTTATTCAAACTACCGCCACTTATTTATATAAATAAGTGGCGGTTTTATTTTTATAAATTCAATGGGAGGTTTTATTATGATTATTCATGTTGCGCACGATGCTAAGGAACAGGAAATTGAAGAGCTGGTCAAGAATATCGAGGGGGCAGGTTTTGGAGTTAACCGGTCAGATGGTAAAAATCGTACAGTCATCGGACTGATTGGCGATACATCGGTAGTTACGGAAAATGATTTTGCAAAATACAGGATTGTTGAGGGGGTTCATCGTATCCAAGCGCCATACAAGAAAGCAAACAGACAATTTCACGAAGATGATAGCGTCATAGACATCGATGGTGTCAAAGTAGGAGCAGAAAATTTCATGGTATGTGCTGGGCCTTGTTCAGTCGAGAACGAGGATGACATGGTTGCGCTTGGCAAAAAGCTCAAGGCAGCAGGCGCAAATACTTTCAGAGGTGGCGCCTTCAAGCCGAGAACGTCACCGTACGCTTTCCAAGGCCTTGGACTCGAGGGATTGCGCATTCTTAACGTCGTCAAAGAAGAAACAGGACTACCAATCGTCTCGGAACTGATGTCTACGGATTACATCGATGATTTCGTCGAGATGGTGGATGTCATTCAGATTGGTGCACGTAATATGCAAAACTTCGATTTGCTAAAAGCCGTTGGAGAGACGAACAAACCTGTTCTATTGAAGCGTGGTATGTCTGCCACAATGAAAGAATGGTTGATGTCTGCAGAATATGTTATGGCTGGCGGAAATGATAACGTCATATTCTGTGAGAGAGGTATCCGAACTTTCGAGACGGCAACCAGAAACACATTGGATATCCAAGCAGTGCCTGTAATCCAAAAGGAATCCCACCTTCCTATTGTGGTAGATCCAAGTCACGCAGCTGGAGTAAGACATCTCATCCCGTCAATGGCAAAAGCAGCGGTGATGGCAGGTGCAAATGGGCTGCAGATTGAAGTGCACGAAGACCCTCAAAATGCATGGAGTGATGGACAACAGTGTCTGACACCAGACGAGTTCGCAGAATTGATGCAGACAATCAATGTATTGCTTGATGTGGAGAAGAAGACGGCCACAGGCAAACAGATTGTGCAGCACTAGATAAGGAGGAGTAGCCATGAATACACATGAAAAATTGAGATATAAAATTGACGAACTGGATGCAGAGCTCATTGCGCTTTTCGAAGCACGGATGCAAGTTGCAGAGAATATCGCTCAGTATAAGATACAAAATGATATTCCAGTATTCGATGAAGCGCGTGAAGAGCAAGTTGTTTGTAGAAATGTAGAAAGATTGCAAGATCAAAGTCTGGAGATCTATGCTGACTCGTTTTTCAGACATCTCATGGCACTCTCCAAAAAGCGTCAGCATGAAAACTTAAGAAAATACAATGTCTCCCATAAGATATGAAGAATAGCCTGCGATATTATCGCAGGCTATTTTAGTTCTGAGAGGTCGTAGTAGGTATTCTGGTAGGTTTCATTAATCCAGTTGCCGAAAAGCAAATGTCCATGACTTTTCCAGGTAAATAAAGGATCGGCCGATGGATCATCTTCTGGGAAGTAGTTGCTAGGTAGAGCTATTTCTTCACCTGCTTCATGATCCCTGTCGTACTCGTTCTTAAGGGTGTTGCGCTCATACTCAAGATGTCCAAATATAAAGAGGTTGCGCTGGTCTTTCGTACATATGATATCCGGTCCAAAAGTGGGGTGAGAGGATAGTATGTCGAGCGCTTCTACATTTTCCAAGGCTGTTCTGTCGACCTGTGTGTGTCTAGATTGGGGGACGCGGTATGTGTCGTCGAATCCTCTCATTAATGAATGGCTTGGCATTTCATTATTATAATCGAAAATGCCAAACAATTTATTTGGCAAGAGCGATTTTCGAATGCCGAAATAGTGGTTCAATGCAAACTGCGCGCCCCAACAGATGAAGAACCTGGAGAAAACGTGGGTCTGTGACCATTCCATGATTTCACGGAGTTCTTCTATATAATTTACTTGCTCAAAATCCAGTGTTTCAACAGGGGCGCCCGTAACGATCATGCCATCGTAACGTCTATCTCGCACTTCTTCTAAAGTGTGATAGTACTTCTGTAGGTGGCTGGTTGGTGTGTTCCTGCTATGGTGGGTTGTCATATACATGAAATCGATATCCACCTGAAGGGGTGAATTCCCGAGTAGTCTAAGTAAATGGAGCTCGGTTTCTTCTTTCTTTGGCATCAGGTTTAAGATGATTATGCGAAGCGGTCGTATATCTTGGGTATAGGCCCGCTTCGCTTCTATAGTGTAAACATTTTCTTTATGAAGGCGTTCCGTTACAGGCAGACCTTCAATAATTTTAATCGGCATTAGATTGCATCCAGCCCTTTCTTAAGGTCATCCAGAATATCGTCGATATGCTCAAGACCCACAGATAATCTGATGGTCTCCGGTTTGACGCCTCCTACGAGTTGTTGTTCCTCATTCAATTGCGAATGTGTAGTGGAAGCTGGATGTATGACAAGAGACTTGGCATCGCCTACATTTGCAAGTAAAGAGAAGAGCTCCAAAGTTTCGATGAATGTCTTTCCTGCTTCATAGCCGCCTTTTACACCGAAAGTAAATATCGAAGAGGCGCCTTTTGGAAGATACTTCTCTTTAGCAGCATAATATCTACTAGACTCAAGTCCGGCGTAGTCGACCCATTCCACTTTTTCATGCTGCTCGAGAAATGCAGCAACCTTTTCTGCATTTTCTACGTGTCTTTCCATCCGGAGTGATAATGTTTCTATACCTTGTGTTAGCAGGAATGAATTGAATGGCGAAAGAGCAGCTCCTGTATCTCTGAGGAGTGTGGTTCTTATTTTGAAAGCGTAGGCTGCCGGCCCAAACGCTTCAGTAAATATCAGACCGTGATAGGATTCATCTGGTTCAGTAAGACCTGGGAACTTGCCGTTGTCCCAATTAAAATTGCCACCATCTACAATTACACCGCCAATGGAAGTGCCGTGTCCACCGAGAAACTTGGTCGCAGAGTGGACTACAACGTGTGCGCCATGCTCAATTGGTCGGCACAGGTAAGGTGTAGCAAAAGTATTATCAACAATTAGAGGGATATCATTCTTTTCAGCAATCTCCGCAAGTGCTTGTATATCTGCAACATTTCCTTCCGGGTTACCGATTGTCTCAATGAAGATGGCTTTGGTGTTATCTCTGATTTCACGTGAAACATTCTCCGGATTTTTAATATCGACTAAGGATGTTTCGATACCGAACTTTTTAAAGGTATGGGTGAAAAGTGTGTGTGTGCCACCATATAGACTCGTTGTAGAAATGATGTGATCTCCACTGTTGGTTAAAACCTGTATGGCATAAGTGATGGCCGCCATGCCGGAAGCGACACCGAGGCCAGCGACACCACCCTCAAGTTCAGCTACCCGGGTCTCTAAGGCTGCCGTTGTAGGATTCATAATACGCGTATATATATTGCCGCTATCTTGCAAGCCGAATAATTCTGAAGCATGTTTGGTGTCATCGAATACATAGGAGGTCGTCTGGTAAATAGGCAGTGCTCGAGAATTTGTTGTCCCATCAATTTCTTGTCCAGCATGAAGTTGTCTTGTTTCAAAACGGTGATTGTTAGCCATTTTACATTCCTCCAAGAACAGATTAATAAAAAAAGAGCCTACCCAAAGATAAAGGAAGACTCGCGAGTCACTCATCTTTCAGGATAATACCTGCTGGATTTAGCACCTTACTGAAAAGGTTGCTGGGCTTCGTAGGGCCATTCCCTCCGCCACTCTGGATAAGCAATTATTTAATTAAAAACTATGGTACTATGATGGAAGTAAGTTTGTCAAATACTTTTAATTTTTCAACTTTTCAAGTGGGAAGGTGAGATAGATGGATGTCTTTATTATTTTACTTATGCTTGTGACATTCGTACTATTTATTTACAGTCGACGTATGTTGGTGCAGACTAGGATAAGAATAGACGATCGTAATCGTATGAAGGAGATGCATTACGGTATTTTAAAGTATATAGAAGAAGGGAAATCGAAAGAGGAGATAATAATTTTGCTTATGAAAGATTATGGCCTAGAGAGACCTGAAGCGGACTACATGTACAGTCGGGTCGTCATAGGCTCCCAGTAGAACTTCAGTTCTCTTCCAATTGCTAATGCAGCACCCAAAGTATAGTATGGATACTGCATAGCAAAAATTTGAAAATTTATGGAGTGGTCAAGGTGTCCAATGTGAAGCAAGTCCTCAAAATAGGATTCGCCTACACCGGTGTAGTGGTCGGTGCAGGCTTCTCGACAGGTCAGGAAATATTGCAGTTTTTCACAAATAATGGAGCAGTGAGTATCTTCGCCGTTCTTCTCTCGGGGTTACTGGTACTATTTACGGGCAAGTGGACAGCAGATGTTGGATTCGATATCAAGGCCGAATCATACATTGATTCTTTGCTGAATATGTTCGGGAAGACTTTTGGACGCATCATTGATGTTGTACTTTCTTTCTTCCTCTATGGTGTAGCGGTTATTATGTTTGCGGGTGCTGGTTCCACATTCTACGAAAGCTTCGGTGTATCTCCATGGATTGGTTCATTGATATTAATCTTGGCTGTATTTATTACTCTGAATCTTGATTTCGATCGTATTGTACTGGCACTAGGTGCAATTACGCCTTATCTACTGGCGATTGTCGTCATCATTGCCATCGTCAACTTTCTGAATCCTTCTCTACCACTAAGTGAAGTGGATCAGTATGCCAACCCGGAAGCCACACCACCGGGACCTTGGTGGTGGAATGCCGTTACATATAGTGGTTTTACTATTGCTGTTGCTTTTAGTTTCTTGACTATGATGGGGTCTCGATCGGACTCTAGGAAAGTCGCTGGGTGGGGTGGTATTATCGGTAGTATCATCATCATACTCTTAATGTTCCTAATCAATAACGGTCTAATGGCGCAGATGGATGAAGTGAACACGGTGGAGCTACCGATGCTACTTCTGGCTAATGAAATACATCCGGTACTTGGGCTGTTGCTCTCGGTAGCAATGTTGTTGGTCATCTACAATACAGCGGTAGGCATGCTCTATCCCTTCTTGAATCGATTCAGCCATCCTGGCAGTCGACGTTACAAAATAATGCTCCCTGTATCGCTCGTCATCGGTTATATACTAAGCTTTGTCGGTTTTGCAGATCTTGTAGGTACAATCTATCCTGTTATGGGATATGTGGGACTGATACTTGGTGTTGCGATGCTGATGAAATGGTTGAAATTGGTCTCAACAAAAAAATCACCTCAACGATGAGGTGATTTTTATATTACTTACCGTCTCCAATAATAAATACATTCATATTAGAGAGAACATCGATGGTCTTATCTCCAAGTTCTTTACTAGTACTGGCTATAAGCTCCCTATTTAGAGTGATATTCGCTTGAGGAAATATATTCTGTATAACCATGATGTTTGCTAATACACATACATTGGTTTCTGCACCAATGAATTCAATAGTGCGATCAGTTTCTACATCATCTTCATATTTCTTCTGTATCTTTCTGGCTTCCTCTGGGGGTATACCATAAAATGTTTTTTCATATCTATCTCCGTGTGTTTCAAGAAGCTCCCGAAATTGAGGAAACATCGCTTCGTCGAAACGTATGCTTTCAAGGCTACGTGACTCCTGTTCAAACTCTGGGTAGAAGTTCTGCGTATAGATGACTGGCTCGCCCTGATCTACGGCATGTTGGATACGTGATTCAATACCATCCCGTACTGCTTCTGTGGATTCTGCGTAACCGGAACCATTTTTATCGAAAATATCATTTTGAAGATCTATGGCAATGAGCATTTACTACACTCCCTATAATATATTACTTTTGCATATATTATATAAATACCCGATTAGTGCCATTTCACACCGCTTTAATTGAAAACTTAGCATGCTTCTCGTATGATAGAGGTAATCTTATAAAAAGTTATCTAGGGTTCCGTCATTTATAATGGGTCTGGTCCGAGAGATGACACATGAAGCAGCTTCATGACACGGAGGGACAAAAGCCTGGGAGAGAATGATATTCTCTCCCAGGCTTTTTATTTTAAAGGAGGATTTGTATGAAGAAGCAATGGCTTAAAGTCTTAATCGCAAGCATATTTGAAGTGAGTTGGGTAATTGGTCTCACCCATGCTACCGAGTGGTATGAATGGATATTCACTTTGATATCCATTGTTCTCAGCTTCTATTTAATGATTGACGCTGGCAGGTATCTGCCAGTTGGTACAGTTTACGCTGTGTTTGTGGGTTTAGGTGCATTTGGAACTGTACTTTCTGAAATTGTTATTTTTGGCGCGCCATTCGTTCCGCTTAAGATACTGCTAATTGTGCTGATACTTGTCGGTGTTGCTGGTCTGAAGATAGTGACCGATGAGAAGTCGGAAGGGGAGGTTTCGTGATGGCATGGATATCACTTTTTCTAGCAGGTCTTTTTGAAATATGTGGAGTGCTTTCAATCAATAAGCTTCACAAAGATAAATCGATTTTTTCACTTTTCTTGTTGCTTATGTGTTTCGGGCTCTCCTTTTTGTTCCTAGCAATCGCCCTAGAAGTATTGCCGATGGGTACTGCGTATGCGATATGGACTGGTATCGGTGCCTCGGGTGGCGCGCTACTCGGTATGGTCTTTTTTGAAGAATCGAAAGACTGGAAGCGAATAGTGTTTATTCTTCTTATTGTTTGTGCAGTAGTAGGTCTAAAATTGATTTCATGATAAAAATTGTTGGGAAACTTCATGGTGCTCAATAGCAATGCTATTGAATACATCCAGCATTGCGAGCGTACTGGTTGAGTGGAACCTTACATCAGGGGTGAGTAAGTAAAAATGTCTTTCGAGTGATGTGTTGTCGTAGTTTATACGTTTCAGAAGACCAGTCTCGAGCTCATGCTGGATTGTGTGCTTCGACAGCAGTGAAATGCCCATTCCACTTGCTACAGCATTTTTGATTGCTTGTGTACTGCTCAAGGTGATGGTCCTAGGTTGAATTTTAAGATTGATGAATACTTGCTCTTGATAGTTCCTTGTCCCAGAACCTTCTTCCCGGATCAGCCAAGTTGCTTCCTCCAAGGACTGACGGGTTGGTCGATTAGTGAATCCTTTATTCCCTACCACGTGCATCTCATCTTTGAGTAGTCGAGTCATATTTACTTTTGCGTTGAGGATCTCATCTTCGATGATACCAATATCAAGCGTAGCAGATCTGATGCCATTCATAATGGCTGCTGAATTGCTAATCTGCACTTCAGGCACGACACCAGGGTACTTCTCAACAAGTGATGCCAGCATAGACGGCAGTATATATTCGCCATAAGTATAACTGGCACCTATTTTGATAGGTCCCTTTGTTTCTTCTTGTAGGTCAAGGATCAATTGATGCATCCGCATTTCGAGTGCTATCATTTCTTTAGCGTGATGATAGTAGATATCCCCTGCTGGATTCATACGGATTCCTCGTGTAGAACGTTCAACCAATGTAATATTAAGCTCTGTTTCAAGTTGCTTTATATAACTAGACACTGCAGGCTGTGTCATATGCAGTTGTTGCGCTGCTTTTGTAAAGCTTTTCTCCTCGACAACGGCCACGAAAACTTTAATAGCTTGGTTTATCAAAATGCGACCTCCATAAGTAATAGGTTATGATTAACATCATGATATACTATTTCACTTATGTGAAGAAGCCTTCTATCATAATAGATGGAGGGATACACTATGAATTCCAATCGATTACAGTTTTTTTATGGTATAGGGTTTACTTTGCTTATAGCAATCGTCAGTTTCGGCATTGCCCAGCTTCCGGTTTTCAATTACATTGGCCCTTTGGCGACCGCTATTGCTCTCGCCTTTTTCTATAGACAGTTTTTCGGCTACCCGCATAAGCTTAAAAATGGTATACAGTTTTCAGCTAAGATCTTACTGCGTGCTGCTATCATATTATATGGTTTAAAATTGAATATAGATGTCGTATTCAATGAGGGGCTGCCCCTAATTGTAAAATCCTCATTTGTTATTATGCTCGCAATAATTATGTCCTATATTTTGGCGAAACTATTCAAAGCGGATATGACATTATCCATGCTTCTCGGAGTAGGTACCGGGGTCTGTGGTGCGGCAGCGATTGCAGCAGTCGCACCAATCATCAAAGCAAAAGATGAGGATACTGCTGTCAGCGTAGGCATCATTGCGCTACTTGGAACTGTATTTTCCGTATTCTATCTTCTGGTTAGACCGTACCTGCCTATAGAAGATGTAGCTTACGGCATATGGTCTGGTTTAAGTCTGCATGAGCTAGCGCATGTTGCGCTTGCTGCAGAACCTGCCGGAGAAGAAGCACTCAGTTTTGCCCTCCTTGCTAAGCTCTCAAGGGTATTTCTACTCGTTCCATTGTGTCTCTTCTTCATATGGTACATGCGTCGTAAAGAAAATAGGACGGGTACCAGCAAGGTGGCCTTTCCCTACTTCCTTATTGGGTTCGTGCTAATGAGTCTTGCCAACAGCTACGTAATAGGAAACTATGTGGAAATTTCTGACCAAGTTATGGAGCTTATTTCACAGTTGACCACGTTGCTTCTGACGATGGCAATGATTGCCCTTGGGCTTAATATCAGTATTAAAGATGTAGCAGGGCGAGCTTTGAAGCCTTTCGCTCTGATATTTGCAATTTCGATTCTGCTGGGCATGTTCGTATATGTAATAAAATAAACCGCCCTAAGGGCGGTTTATTTATGCGAGATGCTGACCGACATCTCCATTATTTGTTACGATCAAGAAGACTTTACCTTCGTCCATGTCGCTCTCATAGTTCTCAGCTTCTGTTTCGGAAAAGCCGATACTCTGAAGTTGCTTACGAAGTGTGTCACCTTGCTTTTCAAATGTGGATTTGACAGTATCGGCAACGCCTGATTCGCTTACGCCAATTGTGTTGACTTCAGCGGCTTTGGTAATTCTTTTAGTACGGTCGTTGTCGTGGGAGATGACATAAATATCATCTGCACTGATGTCTTTTGATGTTAATTTTTTAATATCGTCTTTTAGTGTTTCGTCATTAGTGTACGCTTTGATGAATGGTTTCATGTTAAAATCCCTCCTGAGTTGATTAGCATTACATTACATTGCTTTCCCCATTAAAGTAATGCTAAACATAGTAACATTGACAAATGCGATTAAAATCTTTAGTATAGCAATATTGTAAAATTCTAATGAGGAGGGATGAGTATGAACGCAGTGGTCGTAGCAGTGCTTATAATGATTGCACTCAGCCTACTCAGATTGAACGTAGTACTCGCGTTATTCATCGGTGCACTTTCTGGTGGGCTGGTTGCAGGTATGCAATATAGCGAAGTGATTAGTGTTTTTACCGATGGGATTACAGGAGGTGCAGAAATTGCACTCAGCTATGCACTCCTTGGAGGATTTGCAGCCTTGATTGCGTATAGCGGCATTACAGAAGTGCTTGTACAATTCATTATCAGGGCGTTGAAGAAGGAGGAATCCCAAAAAGCGAGAGTCATAGCGAAAGTGTCTATTATTGCCGCTTTACTTATGGTGTCGATCATGAGTCAAAACGTCATCCCGATACATATCGCATTTATTCCAATTCTGATTCCGCCACTACTCAGCCTGATGAACGAACTCGGCTTTGATCGGAGATTGCTCGCAATTGTGCTCACTTTTGGTCTTACTTTTCCATATGTCCTTTTCCCAATCGGATTCGGACAAATTTTCCAAAATACAATTGTTAATGGTTTCGAATCGGCAGGAGTAGAAATTACTTTTGGCCAGGTGGCCCCTGCTCTAGTTATCCCTGCTAGCGGGTTTGTCGTCGGGCTCGCTTTGGCGCTGTTCTATTATAGAAAACATCGTACTTATGAGACGAAGGATTCCGGTCCCGTAAATGAGACAGAAGCAAATTTTGGTACCATTATAATTGCGCTAGTGGCTATCATTGCGACTTTTGGCGTCCAAGTACTCACCGATTCAATGATATTCGGTGCTTTGGCTGGTATTATGATTTTCTTTATTTCATTTCAATTTAAGTGGAAGCGTTTGGACAATGAACTGGTCTCAGGTATTAAAATGATGGCTTATATTGGCATTGTCATGCTTGCGGCAAATGGTTTTGCCGGTGTTATTTCAGAGACTGGACATGTCACTCCTCTAGTAGATGGTATCGCAGAAACGCTTGCAGGAAATAAAATATTGATTGTCGCTTCAATGTTGCTGGTCGGTCTTATTGTAACGATGGGGATTGGTTCTTCCTTCGCTACAATTCCTATTATTGCGAGTATCTTCGTTCCAATGGGTATGGAGCTGGGGTTATCCCTGCCAGCTATAATTGCCATCATAGGAACAGCGGGTGCGCTTGGAGATGCAGGATCTCCAGCATCCGATTCTACTCTTGGGCCTACAGCCGGCCTAGGCGCAGATGGCCAGCATGACCACATATGGGACACTTGTGTTCCTACCTTCATCTTTCTAAACATACCAGTTCTGATGGCGGGATTTGTTGCAGGGATAATTCTATAGTAGGCATCTTATTTATACCGTTTGAAATCATGTTAATAGAAAAAGGTGAAAGACATGTTCCATACAGATTCAAAAAGGGAAATGTATCGGCAGTTCATTGGTATTCTATGGCCGATCATGACTACCCAAGTGTTGCTTTATTCGATGAATATGATTGATACTATGATGTCAGGCAGAGCTGGTGTCGCCGACCTTGCTGGTGTCGCAATCGGTTCTAGTCTGTGGGCCCCAGTCTCCACAGGTATAAGCGGTATTCTTCTTGCAGTGACAGCCATTGTTGCCCAGCTCCTCGGTGGAGGTCAGAAGGACAGAGTGAATCACAATATTAATCAGGCCATATATATTACTTTGGTGCTCACAATCCTTGTTCTGTTAGCAGGAGTTCTATTTCTCGATCAGGTTCTTGGATTTATGGATCTTGATTCTTCGGTACACCATATTGCTTTTTACTACCTCGCTGGATTATCATGCGGTATATTGCCGTTATTTCTTTTTAATGTCTTGCGTAATTTTGTTGATGCACAAGGACTTACTCGCATATCGCTATACGTTATAGCAACATCTTTGCCATTAAATATCTTCTTCAATTATAGTTTCATCTTCGGCAACTTTGGTTTTCCTGAACTGGGCGGGATTGGTGCAGGCGTTGCAACTGCTATTACTTACTGGCTCATTTTCTTCTTTATCGCTCTGATGGTATTAAAGGTAGACGCGTTAAAATCCTTCAACATATTTAGAAAGTTTTCAGCACCCTCATTGTCCACCATTCGCCATCATCTCGCAGTCGGTATACCAATCGGTGTTCTCATCTTTGTGGAAACGAGCATTTTCTCACTTATGACTCTGCTTATTGGAGTAATGTTTACAACGAATGTAATTGCAGCTAACCAAGTGGTCTTGAACTTCTCCGTAATGCTCTTCATGGTGCCACTTAGCATCTCCATGGCAATGACCATTGTAATCGGCTTCAGTGCTGGCGGGGGGCGGTACGATGACGCTAGGTACTATAAGATGATTGGTGTTGTATCGAGTCTTGTAATAGTAGGTATTGCCTGCATTATCCTATTTCTATTCAGGGAACAGATCTCATACCTTTATACAGATGATCCGCAAGTTGTAGCAATCACTGTGCCTTTGTTCCTATTTGCCATCGTATATCAGTTTTCAGATGCACTGCAAGCAATATTCCAAGGCATATTAAGAGGGTATAAAGATGTTGTCTTTCCCTCAGTGATTGCCGTCATTTCCTATTGGCTGGTTGGTCTAACGACGGGTTATCTCCTTTCGGCCTACACTTCTCTCGGTGTATATGGATTCTGGATCGGCATTTCTCTCGGTCTCACATGTGCGGCTTTTGGTTTTTACATCCGTCTAAAACATATAGAAAAGAAAAATATGTTTAGAACTGGTCAAAATGAGCAATAGATGGATGTATTGAAAAAGAGGGGAGAATTAAAATGACTGAGTTGAACAACCCGAAGCATAAATACTATGAGGATAAATTTGAAAAGCAAGAACAGGAATACCCAGGTATCCAGAACAAGATGGAGCCGGTGCCGGACTGTGGCGAAGAATCTTATAAAGGTAACAACAAACTCGAAGGCAGAAAGGCGCTCGTTACTGGAGGCGATTCGGGTATCGGTCGTGCAGCAGCAATCGCGTATGCTAAAGAAGGAGCAGACGTGGCCATCAATTACCTGCCCGATGAAGAAACTGATGCTCAGGAAGTAAAAGATGTCATTGAGGCTCAAGGTAGAAAAGCTATATTGCTACCCGGTGATCTGAGAGACGAAGATTTCACCAGAAATCTTGTGCACGATGCAGCTAAAGCACTTGATGGACTCGATATCCTTGTTATGAATGCAGGTATGCAACAGTATCAAAAGGATATAAGAGATTTAAAAACTGAGCAGCTGAAAGACACATTCACTATTAATGTGTTTTCAAATGTTTGGATGCTACAGGAAGCACTGGATCACCTGCCAGAAGGCGGCAGTGTCATCATCACAACATCCGTCCAGGGATTCACACCATCAGATATACTAGCTGATTACGCCATGACAAAAACTGCTCAAAGATCGTTCATCATATCCATGGCTCAGCAGCTTGGATCAAAGGGTATCCGTGTAAACGGCGTTGCGCCGGGACCAGTATGGACACCACTGCAGATATCTGGCGGACAGCCTCCTGAGAATATCCCGGAATTTGGTCAGACGACTCCGCTCGAGCGTGCAGGTCAACCTGTTGAATTAGCAGACACTTACGTCCTATTAGCTTCTGATAGCGGAAGTTATATAACAGGACAAATATATGGAATTACAGGCGGTATGCCTATCAACTAGTTCCAATGAAACAAGTCCCATCGCTACAGCGATGGGACTTGTTTTATTTCCAGAGGTATTTTATGAATTTATTGAATAGCTTGGCGTTTGGATACCTGAACGGGAAATCGAAAGCGGTCGTCTGATGCAGTATGCTCTTCTCGTGGGTAAAGGTATCAAAGGAGTACTTCCCGTGGTATTTGCCCATACCGCTGTTACCACGCCCTCCAAACGGTAAGTGTGGGTTAGCGAGGTGGAAAACAGTGTCATTCACTGCCCCTCCGCCAAATGGGACGGAGCGAATGACTGTTTTAGCTTCCGACTTCTTATCTGTAAATATATATAAGGCCAGAGGGTCAGGAAGATCACGTACATCTAGCAGCGCTTTATCGAGTGAACGGAACTCAAGGACAGGAAGTATTGGACCAAATATCTCCTCTTGCATAATGTCATCGCTGAAATCGACATCATCAATGATGGTTGGCTCTATTGTCAGTGTAGCTCGGCGTGCCGTGCCTCCATAGACGACATTCCCCTGAATCAAGTCATTAAGGCGCTCGAAGTGCTGCTCGTTGACAATATTCATATACGTGCCGGTTTTAAAGGCATTGTTGTAGAATTTTTTTGTATATCGTTTCATATGATAGATAAGAGATGCTTTTACACTTGCATCGACATAAACGAAATCGGGAGCTACGCACGTCTGGCCTGCATTGAGGAATTTTCCCCAGACTATACGTTTTGCTGCAATCTTAATATCGGCATTCTTCGTTACAATCGCTGGCGATTTTCCTCCGAGTTCGAGTGTGATGGGAGTAAGGTGTTTCGCTGCACTTTGCATCACGATTTTGCCTACGTGAGAACTTCCTGTATAAAATATATAATTGAATGGCAAACTTAAAAGACTCTGGTTCGTTTCGATTCCACCTTCTACTGAGGCAACGTACTTCTCAGGGAAGGCAAGCGCTATGATATTGCTAATTACACCGGCAACCGTAGGTGTGTGCTCTGAGGGTTTGAGAATAGCAGTATTGCCCGCACTCACGGCACCAATTAAGGGAGCAATGGTCAGATTGAACGGGTAGTTCCAAGGTGCAATAATCAATACGACTCCGTAAGGTTCTTTATAAACTTTCGATATCGAACCGGTATGTGTCGCCGGCGTTTTCACCTTCGTCGTTTCTGCCCAATTCTCAAGATTTTTGATAGTATAATTGATTTCATTGTAGACATATCCAATTTCAGTTAGGTAGGCTTCTGCCTCACCTTTATTGAAATCTTTCTTCATGGCTTTAAGCAAATCCGATTCATAGTACTGGATGCCTCTTTTCAATTGTTTAAGGGCTTCTATTCTAAAAGCGAGTGTTCTCGTTTTACCAGATTGATAAAATTGCTTTTGTCTATTAAAAATTGATTCATACATTTTAACCACTCCTTATCTTTGTTCACATGTACCCTTTTGCCTTTATTTTATGTCATCCAACAGTAAATAAGAAATTTCAAAACAAAAATAATGGCACATGTAATACGCATTCATTGTTTAATGTTATACGTGTGATATAATTGAATTCAGGTCAATGAATTATTTGATTGATCGAGGAAGGTGAACTTATGGACACTGGTGTGAATTTTGAATTGATGACCGATAAGCTGACCGCTTATCAGATAAGCAGAGCTGTGGATATTTCCATTGATCTTGCTCAATCAATCATAGAGAAAAAAGTTGATATTGCTGAATTAGACCAAGAGACGATAGATAAGTTGAGAGTTTTAAATGATAAATTAATGAATTAGTAAAAGGGATCGGCATAAGCCGATCTCTTTTGTTTAATACGACTTTAGACGGTTTAATTTGAGTGGGGCAGATGGTAACATATTATACATATACACGTATAAAGGAGCTTTTCCAATGAACCTACTGATACTCTCGGGAAGTGCTTTCCCAGGTTCCCATACACATGCAGTCGCCAGTAAGATTGCTTCGCTCGTAGAGCAGCCTGAACACACTGTTACACACCTTGATTTAAGAGAGCTTCACCTTCCTATTTTTGGACAGGGCAAAACAGAAGATGTCGAAACATTAAAGCGACTTGCTGAAAACGCAGACGCAATAATAATAGGGACACCGAACTATCACACCTCTTTCTCTGGGCTGTTGAAAAACGCATTGGACCATCTCTCCACAGATGAATTTGAGATGAAACCTGTCGGTCTCTACTGTAATAGCGGCGGGATGAGGAATTCCGATCCGCTAACCCAGCTCAGAATGGTGATGCGCGGGGTCCATGCTTTAGTACTTCCACTCCAGGTTTGCACATGTGATACTGATTTTGAGCAAATCAATGAAGGATATCATTTATATAACGACGAATTGGTGGAGCGTTTAAGCGTAATGATTGATGGGCTGGTTCGCCAGTCCCATACAGAGATGGTGAACATCTGATAGTAAATCAGATGTTTCTTTAATGTTTGATTCAATACGAACAGGTGAGGAAACATGGATGGATAAGAGATTGAAGGAAAATATACCCATTTTAATATTGTTAATAATGATGTTCATTTTTTTTCTAGCTTTCGTCATATCTGAAGCAGGCACGCCTAAGGAAGCATCCCCTGTGGCCAGTTTCGATGAAGCGGTAGAAAATAACCTTCAGAATGGAACAGTTGGTGTTGAATTGGAGGGTGGAACTATGACAACTGCCAAGGAAGAAAGGGTGAGAGCGGCCATGTCTATAGATAATAGTCCTACGAGATTTCAGTTTCTTGATTTGACTGAGAAAGTAGATGTCAGTTCCGAGGAGATTGCAGATCTCCTGGAAGGAAGAGGCATACTGGATGGTACAGAAGAAACGTTTCTTGAGGCTCAGTCTAAGCACGGTGTCAATGTATTTTATCTGATTAGTCACGCCCAGATCGAAACAGGCAATGGACAATCCCAACTCGCCCAGGGTATTGAAGTGGATGGTAGCATCTACTACAATTTTTTCGGTATTGGTGCATTCGACCAGCGAGCAGTTGAGGAAGGTTCGAGTTACGCTGCAAAAGCTGACTGGTCCACTCCCGAAGCAGCAATAATGGGAGGAGCAGCATTTATTCGCAAAAACTATCTGGAAAATCAGCAGCAAACTTTATATGCGATGCGCTGGAATCCACAGCATCCAGGCACACATCTTTATGCAACGGATATAGAGTGGGCAATCAAAATTGGTCGTATATTAGAATCTCATTACATTCGCTTTGATAAGGAAGCTGATCGGTTCATAACAGAATACTATCAATAAAGAGGATTCCGGTTTACGAACCGGGATCTTCTTTTATACGCCAAGGGTGACTATATATGTTGAAGGAATCTCCTCTGATGAAGCCGATAGTCGTAATGTTCAGATCTTCAGCCATTTTAATTGCGAGATTCGTCGGTGCTGATTTACTTAAGACGAGGCCAACACCAATTTTCGCTGATTTTGTCAGTACTTCAGATGAAATACGTCCGCTGAAAACGAGCGCTTTATCTCGAACGTCGATATGATTCTGTAAACAATATCCATATAGTTTATCGAGCGCGTTGTGTCTACCTATATCGCCTCGGTGAACGATCAGTCCTTCTGCTGTGGTAATACTTGCGTTATGTATGCCGCCTGTTTCCATGAAAACTTTACTCTCCTGCTGCATATGCTCCATCAACTTAATGCATTGGTTGGGAGTGAGTTTTGTTTTTGACAAGGAAGTCTTTGAAGTTTTTGCATCGTTTTGAAAATAGAACTGTCTGCTTTTTCCACAGCATGAGCTGATAATCCGCCTGGAATACACAAAATGATCTGTCGATATATAATCGGCCAATGTAATGTGACAAAAACCGCCGTGTTCGTCCAAATTCATCTTTTTTATATGTTCAAAGCGTCTTATGACGCCTTCAGAGGCAAGAAAGCCGATAACGAGTTCTTCGAGATGCTCAGGGGTGCATACAAGAGTTGCAAACTCTACATCATTTAAATAGATGGTAAGGGGGAATTCTTCAGCTACTGTATCTTCAATCTCAGACATATGATTTTTGCGATAATGCGTAATATTTCTATTGAAAGTCGGCTTCATCATTTTCCCTCCTTTTGTTCATTATATTGAAGGTGTTTGCCTGTTGCAATTTAATAGAGACTCATAGAAGTAATGACTGTTTTAAGAAAGGCGTTCAGAGCGGTATTTTTTGTGATTTGTTGTGTATTTGTACATAATTCGAACCGTAGTGTATTCAAGATCATATCGAATGTGCTAATATGTTAGGAACTCTATAAAAAATGAATACAATTATAAAGTGAGGTTGGTTTATGAACAATGTAAGATGGGGGTCTAGGTTAGGCTTCGTTCTGGCTGCGGCTGGTTCGGCAATTGGACTTGGTGCCCTATGGCGTTTCCCTTATATGACGGCAGAACATGGTGGCGGTGCATTCCTGCTTGTATTTCTATTGATGACACTCTTTATAGGTATGCCTCTGCTGCTGGCTGAATTTGTCATTGGAAGGGCAAGCCAAAAAAACCCGATTGAGGGCTTTCATTATTTAGGAGGAAAAAAAGCCTATAGAATATTGGGCTGGCTCGGAAATATAGGCGTTTTTCTACTCTTGTCTTTTTATAGCGTAATCGGAGGATGGATACTGATCTATCTAGTGGTCGCTTTTGGAGAAGCATTCGGCCTAGTTCAATTTGATAACTATGGTGCTACTTTCGACAGCATCATAGCTAATCCTTTATATGTTGTTGTTGCTCAAGGAATATTTATTCTTTTGACGGCTTTCATTGTGGCCCAAGGTGTTCAAAAAGGTTTGGAGCGCGGTTCGAAGATCATGATGCCGCTTCTGTTTATACTCTTCCTGCTGGTAATCATTCGTTCAGTTACGCTACCTGGCGCAATGGAAGGCATTACATTCTTTCTGACTCCAGATGTAAGCGCAATCGATTCTACAGCAATTCTATACGCACTTGGCCAGTCCTTCTTCGCGTTAAGCGTCGGAGCGACAACGATGGTGGCTTATTCTTCCTACCTTGGTGAAGAACACAACTTAACCCAGTCTTCATTGTCTATCGTTGCGATGAACATTGCTATTTCCATCATGGCAGGGCTCGCCATCTTCCCAGCTATTGCTTCACTGGGTGTTGAAGCGGCTGAAGGACCAGGACTCGTGTTTATCGTCTTACCGCAAGTATTTGGTGAAATACCATTAGGTATGCTTTTCTACATTCTTTTCCTTGCTGCATTCCTGTTTGCAACTTTGACTTCTTCTATCTCTATGATCGAGATTAATGTGGCTAACGCCATCAAAGGCGATGAGAGAAAACGTAGTAAAATGGCTTACGTTTTTGGCTTTTTCATCTTCCTAGCCGGTATCCCTTCTGCACTTTCGTATGGGATCTTGGGTGATTTCCTCATATTTGGCAGATCGATATTCGACAACGTAGACTTCCTCGTATCCAACATTGTATTGCCAATTGGTGCACTTGCATCTACTTTATTTGTAGGGTACGTCGTAAACAAGCGTGTAGTGATGCAGCAGCTCAACGTAGATACTAGTAGTAAAATGTACGGACTATACAAATTTTGGATTATAATGCTTAGATTTGTTCTTCCAGTTTTAATACTCTTTGTGTTCGCAGTTAGTATTTTCGGATAACGCTCTTTTCTCTTTTATTTAAGTGAATAAACAAATGAAAGAAATATAAGTATAAAACTAATACAAAATCCCTTTAAGAAGGTGCTTGAGAATGCACACTTAAAGGGATTTTTTAATTAGTTTAAATGATATGTTAGATTTTCTAACATCGATTAGATTTTTGAAATTCTTTGTGCTAATATTGTGAATATGATTAGAGGTGATCATTTTGGATAGAGATCAGATGAGGCGTAATCTCGCGATTTTTCCTATGTCGTCGGCAATGAAGTTGACAGGTCTGACGGCACGGCAAATAAGATATTATGAATCTTTGTCTCTTGTTACACCCGAAAGAACATCAGGTAATCACCGTATATTTTCCATGAACGATCTGGATCTGCTTCTGGCAATTCAGGATTATATGGAAAAAGGGTTTACCATGAAGCGGATAGGGGAAATCCTTAATGAACCTAAAAAAGTCGATACACCTGAAGTCCTGAAGCATAGCGAGTACAGGAAACCACTGATCAATCGTGGGGACCTATCTAGATTTTTCCAATAATTTACAGGAGCGTGTACAATGAGCGAATTTACTAGAGAAGACATCGTCCGTATTGCAGAAGAAGAAAATGTGAGGTATCTGCGCCTGCAGTTCACCGACATCCTTGGAACAATTAAAAATGTTGAAGTACCAATCAGCCAGTTGGATAAAGCATTGGACGGAGAAATGATGTTCGATGGTTCTTCAATTGAAGGGTTTGTCCGCATTGAAGAATCCGATATGTATCTAGTTCCAGATATGAATACATGGTCTATTTTCCCTTGGACAGCGGGTAAAGGCAAAGTAGCAAGGTTGATCTGTGACATCTATGATGTCGAAGGTAACCCATTTGAAGGCGATCCAAGAACGAACCTTAAGCGAGTACTCAAAGAGATGGAAGACATGGGCTATTCTGCTTTCAATCTCGGACCTGAGCCGGAATTCTTCCTTTTCAAACTGGATGAAAAAGGTCAACCAACGACTGAGTTGAACGACCAAGGTGGCTATTTTGACCTTGCACCGACCGATCTTGGTGAGAACTGCCGTAGAGATATCGTACTCGAGCTTGAGGATATGGGCTTCGAAATCGAAGCTTCCCACCACGAAGTTGCTCCAGGACAGCATGAAATCGACTTTAAGTACGCGGATGCAATTACAGCGTGTGATAACATCCAAACTTTCAAACTTGTCGTTAAAACAGTGGCACGTAAGCACAACTTACACGCAACATTCATGCCTAAACCATTGTTTGGTTTAAATGGTAATGGTATGCACTTCAATGTTTCTCTGTTCAATGGTAACGAAAATGCATTTTATGACGAGAACGATGATTTTGGTCTAAGCCAAGATATGAGATATTTCATGGCCGGTATATTAAAACACGCGCGTGGATTCACAGCGATCTGTAATCCACTTGTTAACTCTTATAAGCGTCTCGTACCTGGTTATGAAGCGCCGAGTTATATCGCATGGAGTGGTAAAAACCGTTCTCCACTGATGCGTATTCCTTCTTCTCGTGGTCTATCTACACGTGCTGAAGTAAGATCTGTAGACCCTTCAGCAAATCCTTACTTGGCACTTGCTGTTATTCTCAAATCAGGCCTTGAAGGTATCAAAAACAAAACCGACCTTCCTGAACCGGTAAACGAGAACATCTATGAGATGTCAAGAGAGGAAAGAGAAGCAGTTGGCGTTGAAGACCTACCTTCCACTCTTTATACAGCACTTAAAGCGCTACGCGAAGACAGAGTCGTCAGAGACGCAATAGGTGAACATATCTACAAGCAATTCAATGGCAATAAGAACGTTGAGTGGGATATGTACCGTTCACAAGTTTCCGATTGGGAGCTAAAGCAATATTTGAATCACTACTAATATGTGAAAGGCGATGAGATATTGATCTCATCGCTCTTTTTTTATGTGGGTATTGATTTCCTTTTTCATTCTCCCTATCGCTTGCCTGTATGTTTTGTACTCATCTTCTGACACTTCACTACTCATATAGCGAGTCCTACGATATGTTTCCAGAGTAGTCGTATCGATGATATCCTCTAACTGGCGACGACTAATCCATTCGTCTATCGTTTCGTTTCGATATCTTCCCATACTTTTGACAGCAAGCCATTTTTCGAACTCGTAATAAAGTTTTCTAATTTTATTTTGCGGTGCTTTAGATGCACTGCGCTTTTCCTTTTGGATGTCATTCGTGCTATTGTGCTGTTCGATAGATCCCGGTTTTTCAGGGTGATCAGTAGGTTTTTGTCTGTTTTTATAAAAAAAGTAAAGCCCGGCGGCGGCCAGCATGATCAGTATGATGGTTATGATTGAATCGAGTGGCAGCTGAGAAGAGAGTGATTCTTGCTGAATCATCTCCGTTTGATCCTCTCTCTGTTGATCAGTAGCTTCGCCTTCTGGCCAATCAGGCATTTCAAGCTCAATAGTCTCCATGAATCCGAAGAAAGGTCTCATCAAGAAAACTATAATGCTTAGCATTATATAAACGATATACTGTGCCACATAAACACCATAACGATAAGCGATTGACGAGATAATGCCAAGCGTTATAAAGGATGATATTAATGTTAGAAATACAATCGTTTTTCTCGTAATGGTATAACCGTTGTCAAGTAGCAGGTAGAGTAATCTTCCTGCAAAATAAAACAATAGTTGAGCAATGAATAGAATATAATATGTTGCTATCAACTGCGACGTCGTTTCTGTCTGAAATACTGATACAGCAATTAATAAAAGAAAAGAGGTGATGAGTGAAGATTCGACCATGGTATTTTCTGGATCATCAAAAAGGTATTCAATGCGCAACACCGAAAGGTAGCTGATTAATAGAGCCGATAACCAGTGGAAATCGAGTATCAGGGTAGTAATTAGTATAATCGGCAAGAGAAAATAGATATAACGAAGCTTAAAGTGGTGTGCGATACACCAAGCGGCAAGTAGTACAACGATAGTAATAAGTATGAAAAGTCCTATAGACGGCGGCTTACCATTGTGGGTATTTATGAAAAAAACTATAAAAGCCAATAGGAACATATTTGTCATATATGCATGGAAGAAAGCTAGATAATATTTAAATCGAGACATGACTGCGACTCCTCTTATAGGCATTGTACGGTGAGATACCCGACGTATCTATTTGGAAAATCTGTACACCTTTGGCCTGGAACAACTGAAGCATTTCTTCGATTGAGGGATCAGTTTTGCCTGTGAACAGTAGGTGCGAAGGTAGCTCCTTATGCAAATATATATGTTTTAAAAGTCTATCGAAGCTTAGCGTGAAGGAGAGAGTATTGATTCTAGCAAGCATCTCGAGCGTACTTCTATAATGTAACCCCCCACTTCCTTCACTACGACTGAGAAAACTGCCGGAGTCAAAAGAGGACAAGTTAGTATAGAGACTATATGGAATCTGTAACTCGGCCGCCCGACCTGTAAGATAGGCGATCTTTTCAATACTTTCTTCAATATTCATTGGTGGTGCATAGTTCTTTTCAGACCTCAAATTGATCAGAACCATCCAGGAAAGGTGTGTTGTCTTTTCGTAAATTCTTGTCTGCAGCTCTCCAGTTCTGGCGCTGGCTTTCCAATGCACATCCCTTATGCCATCGCTCTGATGATATTCCCTCGTACCTATTGTAAGCATCGGATCGCTAAACAACGCTTTTCTCTGAATAAATAGTCCCTGAGTTGATTTATTTCTCATATCGAACGGGGGTACTAGCAGCTGCTCAGGGTAGACGAGTACTTCATGCAGTGATCTATTAGATTGAACAAGTAGCAGAGAACCGAATCCGAAAATTCTCGGTATCTCAATCTGTGTGCTTATAATTTTACTTACGCCTCTCTTTTTAGCATGGAACGGTACTCTTAGGATAGTACTGCTTTTCGGCATGACTGTAAAATGCGCGATGGTCTCGGTATGATTTCTAGTATTTAAAGAAATGTCTTTTTCAAACTGTATATCATCGCCTGCAGTGAGCTTGAGGGTAGCACTGAGAATGGGCAGCCATCCATCATTTCTAATCTCTATTTCCATCATACTTTCCTGGTCCTTAAATAACCTGATTTCATCGCTTTGCAAGGCAACCAAAAGTTTATCGGGTACAACCTTTTCATAAAGTCGATCAAGTGTATAGAATGATACGAATAGGCCGAGCACGAGTGTAAAAAAGGGGTTCAGGTTTATGTTGTAGAAAATATTTAGAACGAGAAGGATAAGTACAGATCCTATAAAGAATGACATAGTCTTTGAATGACGATACTCGATCTTATAACGCATCTCGTGATACCCCGTATTCGACAGGCACTTCAACTTCGTTGATAATACTTTCAAGCACAGTACTCTGGTCAGAAACAGTTAGTCCCTCAAGGTTTAGGACGAGGCGGTGGGCGAGTACATATGGGGCGATATATTTTACATCGTCGGGCGTTACATAGGTTCTATCCCGAATCATCGCGACGCCTTGTACCGCATGCATTAGAGCTAGTGTACCGCGTGGCGATACGCCTGTGCCTATGAGGTCATGGTGCCTTGAGCGGTGGACGATATCGAGCATGTATTGCATAACGGATGGATCCACTGTGATATTAACCATTGTATTCTGCATCTTTGTAATTGTCTTTTCGTTAAAGACAGTCTCAATGGTCTGTGGGGTACTATTATCTCTGTATAGATTCATCATATCGAGCTCCTCCTCTGGGGAAGGGTAACCCAAATTGATACGCATCAGAAAACGGTCCATCTGTGCTTCAGGCAGACTGAATGTGCCCTGGGTCGATTCTATCGGGTTCTGGGTAGCCAGAACAATAAACGGATCAGCAATGTCTATTCTTTCTCCATCTATTGTAATTTGCCTCTCCTCCATAACTTCCAGCAGTGCGGATTGAGTACGTGGTGTCGCCCGGTTTATTTCATCTGCCAAGAGCACATTGGCATCTACGGGACCAATCTGGAGTTCGAAGTCGTGAGTTTTTGGATTGTACATATTTAAACCAGTTATATCGGTTGGCAGTAAATCTGGGGTAAATTGAATTCTTCTGAAAGAACCACCAATTGTTTTGGCCAGTGCTTTTGATAATGTAGTCTTCCCTGTACCAGGCACACTCTCAAAAAGTATATGACCTCTTTGTAGAATGCTTATGAAGATTAAGTCCAGCGTTTCCTCTTGTCCAACGATCACTTTACTTATTTCTTTCTTGAAATTTTCCAATATATTTTCAACATTCATAACTTTCCCACCTTTGTCTTTAATTACATATTAATAAAAAAAGTAGATTAGTGCCACAGTTTATTGAGTAAACACCCTTTTAAATGGGAAAAGCATATAAAATGGAGGCGATAGGGATGAAAGAACATTATAAACTGGTCATACTCGGCGGCGGGACAGCAGGTATTTCTACAGCCAATCGTATACTGAGCGAAGATAAGAGACTGACGAATGATATATTGATAATAGAACCTCGTGATGATCACTATTTCCAACCCGGATTTCCACTTGTTGGCAGTGGTGAAATGAAACTCAAATCGACACGTAAACCGATGAGCAAAGTAATGCCTAAAGGTGCAAGGTGGCTCAAGGAAGCAGTTGAAAATGTCGATCCTGTCAAAAGGGAGGTTGAAACAGGGAGTCGGGTCGTCAAATACGACTATCTAGTAGTAGCTTTGGGACTAGAGCTCGACTATGGTGCTATTGAAGGGGCGAAGGAATCCTTGGGGAAGAATGGCGTGTGTACCAACTATATATACGACCTAGTGAACTACACCTATGAGACTTTGGAGCACTTAAAAACCGGCAACTTAATAGTGACCAAACCGCAGTCCAAAATTAAAGGGGGCGTTTCAGCAGAGAATTCACTGTTCACCATGGATGAATACGTCAAAGATCATGAATTAGATATCAATATCGTCTTTAGAAGCGGAAGTCATGAAGTTTTTCCTGTAAAACGATATAACGACAATCTCGTGGCTCAACTAGATGAAAAAGGGATAGACTATAAACTTGAACAGGAGCTTGTCGAAATCAGGGGTGAACACAAGGAAGCTGTTTTCAAAGATCTTTCGACAGGAGAACTCCAAGTAATTCCTTTCGAGATGTTGGTTGTTACACCACCGATGCACGGCCCATCCATACTCAAAAACTCAGGGCTCCTTGATCCTGAGGGATGGGTGAGTGTTGACCCGTATACCATGATGCACAATACGTATACGACGGTTTTCTCGCTTGGTGATGCTTCAAGTCTGCCGACCTTCAAAATGGGGAGCTCAGTTAAATCACAGATGCCGATCCTGGTTAAGAATCTGCTAGAACGAATGGAAGATCAGACACCATCACATAAATATGATGGTAAGACAGCATGTCCAGTAGCCACCGAATACGGCCATCTAATACTCGCTGAGTTCGATTACAACAAAATTCCCGAGGAGACGACGTTTCTCAACCAAGCTGACGACAAATGGATGTTCTACCAGTTCAAGAAAAATATGCTGCCACTCATGTACTGGCACGCATTACTGAAGGGAAAAATATAAAAGCTAGGCCAATATTGGCCTAGCTTTTATAATCTATTCATATATTGTAAAGTCTTCAGCAAGATCTTCTACTTCATCACTCAAGTTTGTTTCAGAAATATTTCTGGCATTGTAGCCGATGCGCTCAAGCGTACTAATGAGATCGACATAGAGTAGACCACCATCAGTAGAACAGATGCCCTTATTCAGACGTTTCACGTGCTGTTTTCTTAGTTTGTTCTCAATCTTGTAAGATTTCTGGCTGAGCCTGATGACTTCTTCTAAGTCTTGAGGACTGTAAATATCAAGAGAATCTATCGACTTCTTAAAGGATTTATATACATGGTCGAACAGATCCTTGAGCCCTTCTTGAGCAGGTTCGGACAAGTCGATATTTTCCCGATGCTTACGATTGTAGAGGTCTGCGAATTCGTCGATCTGTCCGCTGACCTTGTAGAAGATGCGCGTTACTTCCAGCAACGTGGATTGCCTTTCTGCGTCTTCTGGTGAAATATCGGACTTGGATGCATCGATGATATAGGATCTAAGGCTATCCTGGAGCGTATCGACAACATTTATCTTTTCTTTAATCTGCTTGTAGAGTTTAGGATTATTTGTTTCACTAAATGCTTTTGTATCATCGAGAATGCTCAATGTGAGATTGCCAAGATTCTTTACTTCCTTCTGCGCACCTTGAAGGGCAAGTCCAGGAGATTGTCTCAGCAGGAGGGGATCAAGATGATTCGGCTTATAGTCCTCGGAAAAATCTTTGCCTGGTACGATCCGCGTTACAATCCAAGCAAGTATCGCAATGAACGGCAACTGGATCAGCGTATTGGAAACATTGAAGAAACCATGTGCAAATGCGATGGTCATCTCTGGGTTGAGTTCGAGAAGTTCTCTCAAATATGTCATCAGCTGGACAAAAAACGGCATGATGATCATGAATATGATAGCACCGATTACGTTGAATATGACATGGACAGCTGCTGCTCTTTTAGCAGCAATCGAACCGACCAGGGCAGCGAGAACGGCTGTAATCGTCGTACCCAAGTTATCACCGAGAAGAATCGGCAGAGCCGCATTCAGATCGAGAAGATCGTTGGAGTAGAAACCTTGGAGTATGGCGATTGTTGCACTGGAACTTTGGACGATGACAGTCAGTAACGTACCGACCGCGAGACCAAGAAATGAATTATTGGACATGTTGAGCATGAGTTCTCCGAAGCTCGGCAGGTCAGCCAGCGGTTTGACACCCTGTCCCATAAGATCGAGACCATAAAAAAGGGCACCGAAACCGAATAGAACCCGTCCAATGTTATTGAATTTTGGATTCTTGTTCATAAAGAAAATCATAAAAGCGCCAAGCGCCAGTATCGGCAATGCATAGTCACCTATTTTAAGGCCGATAATGAATGCAGTGACGGTGGTACCAATATTGGCCCCCATGATGACTCCGATTGATTGGCGCAAGGTCATGAATCCTGCAGATACCAGTCCAATCGTAATTACTGTTGTGCCGGTACTGCTTTGAATAAGGACAGTAACAATTATCCCTGCCAATATTCCTTTGATGGGGTTGGAAGTCATACGGTTCAGTACTTCACGCAAGCGATCTCCTGCTGCTGCCTGTAGTCCGTCTCCCATCTGTTTCAAACCATAAAGAAAAATACCAAGTCCTCCGAGAAATAGAAAGATGACTTCCATCGGACTAAGTTCCATAAATATTCCTCCACCCAGGTATCGGATACCTTAACATTATATTAATGATCTTAACGTAATCTTTACTGTTTATATTACGACTTACATTATAGTGTTAAATGTATTAAAATGCACCAAAATAAAAAAATTAATCCGAGTTAATATAATATGTTTGAGGTAAAAGCTTTTCTCGATATTCCTTCTAATATTCCCGCATTTCTTTGCGCTAATCTGTAGAATCATCCACTGTATTGAAATGGATATTTCGAATTCAGTTCCTTCAGTTCTATCTTCCACCGTCAGTACAAAGGAATATCGACAATCTTGGTGTGATGTGAGAAAATTAAGATTAAATGAAATGCGGATGAGGAGGACATGATAGTGACGGTCGTACTATTTGATGTAGACGGTGTTTTTTTAAGTGAGGAAAGATGTTTTGATGTATCTGCATTGGCAGTGCATGAACTTCTGTATAGTCCGAGATATTTGAACTTGGATACATATCAATTCCGTACCGATTACAATGATCAGGAAATAAAAGATATCAGAGCTGAAGTGTTCAGCAATGATGAGGTGCTTGACCGCTTCAAGCAGATGGGATTGAATTCCAACTGGGATATGCTCTTTGTTACATTTTCCATTGTCTACATTGAATTAATAAAGGATGCAAAACTCAATGTTGAGAACGTGGACATCGCGGATGTCCACAGTATTGGTGAAATGCTCGGTTTGCAAAATGCAGACTATGGTAAAGTCGTCGATTTCCTAAAAGCTGATGATTATACCAAGGATACCATCTACGAAGCTTTGATGGAGTATGCGAGGCTGAGTCTCGGTATAGAGGATGCAAGTGCATTTGAAATGTCCGGACCTATATGGCGGACAGGACAGTATAAATATCAAGAATGGTACTTGGGCAGTAGGGACGTAAAAACTTCGACGGGTATGGAGGCGGAAGAGACGGATAAGACCGGTTTTATACATGATGAAGAATGGATTGTAGATCCCGAAGATATCAGAGCTTTGCTAAACCGTCTCCTTGATGCTGGGATAGAGATCGGTGTGGCCACCGGGCGACCAAGGCAGGAGACGATCATTCCTTTCCAGCAAGAAAGGCTGACAGATATTTTCCGAGACAATCGGATATCCACCGCTTCCGAAGTGCTCGCTGCCGAAGCGGCAGATGGAGTAGAGGTATCACTTGCCAAGCCTCACCCGTATAGTTATCTATGGAGCTTGTACGCTCACGATGATACCCGTTTCAAAGACGCGGTAAATCAGAACAACACTTCAGACGAACAGATTTACATCATCGGAGATTCGGTAGCCGATTACTATTGTGCCGAAGCGATCGGGTGTGAGTTCATCGCAACACTTACAGGACTGACAGGACGTGCAATCATTCCAAGGTTTGAATCTCTGGGAGTGGAGCACATGGTCGATACAGTTCTTGAAATCGAAGAAATCATATTAAAAAGCCATCACTCTTAAGTGATGGTTTTTTAATTAGGAAAGGTCAACTTGTTTAACTTGATCGAACCCTTCAATTTTTATTAGTTCTTCTAATGCTTCTGCACCAACTGTCTGATCGAGTCGCAATGAAAGCATGGCTTCCCCGCCTTCATCTCTGCGACCAAGCTGCATGGTTGCGATGTTGATATCGTACTTGCCCAAAGTATGCCCCATTTCCCCTATGATTCCGGGACGGTCGATATGTTTGATGAAAAGGAGATGCTTTGTCGGTTTGATATCTACTTGGAACCCATTGATTTTGACGATGCGTTCACCATAGCCGTTCAATACGCTCGCACCAAGGGTCAGCGTCTCTTCACTATTGACCAGCTCAACTTCTAGATAGTTGTTGTAGCCATGTGTCTGAGCCTGTTTCTCAACCTTATACGTCACCCCTTGTTCTTGCAGAAGGTATAGGGCATTGATGATATTGACGTTTTCTCCAAGGTGAGGTTTTAGCATGTTGGAAACAAATGAACGGGTCAGAATACTCGTATCATCAAGCGCAAGTTCACCGTGGTACTTGAGCTTGACTTCAGAAGGCGGCCTGTTCATCAGTTGGATGGCAACCTTACCCATATGCGACGCAATGTTGATATAGGGTCTGAGCTCCTCGTTGATATTTTCGTTCATTCTTGGTGCATTTACAGCATGGATGATTACATTGTTTTCGAGAATATCAATTATTTCCCGGGAAACGCTCACAGCCACTTTCTCCTGTGCTTCAATTGTCGAAGCACCAAGGTGTGGTGTAACCACAATCTGCGGATGACCGAGAAGCGCTTGATTGGTTGATGGCTCGCTTTCAAATACATCAAGGGCGGCTCCATCGATCTGCCCTGCATCAAGTGCTTCAAGCAAGGCAGCTTCATCGATGATGCCTCCACGTGCAACGTTGACAATTTTAAGTCCAGGCTTTGCCATATTGAAGAATTCCTTGCCTACAATGCCCTTCGTCTGAGGTGTCAGCGGTGTATGGACTGTAAGGAAGTCCGCATGTTTTGCAATCTCATCAATTTCCAACTTCTCTATATCCGCTTCCCTTGCCTTTTCATCTGACAAGTATGGATCGAAAGCAACAATTTTCATACCGAAACTTCTAGCGCGGCGTGCAACACCGAAGCCGATTTTGCCAACACCAATGATTCCAAGCGTCTTGCCGTACATTTCGGTTCCTTTATAGGCTTTTCTGTTCCAGACGCCTTCCGATAACTGCTTGTGGGCCGCTGGTATCTGACGTGTAAGTGCCAACATCATTGCCAGGGTATGCTCAGTAGCAGATATTGTATTACCATCCGGTGCGTTGATAACGATGACGCCATATTTTGTAGCAGCATCAATATCGATGTTGTCGACACCGACACCTGCGCGTGCAATCACCTTGAGTGGCCGTGCGTGTTGGATAATCTTTTCAGTAATGGTGGTTTGGCTTCTGACGATTAGCGCATGGTAGTCGCCTACAATTTCCAAAATTTCCGATTCCGACAGCCCTGTGTTCACATCGACTTCGTAGTTCGGATGATTGAGTAACTCCTTAATACCATCCTCGCTGATCGGATCTAGTACGAGTACTTTGAATCTATTCATAGTATGCCTCCTGTGCAGCAGCCAATGCTTTACCATAGTACTGCTTATTGCGATGCTTGCTTAAAATCGCCTCAAGTGCCGCTAGGACTGTCAGCATGTCTTTTGGAAACATGTAACCCATGTGTCCGATACGAAGTATCCGCCCTTTAAGATGCTTCTGCCCACCAGCAATGGTAATGCCATGTTTGTTCTTAAGCGCATCTTTAATATGTGAGAGCTCATTTTCATCAGATTTGAAAGCAGTAACGGTTGGGGAGGCATATGCATCTTCCACCAGAAGCTCAAGGTCCAGTGCCTTGAGCCCAGCTCTCAGCATATTGCGCATCGCTAAGTGCCGGTCAAATACCTTCTCTATGCCTTCTTCGTTATAAAGCGATAAAACTTGATCCAACCCTTGTATAAGTGAAACAGCTGGGGTGAACGGTGTGGAGTGATCTTCTAATGCATCGAAATACTTGTTGATGTCCAAATAGAATCTGGGCAGCTTATTATTTGAAGCCCGTTTTCTTGCTGTGTTATTCATGGCTACAAAAGCAAGGCCCGGAGGCAGCATCAGTGCCTTCTGGCTGCCCGTAACGAGACAGTCTATCGCATCGGCTTTCATGTCGAACTTCATGCCACCGACTGCGCTTACACCATCAACTACAAATAATGTCTCTTCACTGTAGTCTTTTACTAACTTACCCAGTGCATTTATCGGATGGACTACAGCCGTAGAAGTTTCACAGGCTTGGGAGAAGACGGCTTTGATATTCTGCTTGCTTGCAAGAAAATCTTTGAAATCTTCAATATCCAGTCCTTCTCCCCATGGGACTTCGTATATGTGTACCTCATAAGGGTAGGACTTTGCGATGCTTCTGAAACGGTCGCCGAACGCACCACTGACGATGATGAGGACCGCTTCCTCGGGCTCCACCAGATTGACCATCGAAGTTTCCAGTGCGCTGGTGCCACTGGAGGTAAGGATGGCAACAGGGTGATCTGTTCCAAACAAAGGTCTGATACTCGATTGCACGTTCTCCATCAAAGAAGTGAAGTCGGAAGAGCGGTGTCCGATCATCCCGGCAGACATGGCATGGGTGACTTGTGGGGGGATAGGCGTGGGTCCAGGTGTAAGTAGCAGTTTAGGTTCCATTTGTTCATCCTCCATAGAATAGATGTACATTATAATATCAGTTTTTTCTGTATTTTCCATGAATACACTGAAAAAAATTCAGCTAAAATGTAAAAATACAACCTAAAGCGTTTACATTAGTTATCTTTGCCTTCCTTGAGAATTTCATCCACTAAGCGATGTGCATCTTGATAACGATCTCTATACGACGCACCTTCCAAGATATGTGTAAGTGGAGTTAGACCTTGTTGTTCAAGCTCTTTGATTATCAGATCGTGCACTGTTTTTCCGTAACTGACAACTGCTTGATTATCTTCAGACGCTTCTGGGGGTAGCACTAGTATTAGCGACCAGTGTTGCAGATGGATATAGTAATCGAAAACTGATTTTAGGCGGTTAAATTCCTCTCCATCTGCGTACATTTTCATTTTAACTTTAGTGGTTAAAACATCGGTATCGGCAAAAAAGACTTTGCGTGTTCCCGGAGAATGGATGTGGCGTCTGTTGTTTTCGAACTGGCCGATTCCTATGGCGTGGAAATCCCTTACATCCAGTTCGTCTTCTGTGATATGTTGCTCTTCACAGTAGGCTTTTGTGTATTCGGTGGAATAGCTAGTAGAATAACGTCTGGCCAAATCCTGCACCATCGAAGTTTTCCCCGTACCTGGAGCACCGATAACGAGAACATTCTGTACGAAGAATTTCCGAAATGGTCGCATGACATAATCCCAGTTCAGTATGGGTGCTTCCCTGATATTTGTCCCGCTGATACCGAGTATTTTACGATCCACCATTGTAATCTTCACATCGATTTCCGGATATTTTCTGAATAAGAATTGCTCCAGTGGTTCAATGTACTCCGCTTCCCCTACATAGAAAGTCATTTCTCCTACACCAAAAGGAAGCTCGTGCATTTCATCTGCAATGGTGTCCAGAAGCATGGTAAGCCACGGCTCCCAGCCATGTGGATATCTTGGAATGTGTGTTTCGTCGAGCTTAAGTACTGTAGCATTATCATCCGGTCCAAGCAGTTGCCGCATTGCTTTGACCCGACTGTCTAATGTCATGCCATAATTGTCTCCGCGGTCGCCCACATAGCCGCTAACGATGACGAATGCATGTCTGTTTTCTCTCTTTGCTCGAATAATCTGTTCGAAATGACCCACATGGCATGGAGCGAACGTCCCGAAATAAATACCTAGATCTCTCAAAGTGCAGTCTCCTAACGATTTAAGTGTTAAACCATTTATATCAGTATAGAAGCGGTTAATCAAATCCACTTGCATATCGTTTAGCAACTAAAAGCTGTAGATATGCTACAATCAGATGGTATAAAATGAAAAGTCGAGGTATATATTGAATGATTAGATGGATAAATATATTCAAAGGTTTTCTGATGGGCATTTGTGAATTAATCCCCGGTGTCAGCAGTGGGACAATGGCATTGCTGCTCGGCATCTATGACGAATTCATCGGAGCAGTCAGCAAAATCGTAACGAAAAGTTACAAAAAGGCCATTTTATTCCTATTACCGTTGCTAATCGGCATGGGAATTGCCATTTTGACACTCACTTCATTGATAGAATATTTGCTAGAGCATCATATGATTCCCACACACTGGTTCTTTATCGGACTCGTGCTTGGTGTCGTTCCGATGATGCTTAGAATCTCCAACTATAGAGTGGAATTCAAAGCTCCGCACTATATATTGGTTCTGGTGGCTGTGGCACTGCTGTTTTCAATCGGTATGATTAGGGGCAATGAGGTACCTCCTGAAACTTTAGTAGTGACTGTGCCGCTTCTCCTCCAGATGTTTTTCAGTGGTATTTTGGCTTCAATGACCATGCTGCTTCCCGGAATATCAGGTTCCTTGGTCTTATTGATCCTCGGTTCCTATAGTATTGTGATCTATTCCATAAATCAGCTTAAAGCATTCAACTTGGAAATATTGCCTGTATTAATTGCTGTAGGTTTGGGAATTGTTCTTGGTCTGCTGCTTGCGAGTCGAGTCATCCAGTATATGCTTAGAAACCATACGTATCTGACCTATGCCCTCATTCTCGGCCTGGTCGTTGGATCCGTTTTTGCAATCTACCCAGGTCTGCCGGAAACAAGCTTATCTTGGCTTGTGACAATGGTTGCTGCGTTCCTAGGGTTTACGATCAGCTGGTTCATGGGTACACGCAATAAGGAGACTATATGAATTGAGGTGAGTACATGGAACGTCACCCCCTGGTCACGGCCTACCATGACTATATACAATCTACAATCGATTACCGCGTTGCAGTTCTCGGTCAAGTCGATGCTGGCAAAAGCGCGCTCGTAAACAAATTGGCGGGCGGGAATTCCCATGTATCCACACAGACCGATGCGACACGTGCCATTACAGAACACCCATACGGAGAGAGGGGAAAGATTTTAGATTTCCCCGGCGTTGGAACGACTGAATATACACCAAAGCAGTACAGAAAGTTAATATCGAAAACGAACATCAAGCATGTGCTGTATGTATTCTCCTCGAAAATCCGGGACGCAGATGAGGCCACTATCAAGTATCTTGCAAAAAGAGGGGCCCGTATCACCTTCGTCTACAATAAAAGTGATACGCTCGTCGATGTTTCGGGCAAAAGGTCTCAGGAAACCCTGATGAACGATAAGGACACCGAACTGCATGTAACATTCAAAAAGCAGCTCGACCAGCCATTATGCTATCACTTCACAAGTATCAAAGATGAAGCGGGCATCACCGAACTGAAAGATGCGCTGGATGAAATCTTCGAAAGCAAGGACGCACTGTTTCAAGAAAGAGTACAGAGTGCACAGTACCTTGAAAGTTTCCTGACGAGAAAGATGAATGGTCTTGCCACTAAGCTCCTCTCGCCGGGATTCAAAGATATTATCCTCAGTCGTGCCTATAGATCTATAGAGGAGATGACCGAATCACATTATCACTTGTCGGAATCAGATGGTGCAATCATCGGACAAGAGATGCCAAGGGCAGCGACCTACATCAACCGTGCCAAGAATACCGACAAAGGCATGAAGAAACCGACAGACTACATCAATCATCTGGCTTCGATATTTGGGGCCATCTTCAAGATGCGCAAGCTGAATGTAGTCACCTTCGTTGTTTCCTCCCTCGGAGAGATCGGTATAAAAAATATTTATCCCGTAATGAAAGGTACATTTGAATACGTCGGCGATATGAATGACTTTGCAAGAGAAGTCATCAAGCATCATCGATAACGTGAGCGTCCTAGCTGTGCTGAGGCGTTCTTTTTTATAACATCTGTCTGGATAATTTTAATAAGCTGTCCAGATGTGGAATATTATGCAATCGTTTGCAATAAAAGCATTGAACTTTTATGAGAGCGATTTAATATTAAATCGAATATATCTTTTACACACAATCAAGGGAGAAAGGAAATGAAGAGCTATAAGTGGTTTTTGACGTTGGTTTTACTTATTGTCGTGGTATTGGGAGCGTGTGGACATCCTGGCGGACTAGAAAGTGGAGAAGCTTCTGAGGATGCATCTAATGATTCAGGAGAAACATCAGTACAACCTGAGAGGTCTGATAGCTTAGCCGTCTGGCTCGATGGTGAAAATCAAGTTGAAGTGTAGGAAGGAAAATATCCTTCCATAAGAATATTGTTACTTAAACTACCGTTTTAGTTTAAAAGATGTCCAATGAAATTTAGCGTTCATTATCTAGAATATCTTTATAAATATTTAAAGTAGTTACTCTCTAAATGCCCAATATGTTTTCAATTACTTATAATTTAGAGTGCTGATTTTTTTCAAATTCTTTATAAACTTCTATAGATATTATTACCAAACCAGCAAGCATGAGGATAAAAATTACAAACATAGGAATTATTGATACTTCTCTTAAGGCAGATTTGTAAACGCCTAAATCTGTAGTCCAACTAGTATTATGCTTCGTTTCAGAGTATACTGCTGCAGCTACTATATTAGAACAGTACAACAAGGTAGATGATGTTAGCAATGCGATTCCTATTAGTAAACGTTTCATTTTAATTTCTCCTTTTCTGAATGGGGGGGGTCCAATAATTAGTAGTGTAGCACTTTGTGTGTAACAAATAAACAAAAAAGGGTATTTCTACCACCAACACTGTAAGGGAAAGTTTATATTCAATTTCAATGTAGTCACTTTGTCCGTAGGTTTTCTATCGTTAGAAACTAATGTAGCAGAATTTGATTTCGATGAAAGTCAGGTTAACAAGGAAGTAATTACTCCCGATGATCCTGACAAATTTATTGAAAAATGGGATGGGAGAAGCCTCATCTAGATGCTAAATTAGTTGAAGTCGTAAAAGTAACTTATAACGAGGGTGACACGAAAGAATTGGATAACACCATACCTAACGACATCATAATGAATGCTTTACCTTCATACTATTCCGTAAGCAATGTTACATTTGTAGGAGAAGGTTACAGTAGTGTTGCGAGCGCAAGAACTTCGGGTCTAGGAGGCGCTGATGGTATTCTAAGACTTAGTGGGAAACACCAGATTGAAAACTCTTTTAGTGCTAATGTTGGAGTGAGTGCTCCAGCAGTTAATGCAACTGTTAGCTTTGACGTGACTAGTAGTGTCAGTCGAACAGCAGTCCATGAAATAGAAACTAATGGAAATGCGTATCAAATTGATGGTTACACTGCTTACAATAACTATGCATTTGATGTTTCCAATATTTTTGGTGTCAATGCAGGTTCCGGTAATACTTTACAAGCAATTGGTTTCTGTTATACTACTTACCAAATATAATGGCAGTTAAGAAATTGATGTGGTACTAAAAGTAAAATAGATTTTTAGGATTTTTAAAATGAGGTGAGTTCGGTAACTTGTTGCCGAACTCACCTTTATTTACTTTTTTAGAAGAAGTCTATATAAGGCAATATAAGATTTCCCTTTGTTCTAAGCGACACACTCGCAATTAAATTGCTTGTTAATAATAAATGACATTCAACATCAGCAAACACCGTGAAAGTATCCGTCTCTTTTCACGGTGTTATCTGTGTTTCATAAAATCAGTAAACAGTCGCAAAAAACTTTTTACTTAACGTGTCACTATAAAAACTTGTTTTGGCTAAAGCAGCCCTTGATTCAATGCGATCAAGGGCTGCTTTTCTGTTTACAGCTTTTTGCGTCATTTATTCCTGTCGCCATGAACAAAGGGAAAATTAATGCCCTTCGGCACACGCTAGCGCTTAGCCAAAGGGAAATTAAGTTCCTCAAACCTTAATTAAAACAGGAGTGAATAATAATGAAAATTACTATCAGTAATAACAAAAGAAGTGAAACAGCACTGTCATTCGACTTGTCCAATCCATGTGATGTAAAAAAAGCTCACGAGTACAAAGATAAGCTGATGGCAGAAGGGTATGACTATACAATCACTTGCATTAAAAGTGAGTGGGAGAAAAGTGATGAATACACAAGTTTAGATGACGTAACGGAAACCGTCTTACTGTTAGGAAAAATGAGTGACTTGCAATATCAAATTTTTGTCAGCATCGCACAAGAGGAAATACATGTACCTACAGATATAGCAATCAACGTGTTAGACAATGATATTATCCAAGAAGATATTGATAGCGTAGACCCAGATGATATTTGGGAAACCGTTCAAGTCGATTCTAAAGACTATGCTGTACTATATTAGGACAAAAAAGAAGACGATATAATTATTCGTCCTCTTTCTCTATTTATTTATTCCGTACACAGTATCCCTACTAGGATTACTCACACGGAAAAGATAGAATACAATAAGAATATACTGCGATATTAACGACGAATCTTTGTATGTTGTTATGTGAAGAAGGGAAACAATAAAATTTTGAAAGTTGAGATATACATGGAAAGAACATTTAATTTTTTAGAAATCCATGAAAGGAAAATTGTCAAAGCTTTACTCTATGGGTTTGTTATTGGTCTTTGTTTAGGGATATTACTTCATCCTGGTATGTATGTAAGAGGTGCAGATGGAACAAAAGTAGCTAGTGGTTTAACTGCTTTTGAATACGTTATGCAGTTATTAAGAATATCGATCATTTCTTCTTTATTAGTAACCCTACTAACTATGCTGTATACAAGAAATAAAAAGAATAAAACAAATAACGAGCTATAATAGCTCGTTATTTTTATTTTCTTAAATAAAAAGAGAACGAAAATTATTTGTTCTCTATTTCATTTTTGATTCTGTAAACAGTATCTCTACTCATGCTCAATTCTTCTGCAATTTGTTTTATAGGCTTCTTCTTATTTAGATACTCGATGACTAAAAAATATAACCGACGTTTTTCTTTATTTTTGCTAGTGGCACTATAGCTTTTGCTACGACTTTTATATTTTCCTTCACGCTTGGCAATCTCGATGCCTTGTGTTTGCCTTTCGAGTATCCTTATTCGTTCCTGTTCAGCATTGTAAGATATTATTTCTTTCGCAAGATTAAGTAATAGTTTTCCCAGGTCATCTTGATATTTTGTCGTATCAAGTAAAGGCATATCCAGAACAACAATATCAACATCTTTATTAATAAAATATTCCCATTCTTTATTGATCTCATTTTTATTTCTACCTAGACGATCAAGCTCTACAAAAACGATGGTGTCTTTCTCTCTTACATAGTTTTTCATATTCTTATATTCTGTCCGATTGAAGTCTTTTCCCGATTGCTTATCTATAAAAATCTTTTCGCAACTATAACCTTTAAGCGGCTTGATTTGTCGTTCTTCGTTTTGTCCTATTGTACTTACCCTTGCGTAACCGATCTTTGTCATTTTAGACACCCTTTTCGGACGTTTAAAACCCTTTAGAATCAACCTTTATGTAGTGACTGATTGAAGTATATTTTATTCAGTCACACAACAAAAAAATAAAGCTATATAGGCAAGCTCCTATATAGCTACTTAGAACAGTTTTACATCCTATTAACGGTGTTCACTGTACAAATCCTTGATTTATTTGAAAGGAACATCTCTATTAGTAATTCATCATATTGCAATTATTACTTATCTTTATTCTTCTCATACTGATTGATTAACCATTGGACTGTATCGGAGAGAGACAGGCGGATTCTCTCATTAGCTTGTACATCCCATTGTACACTTTCAAGATTCTTCTTTACTTCACTGTCGATACGCATTGATGTTGTTTTGAATTGTTGTACTTCCTCGTCCTTACTACCTTTTACCGTATTTTCTTCAATATTATTATCCAAAGTCATAAAAGCACCCCCCTATTCTGCGAAGTTTATTGCAATCCTCTTATAGTTAATCCGATTAAACTTACACAACTTTCTTTCTAGGAAATCCAACTTATGAATCTAAATAAATATCATTATCATTTTAATGTCTCAAATGTATACTTACTAGTTAAATCTGTAAATTCTATATCTAGTTTTTCTATATAGTATTTCTAAATATACCAAAATATTTTTTAGCATACATCGTGTAGGTGATCCATACTAAGTAAAAAGCGTATACCTATATTATTTCTTTCTGACATACTGAAATGCTTTTCTTCGGTAGTTTTTTGTATTAGCGTCTTGGTACTTTTCATCAATGCTTTATGATACTGAAAATTATTTGTGCAATCGTTTGCAGAAAAGTGTTGACTTACCATTGTTTCGAATATAAAATCTAATTTATAAGCGAAATGATAACGCTTACATATGAGAGGGGATGTAAAGATGAAGAAGTTCAAGTGGAACTATGCTTTTCTTTTCGCAACAATGCTGATGCTTGGCGCCTGTGGAAATAGCGGAGATGCCGGCGGTTCAGTGTCTGAAGAAACCGGGGGAGACAGCGCTGAAGGAGATAGCGTAACGATAGACCTCTATCAGTTCAAAGTTGAGTTTAAAGAGCAATTTGAAAGTCTCGTGGCACAATACGAAGAGGAGAATCCCAACGTTACAATCAACGTCGAAACAGTAGGGGGCGGTAACGACTATGGCGCGACACTGAAGTCGAAAATCGCTTCTGGAAATGAGCCTGATATTTTCAACATCGGTGGACCGCAAGCCTATGAAGATCACAAGGACCGCATTGCACCGATTGAAAACTCCGAAGCTGTAGATGCAGCACTCGAAGGTACACTTGAGTCAGTCACCATAGATGATCAAGTTTATGGAATCCCTTACAATCTCGAAGGTTATGGGTTGATTTACAATAAATCGATTTTCGAGGAGGCAGGCATCAATCCTGACGAGTTGACAACAATGGAAGATCTACAGAGTGCCGTTGAAACACTGGACGGTATGAAAGAAGAACTTGGTCTAGATGCAGTTTTCGCATTCCCGGGTAAAGAGAGATGGGTGTACGGTAACCACTCCAGTAGTTCTTTCTTGGCACCTGAATTTAATGACAGTGTGACAGAAGCATTCGAGTCCGACACAGTTGAATTTGAACTTTCTGACGAACTTAAAAACTATATCGACATGCAAGTTGAATATTCGGAGCAGCCTGTACTGAGCCTTGACTACTCCCAACAGGTCGAAGCATTGTACTCCATGGAAAAGGTGGCGATGATCCAGCAAGGAAACTGGGCGTATCCATCCATCGAGCAGATTGCACCGGATGTAGCAGAAAACTCAGGAATCATCCCCATCCCGGTTGCGGGAGAATCTAAAATGCCTGTAGGTGTGCCACAGTACTGGGTAGTAAACTCCGGTGCTGAGGATAATGTTCAAGAAGCAGCAGTCGATTTCCTCGATTGGATGTATACTTCCGACGAAGGTAAGGACGTTGTCCTGAACGATTTTAACTTCATTCCAGCATTCGAAGATTATGATACAAGTCAGATTGCAGATCCACTTTCTAAAGAGATCTATGAGTACTCTGAAGAAGGAAACACAAGCGGCTGGGTATTCCTAGGTTATCCAACCGGTTTCTCTGAAGATATATTTGGCGATAATGTGCAACAGTATATCTCTGGTGACATTACTTGGGAAGAAGTTATAGAAAACTCTCAAACATATTGGGAAGATAATAGACAATAGGAATGATGATGGAGCAATTATATTGCTCCATTATTTCTTAAATGAGGTGTTAATGTGAAAACCAAAAATATCATGTATTGGGTGTTTGTTGCTCCCGTTCTGGCTGCCTTATTGATTGTTGTTGTAGTTCCATTCGTGTGGGGGATTTACTACTCTCTAACTGACTGGACTGGAGACATGGCGCAGACACCGGTGTTCACCGGTTTACAGAACTACCAGAATCTATTAACCGATCCTACTTTTCTAAGTGCGCTTTGGTTTACATTTAAGTATGCGATAGTAACCGTGATACTCATCAATATTGTCGGCTTTTCATTGGCTCTTATCGTAACGAGCTACATAAAATCTAAGGATTTCCTGAGGACGATATTCTTCATGCCGAATTTGATCGGCGGTCTAATTCTTGGGTTTGTCTGGCAGTTCATATTTACGAATATTTTCAATGCTCTAGGTAACGCTCTTGGTATTGAAATGCTCCAAGGTTGGCTCGCAACACCCGCAACAGGGTTTTGGGGGCTCGTGATTCTTCACGTCTGGCAGATGGCTGGCTACATCATGATCATCTATATCGCCTACTTGCAGAGCATACCTGATGAACTTCTTGAAGCAGCCGACATAGACGGAGCAAGCTATGGACAGAAGCTCAAAAACGTAATCATGCCGTTGGTTGCACCTGCGTTTACAGTAAGTATGTTCCTGACGCTTTCTGGTGCATTTAAAATATATGATCAGAACCTCTCACTCACTGGCGGCGGGCCTGGCGGCTCCACGAAAATGATAGCGATGGATATCGTCGATACGGCATTTGCTATGAATACTATGGGGCTGGCACAAGCCAAGGCTGTTGTGTTCTTCATCATCGTCGCGATATTAAGTCTTACACAAGTCTACTATAATAAGAAAAAAGAGGTGGAGCTGTAATGAAGAAGAAAAAGACCACCGGCCGTATCATTCTAGAGATTGTCGGCATACTGCTCGCGCTTCTATGGCTTTCCCCTTTTTACATCATGCTCGTAAATGCATTCAAGACAAAACGCGAAATGTTTGAAAATACTTTGGCACCACCGAGTGAGCCTGTGTTTCAGAACTTCGTTCAGGCATTCCAAGAACTTGATTTTCTGAGAACATTCTTCAACTCTTTCTTGGTCACTTCACTCAGTATTATATGCATTGTTTTCTTTTCAGCTATGGCTGCATATGCGTTATCAAGGAATAAGAGTAAGGTCAGCGGCCTGATATTCTTTCTATTTGTCGCTTCGATGCTTATTCCATTCCAATCGGTAATGATTCCATTGGTTAAGATATTCAGTGAGTTACAAAGTCTGAATAAGTGGGGACTGATCTTCATGTACATAGGCTTTGGATCAGGTCTTTCGCTATTCCTCTACCATGGTGCCCTTAAAAATATACCGATATCTTTAGATGAAGCAGCAAAAATTGACGGTGCGACAAAATGGCAGACGTTCTGGCATGTCATCTTCCCACTACTGAGACCGATCGGTATTACAGTGGCCATTTTGAACGTAATATGGATTTGGAACGACTTCCTGCTCCCAAGTCTGGTACTTGGTCGAGGGGATGAAACAATCCCGCTCAAATTGTTCCTCTTCTTTGGACAGTACACCAAGCAATGGACATTGGCACTTGCGGGTTTGACGATTTCCATCATTCCTGTCATTATCGGATACTTCATAGCCCAAAAGCATATCATCAAAGGGGTATCGGATGGTGCGGTTAAGTAACTAGAAGGGTTAGTGTGAAATGGTGACAATAAAAGATGTAGCTAAACTTGCAGGGGTTTCTCCTTCCACTGTTTCCAGAGTGATCAAAGATCATGAAGGTATCAGCACACCTACAAAAAAAAGAGTAAAAAAAATAATGGAAGAGATCGGATACACACCGAATATTACAGCACGAAACCTCGTGACGAATCGGGCTAATACCATTGGCTTGGTAATCAAAAGTGGTGTTCATGAAGTAAATTTGAATCCTTTCTACTCCGAAGTAAATCTTGGCGTTTCAAAAGCTTGCAGAGAAAATGGTTTTTCGACCTTGACCACCTCGGCATCGAACGATGATAGTCTTCTGACAGAAGTAAAAGAACTAATTGGTTCTAAACAAGTGGATGGTTTTATTCTTCTCTATTCGAGAATGGACGACCCTATAGCGCATTTCCTCAATACGGAAGGTTTTCCTTATGTCGTCATAGGGAAGAATATTTTCGGTAATAACGACATTACCCATGTGGACAATGATAATGTTCAGTCAGCATATGCAATCACTGAATTATTGATTCGAAAAGGGTATAGTGAAATTGTAATGGTCGTAGATAACGACGTTTTCGCTGTCGCGAAAGATAGAATTAAAGGGTTCGAAGTGGCTATGGAGACATTTGGTTTGAGTGAGAGGGGTAGAGTGGTAAAATGCGAAGATGAAGGGGAGTCCATTCGTCATATGTTGGAATCTCTTTTCCGCAACGGTCGACCTCAAGCCCTGTTGACTTTAGATGGCGTACTGAATTCGAGAATCCTCTCTTATCTCTATCAATTGGAAATACGTATTCCAAGTGATGTTGCTACTGCAACATTCAGTGATTCATTACTGACTAAGCTTGCCTCCCCGCCCCAGACAACGGTGGATATCTTCCCTCAAACACTCGGTAGAGAGGCGGGCGAGGAAATCATCATGCTGATAAAGGATCCCAATAGGTCCAAAAAGAACATCACTGTGCCGACGCGCATTATAGAGCGGCAATCTACACAAGGAGGAAGTTAAATGAAAGTCACGGTTTGGAACGAATACAGGCACGAGAAAGAAAATGAAGAGGTAGGAAACATCTATCCTGAAGGTATTCATGCGCAAATCGCAAGTTTTCTTGACGGTCACGAGGTAACAACAGCAACACTCGACGAATCTGAACATGGTCTGACAGACGAAGTACTGAATAATACAGATGTGCTCGTATGGTGGGGCCATAAGGCGCACGATGAAGTATCAGATGAAATTGCCGAAAAAGTGCAGCAACGCGTATGGGATGGTATGGGACTCGTCGTGCTCCATTCCGCACACTTCTCTAAACCCTTCAAATTACTCATGGGGACATCCTGTGACTTGAAGTGGCGGGAAGCTCAGGAGAAGGAGCGCCTATGGGTAGTAGATCCAACACATCCAATTGTAGACGGATTAGGGGAGTACTTTGAACTGCCCCAAGAAGAGATGTACGGTGAGCATTTCGATATACCTGTACCTGACGAACTAATCATGCTCAGCTGGTTTGAAGGTGGAGAAGTGTTCAGAAGTGCATGTACTTTCAAGCGAGGTAACGGTAAAATATTCTACTTCCGTCCAGGTCATGAAACCCATCCGACCTACTACGATGCAAATGTCCAAACGGTCATTAAAAATGGTGTGGACTGGGTCGGCAGCGGGCACGGTAGGAAGCATGTCTACGGGAACCACCAACCTTTGGAACAGATAAAGGAGAAATCATAATGATTAACGTTGGTATTATCGGGTGCGGCAGCATTGGAGTCAAACGGCATATAGCAGAATATACCGATATTGAAAATGTACAGCTGGTTGCTTTCTGTGATCCGGTTATCGAACGGGCTGAGGCTCAGCAAGAGATCTATGGAGGCAAGGTGTATAGGGACTACAATGAACTTCTAGCCGACAAGTCCGTCGACGCTGTCAGTGTCTGTACACCAAATTACAAACATGCTGAAATATCCATTGCTGCGCTCAAAGCAGGCAAGCATGTATTGTGTGAGAAACCGATGGGCATTACCGTGGACGAGATGGATCGTATGATTGAAGCTGAAAAGCAGTCTGGCAAGCAGTTGATGGTCGGACACAACCAGCGTCTGATTAAAGAACATCAAGTAGCACGCGACTATATCGCCGAGGGGAAGCTTGGCAAGATTTACGCTTTTAGAACTACATTTGGTCACGGTGGTCCGGAGGGCTGGAGTGTCGATGGTAAAGATAGCTGGTTCTTTAAAAAAGAGCAGGCAGCAATGGGAGCCATGGGAGATCTAGGCGTGCACAAGGCAGATTTGATGCGCTACATCCTTGGCGAGGAGATCGTTGATGTCGGTGGTTTCATTTCGCAGGAAGCAAAAGCATTCTCTAATGTTGATGATAATGCTGTATGTATTCTGCGTACAGAATCGAACGCAGTCGGTACGCTCCAAGCAAGTTGGTCATTCAATGGAGAGGAAGATAACTCGACGGTCATATATGGCGAGAAGGGCGTGCTTAACCTCCTCGATGATACTGAGCATTCCTTCATCTTTACAAGCGACAAAGGAGAAGTAATCCGCGAGAACTATGGCGGAATTCAGACGAATGACGACGAAGGCCAGAGCAAGAAATCGCTTGTCATGGAAGCTTTTATCGACGCACTTGCAAAGGAAGAGCGTGTACCTGTAACGGCTGAAGATGCCAGGAAATCAGTTGAAATCATACTGGCTGCATTCGAATCAGATAGAACGAATAAGATTATAACTGGAGAATAGGTGTTGTAAATGTCCAAAATCAGACTGGGTTTCATAGGCGTCGGTGGGATAGCGACGGGGCGCCACATCCCCACTTTCAGAACTTTCGACGAAGTAGATATTACGGCGGTTCAGGATGTCAACCAGGAACGTGCCATGAAAGTGGCGAATGAGCTTGGTATTCCTGAGGTCTTTTCTAATGTCGAAGATATGTATTCCCATGTGGATGCGGTGGTCATTTCCACACCAAATAAGTATCACGCGCCAATTGCCATAGATGCCATGAACAACGGCAAGCATGTACTCTGTGAGAAACCGATGGCAATGACGACAGAGGAATGCAATGCAATGATCGAAGCAGAGGAAAAGAACGGTGTGAAGCTGCACATCGCCTACCATTATCGCTTTATGAAGGAAGCCATCGCAGCCAAGAAGATTATTGAACGGGGAACGATCGGTGAGCCATTAGTCGTCCGTGTAAAAGGGCTCAGACGCCGTAAGGTGCCTGGGTGGGGCGTGTTCACCAATCAGGAACTCCAAGGTGGCGGTGCGTTGATTGATTATGGTTGCCACCTACTCGATTTAGCAATGTATCTAATGGGAGAAGTAAAGCCGATAGAAGTGTCGAGCTCGACCTACAACCAACTGAGCCGCTCCAATACAGTCAACGAATGGGGACAATTCAATCGGGATTCTTTTGAAGTCGAGGACCATGTCAGTGCATTCATCCGCTTCAACAATGGCGCATCGATGCTGTTTGAAACAAGTTGGGCCGCAAATATCCCGGAGGATGAGAACCATATCAGTATTTCGGGTGCGAAAGCGGGACTGGATGTTTTCGATATGAAGGTCAATCAGGCAGACGAAGATCTTATGACGACCATGCGCATCGACTACATAAAAGTCGATGAAACCTTCAGCAGATTGCAAGCGGAGAATTTTATTTCAGCAATTAAATATAATACACCACTGACAGTAAAGTCGACAGAAGCAAAGGAAGTATCGAAGATCATAGAAGCAATCTACTTGAGCTCAAAGGAACAACGTAGCATCAGACTATAGGAGGCAAATAGATGAAACTCGGAGTATTCAACCCATTGTTCCAGAACATGGAACTCGAAGAAATGCTAGATTATGTCAAAGCATCCGGTCTGGATGCAGTTGAAATTGGAACTGGCGGCTATCCTGGTAGTAAGCACTGTAACCTTGATGAACTGCTGGAATCGGAATCTGCTAGAAATGCCTATATTGATAAATTTGCATCACGTGGCCTAATCATCAGTGCATTTAGCTGTCACGGTAACCCGATTTCACCGGAATCCTCCTTGCGCGAGGCATCAGATACTGCTTTGCGCAAATCGATCGAACTTGCCGCACTTCTGGATGTACCAGTAGTCAATACCTTCAGCGGTACACCGGCAGGTAATGAAACGGATACAGCTGTCAACTGGCCGGTCACGCCATGGCCTGAAGAATACTCCCAAATCAAGGAGTGGCAGTGGAAAAACAAGCTCATCCCATATTGGCAAGACATAGCAGAGCTGGCAAAAGCGCATGACGTTAAGATTGGTCTCGAACTGCACGGTGGCTTCCTTGTACATTCGCCACATACGATGCTCGAACTGAGGAAAGAAACGAATGAATATATTGGTGCAAACCTCGATCCAAGTCATATGTGGTGGCAAGGAATCAATCCTGTAGCAGCGATAAAAATACTCGGACGCGAGAATGCGATCCATCATTTCCATGCTAAAGATACTTACATCGATGACGATAACCTGAACATGTATGGATATCTCGATATGAACCCGTATGGCGAGATCAAGAACAGAAGCTGGACTTTCAGAAGTGTCGGTCTCGGACACGGCATCCAGGAGTGGGCGAACATGATGAGCGCACTCAGGACTTATGATTACGATTATGTTGTATCGATTGAACATGAAGATGGACTGATGTCCATCGAAGAAGGCTTTCAGACTGCTGTAAAGAATTTGCAGAATGTTATAATCAGAGAAACGCCGACTGATATGTGGTGGGCTTAAAGGAGTGGTTGGGGATGGCAGAACTAAAACTTGAACATATAAAAAAGAAATATGATAACGGGCCAACAGTCGTGCACGATTTCAACCTCGAAATCAATGATGGAGAATTCATTGTGCTCGTCGGGCCTTCAGGGTGCGGTAAATCTACCACACTGCGAATGATTGCGGGACTTGAGGAGATTACTGATGGTGCCTTTTACATCGATGATAAGAAAATGAACGATGTAGAACCAAAGAATAGAGATATCGCTATGGTATTTCAAAACTACGCACTCTATCCGCATATGAGCGTTTACGATAACATGGCATTTGGTCTGAAGTTACGCAAGACACCTAAAGCAGAAATAAAGGAACGCGTAGAGCAGGCAGCAGAAATACTTGGTCTGACAGACTTCTTGAACCGCAAGCCGAAAGCACTATCCGGTGGACAGCGACAGCGTGTGGCTCTTGGTCGTGCAATTGTCAGGGATGCGGGAGTATTTCTGATGGACGAACCACTCTCCAACCTTGATGCCAAACTGAGGGTGCAGATGCGCGCTGAGATCACGAAGTTGCACAAGCGCCTGAAAACGACGACAGTCTATGTTACACACGACCAGACGGAGGCCCTGACCATGGCGACACGCATTGTCATCCTTGACAAAGGGGACATTATGCAGGTTGGTACGCCTAAGGAAGTTTATGATTTCCCTGAAAATGTCTTCGTTGCCCAGTTCATCGGTTCCCCTGCTATGAATGTCTTTGATGGGGAAATCAAGAATGGGGAATTGATCATCGGCAATACAACAATAAAAATTCCTGAGGCCAAACGACGTATGCTAGTTGATCAAGGCTATGACAACCATCCGATTAAATTTGGCATACGACCTGAAGACATTCGTGAGGAAGCTGTTTTTGTAGAATCGGAGCTTGCTTCGGCTTTCAACGCAGAAGTGAAGGTGAGTGAACTACTTGGTTCTGAAATCATGCTTTATTCCGAGCTTGAAGGCCAAGAATTCATTTCCCGTGTAGATGCACGAAATGAACTGGAGCCAGGTGATGTGATAAAGTTTGCCTTTGATATGAACAAAGGGCATTTCTTTGATAGTGAAACCGAAAAACGGATTGTCACGAGAGAAGAGCGCATACGTGAAAAAGAAAGTCTTGAGCAGGACGCACCAGACATCATCAAAGCATAGAAAGAGCAGCCTGCCCGCAGAGGGCAGGCTGCATTTTTTGGTTTTCGGGATTGATGCATGGTATTATGATATAGTGAAAAAGAGGTGAGCGACGTGACGGAATTCGATCATATTATTCATTATGTAAAAGACCTTACTAAAGTTGAGACTGATGGGCCCCTACCCGTCCACTCAGGAGGCAGGCATGGATGGCTCGGTACGGAGAACCGACTTTCATACTTCGACCAAAGGTACGTTGAGTATCTAACAATCTACGACCAGACGCTTTTTAATCGTCATCTGGAGATGGCAGAAGACTCGTTTGCCAGAACGATCGACGACATGAACTACGAAGAAGGATTTATACGATATGCGCTCAGTACAGATGAAATTCATCAATTGGCGGATCGTTACCGGGCTCAGGGCTTCACGCCTATCGGTCCAGTGGATATGGAACGGACGACAGGTGCGGAAACCATCCGCTGGAAACTACTGTATATCGAAGATGAGACAGAAATCTTCCCTTTCTTCATTCAGTGGGAAGAATCGAAGGATCAACGACTGGAGAGAATCAGACAGTTGCGCGGCAACCTTTTGAGCCCCAAAATGAATATTCATCATGAAGTCCTGGACAAGGCATCATGGGAAGCTTTTTTCGATGTCATCGGTATATGGCAGGGAGAAGTCGATGCCCACACCACCATTACGCTCTCGGAAAGTAAAAAACCATCCATCACTCTGGAAGTGGGGATGGATGGAGAGCCGGTTGTATACAAAGGTGCAGCCTACAAGTTTATATAGACGATTGAAGCAAGATGGATCAGGGCTGAAAGTACCGTAACAATACTAAGGATGACAATGGACTTTGAAGCTCTGACGAGTATATATGCGATGCTCAGCATGATGGTGATGACGCTTAGAATAATTCTGACACTCATCAGACCAATGAGGTCACCGTTGGCATATTGTCCAAGTTGTACGATGCTGATGATATTAATGAGCAGAAGAAGTATTAAAATACCTTGTCTCATGATAGGACCACCTTTCATGAAATAATTATATCAGATTTTATTTGAATGGAGATCAATATGCTTAAATTATTGAACCTGACAGAAGATGAACATAATAAATTTGTAGAAGCCCACCCACATGGAGATCTGTTGCAATTGACTGACTGGGCGGATTCGAAGCGTCTCACTGGATGGTATGCAAGACGCCTTGCAGTCGGCAATGATGAAGGAGTGCAAGGTGTCGCACTTCTGCTCTTTAAGCGACTTCCGAAATTGAAACAAACGCTGTGCTACATATCGAGGGGGTTTGTATGCGACTATCAGAACAGGGAGCTAGTCAATTTTATGCTGACAGAAGCGCTGAAGATTGCGAAAGACGAGAAGGCTTATGCTCTCAAAATAGATCCGGATCTGCCGCTTGACGCGCACCGACAGACCATTGAGTATCTTGAGTCGATTGGCTTTAGACATCGGGGTCTGAAAGATGGAATGAGCAAAGACAATATTCAGCCCCGCCAGACAATGGTGGCTACAATTGACAAGAATGATGAGGAGTTGCTCAAGAGCTACGAGCGGAACAATCGAACGAGAGTCCGTAGTGCCATTCGTCGTGGTACGGAAGTCTACAAGGCTACCGGGGGTGACTTACCGATATTTGTAAGTCTTATGAAGGAGACCGGCCAGCGTGACGGTTTCCTTACACGGGATATCACCTACTTTGAATCTTTGTACAATAATCTCCACGCCAATGGACATATGGAGCTCTTCCTTGTCAGACTCGTACCTGAACAGGTTTCGGCCTCGCTCGAAGAAGATGTTTCCAAAGTTGAGAAGGAGTTCTTGAAGGCCGAGAAGAAAAAGGATGGCATCAAGAAGGAAAATCAACTCAAAGATCTGAATAATCGAAGAGATAAGTTGAGAGAACAACAGCAGGAGATTGAGCAGCTACAGCAGGATCATCCAGATGGCATTGTACTCTCGGGTGCGCTACTTGCGCAGTCTGGACATAAGGCCTACTATCTATACGGTGCATCATCAGACCTTTATAGAGACTACCTCCCAAACCACCATATGCAGTATGAAATGATGAAGTACGCCCGTGATAACGGCGCAAAGACATACGATTTTGGTGGTGTCAGTGTCGCGCCACCGAAAGACTCTGCCCATTTCGGATTATGGCAATTCAAGAAAATTTGGGGAACAGAAGTGAGTGAAAAAGTTGGGGAATTTGACTATGTCCTCCATCGTCCTTTATATGCGTTGGCAGAGAAGGGAGTGCCACTGTTCCAAAAAGGTAAAGTGAAGCTCAATCAAACACTAAAAGCATTAAAAGATCGAAAATAATTCGATAAGAAGCCTGCTTCCAAAAGGAGGCAGGCTTCTTATCGGTCATAGAAAATATGGACGGGTAATAACGATGAGCAGTATGAATATCAGGGACATGAGTGACATGAGTAGTAGCGTTATAGACAGTGTAAGGTGAATACGTCCGTTCTCATAAAGGTTTGGTTCAGAGATCGTGGCTCTCCATCCGGCGATGAGTGATATGAGACTGAGTGATGCCCAGACGTATATATTAAAGAATATGACACCGTCATTGATGATGTAGTTTATGAAAAACATGGCCTGTGTGAGGATAAGTAGAATCAATATAACGCGTCTCAAACTTCCACCTCTTTCTTACTGCGTCAGTAGCATGATGATTAGGACAGCGGAAATCATGAGTGTAAAGGCATGTATCATGAATAGACGTGCATGATCTCCCTTGGCTTCCTTGAAGCCAGTGATTTCGACTGATATTAGTAGACAGGCAGCAAGTGAAAAAATGAGAGTGCCGTCGGGATTTGGGATGCTGATGGCAGTGATGGTCGTTATTAGCATAAAAGCGATGCCGGCGACGAGTCTGAGTACATCCATCAGTCGGCTTCTTACATAAAGTATGGTTGCTGCACTAATGACCAGATACAAAAGCATCATGAGTATAATCAGAATCAAGCGAAATTCCTCCTCTTCCTGAAGTATTGGAAAATGAAGTAGGTGGATAGCAGCGTTGCAACTGCTCCGAACAGGAAGGGCAGTCCTGAAGTAGCGACAAATAGGATATTGAAGACGATAGGGCCAAATATTCTACCCAAGCTATCTAGAGAATATGTAGTGGCCGTCATTCGTCCCATCTCGTCGTTGTGCGCCTCTTTTGTGATCTGGGAAGTAAGCAGTGTTTTGACGAGTGCGTTCCCAGTCATCAAAAGAACGATGCACACACCTGCGTACAGGAGACTCGACATGAACGGCAGTAGGATAAAGGCGACCAGCGTCAGAACCTGTCCAGTGATCATTACGGGATACTCCTGCCCATCTTTGAGCCGACCGATGAACCCACCCTGTACTGCAGCGTTAAATATGCCTCCCACTACAAACAAAGCGCCCATTTGTGCGGGTGTGATATTGATCCGGTCGATGCCAAGCAGCTGAAATGTACTCTCCATGCCACTCATCGTGAACATGATAAAGAAAGTACAGATGAGAAGAATACCGACTGGTTTCAAGAAATACTCTCTCGGCATAGTGATCTTCTTGGCTGTCCTATTGCCTGGGCGATAGGTTTCTTTGACTTTTAGCATGCTGAATATCAATGCACCGACGATGACGAGAGTCGTCATGTAGTATGCAAAACTCAGACTGATCTGGGCGAGCAGACCACCGACGCCTGGACCAAAGATGAACCCGAGGCCGATTGACATACCAATCAGACCCATAAATCGTGTGCGGTCTTCACGGGTCGTTAGGTCGGCCACCATGCTGGTGGTTGCTGTATAAAGTGCACCAGAAGCGGCACCCCCGATTAGCCGACTCAGATAAAGAACCCAAAGCACGTCGATGAACATGCCGAACAATAGGAAACTGAAACTGAAAGCTAATAGTCCATATAACAGAATCACCCGGCGCCCATGACGGTCACTGAGTTTCCCGAAGAAGGGGGCAGAGAGGAAACTGGCAATGGAGTAGACAGCAAGCAGCCAGCCCATGTGCAGAGTAGATACACCAAGCTCTTTTACCAGTTCCGGAATGACCGGTATTATCATACTGAAGCCGAAATATATGAGAAATTGTATGATCATAATGAAAAGGATCATTTTTTTCATGGTTGCACTTCCTACTGATTATTTCTGATTTCCTTTTTTGTTTGGGAAATCTCCGTTTCTAGCTGAACAAGACGTTCTTCCATTTTAGATGTACTATTGCCGGTGGACTCTAGCTTTTCGAGGTCGCCCTGAATCCTTATATACTCATTCTTAAGTTCCATGAGTCTATAGTTCAAATCCATTACTTTCACCACCTTGAATTATAGTTGTATCATATCATAATGCAATTGATATTAGGGGAAACACTGATGTCATTCTAACGATAATTAAAGTAGAATGATAGGGAATGGAGGGACTTTGGATGCACACTTTTGAGATATATGAAGAATACTATGATTGGATACCACTCAAGAGTGGTTCTGAGGCGCAAACCTACATGCTCGAGTACGGAGGGGAGGACGCACCGAATATATATCAGCCCAAAGAGTCTCTGATAGCCAAGTCATATCCAGAGGATGCTAGTAGGACCCGCAAAGAATACAAGCGTTTGTTGTGGATGGAGCTGAATGGAGTAAACGGTGTACCAAAACCAGTGACTCTATATGAAGAAGATCAAGCGTGTCTATTTTATCTTGCCCTACCGGGCAGAGATGCAGAGACATTTTTCCATAGCGAGTCGTCTGAAACGATTATTTCGACCCTCAAGCAGATCGGAAGATATTTGAGTTTCTTCCATAAGCAGAGTATCGATGGGTGTCCATTTGTATATTCGGAAGAGGGCCTTCATACGGACCTGGTATTCAGTCACGGCGATTTCAGCCTTTCCAACATAATCGTAAACGAGAACTATATTACGGGTAGTGTTGACGTATCAGGCATCGGTGTTAGAGATCGTTACTTCGATCTTGCTGTTATGACACGTGATATTGAAAGGCACCTTGGAAATAAATACTTAGAGCATTTTTATGAGGGATATCGCATCAAAGATGATTTGGATATCGAAAAACTTTCCCGGTTTATGAAGATCACAGCAAATTAAAAAGGGCAACCATCAATGGTGGCCCTTTTTAATTCAATCGTCCGTTTCCAATATTTCGCCATTTTGGGCATCTATAGTCACATCACCATCAGTAAGTTCAATTTCATATTCAGGCTGTCCGTCATCGGTGGAGAGCGTCCAGCTTTCCAGTTCACCACCGTTTTCATCCATCGCCGTCTGTATTGCTTCCTCAGCAGCTATTAGGTTATTGTAGTCGAGGTGCTCCTCCATGTCATATCCATCGTTTCCATCTGTCTCGGCCTCAATAATGGAGAGATCCTCAGCAGAGAGTGTCGCTTCGTACTCTTCAGACTCATTTTCCATATCCACTTTATAAACCCACTGTCCATCTTCATTTTCGAATTCAAGTTCTTTGAGCTCTCCATCGAAGTCTCCTGAAGCGGCGTCTATTGCTTCTGAAGCCTCATTAGGGATATCTTCTACTGCAGCAATACTATCTGAATCCATGCTAGGTTCGTCGTTTGAACTGTCTTCAACCGTCTCCATCGAAGTATCACCTTCGCCCTCTTCGACGATTTCGTCCACTTCTGTTTCTTCCGCACTGCTATCTTCACTAATCTCGTCATTCGTGTCTTCGCTGATATCTTCGTTATCTCCACATGCTGCCATAACGAGAGATGCAGATAAAAGCACGCTTGCAAGTTTATATCTATTAGTCATACCTTCTCCCCCCTATTTATTTAGTTTTTTATAAAATTCCCGCTATAAAGTTGTATTAAACCTAATTAAGGTGGCAGTGAATGATATTGCGTTTTTCATCACATGGGCGTAAACTGGTCTAGATTAATAAAGTCGGGGAGGTCTACATGTTCAGCAATACAGCAAAACGTTGGCTCTTCTATATAGTGGGGCTCGTCATTCTTGCATTCGGCATATCGATGACTATAAAAGGTCGACTTCTCGGACTCGGCTCGTGGGATGTCTTACATTACGGCTTGTGGCAAACTTTCGGTCTGACGATTGGGAGCTGGGCAATCATCGCTGGTGCTTCCATCGTGCTGTTCACTGCCATAGTAACCCGGCGCCTTCCTAAAATTGGTGTCTATATCAATATGGTGGCTGTGGGGTTATTTATTGACGTATTTAACTGGCTGCTTCCTGAATTTAGTGGATGGATTCAGCACATCGTAATTTTCACGATTGGTCTCATTGTCATGGCTTTTGGCGTTGCTTTCTATATCACACCGAATCTGGGTGCAGGCCCGCGCGACACTCTTATGTTGTTATTGGTCGAAAAATTCGGATTGAAAATATCGATGGCAAGGAATATTATGGAGTTTGGTGCCGCTGTAGCAGGCTTTCTACTTGGTGGGCCAGTATTTATCGGTACCCTCATTATTATTTTATCGCTAGGTAAGCTTATCGAAGCATGGCTCCCTCTTACACGTCGTCTACTCGTCAGATTCTTAGGTGGGGAAGACAAAGAGATTATCAAGATAATATAGTTGTAAACAAATTAATCAAAGAATGGAGTAGGTTATGAAAAAGTTTTTTGACTTCGAAGGAAATGGTACGAACTATCGACGCGAAATACTCGGAGGGTTGACCACTTTCCTATCCATGGCATACATACTCGCTGTCAACCCGTCCATCTTATCCCTTCAGGGCGTTGAGGGCATACCGGATTCCATGCGCATGGACATGGGCTCAGTATTTGTCGCTACAGCATTAGCTGCATTCATCGGTTGTCTCGTGATGGGACTATACGCAAAATACCCGATCGCATTGGCCCCAGGAATGGGTCTGAATGCATTTTTCGCTTTCACTGTCATACTGACCATGGGTATACCTTGGCAGACTGCATTGACAGGTGTGCTGTTTTCCGGTGTGATCTTCGCGCTGTTAACGATCAGCGGCGTGCGAGAGTATATCATTAACTCCATACCAATGGAGATGAAAATGGCCGTCAGCGCGGGTATCGGTTTCTTCATTACCTTCGTCGGGCTGCAAGGTGCGGGCATAATAGTGACAGACGAATCCACCTTAGTCGGACTCGGGGTTCTGCATGATCCAACGGTCCTACTTTCGGTTGCGGGTCTAATCATTACAGCTATACTGATGGCGAGGAAACTGCCAGGTGCAATATTCTTCGGTATGATTATCACAGCAATTCTTGGCCTTGCATTCGGTCTTGTGCCACTACCTGAAGGTTTTGTTGGATCAGTACCTAGTATGGAACCGACCTTTGGTGCTGCTTTCGAAGCATTTTCGAACCCGGCTGAAATATTTAATATACAATTCCTGATTGTTGTACTCACCTTTTTATTCGTTGATTTCTTCGATACTGCAGGTACACTTGTCGGTGTAGCCAGCCAAGCCAATATGATCAAAGATAATAAGTTGCCAAGAGGCGGTCGTGCCTTGCTGTCAGATTCCATCGCTACAATTGCTGGGTCAATCTTTGGAACATCAACCACGACATCCTATGTGGAATCCACTGCGGGTGTTGCGGCAGGGGCGAGAACAGGGTTTGCAAGCGTCGTAACAGGTGTGTTGTTCCTCCTAGCCATATTCCTATCGCCTCTCATTGTTACTTTTACTTCGGAGGTGACAGCACCTGCTCTGATTATCGTCGGAACTCTTATGGTATCGAATCTGGCGAAGGTGAGGTGGGACCAGTTTGAAGTTGCGGTGCCCGCTTTCCTAACAATGTTTATGATGCCACTGACTTACAGTATCGCTACGGGTATCGCCATTGGTTTTGTGTTCTATCCAATTACGATGATTATGGCTGGCAGAAGGAAAGAAATTCATCCAATGATGTACGGGCTCTTTATTGTTTTCTTATTGTACTTCATATTTATGACTGAGTAGATGTTGTAATTTGTAACTGAATACTATATAATTGGACAGCGTATTGGCAGTCCGGTGAAAAAGAGTGAAAAAATCTTGGCTTATCTATTGATTTTTTCACTCTTTTCGTGTAATATATCTAACGTTGGACTGAAATGGACGTGACATGTCCATGTTAAAGAATACACCGCCGTCTTATAGAGGGTGCGCGTTTCTGAATCGATGAAGCGAGAGGTTACTGACACGCCCGGCCGCTTTGCCATGGCAGCGTGCAAGAGAATTTTCGTGGAGAAGTCTATCAATCAATGATGACGACCAAAAGGAGGTTAAATAATGGCAAAACAAAAAATTCGTATTCGTTTGAAAGCGTACGATCACAGAGTGCTCGATCAGTCAGCAGAGAAGATTGTTGAAACAGCAAAACGTTCTGGTGCAGATGTTTCCGGACCGATTCCACTTCCAACTGAGAAGACTGTATACACAATCATCCGTGCGGTGCACAAGTACAAGGACTCACGTGAACAGTTTGAACAACGTACACACAAACGTCTTATCGACATTGCAAACCCTACACCAAAAACGGTAGATGCCCTAATGGGACTCAACCTGCCATCAGGTGTGGACATCGAAATCAAATTATAAATTATAGCAGGAGGTGCGACTTTCGATGACCAAAGGAATCTTAGGTAAAAAAGTGGGAATGACTCAAGTTTTCGGAGAAAACGGAGAACTCATTCCAGTAACTGTAGTTGAAGCAGCAGGCAACGTAGTGCTGCAGAAGAAAACGGAAGAAACTGATGGATATAGCGCAGTACAAATCGGTTTCGACGACAAACGTGAGTTCTTTGCAGGTGCGAGAACAAACAAATATGCAAACAAGGCTGAAACAGGACATGCTAAAGCATCCGGTAAAGCTCCTAAGCGCTTCGTACGCGAATTCAAAAATCTCGCAGCAGATGAATTCGAAGTCGGTCAAGAAGTCACTGTAGATACATTTGAAGCAGGCGACTTGGTAGACGTGACAGCAACATCCAAAGGTAAAGGTTTCCAGGGTGCGATCAAACGTCACAACCAGAGCCGCGGACCTATGTCCCACGGTTCCCGTTACCACAGAAGACCTGGTTCAATGGGACAAGGTGCTGACCCATCACGCGTATTCAAAGGCAAAGCATTGCCAGGACGCATGGGCGGAGAAACTGTTACACTACAGAATCTTGAAATTGTTAAAGTGGACGCAGAGCGCAACGTTATACTTGTAAAAGGCAACGTGCCTGGCCCACGTAAAGGATATGTCAAAATCGCGACAGCAATTAAAAAAGGTGTTAAATAATAGTAATCTAGGAAGGGAGGATTTAACACAATGGCAAGTATAGATGTATTAACTAAAGAAGGAACAAAAGTTAATTCTATAGAACTTAACCAGGATATTTTCGGTATTGAACCAAACCAGCATGTGCTGTTTGAGGCAGTCAATCTGCAACGCGCGTCACTTCGCCGCGGAACTCACTCAGTAAAGAACCGTTCTGCAGTCAGCGGTGGTGGTAAGAAACCATTCAGACAAAAAGGAACAGGTAATGCGCGTCAAGGTACAATCCGTGCGCCTCACTACCGTGGAGGTGGAGTAGTATTCGGCCCTACGCCAAGAAGCTACTCATACAAAATGCCTAGAAAAATGCGCCGTCTGGCTCTTCGCTCAGCATTGTCCGCAAAAGTTAATGAAGAAGCATTGACAGTCGTTGACAGTCTGTCGCTTGATGCACCGAAGACAAAAGACTTCTTGGCAATTCTTGAAAATCTGGACGCAAGCAAAAAAGTACTTCTTGTACTTGAGAATGAAGATGTAAACGTCGAACTTTCATCTCGTAACCTGCAAGGTGTTACAGTATTGACACCAGAGCAACTCAACGTACTCGATATCCTTTCTGCAAACCGTGTTATTTTCACTGAAGGTGCAATCAATAAAGCAGAGGAGGTGCTTCTGTAATGGATGCACGCGATATCATTAAACGCCCTGTAATCACTGAGCGTTCTGCTGACTTGATGTCCATGGATAAATACACTTTTGATGTGGATGTAAAAGCAAACAAAACACAAGTTAAATATGCAGTTGAAAACATTTTCGATGTCAAAGTCGACAAAGTGAATATAATGAACTACAAGCCGAAGAAAAAACGTATGGGACGTTACAGCGGCTATACAAGAAAAAGAAGAAAAGCAATAGTGACGCTCAAAGAAGGCACTATTGAAATATTCTAATCAATATTTACCAATAAGGAGGTAAAACGAGATGGCGATTAAAAAATATAAGCCGACCACCAACGCTCGTCGTAATATGACTGGCTCTGACTTCTCCGAGATTACATCAACGACGCCAGAACGGTCACTATTACAGCCGCTTCCGAAAAAAGCGGGACGTAACAACCAAGGTAGAATCACAGTACGTCACAAAGGTGGCGGACACAAACGTCAATACAGAGTAATCGACTTCAAGCGTATTAAAGATGGTGTACCAGGTCGTGTCACTCAAATTGAATATGATCCAAACCGTTCAGCGAACATCGCGCTGGTTGTATATGCAGATGGTGTGAAAAGCTACATCCTTGCACCTAAAGGTGTAACAGTAGGACACGAAGTTATGAGTGGTCCAGAAGCAGACATCAAAGTTGGTAACGCACTGGCACTTACTGATATTCCTGTAGGTACAACAATCCACAATATCGAACTTAAACCAGGTAAAGGTGGCCAGCTGGTAAGATCAGCAGGCGCAAGTGCCCAGGTACTCGGTAAAGAGGGTAAATATGTTCTCGTTAGACTACGTTCTGGTGAAGTACGTATGATCCTTTCGACTTGTCGCGCAACAGTCGGTTCTGTTGGTAACGAACAGCATGAACTTATCAATATTGGTAAAGCTGGTCGTTCAAGATGGAAGAGAAAGCGCCCGACAGTTCGTGGTTCTGTTATGAACCCTAACGACCACCCACACGGTGGTGGTGAAGGCCGTGCGCCAATCGGGCGCCCGTCACCAATGTCTCCATGGGGTAAACCAACCCTTGGTAAGAAGACGCGTAAAGGTAAAAACCGTTCTGATAAGCTCATCGTAAGAGGACGCAAGAAGAAATAAGAAACCAAAGTAGTGTGCGGATGATTCATCCGCACGCATTATTGGAAGGAGGCGCCAAAATGGCTCGCAGTCTTAAAAAAGGACCTTTTGTTGACGATCACCTCATGAAAAAGGTTGAAAAGCTCAACGAAGATAACAAGAAAAGTGTAATCAAAACATGGTCACGTCGCTCTACAATCTTCCCTAACTTCATCGGGCATACAATTGCTGTATATGATGGACGCAAACATGTACCGGTTTATGTAACTGAAGATATGGTCGGACACAAGCTTGGAGAATTTGCTCCAACTAGAACGTTCAAAGGCCACGGAAACGACGACAAGAAAACAAGACGATAAGGTATTAAGACGGAATAAAGGAGGAACGAAAGATGCAAGCGAAAGCAGTTGCAAAAACAGTTAGAATTGCTCCCCGCAAAGCGAGAATGGTTCTTGACCTCATTCGCGGTAAAGAAGTCGGAGAAGCGATTGCAATTCTTAAACTAACAAACAAAAGAACTTCGCCAGTAGTTGAAAAGTTGCTCAAGTCAGCAGTAGCGAATGCTGAGCACAACTACGACATGGACATTGATAACCTATATGTTTCTGAAGCATATGCAAATGAAGGTCCAACATTGAAACGTTTCCGTCCACGTGCGCAAGGCCGTGCGACTAAGATCAACAAACGTACAAGTCATATCACTATTGTTGTTTCAGAACCTTCAACTGAAGAAGTTCAAGAAACAGAAGAAACAAAAGTAGAAGAGAACGCATAAAACTACAAGGAGGGAATTAATTTGGGTCAGAAGATAAATCCTATTGGACTTCGTACTGGTATCATCCGTGATTGGGAGGCTAAGTGGTATGCAGAGAAAGACTTTGCAGATCTACTGCACGAAGACCTCAAAATCCGTGAATATATCGAAAACAACCTTAAAGATGCAGCAGTTTCTAAAGTTGAAATCGAACGCGCTGCAAACCGTGTAAATCTTGCACTTCACACTGGCAAACCAGGTATGGTTATTGGTAAAGGCGGTAGTGAAATCGACAAGTTGCGTACTGCACTGACAAATATTACAGGCAAAAAAATCCACATTAATGTTGTAGAAGTTAAAAAAGTGGATATGGATGCAAAGCTTGTTGCTGAAAATATTGCACGTCAGCTTGAAAACCGTGTCTCTTTCCGTAGAGCACAGAAACAAGTACTGCAAAGAGCGATGAAAGCTGGAGCTAAAGGTATTAAAACACAAGTTTCAGGTCGTCTCGGTGGCGCAGATATCGCACGTTCTGAAGGTTACAGTGAAGGAACAGTTCCACTGCATACTCTTCGTGCAGACATAGATTATGCACATGAAGAAGCAGATACAACATACGGTAAACTCGGTGTTAAAGTATGGATCTACCGTGGAGAAGTTCTTCCTGTCAAGAATGACAAAAAGTAAAGGAGGAAAATAACAATGCTATTACCTAAAAGAGTAAAATACCGTCGTCAACATCGTCCAGACACTAAAGGACGTGCAAAAGGCGGAACTGAAGTAAGTTTTGGTGAATACGGACTGCAGGCAACAACAACTGCTTGGGTCACTTCCAGACAGATTGAAGCTGCACGTATCGCAATGACTCGTTATATGAAGCGTGGCGGTAAAGTATGGATTACTATTTTCCCGCATACACCTTACACTAAAAAACCATTAGAAGTTCGTATGGGATCCGGTAAAGGTGCTGTAGAAGGCTGGATGTCAGTAGTTAAGCCCGGTCGTATTATGTTCGAAGTTTCAGGTGTCCCTGAAGAAGTAGCTAGAGAAGCACTTCGTCTTGCGAGCCACAAACTTCCAGTAAAAACTAAGATTGTTAAACGTGAAGAATTAGGTGGTGATACGAATGAAAGCTAATGAGATCCGTGATCTTACAACTTCTGAAATTGAAAATAACGTCAAAGAATTGAAGGAAGAGCTCTTCAACCTACGCTTTCAACTAGCTACTGGTCAGCTAGAGAACACTGCTCGTATCAAAGAGGTTAGAAAAACTATCGCTAGAATGAAAACAACTATCCGTGCGAGAGAGATCGACGAAGCGAAAGCAAGCCAATAATATTAAAGGGAGGCTCATACAGTGGAAGGTAAAAACGAACGTAAAGTTTACCAAGGTCGCGTAGTGTCTGACAAGATGGACAAAACGATCACAGTAGTCGTTGAAACACAAAAAAGACATCCGATCATTGGCAAACGTGTCAAATATTCTAAAAAATACAAAGCGCATGATGAGCACAATACTGCTAAAACTGGTGACGTAGTAAGAATTGAAGAAACACGTCCACTATCAGCAACTAAACGTTTCCGCCTTGTGGAAGTCGTTGTAGAAGCAGTAGTCATCTAAACTATCGAGGATAAAGGAGGTCTATTCGCATGATCCAACAGGAAACCCGCTTAAAAGTGGCAGATAACTCAGGTGCACGTGAAGTGCTGACTATCAAAGTCTTGGGTGGAACTGGTCGCAAGACTGCAAATATTGGCGATGTCATCGTTGCAACTGTAAAAAATGCAACACCTGGTGGCGTTGTTAAAAAAGGTGAAGTAGTAAGAGCTGTAATAGTTAGAACTAAATCTGGTGTACGCCGTGAAGATGGTTCCTATATCAAATTCGATGAGAACGCATGCGTGATCATCCGTGACGATAAAGGTCCAAGAGGTACTCGTATCTTCGGTCCAGTAGCACGTGAACTCCGTGAAGGCAACTTCATGAAGATCGTTTCACTTGCGCCAGAAGTACTTTAATCGACATTTAAACAAGGAGGTGCGATTCCCATGCACGTAAGATCTGGAGACAAAGTCGTTGTAATCAGCGGTAAAGATAAAGGCAAAGAGGGCACTATACTCAAAGCAATCCCAGCTAAAAACCGTGTCATCGTCGAAGGCGTCAATATGATGAAGAAACATCTTAAGCCATCACAGATGAACCCTGAAGGCGGCATCCTCGAAACTGAGGCGGCTATCCACGTATCCAACGTTATGCACGTTGACCCTGAATCAGGTGAACGCACTCGTATCCGTCAAGAAGTTAAAGAAGACGGAACTAAAGTGAGAATTGCTGTAAAATCAGGAAAAGAAATTCCGACAGTAAAATACGAAAAAAATTAATTATTAATGGAAGGAGGTCCATCCAATGGCAAGATTAAAAGAAAAATACAATGAGCAGATTAAAAACGAACTTGTTGGCAAATTTAACTATTCTTCTGTAATGGAAGTACCAAAAATCGATAAGATTGTTGTTAATATGGGTGTCGGCGATGCGGTTCAGAACTCTAAAGTACTCGATACTGCAGTAGAAGAACTACAAGCAATTACAGGTCAGAAGCCAGTAATTACTAAAGCTAAGAAATCCATCGCAACTTTCCGACTACGTGAAGGTATGCCAATCGGAGCTAAAGTTACACTTCGTGGAGAAAGAATGTATGATTTCCTGGATAAACTGATTTCAGTATCCCTGCCACGTGTAAGAGACTTCAGAGGTATTTCCAAAAAAGCGTTCGATGGACGCGGCAACTACACACTTGGTGTTAAAGAACAGCTTATCTTCCCTGAAATCGACTACGATAAAGTATCTAAAGTAAGAGGAATGGACATCGTTGTTGTTACAACAGCAAACACAGACGAAGAAGCACGTGAGCTGCTTACACAGTTCGGTATGCCATTTCAAAAGTAAGCTATAAGGAGGCAAAATTGTGGCTAAAAAATCAATGATTGCTAAACAGCAAAAGAAACAAAAGTTCCAAGTTAGAGAATACACACGCTGCGAACGTTGCGGAAGACCACATTCAGTTCTTCGCAAATTCAAGCTCTGCCGTATATGTTTCCGTGAACTTGCTTACAAAGGTCAGATTCCTGGTGTCAAAAAAGCAAGCTGGTAATCGCCATAAATTGAAAGGAGGCAATTAGTAATGACAATCTCAGATCCAATTGCAGATATGCTGACTCGCATCAGAAATGCGAATATCGTGAGGCATGAAACACTTGAAATCCCTGCGTCCAACATTAAAAAGGAAATTGCAGAGATTCTTAAATCAGAAGGTTTTATCAAAAACGTAGAATATATCGAAGATGATAAGCAAGGAGTCATCCGTGTATTCCTCAAATATGGTAGCAAGAATGAAAGAGTTATCACTGGATTGAAACGTATCTCAAAGCCTGGTCTTAGAGTATACGCACAAAGACAAGAGCTTCCAAAGGTCCTTAATGGTCTTGGAATTGCCCTAATCTCGACATCCGAAGGTGTGCTTACAGACAAAGAAGCGCGCAAAAGAAATATCGGCGGGGAAGTTCTCGCGTACGTTTGGTAATCAATTAACAGGAGGTGCAAATAAATGAGCCGTGTAGGTAAACGTATTATTGAAATACCAAATGATGTTACAGTTGACATCAATGGATCTACTGTTACTGTTAAAGGTCCCAAAGGTGAGCTTGTAAACACATTTAACGAAGAAATGACTTACGAAATGGAAGGCAATACACTGCAGGTCGTAAGACCAAGTGAATCCAAAGAACATCGTACGAATCATGGTACAACGCGTGCCCTAATCAACAATATGGTTGTTGGTGTATCCGAAGGATTCACTAAAGAACTTGAGCTTGTTGGTGTCGGTTACCGTGCGCAGATGCAAGGTAGCAAATTGGTACTTAGCGTTGGACTTTCTCACCCAGTTGAATTCGAACCTTCCGAGGACCTTTCCATTTCAGTGGATGGCAATACGAACGTTAAGGTTGAAGGCATCAACAAAGAAAGTGTTGGCGCTCTTGCTTCTAAAATCCGTGCCGTACGTCCACCTGAACCTTATAAAGGAAAAGGTATCCGTTACAAAGGCGAACTTGTACGCCGTAAAGAAGGAAAAACTGGTAAATAATTTATAAAGTGAGGAGTGAACATCAATGATCGCTAAGATTGATAAAAACAAAGTGCGTCAAAAGAGACATCAGCGTGTACGTAGCAGACTTTCTGGTACATCAGAAAGACCACGTCTTAATGTCTATCGCTCTAACAAGCATATCTATGCTCAAGTGATTGATGACAGCCAAAAAGTAACATTGGCAAGTGCTTCTACACAAGATTCCGAGTTTAACAGCAACAACGGATCAAACGTAGATGCCGCTGCTGAAGTCGGCGCACTGATTGCAAAACGTGCTAAAGACAAAGGTATTGAAAGTGTAGTATTCGACCGCGGTGGATATCTATACCACGGACGCGTGAAAGCACTCGCAGAAGCTGCTCGTGAAAACGGTCTGCAATTCTAATCGAAGGAGGGAATGACATTTATGGCTCGTAGAGAAGAGAAAGTACAGGAGTTCGAAGAACGCGTTGTTACAATCAACCGTATCGCTAAAGTTGTAAAAGGTGGACGTCGCTTCCGTTTCTCTGCACTTGTTGTAGTAGGAGACAAAAAAGGACGTGTCGGCTTTGGTACAGGTAAAGCCCAAGAGGTGCCTGAAGCAATCAAAAAAGCTATCGAAGCTGCCAAGAAAGATCTTATCGAAGTACCACTAGTAGATGGTACTATTCCACATGAAATCATTGGACGTTTCAGTTCCGGTAGAGTATTCATGAAGCCAGCAGCACCTGGTACAGGAGTTATCGCTGGTGGACCTGTTCGTGCCGTATTGGAGCTTGCTGGTGTTTCTGATATCCTCAGTAAATCACTGGGTGCTAACACACCAATCAACGTAGTACGTGCAACAATGACAGGTCTTACTGAGCTTAAGAGCGCAGAAGAAGTCGCTAAATTGCGTGGCAAATCAGTAGAAGAGCTACAAAATTAAGGAGGGATTTACAGATATGGCTAAAATTAAAATAACCCTCAAAAAAAGCTTGATCGGGAAGCCTGAAACTCAAAGAAGAACAGTTGCTTCTCTCGGACTGAGAAAGCTTCAGCACAGTGTTGAGCTTGAAGATACACCTCAGCTCAGAGGTCAGGTTGCTAAAGTCAGCCACTTAGTTTCAGTTGAAGAAAATTAATGATATTATGATATAGGAGGTGCGAAGATGAAATTACATGAGATGAAACCAGTTGAAGGTGCTCGTAAAAGCCGTAATCGTGTAGGTCGTGGTATGTCTTCTGGTAATGGTAAGACTTCTGCACGCGGTCATAATGGTCAGAATTCACGTTCCGGTGGTGGAGTTAGACCAACGTTTGAAGGTGGACAGCTTCCACTATTCCGTCGTATTCCAAAACGTGGATTCACGAACATTAACCGTAAAGAATATGCAGTGCTTAACCTGAGCGATTTGAATCGTTTCGAAGAAGGTACTGAAGTTACACCTGAAATGCTGAAAGAGAATGGTATTGTTAAGAATGAAAAATCTGGTATCAAAGTATTAGGCAATGGTACTCTTGAGAAGAAATTAACAATAAAAGCTCATAAGTTTTCAAGTTCAGCTGTAAAAGCAATTGAGGAACAGGGCGGAAGCTACGAGGTGATCTAATGATCGGCACGTTATCCAATTTCTTTAAGATTAAAGAAATCAGAAGTAAAATTCTATTTACTTTGGCAATGCTCGTCATCTTTAAAATCGGCACGTATATCCCGGTTCCAGGAGTGGATCCGAGTGTGTTCGATATGGGAGCGGGTCAACAGGGCGTGCTTGATCTAATGAACACCTTCGGTGGTGGCGCACTGATGAACTTCTCTATACTGGCAATGGGTATTATGCCTTACATCACAGCATCAATCGTTGTACAGCTTCTCCAAATGGACGTTGTACCTAAATTTGCTGAATGGGCCAAACAAGGTGAAGTTGGCAGACGTAAGCTCAGTCAGTTTACGCGCTATTTCACTATCGTACTTGCGTTTATACAATCGCTTGGAATGTCCTTTGCTTTCAATAGGATGTTCGGCGGTACACTGCTGGACAGCACAAATGTTGGGTCCTATCTGCTCATCGCCCTTGTCCTTACGACGGGAACAGCTTTCCTTATGTGGTTGGGCGAACAGATAACAACGCACGGTGTCGGCAACGGCATCTCAATCATTATCTTTGCAGGTATACTCGGTGTACTTCCTAATGCAATTGTTCAACTTTACCAACAGAATTTCGTCGGTGCTGATGATACGACAATGGCAGTTATACAAATGGTCGGACTTTTCATCTTCCTCATTTTGATTACGGCATTTGCTGTATTCATTTTGCAGGCGGTACGTAAAATTCCAGTCCAATATGCCAAACGTCAAAGAACATCGTCACAGCTAGCACCGCAATCGACTTTCTTGCCGCTTAAAGTGAACCCGGCAGGGGTAATACCGGTCATCTTTGCGATGGCATTTTTCATGCTACCGCAGACACTGACGCTATTTTTCCCTGACGCCAATTGGGCTCAGACGGTCGCAAGATTTGCTGATCCGTCCGATTGGATAGGCATGGTTTTCTATGTCGCTCTGATTATTGCATTCACGTACTTCTATTCGTTTGTCCAGGTTAATCCTGAAAAGATGGCAGATAACCTCAAGAAGCAAGGAAGTTATGTACCTGGCATTCGTCCGGGGAAAAACACACAGGACTATATTACATCTGTACTATACAGACTTGTATTTGTAGGCTCACTATTCCTTGCCGGCATATCTATACTGCCACTACTCGTGACTAAGTTCATGGACCTGCCTCAGGCGATTCAAATTGGAGGTACGAGTCTTCTGATTGTTATTGGTGTCGCACTTGAGACTATGAAACAGTTGGAAGCTCAAGCAAACCAAAAGGAATACCGCGGTTTCAGAAAGCGTAGGTAGGAGGAAAAGCGTATGAATATTATATTGATGGGACTACCTGGTGCTGGAAAAGGGACACAGGCGTCCAAGATTATAAAGAAATACCCGATCCCTCATATATCAACAGGGGACATGTTCCGCCTTGCAATTAAGAACGGTACAGAACTCGGTCAGGCAGCCAAATCCTTCATGGATAAAGGTGAGCTTGTTCCGGATGAAGTAACGATTGGTATCGTCAAAGAGCGCTTGAGTCAAAGTGATGCTAAAGACGGCTTTTTGCTGGATGGATTTCCGCGCACTGTAGAGCAAGCCGAAGCTTTGAACGGTATCATGCAAGAACTCGGTACTAAGATTGATAGAACAATCTATGTTGAAGTGACCGAAGAGGAACTGATGAACCGATTGACTGGCAGACGTATCTGTGAAGTCTGTGGAACCACCTACCACCTTGTTTTCAACCCGCCGAAACAAGAGGGCGTTTGCGATCTCGATGGTGGCAAGTTGTATCAGAGAGAAGATGACAACCCTGAAACAGTTGCAAATCGTCTGGAAGTGAACATCCAGCAGACAACGCCTATGCTCGACTTCTACGAAGATCAGGGCGTGCTTGTTAAAGTGGATGGCTCACGCGACATTGATGAAGTATTCAACGATGTTGATGCGATTCTGCAAAGTATATAAGGATATTCACCTTTTCAGACGCTTCTAGGTGAATGTTACTTGTGTAATAACGAAAAATATTGAAGTTCATATTTTGACGTTAAGTGTAGTCCAATCTTCACCTGAAGTGAATTTCTAATAGAGATTAGAGCTGTAAAGGGGGAATTCGAAATGAGTAAACAAGATGTTATCGAGTTGGAAGGCACTGTATTAGATACATTGCCGAATGCCATGTTCAAAGTGGAACTTGAAAATGGACATGAGATTCTCGCTCATGTTTCAGGTAAAATCCGTATGAACTATATACGTATTCTTCCTGGCGATAAAGTAACAGTTGAAATGTCACCTTATGATCTCACACGTGGCAGGATCACTTATCGTTTTAAATAATGGACTCCACATTCTAAGGAGGTAAAACACATGAAAGTAAGACCATCAGTCAAACCTATCTGTGAAAAATGTAAAGTCATCCGCAGAAAAGGCAAAGTTATGGTAATCTGTGAGAACCCTAAGCATAAACAGAAGCAAGGTTAATATTATAATATCGGAGGTGTAACATATGGCTCGTATTGCAGGAGTAGACGTACCACGTGAAAAACGTGTTGTAATCTCTCTCACTTATATTTACGGTATCGGTAACACAAGAGCGAAAGAAATTCTTGAAAAAGCGAACGTATCTGAAAGTACACGTGTAAGAGATCTTACTGAAGACGAACTCAACACTATTCGTGAAGTCGTTGACACTTATAAAATCGAAGGTGACCTTCGTCGTGAACAGAACCTCAACATCAAACGTTTGATGGAAATTGCATCATACAGAGGTATCCGCCATCGCCGTGGACTTCCAGTGCGTGGACAGCACACTAAAAATAATGCCCGCACACGTAAAGGTCCAGTTAAAACAGTAGCAAACAAGAAGAAATAATTAGGGAAAAGGAGGAGAAAATATGGCTCGTAGACAACAAACACGCAAACGTAAAGTGAAAAAGAATATTGAAACTGGAATTGCTCATATCCGTTCAACTTTCAATAATACAATTGTCACAATCACTGACGATTTTGGTAACGCGCTGTCATGGTCATCAGCAGGTGCACTTGGTTTCAGAGGTTCAAAGAAATCAACACCATTCGCTGCACAGATGGCTTCTGAGACTGCTTCTAAAGCAGCGATGGAACACGGACTCAAATCTGTTGAAGTTACAGTAAAAGGTCCTGGGGCAGGTCGCGAATCAGCGATCCGTGCGCTTCAATCCGCTGGTCTTGAAATCACAGCAATCAAAGATGTCACTCCTGTACCACACAATGGCTGCCGTCCACCTAAACGTCGCCGTGTATAATTACTTGTCACAGGACAATTCCGAGTGTAATGTAAAACACATGGCTGCATAATATTTCCGACGTTTAAAGGGAGGATAAGTAGACAAATGATAGAAATCGAAAAACCTAGAATTGAAACAGTCGAAGTATCGGAAGATTCTAAGTTTGGTAAGTTTGTTGTTGAACCTCTTGAAAGAGGATATGGAACAACACTTGGGAACTCCTTACGTCGCATTCTTTTATCATCATTACCTGGTGCGGCAGTCAAAACGATAGAAATAGAAAATGTACTGCATGAATTTTCTACAATCGAAAATGTTGTGGAAGATGTTACAACAATCGTTACCAATATCAAAAAGTTGGCTCTCAAAGTCTATTCTGATGAAGAAAAAGTTCTCGAAATCGACTTTAACGGAGAAGGTGTTGTTACAGCTGGCGATATTACCCACGATAGTGACGTTGAAATTTTGAACCGAGACCTAAAGATCGCAACAGTATCCAATGGTGGACAGTTCAAAGTACGCATGATCGCAGATCGTGGCAGAGGGTATACTCTTGCTGATGGTAATAACAAAAGTGAAATGTCAATCGGTGTCATTCCGGTAGACTCCATTTATACGCCAATCGAGCGTGTTAACTACACGGTTGAAAATACGCGTGTAGGTCAGATGACAAACTTCGATAAGCTTACTCTAGATGTTTGGACAGATGGTTCTATTACACCGCAGGAAGGTGTTTCTCTTGCTGCTAAAATTATGACAGAGCATCTGAATATATTTGTTGGACTCACTGATGAAGCACAAAATGCTGAAATCATGATCGAGAAGGAAGAGGACCAGAAAGAAAAAGTTCTGGAAATGTCCATTGAAGAACTGGATCTGTCAGTACGTTCTTATAACTGTTTGAAACGTGCGGGAATTAATTCTGTACAGGAACTGACTGATAAGAGTGAAGCAGATATGATGAAAGTAAGAAATCTGGGACGTAAGTCTCTTGAAGAAGTCAAATTTAAACTCGAGGACCTCGGTCTGGGGCTCCGTAAAGAAGACTGATAAAGGAGGTAAATTGCAATGGGCTACAGAAAACTAGGACGTACATCCGATCAAAGAAAAGCAATGCTTCGTGATTTGGCAACATCCCTTATCGTAAGCGAACGCATTACAACAACTGAACAGAGAGCAAAAGAACTACGCAGAGTCGTAGACAAGCTTGTCACTCTCGGTAAGCGTGGAGATCTTCCAGCGAGACGTCGTGCAGGTCAGACAGTACGCAACGTTGAAATCGCAAACGAAGATGGTACAACTCAGTACGCACTTCAAAAGCTTTTTGAAGATATCGCACCACGTTTTGAAGATCGTCAAGGTGGCTACACAAGCATCAAGAAACTTGGTGAACGTCGTGGCGACGGTGCAGAACTCGTAGTAATCGAGTTCGTACAAGGTGCAGCAACGACTGAAGAAGCGTAATCATATAAAAGCAAAATGAGTGTTACGATAATATGTCTCTATGGGATTATATTGTCTAGCTCAACGTACCCTGCAAGGCTATACAGAATAAACGCGCGACTCCCAAGTGCAGGGTACGCGCTTTTTTATTACATAAAAACGGCGGTGGAGATATGATTGAATTTGAAAATTTAACCTATAGTTATAGATCAGGTGAATACAAGGCATTGGATCATATTTCCCTATCCATCCGCCAGGGTGAATGGGTCTCCATAATAGGTCATAATGGTTCGGGTAAGAGCACTTTGGTAAAGATTCTGATGGGGATATTGGAAGATTATGAAGGTACAATCAGAGTGAATGGTACAGCATTGGATGAAGATAACCGGGCTGAACTTAGGAAACGATTTGCCATTGTCTTTCAGAATCCCGACAACCAGTTTGTCGGTGCCACTGTCGAAGACGATGTGGCATTCGGCCTTGAAAATAAGGGTGTGCCAAGAACCGAAATGGTCAGAAGGACAGAAGCAGCACTCAAAGCTGTGAATATGTATCCCTACAAGGATCATGAACCATCAAGGCTATCAGGAGGCCAGAAGCAGCGTGTCGCCATCGCTAGTGCGCTTGCCATGGCGCCCGATGTTCTAATCTTGGATGAAGCAACATCGATGATCGATCCGGAAGGCCGTCGTGAGGTCCTGGAGATTCTGCAGAAGATCCATCATGAAGGTAAAACGACTCTTATCTATATTACTCATGATCTGGCAGAGATTGAGCAAAGTGATCATGCTGTCATCATGCACGAGGGTCGCATCATCAGTGAGGGTACTATAGACGAGATATATCAGGATACAGATGCCCTAATAGCAAGCCGGCTTGTGCTACCTTTCCACATGGAACTATCCAAAAGGCTGCTTGATGGTGAATACATGTCATATAAAACATTGGTGGAGCGTCTATGAACATCGAATTCAAAAACCTCACAAGCATCTATCATCAGAATACACCATTTGAGCACCTGGCCCTTAACGACATCACCACTACATTTAAAGAAGGCACATACTACGGTATCATCGGACACACCGGCAGCGGTAAGTCTACAATGATCCAAACTTTAAATGGACTGCTTCTACCTACGTTTGGAGAAGTAAGTGCGGGGGATATCCTGCTCAAGAAGAAGACGAAACAACGAGACGTACATCAGATAAAAAAGCATGTTGGCATGGTTTTTCAGTTTCCAGAACACCAACTGTTTGAGGAGACTGTGCTTAAGGATGTTATGTTTGGGCCGAAGAACATGGGTATGGACCGAGAAACTGCGGAGGAGAAGGCAAAATATTATCTCCATTTGCTCAACATTGACGCGTCACTATTCGATACTTCTCCTTTCGATCTTTCCGGAGGGCAGATGCGCAAAGTGGCCATTGCAGGTATCCTAGCGATGGAACCGCAAGTGCTCATCTTGGATGAACCGACTGCCGGTCTTGATCCAAAGAGTCACATAGAAACGATGTCGCTTTTTGAGAGAATCCATCGCGATATGGGAATCACTGTCATCCTCGTTACACATGATATGAACGACGTCTTCGAGTATACCGACGAAGTTAAAATACTGAGCGCCGGTCATCTTGTTAAGGAAGGTAAGACAGCGGATTTGCTCACGGATGAAACACTGCTTGGGAAGTACTCACTTGAACCGCCGGATATCGTCAAACTCGTTCATGACCTGTGGGAAAAAGACATCTGGTTCGAACAGATGCCAAAGAACACCGAAGCATTTATCGGACTTTATGAAGAGTGGAGGGCGACCCATGCTCAGTAAGATGCTACTTGGCAGGTATATCCCTGGGTCAAGCATCATACACACTCTCGACCCCCGTGCCAAAATATTGGCCGTAGTGCTATTCATGATTATTGTATTCTTTGCGAATCATTGGACTGGCTACGGACTACTTGTCCTTTTTATTATCATGCTGACGAAGAGCGCTGGTCTGTCACTCCGTTTCCTCTTCAATGGGTTGAAGTTGATATTGATTCTGCTACTTTTCACCTTCTTCATGCACCTCTTTTTCACCAAGGGCGGTACGGTACTTGTAAATGGGGGTTTCTTTACCATCGAGTCTGCAGGTGTCATCAATGGTCTATACATCACTACACGTCTTGTCCTGCTTGTGCTGATCACGACAATCATGACTCTGACCACAAGCCCTCTGCAGCTTACAGACGCCATAGAACGCATCTGTAAGCCGCTGAAGGCCATTAAAGTGCCCGTGCACGAGATTGCGCTGATGATGTCCATCAGTCTTCGTTTCATCCCGACACTGATGGACGAAACGGAAAAAATCATTAAAGCGCAAAGTGCTCGTGGGTCGACCTTCATGACCGGTAGTCTCGGATCGAGGTTGCGAGCATTGACGCCAATCTTCATACCGCTTTTCATTTCCTCTTTCAAGCGCGCTGAGGAACTCGCCATCGCTATGGAAGTCAGGGGATATCAGGGTGAAGAAGGACGGACGCATTATCGTATTCTGAACTGGCAGATTCGTGATACGGTAGCTTTGATTGCGATGATTATATTCGGCATCATCCTCTGGATGATCAGACAGTGAGGAGTAGCATATGCGCTATCTAGTTAGAATCAGTTATAATGGTGCCGGCTTCAATGGCTTCCAGTACCAGATGGAAGGGCGCACTGTGCAAGGTGAGATAGAGAAGATAATAAATCGTATGCATAAGACGCCGATCAGAATACATCCGGCTGGTCGCACAGACAGCGGTGTACATGCGATTGAACAATACTTTCACTTCGATTCTGAGCTTAATATCCCTGTGTCCAAATGGCAGCACGCCTTAAACAGTGCAATGCCAGGCGATATCGCGGTCCACGAAGTGACTACTATCAGTTCTGACTACCACATAAGACATCATTCAAAAGGGAAAGTATACCGCTACCGGATTTACCAGAGTAGTGTACGCGATCCTTTTGAAAAAGGTCTCAGAGTCCATTACACATATGATCTGGATGAAGCTAAAATGCGGAACGCGATGCAGTTTTTCGTAGGTGTCCATGACTTTACCAGCTTCACCAGTGCCAAATCACCGATAGAAAATAAGGTACGTCAAATCTACCGTTTCGATTTGATTAGAACGGAGAAGGGTTACGACTTCCTCATTGTCGGTTCAGGGTTCTTATATAATATGGTGCGGATTCTAGTCGCCTATGTACTTGAGGTAGGCCAAGGGCGATGGGATGGGGCAAGGACGCCTGAAGTGATCGCCGCCAAAGATAGGACGATGGTGCCTAAAACAGCGCCGGCCGAAGGATTATACCTTGAGCGTGTATTTCTTACCGAGAAAGAACGTGAAGCGGCACTTGAAAAATTAAAAAGAAACCGCTAAGACATTGACAAAATACCCTATTAAGGTTATCATAGACAACGGTATAATTTTATATCACCCACGATGAGCCCCGGAAACTTATTGTGAATGAGATATAAAGTAAACGAAGCTTTTTTTATTTTGGAGAGCATAAACGAGAGAACCACTGATATATTTAGGAGGACTAGAAATGCGTCAAACATTTATGGCAAACGAAGCCAACATTGAACGTAAATGGTATGTTATCGATGCAGAAGGACAGACACTTGGTCGTCTATCTTCTGAAGTTGCATCCATACTGCGCGGTAAGAACAAACCGACATACACACCGCACGTTGATACAGGTGACAACGTCATCATCATCAATGCTGGAAAGATCGAAATGACTGGTAACAAAGCGAAGGACAAAATCTACTACAGACACACTGGACATCCAGGTGGAATCAGATCCATCTCTGCTGGTGAACTGAGAGAAAAGAATCCTGTACGCCTGTTGGAAAACTCCATCAAAGGTATGCTACCGAAAAACAGACTTGGACGCGCGCAAGGCAAGAAACTTCATGTATACGCTGCGAGTGAGCACCCACATGAAGCACAAAAACCAGAAAACTACGAACTTCGCGGTTAGGAATAGGAGGTTAATTCATTGGCTAAAGTAGAATACAAAGGAACAGGTCGTCGTAAGAACGCAGTAGCTAGAGTACGTCTCGTACCAGGTGAAGGTAACGTCACAGTAAACGGACGTGACATGAGAGAATACCTTCCATTCGAAAGTCTCATTCTTGACTTGAATCAGCCATTCGCAGTTACAGAAACAGAAGGTAACTACGATGTATTGGTAAATGTACATGGTGGTGGCTTCACAGGACAAGCACAAGCAATCCGTCATGGTATTGCGAGAGCACTTCTTGAAGCAGACCCAGAAAACCGTGGTACACTTAAGAGAGCAGGACTCCTTACACGTGACCCACGTATGAAAGAACGTAAGAAATACGGACTCAAGAAAGCCCGTCGTTCTCCACAGTTCTCAAAACGTTAATAGGATTGTTGATATAACAACGTTTGCGAAGATTTTTTGGTGCAAATTGGTGTAAATCAACATTAATATCAAGACATCAGCATTTTGCTGGTGTCTTTTTCTATAATGAATTTAATAAATTTAAAGCCTCACTGTTTTGCTGGTGCTCCTGTTCAGGCATTAAAACTAGGTAGTAGTTTTGTGTTGTTTGTATATTTATATGTCCTAATCGTTTGGATACATAGGCAATGTCTATATCTTTGGCGAATAAAAATGATGCATGCGTATCTCTCAAACCGTGGAACGTTGTTTTTTTAATGTCCAATTCTGTTAATAACTCTGCTAATTGTTCAGACTGTTTAAAGCCTCCAAAACTAAAGATATAGCCATTCTCTTTAACAGGAATTTGACGAATAAGGTCATACACCTCTTTGTTTATAGAAATATCACGTTTTGAATTCTGTGTCTTTAATGAAGTGTCTTCAGAAGTAGGACTGATGGAATGTCTAACTTTTATTCCGTATTCATAAAGACTCTCTGGGCGTATTGCTAGTAGTTCTCCACGCCGCATACCTGTTTCTAATGCTAGTAATACAAGTATGTTGAATTCATTTTCTGGATGCTGTAAAACGTAATTACGAAGCTTTTTAAAATCTGTAATAGATAACGCTTTGTTTCGTTTAGGTGGGTTTACTCCTCGTGTTTTCACTAAACGAGCAAAATCGTTTGTAATATAACCACGAGCGTATGCATCACGTAAAGATGTTTTAATTTTAAGAAGCACTTCATGTGTTGTTTTTCGTGAATGTGTTTTCGCATACTCGTCAATTTTCTTCTGAACAACAATATCATTTAAATCTTTCATTTGGATATCCTGAAATAAGTTCCTAATAATGCCTAAGTACGAACATAATTTTGAAATGTCGTTTCTTTAACATCGTTGACCTTAACAAGAAAAATCCAATTTTCGAAGAAATCTGCAAATGTGGTTGTTCTATGAGCAAGTTCTTTACCTTCTCCTTTCGCTAATTCCATTTCCAATGCCCAAAGCTTTGCTTCCGTCTTGGTCGCAAATGTTTTAGTAAGCTTTTTATACTCTCCATATCTGTATAAAGAAACCTGTGCTCTATATGACTTTCCTCTTTTTAAAATACTAGCCATGCTATCAATTCCCTTCATAAAAATAGTTGATAGATGCTAGTTGAATACATTTATATTGTATTTCTAAACTAGCATCTTATCAACTGTCTACATTTTAAACAGAGTGTTCTTCAATAAAGTGCACTAAGGATTTCATTGTGTATCGTTCATGCTTGCCGATCATGAAGCGCTCTAGTTCATCGTGTTGTCGGATGTATTTATCAAAGGACTTTGGGTCTATCCCTAAAAAATCTGATGCTTGTTCACGTGTTAGTAGATATGGGCGGTTATCTGGTTTTGTCGTAACCTTCAATATATATCATCTCCTTGAAAATGAGTTCATTGTTATTTGAATGGATAGCCTTGCTGTGCATAGATGGTAGAATATCTTTTTAGCCACACCATAACATCATCGTTTGGTTCGTAATTGTTAAATTCATTATGAAGAAACGCTACACACTCTTTTAATCCTTCCTTTCCCCAGATATGTCTAACTTTAAATAAATATGGAAACAAACCAGAACCATTTAAAATATGTTGTTGGGATTGTTCTAATAAGTTCATTCGAGGTGAGGGCGAACTAAACATAAAGGATTTTTTATCAAGTAAATCAAGCATACTTTTACTATACGTAGTTAGTTTATTAGACTTTGCATAATAAAACTGATAACGATCAGTTAAAGCAGATACAAGAAGATCTTTTAATTCTACATTGTCTTTTATGCTCTTTAATTTATCGGATATGTTATGAGCATAGGCACCTTTATAAACTGCTTCGAATCTTACCCAGTTACTATAGTGGAGAGATTCCTTGTAGCGAGTTCCCATCGTTTCTTTTTGCTCCATCTTCTTATCATAAACCCGCAATAATGCTTTTATATTTTTGCCTCTAGTACCTAGATAAAAGGTGGATGTTTCATTATTTTTGGTTAATGCTGATAGATTAGATAGATTATTTCTTCCGGATGCAGTTCGAACAATCTGATTCTTTTTAGAAAGTTGATTATAAATTGTATTAACAGAAATATCCTCTTCAATAAAATCAATTGCAATATCAATTCTTGAAAGTCTAGAAGTGTACAAATTAGTATTATCTATACTCGATATAAATTGATGTATTTGTATTGATTGAGTAAATAATGCTTCGTATTGTTCTCTGTATTTCATCCAAGCATATGCAGAAAACTTTATACAAACGCCCATTTGGATAAAATCTGTATGATAAGCAATTGAAAAATAATACGGTGTATTTTTGCAAGACAATCCGTGTGAATAACCTCTAGGTAGCGAATCAGTAGAATCCTCTAATTCTCCAAGTATTAACTCAATATTTGCTAATTGAGTAAACTCATCAATTAAAGAAATTGCCATACCAGACCATGTTTCGATGGAATTAGGTCTTTTTGTAGTCTGCAATACCAATGTAAATTCATCGATTTGGACATCTAACAAAATATCACTCCTTTCAAGTCATGAAACATTGGTAAAACAACCTCGAACAAACTATTATTTGTTTTGGAGCGGGGGTTATTACATAACCCCCGCTTACTATCGAAGCTTTCTTATAGCTTCAAATATGTCAAAGTCTAAATAACTGAAATGACAAATCTTTGGATTGTTTGCAATTATAGGGCAAGTAAACAGACCTTCTCCTAGTTGAAAACCCTTCTCTTTGATGTTAATCCCTGGACCAAAAGCAGTTATATATGTTTGTTTTTCGGAATTTCCAATAAAAAACTTAAATGCTAGATTTTCCCTTATATATGTTGGTAATAGATTTGAATCTGATTTTTGCATGACAAACCATATAAAGAATTCTAATTGTCTTCCTTGTAAAACGACTTGGGATATTAACTTCATTACCTCGTCACGTTTCTTTTTCTCCATTGATTGCAATATGGTTTGAAAACTAGCAAATTCACCAAACATTAAAACATGTGCTGAGTATCCAAAGTGTACATATGTTGCTTCAAGTCGAGAGTTTAGTTTGTCTTTCATATAAGCTTTTCTATTATCCATTAACTCATTAAATGTCTTTAATAAATGAATGATCTCATCAAAATTACTTGCAGTATTGTTACTAGCTATTTCTTCACCGATAACTGCAAGACTTGAGTTTTTAGGGTCAGCAAAGTAAAGATTATATAAATCTTTCTTAAGTAGCATTTGAAGTACCAATGTATACAGAGCGTAAGTTTTCCCTGACCCTGACTGACCAGCAATCAATGAGCTGTGCATCGGTATGTCAGTGAATTTATCAATGAATAGATGCTGCTCCTTTGTTTTGGATGAATACTCTTGAAATTCTTTTAAATTTTCAAATGTAAGCTGACGGTTAATGTTACTATCGTAAATTTCAAATATAAAATATTTTTCATCTCTGGATAAATAACTTCTCTCTACAACATATTTATTTAAAGCAAACGATATATTGCTAGAACTAAGATCTTTATCTAATTGAATATTTTCAATATACAACTTACCAATGGATAATCCTTTTTCAAAGTCTATCTTGATTTTTGGTAATTGTGCTATTTTTTTATTAAGGTGAAATCTTATGTTATAATACTTGGAATCTAAAAAGGCTTTTCTCAAATTCATTACAGTAGAATAGTGGATAAAGGAATACTTTATCCCTCTATAACCTTTATTTCTTATCATCCAAATAAGAGTTTGAACTGCAATTATTGAAAAGATAATAGTTATTAAAAAAGGGTTACTGAATTTCGTAAACCCTATATTCAATAAATTATCAATAACCGAGATAATCAATGTAAATCCTGTTAGTAAGATAAGTGTTGTGTTTAAGTAGATACCATTTTGTATTCTACTTGTACTTATATTTCTATTTCTTATTAACATTTACTTTCTCCACATCTTCAAATCTAAGGATTAAATCAAACTCTATAACAAAAGATTTTTCTGGAATGAAATTTATAAGTTGTACGTATTCACCTTTTTGAACTTCGATAGAGGTCTTATTATTTAGAACAGTTACATCAAAAGTATTTAGAACATTGTTGTCACGTTTTAAGCCACTTTTTTTATCTACTCCATAATCCGTTATATCCTTAGTGATTGATAACGTTAAAGTGACACCACTCTCATTAGGATCTTTCTTACTTATATACGGTCGTTGTGTTACTAATCGATAAAGGTTGTTTGTATTTGTTAGAAACTCATCTGCTTTAAATTTGGTTTCAGTAAAAACCCATGCATTTGCAATTGGCATATTAAATTCCTCTTCTCATTTATTTTTTATACTTTTTAATTCAAAGAACGATTTTTTTTGGCAAGACTAGCACCTCCATTTAATATTGATAGTCACTATCTTCATTTTCTATAAGGCCTAGTAATATATTAACTTTTTATATTTATGTAAAGATGGTATGCTTTTGGTAGTTTGATAGAAGAATATCTACCATGTTCTGGGGGTGAAGATAATATTTGATTTTGAGACGTTTTTATATAAAGGTATAGGGTCGAGAATCAAAAACTATAGAATTAAGAAGCTAGGGGTCAAGCAAGACAAACTTGTTGCAAAACTAAAGACTGATTATTACATAAGTGTGGATACTTCTAGATTATCTGCTATTGAAAATGGTAGACCACATAAAAAGAAAAATCCCCATCTATTAACTGAATCTCAGTTAGAGGGATTTACTGAGTTACTTAATTGCGAAAAGAAAGAATTGATTTTTGGCAATCATATTGATGAAGAAGAAAGCGTGAAAATATTTTTATTAGCAATAATAATGAATAGTGAAAAAGACGAGGAAGGGAAATATATTCTCCCTTTTATGGACTTTTTATTTGGGAAGAAAAATAGTCCGGAGTTAAGAAAAAGCATTAAGAAGAAATCAAGTGAAAGTAAAAATAAAATAGTAACTTTAAGTGAAAATAATGAAATGTATCTAAGGACTATAAGCGGTTTAAACAAGGTTAAAGAAATGTACCCTTTTTTTACAAATGAAAAAGTATATGAAAAATATCAATTTCTTTTAGGCGAACCTCATTCCAGAATAGAACTAATTTCTAATTTATTAATTAAACTATTGATGGGTGATTTAGAATTTGCAAATTACTATATCTTAAGAATGAGTAAGGTATGTGAAATAAATGAATCTAATGATGTTGTATATTCTTTTCTAGAAAATAAAGGGATGATTGGCGGAACGTTAATAGGGGATAAAAATAATTTTTATATTTTTGCAAATGCGTTTGAAAAAATGTGGAGACGGCATAAGGAATTATTTATAGAATATTTCGAAGGGAATTTATTCAACAGAATAATAAAGTCAGACCTTAAATATAAAGAAATAAAAAATGAATTATTTAATGATGTAATTACGGATACTAAATTTTCAAACCTTATCTTTTCAGTTTTAGAAAAAGATAGATTTTCTATAGAGACTATGGATGGACATTATTTATTTTATCAACATCTGCTTAATAGATATGTGGATAAGAAAATTCAGAATTCTATTGAACAAACTTATTGAGGTAATGATTAGTTTAGTATAACAGGTATGTACAATCTATAAAGGATTGAGATCGTTTATAAATGAAATGGTAATAGGGATTTTCTGAATTTACACATTAAAAAATCCGAATATATGGTAAAATTTTCATGAGAGATTACAAGTTATCTAGTGATTATTTGGGGGTATGATAATGGTAAATACATATAAAGATTCGGCATATCAGTATCATTTAGAAAAGTTCAAGATATATCAGGAGCAAAGTGGGGAAGATTTCGAAGGAATTGAGGAAGAGGACATAATTAGCAAACTGATGGAGGGAGACTTTGAAGATTTAGGTGGAATAACTGCAATTAGAGGATTTGTGTATCAATATTACGTGACAATATATTATATTCTTAAGATGGTACAAGACCCTAAAAATAATTGGTGGGACAAAGTTGTATTTGAATATTTTGATGATGTCGCATTACTGCGAAACGATAGGATTCGCTTTATTCAAGTTAAGACTGTGAGACAGAACAGTTCAAATAGATTGCAACCAAACGATATCTATTCACGAAGTCAAAAAAAACGTGTGGATAGTGAATATGATCATTTTAATTCATGGATAGAGAAACTATTTAAAAATTATGATGTCTTTATGGATAAAGACCCAGCGTCGCTAATTGAAGGCTACATGGAAGAAATGCCCTTTGTTAATCCGGAGTTTGAACTTGTAAGTAATACACCCCATAATAGTCTTGAAGGTTTAGAAGTATTTACACTTAATACATCATTTAAAGCAGATCTTTTAGACGACAATATTCTAAAGCCAAAAATAGAAACTCCAGTAATTATTAAAGATAAGGATATACAATTCAGTGAAGTTTTTTCAAAACCAGTGAATTTTTATTTAGAAAAGTTATACATTAATAAGCTTGGTTCTTTCGATTCATTAAAAAATACAATTGAAGGTCTAATAGAAGATATTATTGGAATTACACACCCAATCAAGAAAACAATTGTTGGAGGAATCTTCAGTAATTTATTGGCTGAAATAACACAACGAACTTACAGAGATGATCCAGAAATGGATAAGACTGAGTTAGTCTTTGAAAGAGAAGATGTAAAAGCATTAATTTACACATGGAGTGAGTCATTGAAAGACGACGCCTCGAATTATTTAGATGACGATTCTCTATTAAGAACAATTAAATATCTGCTAGAAGCGCTTCGGAGCGAGTATCAAGATGAGTTTAAGTCTAATCAAATGTTACTTAAGGAGTTAATTGAGACATTAGATTGGTTTAGAACAGAATTTGAGAAGCAGTTTAGAAAGGACTCAAAATATTGCTTAGTATTTCTAAACAAATTGTTTAACTTACAAAGCATAATCAAAGTTGAGCAGTTCAATAATGATAAGAACAAGCAGCATATTAAGAGTTCTCTATCGTATATCATCCGTTGTTTAGTTTTCTATCCCTCTAGGAAAGTGGAATTCCAAAACTCTCAGTTATTGTTTCACACAGGGGAAATAGAAAATGAAAAACTTTTATTTACTATTTATAATGCCAGAAATAGATCAGATACTGTTATTGTAAAAAATACTGTGGTCTCTGCTTTGCAACAATGTGAGTACGGTTCTAACATTAATCAAGATTTATTCAGTTTAATAATTGATGAGAAGAAAGAACAAAAAACTGAGAAATCCAAGACTAGTGAAAGACTTGCTGCAAGGTTTACTGTTGCTAAAGTTGAAAGAGATGACATATCAATAATTGATCCACCTGAAAACTTGAAATTTATTAATAAAGACGAAGTGGATGCTTTCTTCGAGTTTTTTAGTAATACAACTGGAGAGAGTGTTCCCACGTTTCAGGATAAAGAAATAGAGGCTCATTGGAAATTGAGTTTATCAGAGGGGTAGGTGATCTCTTTGCAAATTGAAGAGTTGATTATTAAATTTAAGCAGATGGATTATGAATTAATGGAGTTTGAACCCTTTCAGGAGGACATGTCTTATAGTGGGATACAGATGTGGGTAAAGGACTCAAGAGTGATTTTTGTAAAAGAATACGAGGCAAAATCGTTATTTCTTGACTGGTATATTTCCGAACAGCCACTTATAGCAAGCATTTATAATTATCTTTCTGCAAATCACAAAAATAATATTTACTTTTTCATGATTCTTAACTTTGATCTGAATAATGACGATGATTTAGCGCTTACCATAAACAAGGTTATTAAAGATGAATACGTTTGTAAAAAATATGTTTTTCAATCAATAGATGAAATAACGGATGTTCCTTTTTTAAACAATCAATTTATTAAAATTCCACAATTCGATTATGATCAAGAGTTCAAATCTGGAATCTTAAATTTTAATATGATAAATCATTTTGTTGGGGAAGAGAAAGAAAGTCTCGATAGTTTTTACTCACTAGCAAGTAACTTATTAGATTACTATTTCACTTCTTATTCCCTCTTAGAAGAAACTAGTAAACTTGAAAAAGATATCATTAATATAGGAATCAGGAGTGTAAGTGATGAAGATTAGTCGACTTAGAGTGGAGAATTTTAGAATATTTAGAGGTGTCCATGAGTTCGACTTGAAAGATAAGAAAGTGATATTAATTGAGGGTTCAAATGGACACGGTAAAAGTACGATATTTGATGCTATAAATTGGGTGTTCACAGGCGAATTAAATCGTTTTTCTGGTAGCAGTGAACAATCCAAATTTAACTATCTTGTTAATAATCACGAGTATCTAAAGCAAACCTATATATCTAGTGTAGAAGTGGATATAGTTAATAGAGATGGAAATGTAAGTACTATTAGAAGAGAAGTTCGTAAACTATTATCAGGGAATATAGACAAAAAGCTCTTTGTTGAAGGTCAACAGTACACTATTCGAGATGGATTAAGAGCTATAATCAATCTAATTACAAAAGGAAACTTTTTAAATCAAGAACAAAAGTTGAACAACTTTAGTTCAATATTTGCTTCTACCCAGATCTTATCTCAAGAGACTTTAGAAGACTTTGTGAAGGTTGATAAACCAACTGATAGATATGCAAAACTTGAAAATATACTTGGTCTTGATAAATATGGGAAAGAATTAAGAAATTACATTAATAAGAGCAAGGGTGCTTTTGAGAATGAATTAAATCGTATAGACTCAGAGCTTAAAGATATTAAAAGCGAAATAAAGCGCCTTGACACACGGTATAGTGATAACGAATATATAATGGAATATACTGGTGAAATTAATGAGGCGCATTTAATTAGTAACTTAAATAAATATTTTGATTCTTTACCAGAACATTTTGTTAGTTATGATACTTTAAAGATCCAAAGCCTGGAAGAAGATGAAATCCAGAAAATTAGAAATCAAAGGGAAAACTTAGAGAATAAAAATAGAAAATTACAAAATATGATTTCTAGGATACATAGATTTGAGATAACTAATTCCGATTTAAATGAAGAACAAACAAAACTTGACGCTTCGTATAAGCATTTGTTAGATACCAATAGAGAATTAGAAAAAAGAGAACAGGGAAAAAAACGAGCTGAAAGTAGAAAAAATCAATTGTCATTGCTTGAAGAAAACCTTCATGAAATAAATGGTTTGCAAGAAGAATTAAATGATCTAAAAGGTAAAGAGAACGAAATAATAAACTATCAATCTTATATTAACAGCAATATAGAAATTAAAAAAATCATCGAAAAGTATAATAACTACAGTACTTTTATAAAAGAATTTGAATTTAAAAAAGAAAGTAAAGAGAAAAATTTAAATAGATTAGAGTTAATGAATAAAATTAAAGAACTAGAGGTAACAAACAAAAAATTGAAAAGTATTGAGAGTGAAATTAGAGACAAAAAAGAACAACTTGAACGAGCTTACAGTAATAGGGAGAAGAAGAATAAAATTATTGACCAGTTAAAATCTAAGAAGAAGGACATTCGTGCAGATAATTTTCAACAAATAACTTTCTCACTACAAAGAAGTCTCTTAAATAGAGAATCCGAGAAAGAGTGTCCTGTCTGTGGTAGTGATTTTAAAGATGTAAATGCTCTCTTGAGCCATGTTGAATTTAAACTAAAAGAAGGCCAAGAAAAGTATGATGGAGTTGAGATAAAGCTTAGCGAAGAACTTTCTGCAATTTCAAGTATAGATAACGAGATAAAGTCTTTACAAGAGCATATCAAATCAATAGAAGAAAAACTAAATGTAACTTTGAAAAGTAAAAAAACTATTGAACGTAAGAAAATATACCTTGAATCTATTATTCTGGATTTGTCAGGTTTAGATAGACAAAATATAAAAATTACAATAAAAGAGATTGACACTTTTATAAATGAACATGAACATTATTATAACTTAATTAAGGATGTGCTTGATAAGTCTAATGAGTTGAAATCTGTAAGAGAGAAAATCAGTTTGAATGAGAAAAAGTATGAGAATCTAAAGAAGCCTTTTAAGGGTAAGTTTACGTCTGTATTCAGTAAAGATGAAATCGCTACAAGAGTTAAGGAATTGGATAACTATTTAGATAAAAATAAAAAATCATTTAAACAGTTGAAATTAAAAACAGTTGAACTGGAATCTACAATCGATAGTATTAGAAATAAAATTGACCAAATTAACTTCGTTGTAAAGACATTAGAATCAGATTATCCTAAAACATTCAAAAGTTACAGTATTGATGAATGTTTAAGATATATTAATCAACAATCAAAAATGATATTGGATATTGATGCTGAAATTGTATCTAGCTTAAAGAACGTTTCAGCTTTCAAAGAGCAAGATAAGTTGACGAAAATACAAGGTCAAAAAGAGAAAATCGTTAAGCTTAAAAAGAATAAGGATTTTGAGCGTACATTAGCGGAAGAAAACTTAAGTAATATTGAAGTGTTAAAAAAAATACACACAAATGTTCAGAGTGATTTGATTAACAAGTACCTAAAAGATAATAGCAATATAATTAATCAGTTCTTTAGGCAAATCTCTCCTCACGCATACTACAAACATGTCAAACTTGTAACTAGAGAGAATGACTTATACGTATTACTTTCGGAGGAAGATGATTGGGGACTATTGGATGATCTAACTAAAGAACAACTTAAACAAGAAGTAAATGCGAATCTAAATTTTAGCGCAGCACAATCCACAATTCTTGCACTTAGTATCTTCTTATCTTTAAATATTACACAAAATTGGAGTAATCTGAACATAATCGGAATTGACGATCCTTTTCAACATTTAGACGATGTTAACACATATTCGTTCATTGATGTTCTCACCTCGCTAATTAATAACGAAGAAAAACAAATAATTGTAAGTACACACAATAAGAACTTTTCTGACTTGCTTATGTCAAAAATGTCTTTGCCTGCTGAGAATGTACTAAAAATATCAATTAATTCGTATAGTAAGAAACATATTGATATTACAGCAGCAAATTATATTAATTGGACTCAGAACTAACAGATCATTATTCTAGCATTGTACTTAAATTTGTTAAGTATTTAAAGTGAAATTAGTAAAGCTAGAATTATTTTGGATAAATTAACGATGTATTCAACTAGCATCCATCTTTTTGGTTCAAATTGGTTCAAGTAATATTAATTTCAATCCTTCTTCATACATTTTTATCCATATAATAATTCCTGCAACATTGATATAAAAGGATTTCCATGAATTAGCTACACTTGAAAATTATCTAGATATTTCTCAAAACGTTAATCGAGATATTATCGTTTCAAAGCACTTCCCAAATTACTTGGGAAGTGCTTTTTTGTTTTATCTAAACAAATCTTTAAGCTTAATTATAAATAGAACATATTATATTTTGATATATTAGAGAAGATACTTGTAGATATAATTGAAGTAAATCTACCTGCAGAAATTTGCGAAAGCAAATATGGATAGAGGTTTCTAAAAAGTTTGGGATCCCTATTTATTATACAAGTAAAGTGGAGGTTATGGAGATGGTGAAATACAAAGGTAAGACAGCACTTGTTACAGGTGCCTCAGGCGGCATTGGGAAGGCGTACGCGGAAGAACTTGCTTCCAAAGGGAGTGATATTATTCTGGTTGCACGATCTGATGAAAAGCTTAATGCATTGGCAGACGAGCTATCATTTAAGTATAAAGTGGACACGTATGTCATTCCGCTAGATTTGTCTGAAGCGAATTCAGTACATGAGTTAGGAGAACGTATAGAAAAGTTTGGATTGAACGTTGATATTTTGATCAATAATGCAGGTTTTGGTACACACGGCCGTTTCGAAACGATTTCGATTGATCGAGAGCAGGAAATGATTCGACTCAATATATCTACACTTGTAGGACTAACACACCAATTCCTACCACATATGCAGCAGCAGAGGGATGGTATTATTGTAAACTTAGCCTCTGTAGCTTCATTTCAGCCGCTTGCCTACATGGCAACCTATGCAGCGACGAAAGCATTTGTTCTGTCATTCTCTGAAGCCCTCTATGCAGAGAATCGTCGGCTTGGAGTAAGGATTTTGGCACTTTGTCCCGGTACTACGAAGACATCATTTTTCGATGTCATGGGAACAACAGACATGCCGGGAGGAATCAGAGGAACACCAGAGTCTGTCGTCAAGACAGGTTTTAAAGGTATCGCAAAAAATAAGAGTTACATTGTAGATGGTGCTAATAATTACTGGGTCGCCCAAGTGAGTAGATTTATAACAAGAAAAGGTATGGCTCTCATCACAGAGAGAGTAACGCGACCTTCAAAGTAGTAATTCAATTGTCTAATCAGATTATTTATTATTAAATAATTGATTCAATCACATATCGAATATCCATAACGGGTACATGAGTTTAAAAGATAAAGTGAGGCGAACATGAATGGCTTTTGACTATGACATGGATTTTGATAACATTGACTTCCGTGAGCAACCTGAACTGTACAGAGTAGGAAGAGGCGAGCAGGGTGTGCTGATGGTGGAACCTTATAAGAGTGAGATTCTTCCGCATTGGCGTTTCAAGACACCAGATATTGCAAGAGAGTCTTCTGACAAGATATATCAGATGTATCTGGATTATAAGGAAAAAAATGATTTTGTTGGCATGGATATGTCGAGGAAATTTTTGCAAATGGGCTACACAAGATCTCGACGCTACGCAAATTATAAAGGTGGCAAAAAGTACGACAAGAACGGTGAAGTGAATGAGCGAGATATTGATTCCGAAAAAGCAGAATCAGCTTCTATTTTTGAAGAAAAGTGGAAAACGGTTCGGGAAGATGAAGATTATCTCAAGTTGAAGAGAGCACACCAAAAGGAGTATGGATAAAACGATGATTGACCAACGTCAGAGCTTAGGCGGTGGAACCAGTTTAAGTGGTCGCCTCCCCATCTGCTCTGGCTTTCTGGTGTCTATTCTTGGAGAGTTTACTGTATAAGTCCCACAATTATGCTTCCACTTCAATCAATTCTGTATGGACTTCAAGTAGTCTTCGATTAGTTCGTTCAGGCTGTCCCAAGTGTTTCATAAGTTGCATCGACTTATTAATCCTATAATAGAAATCCTTTTCTTGTTCGCCTTTTCCGACGGTCTGGCATCCAAAGGTTATGTGTCTTTTCTATATGTCTTCCTCGATATACTCGCATTACCAATTCAGGAGCCTTTCGTGTTCGTCGCTTTAAAGCAATAAACAGTATTTCCCTTTTTCATTTTAGCTTTCATTGAAGCCTCTTCGTCCGGTTTCATGTTCTTATCATTAAGTAGTCCCATTTAAGTATATCTTGAAAAATATCGAATCAATTACTGAAGCGGTGTCCATTCGGTCTCTGATATACTGAATAGGATAAGGAGGACGTAAGAATGAAAATTATCGTGGACGCAGATGCATGCCCAGTAAAGGATATCGTTATAGAGGAAGCGGGCCGACTACGCTTTCCGGTGATATTGGTATCGAGCCTCTCCCACTACTCGGAGAAAGATTTACCGGTACATGTAGAAGCCATCTACGTAGAGGCAGGGCCCGATGCAGCAGATTTCAGAATTGTTCAGCTAGCAAAAAAGGGTAATATTGTTATCACCCAAGATTATGGGCTGGCTTCTTTGCTTTTACCTAAAGGATGCTTCGTGCTACATCACAAGGGATTCGAATACAACGACTTGAATATAGACAATCTACTTGCAACGCGCCATATGGGCAGTATGATTCGTAAGAGTGGCGGCCGGACAAAAGGTCCGAAGCCATTCAGCAAAGAGGATAAAGCTGCGTTTCTATCTCTATTTAAACAGAAGCTAGAGATGATCCACGAAGAATAGTCATTCATCCCTCCTTCCGCTTTCAGGCTCTCACGTAGAAAAGTATAGGAGATCTGACCAAAGGTCTTGTATGGAACTTATCAAGAAAAGTTAAAGAGCAGATTTTCATCACTGCACGCATTGTGAGTCTTCTGCAGTGAGACACCTTGACTATATAACCTCTTTGCTACGAATGGCAAAGAGGCTTTTTGTATTCCAAAATGTGGTTTGTGGCTAAAAACCTGGGTACAGTTGAGAATAGAGGGAATAAGATGAATATCTAATATATGACAGGAGGATTAATTGTGGCTGTAACAGATATTGAATTTGAATATGTTCAGACGAATGGTATTCAGCTCCATGTGGCTGTTTCAGGACCTGAAGATGGAGAACTGGTCGTCCTACTTCATGGCTTTCCAGAATTCTGGTTCAGTTGGCGGAAGCAGATTCGTGTGTTGGCTGATGCAGGCTACCGAGTCGTCGTACCGGACCAACGTGGATATAACAAGAGTGATAAGCCTGAAGGTAGAAATGCCTATAGTATCGATAAGCTAGAACAGGATATTCTCGAACTGATTGAACATTACGGATATGAGAATGCAGCAGTCATCGGTCACGACTGGGGTGGGGGTGTGGCTTGGCAGCTTGCTGGGACACATCCTGAAAAGGTGAAGCGTCTGATTGTGATCAATATGCCATACCCTACTGTACTGCCAAAAGTTTTATCAAAAAAACCGTCACAAGCGCTAAAGAGTTCATATATGGCTTTTTTCCAGATTCCTTTACTACCTGAAAAGATTCTGAGCGGTAAAGATTATGCGTATATGGCCCAGGCACTCGTTGAGACGAGTCGTGAGGGGACGTTTACGGAAGATGAGCTAGATGCTTATAGAATAGCATGGGCAAGGCCTTATGCCCTAACGAGCATGCTCAACTGGTATCGTGCCATACCCTACAGTACGAAGTATCTCCCGAAAAATACTATCGAAATCCCCGTAAAGATTATTTGGGGAAAAGGTGATCAATTTCTATCTAAGGAACTGGCTGAAGAAAGCCTGAATAACACAAGCAGTAATACAGTAGCTTGGGTAGATGATGGGACGCATTGGGTTCACCAGGAACAACCAGACTACGTAAATGAACAGATTCTGAAATTCTTAAAGTAAGTTACACTTCTATATCTCAAACCTCCTTTATACGAAGGGGGTTTTTCTATTATTAGTCTGCTTAAAATTTATGTGAAAAAAATAACAAAAAAGTATTGCATTTGTGATACATTTCACATATAATAAAACTATAGAAAAGAACGGTACATAAAGAGAGGAGCAAATATTATGATTAATTGGTTGAAAGCACACAAAGCAAGTGAGATTGTATTGTTGGTGTTGAGGTTCTATCTTGGTTTCGGGTGGTTTACAAGTGGTCTTGGTAAAGTGACGAGTGGTTTTGACGCATCAGGTTTCCTGCAAAATGCTGTACAGAATCCGGTTCTCGGACCAGATGGCAACCCAGTATATCCTTGGTACACCTTCTTGGTTGAAAATGTCTTTCTACAAATGAGCCCGGTAATCAATGTTATGGTGCCGTGGGGAGAAGTATTCGTCGGTTTGGGTCTGATTCTCGGTGGATTTACCGCATACGCTGCATTCTTCGGTTTGATGATGAACTTTGCATTCCTATTTGCCGGTACAGTGTCAGTGAATCCGCTCTACATCATCATCGGCATGATCATCCTTGTATCTGGACATAAAGCAGGTAGCTTCGGGCTGGATCGCTTCTTGCACCGTGAAAACAAAGAGGGGCGTCGCCATTTCCGGATGAATGGTCGCAAGCGTGAAGTAACAGAATAGATAAGTATTAAGAGAGACCTGCAATCATTGCGATTGCAGGTCTCTTATTATTTTTGAATTGAGTAACCCGTATGGTGAAGGGTATGATGCACTATAAGATCTAATGAATAGGAGCATTGAGATGAAGTATCTACTAAAAATAAAAAATAGCATATGGGTGACGCCAGTATTATACTGTCTGCTTGCGGTCCTTCTTGCATTAGTTGTTGTCTATACCGATATAAATATACTACCTAGACTTGATTTCGAATTGCCATTCTTTTTGGCAACCGAGGTAGACTTGGCTAAAGAGATACTCGGTTCGATTTCAGGTGCACTCCTTACTATGACGACCATCACGTTCTCTACTATTATGGTAGTCCTGACGACTTACTCCTCACAGTTTTCTCCTCGTGTCTTGACCAATTTTGTAAATGATCACAGAACGATGCGGGTACTTGGAGTGTTCATGGGTGGTTTCCTGTATTCGATTCTTTCACTTGCTTTTATGCAGCAAGCAACCTTCGAAGGAGAAGTCATTTCTGCAATAGTCGCAGTTATACTTGCTGTGCTCTGCTTGTTCTTCTTTGCCTATTTCATTCATTTTGTTGCATCAAGTATTCAGGTCAGTAACCTGATCGATTCACTGGTGGATGATGTCAAAGAAGAGATTGAGAGAGAAGCAAAGAGAATCGAGCAGGATCATGTGATAGTCGCCGACATTAAACCACAAATGGTGACCGAGTACGCTACATCTACTGTTCTTAGATCCGAAAGCTTCGGTTTTATTCAGTTTGTAGATCACGACGATTTGTTCGAGTGGGCTGAAAAGAATAAAGCGGTAATCCATGTTAATCGGTTCATCGGTGAATTTGTGACAACAACGACGGATATTCTCACCATCCACCATGACGAAGATACTGAAATACCGGAAAGTCTAATAGGCAACGTAACAATTGGACGGGAGCAGAATGTCTATCAGGATGTGGATTATGGTTTACACAAAATTGTCGATGTTTCACTCAGAGCACTCTCGCCTGGAATCAATGATCCAAATACGGCTGTGCAATGTATCCACTATATGACCGAAGCACTCATTAAAAGCTTCAAGTACACAGGGACTTATGTCGCATATAAAGATACTCAGCATATGGTGCGTCTCATATCCAAAAGGAGCAGTGTTGAAGACAAGTTATACAATGCTTTTTCTCAGATCAGTTTCTACGGACGCCAGGATGTCGTGGTGTTAGAGGCATTGTTTGAGTCGATGGAAAACATCACCATCAACAGCTCGAATGATGTAAAAAAAGTGATGAAGTTATTCAGTCTTTATGTATATGACCGGTTCGACAAAGATGTATTACATGAAATGGACAAGCAATTCATCAATAAGAGGAAAACTAAATTAGACCAAGCATTAGACGTTGAATATTAGCGTTCTAGGCGTTACTCGCGTATTAAGTATCAGTTTGTTTACGCAAAAAAACGACGGGAATAACTGTGTATTAATCAACTTTGTAGGAGGCGAAAGGAATGGGGACATGGTTCAGCTTGGTGTTTGTTGTAGGATTTGTCGTCATTCACCTGGTTTCAAAACAAATGAAGTTTCTAAAAGTGACGCCGAGAAGCAAATTTCTCTCCATTGCAGGCGGAATATCAGTAGCATACGTATTCATGCATCTTTTGCCCGAACTAGGTGAATACCAACAGGAATTTGAAGGCGCAATCGAAGGATTTGAATTTCTAGAAAGCCATATCTATATCATCGCGCTCCTTGGTCTCGTCGTTTTCTATGGTCTCGAGCAGCTTGCCAAAAATTCGAAGCGGCAGGGAGATCTAAAAGGGACACACAAAGCCTCCTCTAGTGTGTTCTGGCTTCATATATCTTCTTTTGGGTTGTACAACGCTATCATCGGCTACTTGCTTCTGAGAGGGGAGTACCAGTCCGAATGGGGAATGTTGTTCTACTTTGTAGCGATGGGAATTCATTTTATTACAAACGACAAAGCCTTAAGGTCTGCCCATAAAGAAGACTACGACAGATACGGCCGCTGGCTTCTCGCAATTGCCATTACGGTCGGTTGGCTTATTGGTATGTTCACGGAATTAAATATACTTGTCATCTCAATACTGACTGCATTTCTTGCCGGTGGAGTAATATTGAACGTCATGAAGGAGGAACTGCCAGAAGAGCGGGAGAGCAGTTTTCCTGCTTTCTTCACAGGAATGCTCGGCTATACAGTACTCCTTCTGATTATATAGACACATATCAGTGTGCTACAAGAAATAACAAGGTGTAAAGGGGACGATGTATAGAACGGCCATATTGTTCAAATAGAAAAAGCCTGGACTGCAAAATTGCAGTCCAGGCTTTTTCTATTTGAATGTTACTGACTCCAGTTATCATATTCCTTCTGAGAACAAAGGACTTTATGGTTGTTACCGAAGTCTCGTAGCATCACTTCTTCGTTTTCCGAATAATCGTGTTGTGTAGCGTCGTAGGAGATTCTTGTACGGTTCTTTTCGGTACGAGGATCAGGTTGTGGCACTGCAGACAGCAATGACTTGGTGTAGGGATGGATTGGATTCATATATACATCGGATGCATCCCCAATCTCAAGTAGCTGTCCCATGTACATGACAGCAATGCGGTCGGAAATATACTTGACCATTGATAGATCGTGAGCGATAAAGAGATAGGCAAGGCCGCGCTCTTCTTGTATTTCCTTCATCATATTGACGACTTGCGCCTGAATCGAAACGTCCAGTGCGGAGATCGGCTCATCAGCAATAATCATTTTAGGATCAAAGCTTAGAGCACGCGCAATTCCAATTCTCTGACGTTGACCACCTGAGAACTCGTGTGGATAGCGGTTGGCATGCTCACGGTTCAGACCGACAGATTCAAGTAGATTATAGATCTTCTGACGTCTCTCTTGTTTGTTCTTGTAGAGGCCATGAATATCATAGCCTTCTTCAAGAATCTCAAAAACAGTCATTCTTGGGTTCAGAGAGGCATATGGATCTTGGAAGATCATTTGAATGTTCTGATTGAAAATCTTCTGTTCTTTACTAGAAAGATTATCAGTTGGCTTACCATCAAAAATCACTTCTCCACCAGTCTTTTCGTACAAGTTAATAATCGTACGTCCAGTTGTGGATTTACCACAACCAGATTCACCTACTAACCCAAGCGTTTCGCCTGGCATTACATGGAATGAAATGTTATTAACAGCCTTCAGTGGGTTTCTTTTTGAGCCAAAATGCTTCTCAAGATTCTTTACTTCCAGGATAGCTTCAGTCACTATTTGCCACCTCCTGAGTATTGCATATATCGATTTTTGATTACGTCAGGTATTTCAGTTTTAGGTGCATCGGGATGTAATCTCCAAGTTTTCGCGAAGTGTGTTTCACTTACTTGGAACATCGGTGGGTTCTGCTCGTAATCGATTTTCATCGCGTAGGGATTTCTTGGTGCAAACGCATCCCCTTTTGGTGGATTCGTCAAATCTGGAGGTGACCCTTCGATTGTACGCAATTTTTGATCTTTTTCTTCGTTTAAATCAGGCATAGAACCGAGCAGTCCCCATGTGTAAGGATGCTGAGGATTGTAGAAGATGTCGTCTACTGTGCCGATTTCAACAATTTCCCCGGCATACATGACGGCGACACGATCTGCTACATTCGCTACAACACCGAGATCGTGTGTGATGAAGATGATAGAAGTCTGGGAGTTCTGCTGAATCTCCTTCATCACGTCGAGTATTTGAGCTTGTATGGTTACATCCAGCGCCGTAGTTGGTTCATCTGCAATCAACAGCTTCGGATTTGCTGCCAAGGCGATGGCGATGACCACACGCTGGCGCATACCACCAGAGAACTCGTGTGGATATTGGTTGAGACGTTGTTCGGGTAATGGTATACCAACCATCTGCATTAATTCGAGCGCACGTTTTCTAGCATCGCTTTTAGATACTTTCTGGTGCTTCAGAATTACTTCTGTAATCTGTTTGCCGACCTTCATCGTCGGGTTCAACGATGTCATCGGATCTTGGAAGATCATGCTGATATCATTTCCTCGGATTTTCTCCATCTGCTTTTCAGATTGATCAAGCAGGTTTTTGCCATCAAACAAAATTTCTCCATGAGAATAGATGGCAGGAGGTTGAGGGAGTAATTTCATAATCGCCTGGTTCGTTACACTTTTACCGGATCCGGACTCACCTACGATGGCGAGTGTTTCACCTTTATAAACATCATAGCTTACTCCGCGAACTGCATTTACAGTTCCTGCATAGGTGGAGAAATCAATTTTTAGATCTTTTATTTGAAGAACTGGTTCTTTCATCTATATCACTTCCTTAACTTAGGATCCAGAGCGTCTCTTAGTCCATCACCAATGGCATTGAATGCAAAGATTGTCAAACTGATAAGCAGCGCCGGGAAGAATAGTCTCCAAGGTGCGTTCGTCAATGCAGGATAACCGTCGTTGGCCATGGTACCCCAGCTTGCCAGTGGTGCAGGCACACCGAGCCCCAGATAGCTTAGGAATGCTTCTGTGAAGATTGCATTCGGTATTGTGAGTGTCATTGTAACGAGAATGGCACCGAGTGCATTCGGAAGCAGATGCTTTCTGATCAAATGCATGTTTTTTGCACCAAGCGTTCTTGCTGCAAGTACGTACTCTTGATTTTTGAGTTTCAGTATTTCAGATCTTGTAATACGTGCCATATTTACCCAACCCGTTAGGGACAAGGCGATGATCATAGGAATCAAGCCTGGTTGCATAACAACAAGAAGAATGATTACGACAAGTAGGTACGGAATTGCAGTAAGAATATCCGCAATACGCATCATGATTTCGTCTGTACGGCCACCTTTGAGTCCTGCGATGGAGCCCCAAGCCACACCGATGATAAGGTCGATGACTGCAGCAGCAATACCAATGAAGATCGATATTCTTGCGCCGACCCAAACACGCGTGAAGATATCACGGCCGAGATCGTCTGTTCCAAACCAATAGGTTCCATTCGGAGACGTGTTATAGTCGCCATTTTGCTGGCGGTAAGTAAACTCTGAAATTATCGGACCGAATATTGCACCGAGGATGATAATGAAAAGTGTAATGAATCCAACGAGCGCGAGCTTATTTCTAAGGAATCTCCTAAAAACTTCTCCCCAGAAGGAAATCGACTTCTTGGCAAGTAGTTCTGATTCTTCCGTTTTGGATCCGACGACTTCAAAATCCGAAGAATTGAGTTTTGGAATATCTTTATTTGCCACGTGATTTTCCTCCTCTCAACTGGATGCGTGGGTCAATGAAACTGTAAAGAATGTCAACAAGCAACACTGCAAACAACAAGATAATTGAGTAGAACACTGTCGTACCCATGATTACAGTGTAGTCACGGTTAGTGATGCTGGTTACAAAGTATTTACCTATTCCTGGGATGGCAAATATCTCTTCAATTACAAAACTACCTGTAATGATACCAGCTGTAAGTGGTGCTAAATAAGTGACAACAGGTAACAGAGCATTTCTCAGGGCATGCTTAAAAACAACGACCCATCTTGATATACCTTTCGCTTTAGCCATTTTTACATACTCACTATTTGTCTCTTCAAGCATACTTGAACGCGTGAGTTTAGCGATGAACGCCATTGGAGTGGAAGCGAGTGCTACTGCTGGCAGTATGCTGTAGATAAAGCCACTCCATCCTGCGATAGGAAATAGTCCAGCTTGCAGTGCCAAATAATATTGAAGTACTGATGCCATGACAAAGGAAGGTACCGATATACCAATGACGGCAATCAAACTCATGACATAGTCCGGCCATTTGTTATGGAACAAAGCAGAAATGGTGCCGATAAGTACTCCCAAACCGACCGCTATGAACATTGCCTCAAGTCCAAGTGTTAGTGAAATCGGAAAACCTTCTGCGATCATATCGTTTGTTTCACGATATTTATACTTCATAGATGTTCCGAAATCGCCTTGTACTGTGTTTAAAAGATATTCCCCATATTGTACGTACCAAGGGTTGTCGAGTCCATACTTTGCATTAAGACTCTCCTGGATAGCCGGTGGTAATGCCCGTTCTGAGGCGAAGGGGTTACCTGGGGCCAGACGCATCAGGAAAAATGTTGCGGTGACAATTATAAATAAAGCAATGATGATGTATATCAGGCGCTGACCTAAATACTTGATCATCTTCAGCGCTCCTTTCCCAAAAATGACAGGTGAGTATATAAAATACTCACCTGACAGTATAGTCTTGATATTCTTATTCAGCTATGTCTACGTATTTCAATTGAACGTTTCCTAGTGGATCAGACTCCATATTCTCTATTGAATCATCATGAACAGATAGGTTCGTGTAGAAGTAGATTGGTGCAATCGGATAGTCATCCATCAGAATCTGTTCTGCATCTTGTAGCATTTCTGTACGTGCTGCTTCGTCTGTTTCTTGTGATGCGTCTCTGAGTAATTGTGTATATTCTTCATTTGTCCATCCAGTGTTGTTGTTGCCACCTTCAGTTCTGAAGATTTCAAGGAAGTTGATTGGATCATTGAAGTCTCCTAGCCAACCGTAACGTCCAACCTGGTGTTCGAGGCCATTGAGCTCTTCTAGATAAACTTGCCATTCGGAATTGTTAAGTGTGACGTTGATACCAAGATTGTCGCTCCAGCCTTGTTGAATGAACTGTGCAATCGCTGCGTGTGCTTCACTTGTATTATAAGAGAGTGCGATAGATAGTTCTGAAGCATCGCTCATACCAAGTTCTTCCAGTCCAGCATCGAGTGCTGCTTGTGCTTCTTCCATATCGTTAGATTCGAAGTAACCAGCTGGCTCCTCAAAACCTTCCATTGTCTGTGGGACAAGTCCAGTTGCTGGTACTTGTTCTCCTTTAGTGACGTTATCGATAAGTGCCTGACGATCGATTGCGAGTGTCAATGCTTTACGGATGTTTTCATTTTCCATGACTTCGTCCTGAACATTGAACACATACATGTAAGTACCTGCTTGGTCTCTAACATTGAGTGTGCCATCTTCTCTAAAACGATCGAGCGCATTCAAATCGATGGAATTGAATGGTGAACCTAGATAATCGAGTTCGCCAGCTTCAAACATGTTGAGTGCAGTTGCTTCACTCTCTACGATGTCGATGCTGATATTATCAAGAGCAACGTTTTCTGCATCCCAGTAGTTATCGTTCTTTGCCAGAACAATCTCATCTGCACTTGTGAAGTTTTCCATCGTGAAAGGACCGTTTCCAATGTAGTTTTCACCATTTGGATCTGTGTGCCAATCTGGATTTTCATCGGCTAGGTCAGAGTTAACTGGATAGTAAGTGTAGAATGCTGTCAACTCGTCAAAGAAAGGTGTTGGGTTTACGAGATTAACTTCAAGTGTCTGCTCGTCCACTGCTGTAACAGCTACATCATCCATGGAACCTTCGCCTGAGTTGTAGGCTTCCGCTCCTTCTATGTAGTAGAGCTGATAAGCGTAGTCTGCAGTATTTTCAGGATCTAGTGCCCATTTCCAAGCATATTCGAAGTCTTGTGCAGTGACAGGGTCACCGTTGGACCATTGTGCGTCTCTTAGGGTGTAAGTATAGGTAAGGCCATCTTCACTTACGTCGATATTTTCTGCCATCGCAGGCTCTGGATTACCTTCAGGGTCAAGGCGAGTCAATCCTTCAAAGACACTTGCCATGATTGCGCCCGATGTTGTATCAGTAGCGAGTGCTGGGTGGAAAGATGGTGGATCTGAAGCGATTGAAAGATTGATGGATTTATCGCCACCAGATTCTCCCTCACTTGATGTACTCTCTTCGCTGCTATCACCGTTATCTCCGCCAAAATTACAGGCTGCGAGAACGAGTGTTAGAGTCAGGAAAAGCAGTAAAGCTTTGAAATTTTTCATACAATTCACTCCTTTTTTACTATTCGTATTATACTGCATATTACATTGGCATTACAAGAGTATAAATGTGTAATATGAAAAGTATTGACCAATTACTTCTATAACATGTCTCACAGATATAATCTCTTTTGAAAACGCTTTACCTGATATGTATTATCACTGTATGTTCGAGAAATGTCAAATTCGTAACGTCTTTGTAACGTGCGAAAATTTTTGTAGCAAACTTTTAGGAAGGATACAACCTGAGTCGACTATAATCCTTAGTGTGGGGTATAGAGAAATATCATAAATGAAGAGAGGTTCAATAAATGAAAATACTACTGACTGGTGCCTCCGGATACATCGGTGGAAATTTGCTTGAAAGTCTTAAAGAAGATTATGAGATTGTAGCAATATCAAGAAATACCGAAAATAAAAAAGATGAAAAGAACGTAACATGGAAGGAAGCCGATCTCTATTCCCAGATAGACATCGAGAATGTTATGGGGGACATCGATATTGCCATCTATCTCGTCCACTCCATGCAGCCATCGTCAAAATTGTCACAGGCAAAGTTCGAAGACATGGATGCCATACTTGCCGATAACTTCGCATGGGCTGCGAAGCAAAAGGGCGTTAAGCGTATCATTTATTTGAGCGGCATTATTCCTGAAGACGACAAACTCTCTGCACATCTGAGGAGCCGCCTCGAGTGTGAAAGAATCCTAGGGTGCTACGGCATACCTGTAACAACATTGCGTGCGGGCCTAATAGTTGGTCCGAAAGGGTCATCGTTCCCAATCCTGCATAACCTTGTCAAACGCTTGCCTGGTATGCTGTTGCCTTCATGGGCATACAACCGTACGCATCCCGTTGCACTAAAGGATGTCATCACGGGGTTAACGAAAGTTGTCAAAAGAGAACCGAAGGATAACGAGTCGATTGACATCGGTGGACCAGAAGAGAAGACGTATAAGGAGCTGTTCGTTGAAACAGCAGAAGTTATGGATAAGAAGCTGCCAATGGTAGATGTGCCGATCATTCCGATTTTCCTATCGAAGCTCTGGGTGCGTCTGATTGCCCAGAAACCAAAAGAGATGGTCTATCCACTTCTTGAGAGTCTAACGCACAGTATGGTAATGAGAAAAGAGAATTACGAGGAGGGTATTTCCGATGCCCCGACTACCTTTAAGGAAAGTGTACGCATCGCATTAGATGATGAGATGGATGCTAGTTCCAGTTCCGGTATCGAGATTGTGCAAAAGAAAGATGTGGAAAGAAATGATGTCAAATCGGTCCAACGCATACGTATACCAAAGCAGTGGTCTATCGATGACACTGCCGACTATTATGTTAACTGGTTGTCGCGGATGGGGGGGAGATTCATTAGTACGAAAGTAGAAGAAGATGTGACATCGATTGCCTTGCCGTTCTTTAAAACACCAATTCTTATTTTGGACAGGTCTGAGGCGCGTTCTTACGAAAACCGAATCCTCTATTATATAAAGGGGGGTAAGTTTTCTCATGAAAGAGAAAAAGGGCGGGCACGCCTTGAGTTCCGAAGAATTCTGGATACAGATGAGGTACTTATTGCAATCCACGAGTATGAGCCGACTTTGCCATGGTTTGTATATACGTTGACACAGGCCAAGATTCATTTGATTGTCATGAAGGCTTTCGGTTTTGAAACACGTCTACTCGCAAACATGCTTGATTCGAGATATGCCAAGTATGTATCGAACCCCAATGCATCTTAAAATAATAATCACAAACGCGAGGTCCGTCTTAAGCGGAACTCGCGTTTTGTGTTTTTACGGCAGTGGCTCTATACCACTGGAAGCAAAGTATAATGATAATCGCGAGATCAATGATGTCGCCACCATAATACATCAGCATTGCACCAGTCTCTGCTTCTGTCTTTTGAATGCCTCGCGGAGGGTAAGCATAAATTAACTTCGATAGCACTTTATGGAGTCCGAGGGACAACACAAGTACAACCGACCGGTGTACAAAGCTGTAACGATGGGTCGTTATATCGATATACAGTATGGAAATTGTAAATAGGTAGCCCGCTAGAAATACATGCAGATGTACAATGGCGTAGAGCCAAAGCGATGTATGCATTATTGTAAAAAGACTAGTCGTGTAAAGTAGGTATAAGCCACCGATATTCAGGGTCGCTGCAACCATCGGATTGGTGATTAATTTGACGTATCGGCTGTTAAGTAGGTGGCTGACACGTTTTGCCGTCTTAACAGGAAGAGTCCGCATAAGCAACGTCATGGGTCGGCTAAGGACGATAAGTAGCGGTGCAAGCATGCCGAGCAGAAGATGTCCCATCATGTGCGCATTAAAATTGTGGTGAGCGCGCTCTGCTAGAGGTCCACTCAGAGCTGACGCGGCGAAAAAGATGCCAAGTAACCACCATAAGTAACGGGAATTTTTCCATGTTGAATGTTTTTTATTGGAGAAGAAAATTCCAAGGGGATATAAGCAGACTGCAATGATCGCTATAATGGCGGTTGCAACTTCAAGTGGTGCAAAATCGGTATGGCTCATGTGAGTATGCATTACGTCACCCCGATCGTTGCTTGCCTGCTTTAATCATCAGGATGATACCGATAATGAGCAACAAGGCGCCACTGATGTTCCATGCAAGATTGTAGGGGAGAGGCTCTACTCCATAGCGCACCTGATGCACTTGCAACATCTTATGATTGATAATGCCATCGATCAACTGGAATCCACCCAGTCCGATGAAGGAAGCAGCAGTCCATGTCGCCATATGCCTAGTCCCTTTTCGATTTAGATCTGCGAACATGAAAAGTCCCAGAACGATAGCAAAAAGTGCAAACGCGTTAAGCAGGCCATCTGATAGTATACCGATGTATGGTGTTGCGCGGTCATAGAAGTGATGCCACTGCAGTAGCTGATGGAAAATGATCTCATCAACTAAAGCCATGAAACCAATTCCGAAAAACACTCCTGATACAACGTTTCTGCGGATATCTGGTGTCTGTTGCTTGGACATCTCAACAACCCCTTTCGGTTTCAACTTATCTTTCCATACCCTACTCACACGGGAATAAAGTAGAATCTCTTTTTTTTCTTGAATAGTCCCCCTTCATCTATTGAATGGAGATGAGCGCCTGTGTGTAAGAGCGAAGGTAGAGTATGTTATTATTTTGGAAAAAGGATGAGTCCATGGCTGACATAATTATATTGGATGATACAGAAATTAAACTGAAAGCACTTGAATTAAACAAGGTGGATGGACGACGCGAAGTTGCATTCATTTTTGATGTATCGAGTGAAGACTATCATGATATCGCAGTACTGCTCTACAGGGCGACGTTCGATGTCAATGTTCCAGAGGAAGGGCTTGAGTTCAGAGGTACAATTATCAACTATTCCACTTCACTAGACAATCTCTACGAAGAAAATCAGACTGGGGAATTCAGAGTCACACTTCAGGAAGTCGGAGCATAAGGGGAGGGCCATATGAAACTGAGTATATTGGATCAAGCACCAGTAGCAGATGGACAGACAGCTAAAGAGGCGCTGGAGGCTTCCCTGAAATTGGCACAAACAGGGGATGCGTACGGTTATACACGTTTTTGGGTAGCGGAACATCACGGCTGGTCGAGTCTCGCTTCCAGCTCGCCAGAGGTGTTCCTCGGCTACGTCGGTACCAAGACCAATCGGATAAGGATCGGTTCCGGGGCAGTCCTTCTACCTTACTATAAACCCTATAAAGTCGCCGAAAACTTTAATATGTTGGCCACACTGTTTGGAGACCGTGTAGACATCGGTATCGGCAGAGCTCCAGGAGGTTCTGCAGAGGTGTCTGAAGCGCTGTCAGATGGATTTCTAAGGCAGGTCTTTAAAATGCCTGAATTGGTTGATGAACTAATTGGCTATGTAGAAGATACGAATGCAGATGTATCAGCACACCCGACGCCACCAGCCAAGCCCGAACTATGGATGCTTGGGACAAGCAGAAAGAGTGCAGTGTTTGCAGCTGAGAAGGGCCTTGCCTACTGTTTTGGCCAGTTCATGAGTGATGAAGCGGGGGCGGATATATTAAACATTTATCGTGAAAAGTATACCTCGCGTCATGACAATACTCCATACACTATTATGGGCATATCGGTCGTATGTGCTGAGACTACTGAGGCAGCTGAGGAGATCGCTTCGAGTTGGCTGGTCTGGCAGTTACAGCAATCCCATGGCTTAAACGGCGCAGTGCCCTCCATTGAAGCCGCTAAAGCATACGATATAACGCCCGAAGACGAACAAAAAATCGCCGATATGAAAAAGAAGATGATCATTGGAAACCCAAGCCAAGTTACAAGCGCGCTAAAAGCACTCCAAAATGATTCAGGCGTGGATGAATTCATGATCATTACTATTACTTTCTCCCCAGAAGATAAGCGGAAATCCTATCAGTATATTGCACAGGCCTTGAAAGAATAGCCATCCGGGACCGGATGGCTATTTTCTATTCTAATGAGCAGCCCCGAGCTTTGAGAGCTGTTCTAATCCAATATTACCTCCTGAAATGACAAAGCATACCTTCTCAACTAAAGCAGGCGAATAGGCCCCGTCAAGAATTGCTGCGGGACCGATGGCACCGGATGGCTCAGATAAAATTTTGGATTCTATGAGCATGAGCTCTACAGCTTTTATTGTAGCGTCATCTGCCACTTTCAACATACCATCGGCATATGTCTGTACAATTGGAAAATTAAGTTTGCCTGGCTGAGCTGTGACGAGGGCATCCGCTATGGTATTTCTGCTTTCCACCTTCACTCTTTTCTTTTGGGTAAGACTTTCACTATAGCGGGGCATATTATAGGGCTCTGCACCAAGAATTCTGATGTCTGTGTTTGACTGCTTGATCGCAGTGAGTAGGCCTGCAAGCAACCCGCCCCCACTTGTCGGCACGATAACTGTATCAAGCGCAGGGTGTTGGGAGAGTATTTCAAGCCCGACTGTCCCCTGGCCGACGATGATTTCCTCATCATCATATGGGTGGAAAAGTGTGTACCCATGTACTTCTGCCAAACGTTCACTCACGGCGAACCGCTCTGTTACATCACATTCGACTACTGTAGCACCATACTGTTCGATGGCGGCAATTTTGAATGGGGAAGCGGTATTTGGTACGACCACCGTAGCTTCGATGCCAAGCTGTTTCGCAGCATGTGCCACAGCTTTGCCATGGTTGCCGGAAGAGGCAGTAACAATGCCGTTTTGCTTCTCTTTTAATGTGAGGTTAAGCATCTTGTTAATTGCACCGCGATATTTAAATGAATGCGTCACCTGCATGTTTTCAAGTTTAAGATAGACTTCGCATCCCAAAATCTCATCTAGAGCATATGTCCGTATCAGTGGTGTTTTGATGATATAGGGAGCAATCTTAGACTGCGCTTCTTTAATAGCCGCCAATGTTATTTTCATCAATCATCTTCCTTTCTAACTTTAATTATACAGGTGCAATAAAAACACGCAATTTTATGAAAAATAGATGTTTTGGTTGCTGTAATAATCATTGTACATTTATGATAAGTGAAAGACCGAACAAGGAGGAAGAGGAATGAAGGCAGTTTACCACGAAAAAGAAAAAGGCATGGCAGGTGTGAAGTATGGTGATATGGAGATTCCTGAACCAGGACCGGGAGAAGTAAGAATCAGGTTGAAATCAGCAGGGCTTAATCACAGAGACCTTATGATCCCAAATCGTCACCAGCCTGAAGATCCGGCGCTCGTTCTCGGTTCTGATGGTGCTGGTATCGTGGACGCGATAGGTCCTGACGTAGAGCATGTGAAGTCTGGTGATGCGGTCATTGTTAACCCCGCGCTCGGATGGAATAAAAACAGTGACGCGCCCCCGCAAGGATTCGAAATCGTGGGTCTTCCGGGTCATGGTACTTTTGCTGAATACATTGTCTTACCACAAGAGAATGCGGTGCCAAAACCAGAGTATCTAGACTGGCAGGAAGCTGGGGTGTACGCTCTTTCTGCTATGACTGCCTACCGTGCGCTCTTTACTCGCGGAGCAGTAAAAGCGGGGACACGCGTCCTGATTCCGGGAGGCACAGGTGGCGCAGGGATATATCTTATACAATTTGCTAAAGCAGCCGGAGCGATCGTCTACGTTACTTCGCGTTCACAGGAGAAAAGAGAAAAGGCGCTCGAACTCGGCGCTGATTTTGCAATCGACAGTGAAGGGGACTGGGAGGATGCAATGGACGGGATGAAGGTGGATGTGGTCATCGAGAGTGTTGGCGCCTCTACTTTCAATAAATCACTCGACCAGCTCAGAAAAGGTGGGACCATCGTTGCATTCGGTGCTTCTACAGGAGACACTGTAGATTTCAATCTCAGAAAGTTCTTCTATGGCCAGTTCAATTTCTTTGGTTCCACTATGGCGAGCACTGAGGAACTCCTTGATATGCTCAGATTTTCTGAGAAGCATCAAATCAGACCGCTGATAGACCAAAACCATCTGCTCTCCGATTTCAAGGTGGCATTTAACTACTTGGAAAGTGCAGACATGATGGGTAAGATCGCTCTGACAATTGAAGAATAGTGTATTTTAAAAAGGTGATAAAGCTCTAAAGCGCTGTGTTTAAGTAAAAACTTGTGGAAATTGAATCTGTCGGTTTTATAGTCTTAGTGACATGTGCATGATAGGTTTAAGAAATCTATATTGTCAGGGAGAGGTAGAGGGATGAATGGAAATAGGAAGAGTCGATTTTCGGAAATACTTACAACATCGACAAAACTGGGTCTGACATCGTTTGGAGGACCAGTCGCTCATCTTGCTTATTTCAAGGATGAATATGTGGACAGAAGGAAATGGCTTGATGACAAGACATATGCAGAGATTATCGCGTTGTGCCAGTTTTTACCGGGACCTGCAAGCAGCCAAGTCGGCATCTCTATAGGTATTCTGAGAGGTGGCCTGATTGGTGGTCTGCTTTCTTGGATTGGATTCACTTTGCCATCGGTTTTGGTCTTGATTGTATTCGCATTGATGTACCAGGCACTCAATCTTGAAGGCGCGCAGTTCATCCAAAGTCTTAAAGTTGTAGCAGTGGCAGTAGTTTTGCATGCACTAATTGGTATGGGGCAGAAATTAACACCTGACCGACCAAGAATTGCGATGGCGATTATTGCCGGTGCTGTCATGCTACTCTATCCTTCTGCCTGGGTACAAATCATCGTCATTATTGTTGGCGGTGTGGCTGGATATCTGATATTCAGACAGCGTGCCGAGTCGAATATCGCAGTGTTTAAAATCAGCATCTCAAAAAAGATGGGAATTGCTGCTTTGGGTATTCTCGGTGGCCTGCTCGTTCTTCTGCCAATGCTCAACCGGACCATCGACCATGCACTACTCAATATTTTTGATATCTTCTTCAGGGTCGGTGCGCTCGTGTTTGGCGGTGGTCATGTCGTTCTACCGATGATTGAGCGTGAAGTTGTTCCCACAGGACTTATGGAAGCAAATGAATTTCTTGCCGGTTACGGCATGGCACAGGCTGTCCCTGGTCCGCTCTTTACTTTCGCGAGCTATCTTGGGACGATCATGGCCGGTGTGCCTGGCGGCATTGTGGCAACGATTGCTATCTTTCTACCCTCCTTCCTGCTGATCATCGGCGCTCTGCCGTTTCTCAATATGTTAAGAAAGTATGATGCATTCCAAGGTGTTCTGGTGGGTGTGAATGCAGTTGTCGTTGGAATTCTGTTGGCAGCTTTCTACGACCCGGTCTTCACGAGTTCCATTTTCGAACCTGTTGATTTTGTGCTTGCTCTTATATTGTTCTTCCTACTCTCTGTGTGGAAACTTCCGGCTTGGATGGTAGTGCTCGTAGGCATAGTTGCCGGCTACATACTGCATCTGCCATTGTTCGTGTAATCGCTCCGGGTATAGGTTGTCAGTGGTCTTGGTGGGGTATATTGTCTTTAATGGCTTTTCAATCGATTGATAAATGGAGTGAGCTATATGGCGGAGTTCAAGAATGAAACAGGCACTTATGAAATGGATGTAGGTAACTTCGAGATTTTCTTTAGGAAACGCTATAACTTATTATCCATTTTAAACGACCTGTCACTAGGCGTATGGTTTACTGTAGGGAGTATACTATTCTTCTGGTCTGCAACGCAGACTTTTGGGACAGCTCTGTTCGTGCTTGGTAGTCTGCAGCTCCTCGGCCGGCCGGTATTGAAACTGGTCCACGCACTCTTTATGAAAAGATCAACACAAAGGATACGTAATTCTGATAAGCCAAGTGATTGAACGATAGTCACGGCTTGCAATCAAATTAAGCGAACTGGATTGGAGGGGATAAAATGTACAAAAACATACTTCTCGCCATAGATGGTTCCGAAAATAGCCAGCGGGCGGGATACGAAGCAGCTAAGCTGGCATTGGCCGATACAGTTAGTGTGACAATACTGCATGTCATGGATCCGGAAGATACACAAAAAGATGTTGTGCGGTCGACTTCGGAGCGACATCTGAATAAGCAGAGAAAAGATATACTTTCTTCGATTATTCGTTTTTTCGATGAACAGGCAGTTGACCATGAATACGTGATACGGCGTGGACTCCCTGCAAGAAAAGTCATCGAGGAAGCGAATACAGGAAATTACGATGTGCTGGTCATCGGCAGCCGAGGTCTCAATATATTTCAAGAGATGGTGCTCGGCAGTGTAAGTCATAAAGTGGTCAAACACGCACGTATCCCTGTAGTAATCGTAAAATAGACACTTCCAATGTGGGAGGGTCTATTTTTTATGCGTGTTGCGCTATAAAATTAGATATGATAATTTTAATAAAACATATGTTTTGAAAATTCAAACAAATAGTGAGGTGTGTAATGCTCATTCTCAGTGAAAAGGATATAAAGTCGTTTTACGGTATGTCGCATTGTATGGAGGATATCAAGAGCATGCTAGTTCATAAGATGGATGGGAGCATCGTGAGTCCCCACCGTACTGTGATCGAAGCTAAGGAAACGAATGGATCAGCACTTTATATGCCGAACCTGGATATTTATGAAAAATTCATCAGTATGAAGGCGGTCACCATATTTCCGAATAACCCTTCAAAAGGGAAACCCACGACTCAAGGTGTACTCCTGCTCTCAGATGCACAGGACGGCAGTCATCTGGCTATGCTAAATGCATCCTACCTGACACGCCTGAGAACAGGTGCCCTCACTGGATTAGCTACAGATCAACTGGCCAGAGAGAATGCGGATACACTGCTTGTCATTGGAACAGGGGCGATGGCTTTCGAACAGGTACTAGGTGTTCTTGAAGTGAGAACGATAGCGAGGATCATGCTTTTTAATCCAACGGTTGAAAAAGCACATTCATTCATGAACAAACTGCGTGATTTTGGCATCAGCTCTGAAGTCGATATCGAAATCCACAAAAATGTGGATGAAGCAGTCCGGCAGGCAGATGTCATCTGCTGCAGTACAAGATCCAAGGTACCTGTATTTAACGGTAAGGATGTACGTCCCGGTACACATGTCAATGGCGTCGGGTCATATTTACCTTCCATGCGGGAGGTAGATTTCGAATTTATCCAATGTGCAGATAAGATTGTCGTCGACGACTTTGATGGCGCGTCACAAGAAGCGGGTGAATTGATCGATGCAAATAGTCAAGATGAGTGGTCATACAGTAAACTTCATGGTGAATTGATGGGGATGGTCACAGGGGATATCTCAGGTCGCCAGAATGATAGTGAGATTACATTCTTCAAATCGGTGGGGGCAGCTTATTTCGACTCTGCATCAGCTATTGGCGTATATAAAGAAGCGCAGGAACGAAACGTAGGAACATCTGTGAAAGTTTGATATTTGGAGGGTGGCAATGATGCAACGATCAAAGTTCAAAGATCCAGGGTTCATACTCGCTATTGTCGTACTGACATACTCCGCTTTTGTCTGGATATGGTGGCCGCACGAGACGTATATTGCAGGTGTCGCACTGACTGCCTGGCTCATGCTGGCCGGAATTATTCTGTGGTTCGGCTTGGCAATCCTCTATGTCTTATGGATAGAGCGTGTGGAGAAATTAGTGCAGAAAGAAACAGAAAGGCAGGATGCATATGAGGATTACTGAAGCGGTCATTGTCCTTTTATATTTGCTGTTCATGATTGGAATCGGACTATATTTCTACAAAAGAGCACGCTCATCTTCTTCCGACTACTATACCGCCGGTTCAAATATCAATACTTTCGTCGGTGCATTCGCTATTGCTGCGGCTGTGGCCAGTTCAAGTTCACTGATGGGAGCAGTTGGTTCCGGAGTAACACTCGGTCTGCCTTTTTTCTTTGCATATGCCTTTGGTGCAATCGGTATTCTGCCTTTTGCGATGTTTCTGATTTCAGGACAAGTGAGGCGGGCAGGGGTGAAAACGATGCCCGACTTCTTCGATCAGAGGTTCGGACGTCCTGTTCAGATTCTTGCGGCAATCATCGTTGTCTTGGCGATGACATTCTATATGGTTCCGCAACTTACCGCTTCAGGTCTAATCGGCTCTTACGTTCTTGGCATCGACTACATCTGGGCAGTCATCATCCTCGGTCTTGGATTTACTATCTATGCGGCACTTGGCGGCATGTGGGCCATTACATATACTGACCTTTTCCAAGGCGCCATCATGTTGCTCGGTGTCATTGTGCTAGTGATGTTCATCTTATTCGACCATGGGGGGATATCGACACTGCTCGCCGACGCACTCTCGATAGATCCAGCGTTCGGCGATGTCACTCAACCATGGATGGCCTATTTTGGTCTATTCATAGCTTTTCTATGGTTCGGTATCATTTCACCATCGGTGGTGATGCGTAATTTTGCATCAAGAGATGCCAAAACTGCCCGGCGCTCTTCGATGTGGGGGACACTCATCTATCTACTCCTTTTTCTAGGGGGTATGGTTGTTGCGATGGCCGGTGCAAACCTTGGTATTGCTGGAGAGCTGGACAATGCAGATATGATTTTCGTATCTGTTGTTGAACATTATTTGCCGCCAATCATCGGTGGTATCATGCTTGCAGGTCTGCTCGCATCAATTATGTCATCAGCGGATGCGATGTTGCTGGCTGTATCAGCTGGTGTCGCATACGATATCTATAAGAAAAACATCAATAAAAATGCGAGCGAGCAGCTCATTACTCTACTCAGTCTGATCGTAATGATGACAGCTAGTGTCATCGGCATTCTCATCGCCATCAACCCCCCACAACTGATCGCGATTATGGTCGGATGGGTCGGTGGATTTCTGTTATCTTCCTTCGGTGTGCCATTTGTTCTCGGTGTATGGTGGAAGCGTGCTAACAAGCAGGGTGCTTTCGCTGGAATGCTCGGGGGCGCCGTCGTCTTCTTGATACTTGTCTCGGTTCAGGTACTTCCGACGAATGCTGAACCCATCATTGCCGCGCCGATATCTTTGATTCTCACTGTAGGAGTAAGTTTGATGACACCCGCGCCGTCAAAAGAAATTCAGGCCCAGGTCGATCGCTACCATACGCATATCGAAGCAGAAGGCAAAGCGGCTGCCGGTTCTCCGGAGGTGCCAGTCGATGCTGATTGATAAGCAGGAAAAATACATCGAACGGCTTGGTGCTTCATCTGTGGCGCAAGACGAAATTCCACGCTTTATCAGGCGAGCATCTGGAGTGATGCGCAAGTTCAGTGTATCAGTCAGCGAAGAGGTCATCAGACAGCGGTTGGAAAGTATCCATCTGATCCATCACCCAGTATGGATTATAAAAAACACGGTCATTGCCGCGCGGCGTCCGTTTAAACCGAAACGCACACCCAATATGATATTCGTAGATGCTGTCTCAGGCTATCGCGGACTGCTTTCCACAGTACCTGCAATACACGAAGTGGCTGTAGAAAAAGACAGCATCGTCCGGGCTACCATTGACCAATCTGAGGTCGACCGATATATAGAAGATGTACAGGCAAAGCAGATTGATCGCTCGTATGTACTCAAGAAGCCACATCACGAGTCCTCGGACCTCAGACTTGTACACTTACCCTTATGGAAAGTTGTGCTGAGGGGGGAACGGCAAGATGAGATCTATTACATTAATGCCAATACAGGGGAATCGGAGTACTTTATGAGCAGACGATGGAACAGCGGTGAAGACCTAATCGATTAGTAGAATAGAAGGAGTGCAGTATGGAAACAATCATATTCTTCGTAACGACGTTTGCGATTGTCATCCAGGCGTTTTATCTTCATTTCTTTTCTAGTAGTAGGCGTTATTTTAGTTTTGACGATGCTAATTTTACAGAACAGGAGCTCTTGCAGCTTGAAGATTCCTGGGTTGTCATTTTTGAGAGATTCTCGATTTTTATGATTTTTGGTCTCTTCATATTTGCAGTCATCCATCACCTTTACATCGACCCAGTCAACTCGGTGTGGTTTATTATTTCAATTTACATCATCATGTTCCTGATGCTCGCAATAAACAACTGTAAAGTATATCGGATGACGCACAGGCGTAAGCACTTGTGGCACTCAATCTGGCCGATTCTTCTCATACCGGTGACCCTCTATATGATGCTGTCATTGAGTATAGACAAAGTAGAAGTAACATTCGAAGGAGACGGGGCTATGATAAGTGGTGAGATGTGGAAAACCCATTATAGCGATATCGATCAGATCGAAATGGTCCAGGAGCTTCCGCCGCTTCCAGTAGATAACCGGATGTCCGGTATTGGTCCTCATATCCACGGGGATTTTCTAAAAGATGATAAAGGATATACGTTCCATATAGAGGATCGCTCAAATAAAATGATACGACTGGCCATTCACGACCGGTACATCTATTTCAATTCAAGTGACGAGACAGTGACATCGCAGTGGTACAGTGAGCTTGTAGCGCATATGGAATAGGGGTGCAATCAATAAGATTGCGCCTTTTTGTTTTTAAGCTCATGGTATGGCATAATTTTTCAAAGGAGGCGTTATGATGATATTTACATTGATATACATATTGTTTGCTGGTTTGCTCCTCAAATCTTTCCATACCCGCTACATATCTGAGAAGAGAAAGTATTTCAGCTTTGACGACCGTCGGTTTACAGATGACGACTATTTGAAGGTACAAAGTCTGCACCTCGGCCGACTGGAGAATGTATTTCTTTTTATCATGCTCGTTCTCCTACTTCTAGCGTTGGGTATCCATATTTTCGTCGATCCTGTGCTTTCAATATGGATACTTGGAGCCTTCGTTGCGACAATGATGCTTCTGAGCCTCATTGTCGATTTCAAACTCTACACTGTAACCTACGACCGGAGTCATCTCATTATGGCGATCATATGGTCCGGGGTGGTTGTAGGTATATTCATTTTTCTTTTCGCACGCAGTACTGCAGATGTCGATATGACTTTTGAAGAGGGGTATGCGAATGTAACACCTGGTGAGGTAGAGTATGAGTATGACGAAATAGAAGATGTACGAATGATATCCACAGTACCGGATATCCCTTTCAACCACAATGTGTTCGGAACCTTGCATCAACGCCATGGTTATTTTGCAGAAGGTGGTGCACACCATTTCCTGAACATCGAAGATACGAGGAGTGAGATGGTGATGATTAAAAAAGGGGAAACTCACATTTATGTCAATGACGCAGAGAATGCAGTGACAAGAGCATGGTATGAAAACTTGAGAACAAATATAGAATAGGCTTTCTTTTAACATGAAAGGTGCTTCGTATTGTATTATTAGGTGGAGCAAAGTCAAATTTCAGAATGAGGTGCGAAGGATGCAGGACAAAAGTATAATTTTCTTTGATATAGACGGAACATTATTAAATAGCGAGAAAAAGCTGCCTGATACAACACGGCAGGCAGTGGATGCGCTGAAAAAGGCCGGGCACATCGTCGCAATAGCGACCGGTCGGGCACCATTTATGTACAAGGAGCTAAGAGAGGCACTTGATATAGATACATATATCAGCTGCAACGGGCAGTATGTCGTACTGGAAGGGGAGGTCATCTACAAAAATCCACTAGATGCGCATGCGCTATCAGATTTGACCGAGCACGCGCTTGAGAATGACCATCCTGTCATCTATCTGAGCGAAGATGACATGCGCTCAAATGTACCTGAGCACGAATATATTACAGAAGGTCTCTCTACTTTGCAGCTGGGCATTACACCCACTCATGACTCCTCTTATCACGAAGAAAAAGAACTCTATCAGACGCTACTCTTTTGTCCTGAAGGGGAGGAGCAGCAATACGAGGAAGCTTACAATAAATTTGATTTTGTCAGGTGGCATCCGTTATCTGTTGACGTTATTCCAAAAGGGGGGTCGAAAGCAAATGGCATCGAGAAGATCATAAATCATCTCGATTTCTCTGGTGATAGGCAATATGCTTTCGGTGATGGGCCGAACGACGTAGAAATGTTGACTGCTGTTGAGAATAGCTATGCAATGGGGAACGCAACCGACCTGGTTAAATCCTACGCCAAACACGTTACCAGTCATGTCGATGAAGACGGTATACTGAATGGTCTGAAACAAGCTGGACTGATCCAAGAATAAATTTTAAACCTCCCGGGTAAATGTGCTCTGGAGGTTTTTTAATGGCTATTATCCAGAGGGGTCTCACTTTTTTGAATCCATGTGAAAGGTTTTTGAAATTTTGATACCGGGTATCTGAAGAGGGAAATGTACAATCCAGATGAATTGAGAGGATGAGAAGATGGAAAGAGTGAAGATTGGAGATACCGATATAGAGGCGACACGCATTGCGCTCGGAACCTGGGCCATGGGTGGCGTAATGTGGCAAAATGAGCCGGATGAAGCGGCAGCCATACGGACTGTCCATGAGGCGTTCAATCAAGGAATCAATATGATCGATACGGCTCCCGACTATGGTTTGGGAAGATCGGAGACATTCATTGGTAAGGCGTTGGAGCAATCTGACGTGAAGCGGGAAGATATCGTTCTTGCAGGAAAGCCAGGCATAGATTGGACCAAGGATGGAGATGTCTATCGCGATATGCGTCCTGAGCGAGTGGAAGAAGAAGTGGATAATACACTCAAGCGGCTGAAAACAGACTATCTAGATTTATATCAAGTCCATTGGCTGGACAAGGAAGTACCGATGGAAGAAATGGCCGGAAAGATGAAGCAACTGTATGACAAAGGCAAAATACGCGCCATCGGGGTGACCAACTTTACACCTGAAGAGATGGATGCATTCCGTGAGGAAGCGCCACTCCATGTTACGCAGAACCAGTTCAATATGCTCCAGCGCGGACAGAGAAGTTGCTTCACCTATGGTGCAAAGCATCAAATGACCGGTCTTGCGTGGGCCCCTATGGCTCATGGCATGCTCACTGGTAAGATGGATAAATCGACACGCTTTTCTGAAGAGGATATCAGACGTACGCATCCGATGTATTCAAAAGAACAGTTTGTCAGGCATATGGACGCTGTTGAAGAGTTAGAGGCCTTTGCCAAGGAGCGCAATAAGAGCATACCCCAACTTGCGATGCGCTGGGTCCTATCACAGCCAGGACTCGACATTGCCCTCTGGGGTGCACGGAAGCCAGAACAGCTGAAGGATGTCGAAGGGACTACAAATTGGATTCTCGACGAGACTGAGTTAAGGGAGATAGATGATATACTAAAGCGTTATGTTGATGATTTAAACAGCAACTATCTCAATCATTATGCACCCCCTCACCGCTCTGAATTATAGGAAAATAGAGGTTCGGCTCCAGTTTCTCTATATTTGTGAACACCGTGTGAAAGACTGGTGAGGAGCGTTTTGAGGGAAAGACTTAGGGTATAGTTATCATGATCATACTCAAAGAAAGGTGAGGACCAATGGCCAATACAGACAACAAACAGGAAGTAAGAGATGCACTTAACCTACAGGTCGCAAACTTTACAGTATTATGGACGAAACTTCATAACTATCACTGGTATGTAAAGGGCGCGAACTTCTTCTCCCTTCATGCCAAATTCGAGGAGCTTTACGGTACAGCTTCCACCTACGTGGATGAGTTGGCTGAAAGACTTTTAGCAATTGGGGGAGAACCAATAGGTAAACAGTCTGAAGCAATTGAAAGATCAAGTATCGCAGAGGCTGAATATGAAGTCGATGCCAACGCGATGGTGAAGCAGCTCGTAGCAGACTACGATGCTGTCATTGGAGAACTCGATGCAGGCATCAAGTCGGCTGAAGCGGCCGGTGACGATCGTACGGCCGATATTTTCATCGGCATGGTTACAGATATTGAAAAGAATAACTGGATGCTTAAATCTTTCCTCGGGAAGGAAGTCGCCCAGTAAATTAAAGAAGCTCGGCTCTCTCTAGGAGAGCCGGGCTTCTTTAATTTTTGTAAATGTTACTGCTTATTGTAGCCATATTCCTTATCTGCTGATGACCCTTCAGGTTTTCGGATATTGTGCTTCCATGCTTCGTCTTCATCTATCATCTTTTTAACAGCATAGATTGTCAGGAATTGTAGAATGATGATTGGAATACCCATCATTCCAGAGATGATTTCAAGTGGTGCCAGACCACCTATCTGCATCAGTACGAGTGCTAGACCTGTAATAACGAAAGCGATGAAAATCCTCAGGAATTTCGATGGATCCTGTTCACTCATGTCATTTCGACTAGTGTAAGCCGCAATTGTAAATGTTGTGGAATCTAGGGTGGTCGTCAGGAAAATCATTGCGATAATGATGTAGAGTACCATAACGAATCCCGACCATGGCAGAGTCTGCAGTATATCCGGTATCATCTGTACCGCTTCTTGATCTTCAGCCAATGATAGGACATCAAGTTCACCATTAAGCTGTCTGTGTACACCGAGTCCACCTAGGATACCGGTCGCAATCCACGACAGGGCAGTTGGTGCCAGCAGGTACGTTAGAATCATCTCTTTGATGGTCCGTCCTTTAGAAATTTTCGCTGCGAACACACTGTGTAGCATCGCCCAAGTAGCACTATAAGCAATCCAGAAAATCATATGATCTCTCATGTGAGCTGTCTGTTCGAGTGCCAAGGAATCTGTGAATAGAGAATACGTCATGTAATTGTTCAACAAGTGACCGATTGTATCTGTGAAGTAGTCCAAAATGAATATACCAGGACCGATGACCAGAATGAATAGGGCCAAGAAAGCGGCAAGATATATATTAAGGACACTGAGACGTTTGATTCCTTTTTCGATACCAAGGTAGGCACTCAGTGAGAATAATGCCACCCATATTATGGTCACAATCATTGTCATGGTAAAGGTGACTTCTATATTAAGAAGGGCACCGAGATTCGAGGTAATGATTGGAGTTCCTAGTCCTAGGGTCACTGCTGCACCGGAAAGGATACTGACCAAGAAGAGGATATCAATTAATATGCCACCGATACCATCTGTAAATCGATCGCCGAATATTACACGCGTCGCTTCCGAAACGCGCATCATTGGACGTTTTTTTACGTGTATGACGTAGGCAATCGCTGGTGCCGTCATTACGAATATGGAAAATATCTGAAAGCTCCACATGTACATGGAGTAGGCATTGCCCCAGAGCAATGCATCTGTCGACCCCGCTTCAATACCAAACGGAGGACTGTTTGCCACTTCAGCCCATTGAACCATCCCGGTTCTCATAATCGTAGAGCCAAGTCCCATGGCAATAAGTATAGAAGCATAAGAAATCAGTGAAAATCGTGGCTTTTCATCCGGTTCTCCAAGTACAACTTTACCGTATTTTGAAAATGAAAGATAAAGACCGGCGATAAGAAGGAGCGTGGCGTACCATATATAGCCCCAACCGAAGTTGTCGATGATCTGATCGAAAATACCGTTGAGGAGCTCCAGTGATTGTGTCTCGTAAATTGCGAGTGGGACACTGACTAGAAGTATAAGAATTAAGGAAGGCAAAAAGATTTTCCAGTCTATTGCTTTCATCCCACTCCTTTTTGTTTTATCCGACATAAAAACGCTCCCTACATATTATTATTTGAAATTAATCGCATATTACATATATATAACAATTATAGTAGGTTAAAACATAGAATTTCATATTTAGAATAATTAGAAGGGTATAGTACAATTAGCTAGGTACGTAATTACGGAGCAAAGTTTTAAAAATGGGGGTGGAAAAATGGAAGAATCAAATAACCGGGAACTGTCATTGAAGCTTTATGTGGTACTTCATCATGCATTTCATGCATTTCAAACAGAAGCATTCAAGGATATGAGAAAACACGGACTAAATCCTACTGCCTTTGCAGTATTGGAGCTACTTTACAGTAAAGGCCCACAGCAAGTTCAGCATATCGGGGAGAAGGTATTGATTTCCTCAAGCTCGATTACTTATGTTGTGACAAATCTTGAAAAGGATGGATACGTAAAAAAGGAGCAGTATGAGGCGGATCGTCGTGTTTCATACGTTTCCCTGACGGGTAGAGGAAAATCGTTGATGGATAAGATTTTTCCCGACCATGCAGCGCGTCTCGAACAAGTTGCTGACGGTCTCAATCCCGAAGAGAAAGCTGAACTGATTGAGCTACTTAAAAAGTTAGGGAAAAATGTTTCGTTGTAATCTATCTTATCTGCGACACCATTCTTTTTAAGGAGAGATATCATGACAGAACTGAATTTGGCTGTAGTTTACTACAGCTCCACCGGTACAAATCATCAGATGGCCCAGTGGGCTGAAGAAGCAGGTAAGAGTGTCGGTGCAAACGTAAGACTACGTAAAGTCCCGGAAACGGCACCCATGGAAGCCATAGAACAGAATCCCGCATGGAAAGAACATCACGAAAAGACGCAGAATGTCGAAGAGGCAACAACAGAAGATCTCGACTGGGCGGACGCCATTATTTTCAGTGTTCCTACGCGTTTTGGTGTAGAGGCATCACAATTCAGGGCATTCGTCGATACGACGGGTGGCTTATGGGCTCAAGGTAAGCTTGTAAACAAGGTCGCTGGTGCAATGACTTCAGCGCAGAATCCGCATGGTGGCCAAGAAGCTACAGTGCTGTCGATTCATAAGACACTGGCACACTGGGGGGCAATCATCGTACCTACAGGGTATGCGGATCCTGTACAGTTTGCCTCTGGAGGCAATCCTTATGGTGTTTCTGCAACGGTGGATGAGAATGGCATTGTCGGAGATATAGAAGATGCTGTGAAAAGCCAGGCGAAACGCACAATCGAAATAGCTAAGTGGCTCAAAGAAGGACAAGGACAGTAAGAATAGTGGAGCAGTTGAACGATTACGTTCAGCTGCTCTTTTTTTACATATGTTTGTTAAAAAAGTTAGAGGGTAACTTATATGTGTAAAACATATAATGAAAAGGAGGGGATACCATGTTCTACCATAGAAAAGAATTGCAGTTCGAAGCCATGCCTGAAAAACCGAACCCGATATTTGCAAAGATGTTGCAAGAAGTCATTGGCGGTCAATATGGTGAGATGTCAGTAGCGATGCAGTACTTATTCCAAGGATGGAACACGAGAGGGAATGAAAGATATAAAGATCTTCTCATGGACACTGGCACTGAGGAACTTGGCCATATAGAAATGCTCGCAACGATGGTAGCAAGGTTGCTTGATGGTGCACCGATTGATGAGCAGGAAAAAGCGATGAAAGACCCGGCAATAGGTGCAATCATGAGTGGTATGAACCCGCACCATGCGATTGTAACTGGATTGGGTGCGGGTCCGGAAAATAGTGCTGGGGTACCATGGAGTGGCGGATATATCGTAGCTAGCGGCAACATTCTTGCAGACATGAGAGCAAACCTCAATGCCGAATCCCAAGGTCGTCTACAAGTGGCAAGACTTTATGAAATGACGGATGATCCTGGCGTCAAAAAAATGCTTTCTTTCCTGTTGGCTAGAGACACAATGCACCAGAACCAGTGGATTGCAGCAATTAAAGATTTGGAATCAAAAGAAGGCGTAGTGACCCCATCTACAGTTACGAGCAACATGGAAGCGACAGAGTTCTCGTACAAACTTTATAACTTCTCTGAAGGTGAAGGTAGCTCACAGCTCGAATGGATGGATGGTGTAACACCAGACGGTGCTGCAGAGTTCCAGTACGAAAGTACGCCAAAGGCATATGGGGAAATTCCTGTCCTGAATCCGGCTCCGAAATATATGCATAATACCCTGCCAAACCAGGATAAATAAAACAGATGTAAAAAAACTTCCCCTCTCAACGAAGGGAAGTTTTTTAAGTTATATATTCAACAAAGAGATATTGGGCAATTGTCTGGCTGATCTGTATTTCTTTATCGGAAGTACCGTGATGCAGAGCAATCAGATCGAGTGCGCTGTCCCGTTCCTTAACAGTGATTTCATCGCCAATTCCAAGGCTATGGCTTTCGAAGTATTGGAGGAGTTTTTCGTCATCCACAATTCGGGATATTCTCACTGGCATGCCTATTTCGGCCTCGGTCAGGTGAATGCTCCGTACCTCCTGCTCGTCCATGCGGTCTACAGAAATGGCACCACCATGTGGGCAGTGCTCCGGATAGTCGAGGTACTGCTCGAGTTTATCAGCCAGCACGTTGCTCGTCGTATGTTCAAGCAGCTCTGCTTCTGAATGCACATCGTTAATCGAGAAGCCAAGGTGTTTCACGAGAAACACTTCCCATAGTCTGTGCTTTCGAATCATCTTCTTTGCATATTCCGTACCCTCATGCGTTAGCTTGCTGCCTCTATAAGGTGTGTATACCACCCATCCAGACTTAACGAGGCTGTTCATCATTTCCGTTACTGTTGGGGGTGAAATACTCAACCGGTTGGCAATCTCTTTATTTGGAACCTGTTCTGTCCTTCCACCAAGTTCAAACAGGATTTTCAGATAGTCTTCTTTAGTCGGGCTCAAAATAATCCTCCGTTCTAGTCCGATAATTCCTCTAACTATTATGAAGCATAGACTCTAGGCAGGCAACTCGTATTTGAGACGTATGGAGCGAGTGAATTCTTCCCCGTTTTCGGTGAGCTTGTAAGTTCCGGACTCCTTCTCTATATACCCATTTCTCATTAGGCGATCGATATGCCGTTTGAATTGTCTAGTAGACAGATTAAAGTGTGTCAAGATATCCTTCTGAGCCAATGATTGATTAGACTGTTCATTCAAGAGCATCAATATCATGGCACGACTAAACGCTTTTTTCTGCTGCATCTTTTGAAGACGGCTGCTGATCAACCCTTTGCTGTTGAAAAGGAAAACGACCATGAACGTACCCAGTGCGACAAAAGCAGTAGTTCCTGCGACCGAAAGATCGAAATAAAAGCTGATGCAGTAGCCTGCCACACTATTCAGTACAGCAAAGCCCAGCGTAAGAACAATCATTGCTTCTAATCTTCTGACTAGTAGATAGGCGGTAAGGGCAGGGGCGACAAAGAAATTAATCACAAGAATGGAGCCGACTGCATCGAAAGCTGCGACAGCTGTAACGGAAACCAGCGTCATCAGAGCATAATGCATGAAAGCGACGGAAAACCCGGCAATATATGCAAATTTTGGATCGAAGCTTGTCACTTTTAACTCTTTATAGAATAAAGTAACAAAGGCAATGTTAATCAGCAGAATGATGGATAGTTGCCAGAGTGCATTGGGAATACTGAACCCCAATATATCAATGCGGTTGAAGGGGGCAAAGATGACTTCTCCCATAAGTACAACGTCTAGATCCAGGTGTACATTGCCCGCATATTTTGAGACAAGTATGATGGCTATGGCAAAAAGTGCTGTAAAGACAAACCCAATAGCAGCATCCTGCTTGACGAGCTCTGTTTTTGATACGAGCTCGATTATATAGACTGTTGCTAGCCCGATCAGGCTTGCGCCAACGATGAGCCACGGTGAGCGAATGTCGTTTGTAATGAAGAACGCAAGCACGATACCGAGCAAGATTGTATGACTGATTGCGTCGGTAACCATTGCCATGCCGCGCAGGACAAGGAAAACTCCGAGTAGGCTGGTGGCCATCGCAGTAACAATTAATACAAATAGGACTTCTATCATCATCAGTACTCACCTGCTTTCTTTTTCAGCATACTGCGTCTGAGCAAACCTTTTCGTGCGAACAACAGAGACAGAAGTACCATGGTGGACAGTACGAGTATGATCGCAGGTCCTGTGGCAATATTATTGCCTGCAGTACTGATGTAGGTACCTGTAAAAGCTGAGACAGCGCCTGCTATGCCAGCAATCGCAAGTACATGACTGAATCTATTGGACCAGAGTTGACCAATTACAGCCGGGGCAATCAGCAAGTTGACAATAAGAATGGCGCCAACCGCTTTTAATCCAACCGCAATTAATGTAATGGTGATAGCCAGTATCATGAAGTTCATCATCTTATTGCTGATGCCGATGCTTCGACTGTACACAGGATCGAACACGTAGATTTTGAGTTGGCTGTAGAATATTATAAAAATCATCAGACTGATGATAGAGGCCACCAATATAAGATATACGTCGCTGCGAAGCATGTAGGCAGCCTGTCCAAATATATAATCGGAAAGCCCTTGTGTCCCATCAAAATCTGGATTTCCCTGTACAAAGCTCATCAGGGCCATACCGAGTCCAAAAAATGAGGAAAGGACGAGTGCAAGTGCACCGTCAAGTGTAATACGTGAGTGTTCTGTAATGACCTGGATGAAGAAGAAGGCAACGATGCCGAGCAATAGAGCGCCAAGTGCCAAAGCCAATGTTTCTCGCGTCCCAACAAGCATGAAAGCAAGTACAACTCCTGGGAAGGTCGCATGTCCGACAGCATCTCCAATCAGGCTCTGCCCTTTGATGACACTGACCGTACCAATGATTCCAGAAGCGATGCCAAGGATGACTGTCCCAAGTGCCACAATTATGAAGGTATAGCTTGTCAGTATGTCAATCATACGTACCACTCGTCTCATAGTAAGCTTTTTTTATGTTCGACTCGTTCCAGACATCTTCAACAGTCCCTTCGGTAATGACTGTCTTGTTCAAAATGACAGCGTAATCGAAATAATCTTCTACTGTGTCCAACTGGTGGTGGACGACGATGAACGTTTTTCCTTCTTTTTGTAGCGACTTCATGACATCGATAATTAACTTCTCAGTAGTGATGTCGATTCCCTGGAGCGGTTCGTCCATGATGTAGATATCTGCATTCTGGGCAATGGCACGGGCGAGAAAGACTCTTTGCCGCTGGCCACCGGACAGCTCGGATATCTGACGGTTTTTGAAGCTTTCCATTTTCATAGTCTTAAGGGCTGAGAGGGCAATATCCGAGTCATTCTTATTCGGGCGTTTGAACCAACCTTTGTGCACATATCTTCCCATCAACACCACGTCTAATACGGTTGCAGGGAAATCCCAGTTGACTTCGCCTTTTTGGGGCACGTAGGCAATTCTTTTTAAGGCGTATTTTGCCTCTTTTCCATCGATATCTATCTTTCCGGAAATCGGCTTGATAAGTGTCATTATGGATTTTATCAGTGTCGACTTGCCGGCACCGTTAGGACCAACGATGGCGGTGCGGCTATTGGCAGGAATGGACATGTTGACGTGCCATAGTGCAGGCTTTTCCTGATAGGCAACGTTCAAATCTTTTATCTTAATCAATGAGTTCATGTATTTATCTCCCTATTTCAGATGATCAGTAATCGTATCGATATTATGCTTAAACATACTTATATACGTGTCTCCCTCACGCCCCGGTTCTGCTAGTGAGTCCGATAAGAGTGCCTCTTCGTTGGTGACAACTACTTCGACCGCCCCTCCCCTTGAATGGATGATCTCCTCAAGGCGCTGCATCCGATCGGGGTTTGTAGTTGTCTCCACAAAAACTGCTTTGATATTGTTTTCCATAATCAAGTCTGCAGTTGCTTCGATTGTATTGTTAGAAACTTCAGCATCTGTAGAAATACCTTGAGGGGCGTGGACTTCCAAATCGTAGTTGGCGGCTAGGTAGTTGAAAGCGTCATGAGGGGTGATGACAAGCCTCGATGATTTAGGTATTTCTTCAATGCGTTTTTCTACATAGTCATTCAGTTCGTCGAGAGATTCAAAATAAGATTCTTTATTCCGAGCGAAAGTGTCTTTATATTCGGGATAATCCTCAGAGAGCTTTTCACAGACAGTGTTCATTGCTTTTTTATAAAGAGTTATATCGAACCAGAAATGGGGATCTGCTTCACCTTCGTCTTCTTCAAGTACAGTTGCGTCTTTAAAATTTCTAGTGATGGATGTGCCGCTCTCCAAAACATCCGCCATTCGTCCTTCAAAATTTAATCCTTGATAGAGTAGTGTATCGGCATCTAGTATCAGCGAAAGATCACTTGCTTTCGGCTGGTAGATATGTGGATCTTCACCTGCTGGAATGATTAGAGAGGTATCAAATGCGTCGACGTCCTCACTAAGAACCTGAACCATATCATAGATGAATGTTGTTGTTACTACGACATCCGGATTGCCCTCTTCCTTGCTTTGACCACTACATCCAGAAGTTAGTAGAAGGACTGAAGTGGCCAAAAATAATGCGAATACTTTCTTCATACTACACCTCCGCGACTTTTTATTTAGGTTACCCTAACAAAATTATTTAGTCAAACCTAAAAATTTAATAATCTCTCGTTTCCTTTATTAATAACGTTAAGTTTGATATTTAATTGTTTAATTTGAGACAGAGCGGAAAAAGAGGAGAAGTTGGTCATCCTTTTTGGAACTTAGTTGAAACGCATTAACGAGACAACCGCAACAAAAGTTCGAAGCCCCTATTTTGGAAGTAATGATAATGTTCTAGATACTTTGAACAGAGTGTGGCTGACATTATTTATGATATAATCGAATGTAAGAGATACAAACGTTTGCATAAGGAGGGATACGATGAAAAAGCGTTCAAGTGGCCTGTTGATGCACGTCTCCTCGCTGCCTGGAGAATACGGTATCGGGGACTTTGGTCAATATGCCTATAAATTTGTAGATTTCCTCTCTGCTACAAATACAAAATACTGGCAAATACTGCCCCTTGGTATCACTAGTTTTGGAGATTCTCCATATCAAAGCTTCTCCGCCTTCGCCGGAAACCCCTACTTCATCGATTTAGATCGATTAGTTGAGGAAGGGTGGCTGAAAAAATCGGAAATTGTACAGACAGATCTTGGGGAGGACGAAGAGAGTGTAAATTACGCAAAATTGTACGAAGGAAAGCTCTCTTTACTGAATAAGGCGTTTCAGCGTGCCTATCCGGAAATTGAGGAAGCACTTGAAGAGTTCATGGCCGTACATGAAGACTGGCTCCCTGACTTCGCATGCTTCATGGCTATCAAGAAAGCTTACGGAAACGTAGCTTGGACCGCGTGGCCGAAGTCCTATCGTCTCCGCGACCGGGAAGTGTTGGAGGAGTTCCGGCAAGCACACAAGAAAAATATCCATTTTTGGGTCTTCACCCAATATTTGTTCTTCGAACATTGGCATGATTTAAAGGTATATGCAAACAAAAAAGGGATTCGCATTATCGGAGATATTCCAATATACGTAGCAGCAGACAGTGCGGATGTCTGGTCCAGACCGGATCTCTATAAGCTAGATAAAAATCTACATCCAGAAGTTGTTGCTGGTGTTCCGCCTGACATGATGAGTGATACAGGTCAGCTCTGGGGGAATCCGATTTACGATTGGGATAAAATGAAGCAGGAGGGCTACCATTGGTGGATCAGACGTGTCGAAGAGAGTTTCGAGCTGTTCGACGCAGTTCGTATCGATCATTTCAGGGGCTTTGAAGCTTACTGGGAAGTGCCTGCCGCGGATGAAACAGCGGAGAATGGAAAGTGGGTCAAGGGGCCTGGTCTTTCATTATTTGAAGCAATAAAGGAGAGGCTCGGAGATAAGGAGATTCTTGCAGAGGACCTCGGATTTCTTACTGAAGAAGTCTATGATTTGATTGAAGCAACAGGTTATCCTGGTATGAAGGTGATGCAATTTGGTTTTGGCGCAGAGGATTCCGAGTATATGCCGCACAATTACACACGGCATTCGATTGCATATACCGGCAACCATGATACACAAACAATGCAGGGGTGGCTTAATACTGCAGACACAGCAGCTGTAGAGACAGCAAAGAACTACCTGAATCTTACTGATGACGAAGGCTACGTCAATGGCTGTATCAGGGGCGTCTTTGCCTCATCTTCCAACTTAGCTATCATTCCCGTTCAGGATCTTCTCGGTCTAGACGACACGGCCCGTTTCAACTGGCCTTCAACCATCGGGGGAAATTGGGAATGGCGCATGACACAGGATGCACTTTTAAAGTCGCATAAATCGTATCTTAAAAATCTTAATAAACGCTACGGGAGGTCATTATGACATCGCTACAACTTAAAGAAAGAATCGAAGGTAAAGCTTACGAGAGTCATGGTCAGTCTTTTTACGCGCTCAATGAAAAGGAACAATTTAAAGTAGTCGGCAGTGCTGTAATGGAGTACCTTGTACCAAAGTGGATTGAATCTAAGGGGAAGTTCAACAAGACGAAGCAAGCTTATTATCTATCTGCTGAGTTTCTTATGGGACGCGCGCTCAGTAATAACCTGGTCAATCTCGGAATTAATGATGAGGTCAAAAGGACACTGGATGAGATGGGTGTGGATTACAATGCACTCGAAGATGCTGAGGATGATGCTGGGCTCGGCAACGGTGGGCTGGGCCGCCTTGCCGCTTGTTTCTTGGATTCTGGAGCAACACTCGACTATCCTTTATCCGGGTATGGTATCCTGTACCAATATGGCATCTTCAAACAAAACTTCGTTAACGGGTTCCAAGTCGAATCTGCCGATCCTTGGCTTGAGAATGGTAATCCTTGGCTAATCAAGAACAGTAATGATGCCAGAATCATCGAATTTAGCGATGCTGACAAGGTGGAAGCTGTCCCTTGCGATATGCCGATTGTAGGTTACGGTGGAGATACCATCAATACGCTCCGTTTATGGAAAGCAGAAGCAATTGATAAATTCGACTTCAAGGCGTTCGATGAGGGCAAGTATATCGACTCGGTAAGAGCCCAAGACGAAGCAGAAACCATTTCACGTATACTTTACCCGAACGATTCAACCAACGAAGGGAAGAAGCTCAGACTAAAACAGCAGTATTTCTTCACTTCTGCCTCTCTCCAAGATTTGATGATCAAATATAAAGCAGACGGACACAAGAATTTCGACGACTTTTCAAAACTGCACTCCATCCAGCTGAATGATACCCATCCAGCATTGGCTATCCCTGAGCTTATTCGCCTGCTTGAAAAAGAGGGTGTAGATTTCGAGAAGGCTTTTGATATCACTCAGAAATCCATGGCCTATACAAACCATACACTGCTAGCAGAAGCGCTGGAAGTTTGGAATAAGGAACTCTTTAAATCAGTACTGCCCAATCTGTATCCGTATATAGAGGAAATTAACTCTCGTCTGATTGCAGAACTGAGGGAATGGAAGATTGATGAAAATGAGTGGCATAACTTCCTGATTATCCAAAACAACGGCATCCATATGGCATTTATGTCCATCTACGCAACACGTGCAGTTAATGGTGTGGCAGCAATTCATACGGATTTGCTTAAAACTGATGTCATCAGCGCATGGCATAGACTGTTCCCAGACCGCATCGTCAATAAGACGAATGGCATTACACAGAGAAGATGGTTGCTCCAGTCCAATCCCCAGCTGAGCGAACTCATTACAGATCAACTAGAATCGAATGAATGGGTGACAGAGCTTGATCGATTAAAAGCACTGGAAGGAATGCAAGATGATGAGCAAGTGCTTGATCGCTTCATAGATATAAAGCGTGAAAAGAAGAAGGAGCTTGCAGAATACATTCAGTTCCACGAGGAAGTGGATATCGACCCGGACTCAATTTTCGATATTCAGATCAAACGGCTTCATGAATATAAACGCCAATTGATGATGGCATTCTATATCAGCGATCTGTATAACCGTATTAAAGCTGACCCAGAAGCAGAGTGGACAAAACGGACATTCATCTTCGGGGCGAAGGCGGCTCCTGGATACTACATGGCAAAATCCATCATTAAGTATATTAATGAGCTTTCAAATCGTGTGAATACTGATCCGGAAGTGAATGATATTATTAAAGTGGTATTTGTCGAGAACTATGGTGTCTCATATGCTGAAAGACTGTTCCCAGCAGCAGATGTCTCTGAACAGATATCCACAGCAGGAAAAGAAGCATCGGGCACGGGGAATATGAAGTTCATGCTGAACGGCGCAGTTACAGTCGGTACAATGGATGGTGCCAACGTTGAAATTGTGGAGGAAGCAGGCAGAGAGAACAACTACATCTTCGGCATGGAAGTAGAAGAAGTTGTAGAGAAGCGGAAAAATTATGATCCCACTTCTGCGATAAAACGTACACCAGGCCTCAAGACTGTTGTCGAATCATTGGTGGATGGTACATTCCAAGACAATAATACTGGCATGTTCCAGAACCTGTATAACAATCTGATACAAGAAGACCAGTACTTCGTGCTTGAGGATTTCGAGAGCTATCGAGAGGCACAGGATCAGATCGCTCAAGATTTTAAAGATGAAAAAGCGTTCTATAGAAAAGGTTTCATCAACATGGCCAACGCAGGAAAATTCTCTTCAGATCGTACCGTAGAGGAATATGCAAAAGGCATCTGGCATATCGCAAAACAACAGTAGAAGATTAAAATGGCTTGACCGCAATTGCGGTCAAGCCATTTTAATCTTCTAGGAGAAACTGCTCTTCGTCTCTTGAGTGAATTTCATCCACAATGATGATGGAGACGGAATAATCGATAAGTTTTTGAAAATCGACTGCTTCCTTGGACAGTTCGGATTTCATTCGTTCAATCATTGTACGCATCAAATCATGATCTCGCGTCAGCTGCTGGACTTTGTCATGGAGCGCGGGCTTTTTATCCACAGCTTCCTGATAAAGTCCGTTTTCCTCTTCTTCGCTCTCGGCATGTGTAAGAATACGCTGTTCCACATATTCGATAAATGACTGCATCTCTAGAGCGAGTGCTTCATGTTCTTGCTTATTCAATAGAGTTTTCATATCGGCAACGTGGTCCTCTGCACCTCCCAGGCTTGCGTCGTGGATGGCTCGGTGGGCATGGAGTTGTCTGAGTGCTGGTCCTGCCATTTTATCGCCTCCGGAATTTATTCTCTAATTGTCTTCTTTTATCGGATTGGTAGCCCACATCTGACTGGTCTTGATGAAAGTTCTCGGGTTCAGTTTGAGTTGGCTGACGATGATATCAGCAATGTCTTCTGCATGTGTCATGGTTTCCTTTTTAAGTCCCGTCTCACCAATAAGATCCGTTAGTACAGCTGATGGTGTCAGGTACGACACTCTGATGTTGTGCTGGCGCATTTCTTGCATGACCCCCTCAGTCATACCGATGACTGCAAATTTCGTTGCAGAATAGAGCGAACTGTTCGGCCCACCTTTTAGTCCTGACATAGATGAAATATTGATGACATCCCCTTGCCCTTGACCCTTCATCAATGGAAGTACGGCATGCATCATGTGATAGATCCCGAAGACGTTGATATCCATCATCTCGCGCAAGTCTGCTTCGGAACTATCTAGGAAAGAAGTGGGGTTCATGATACCTGCGTTGTTGATCAGTATATCGATGCGTTCAAATGGCTCATCCAATTCATTGATCATACGGTCGACGTCTTCTTTAGTTGAAACGTCTCCATTCAATCCAACGACTTCCACGTCGTGTTTTTGAAGCTCTATAACTGCTTCTTTAAGTGTCTCTGCATTCCGTCCGATGACTGCGACATTGACACCTTCTGCTGCCAGTGCGTGAGCGGTAGCCAGTCCGATACCTTTCGTGCCTCCGGTAATGACAGCGTACTTTCCTCTGATTTTCTGCATGTTTTTCTCTCCCTTTTTGATAATACTTATGATCTCATTGTAGCAAATACACATTCCTCAGACACTGATGACGCTTTTCTTGTGTTAGAATCATTGTATAATGAAATCAAAATTATGCAGTATAGATAAGGAGGCACTAATATGAAAGAATGGTTGGAACTGGCACAGAAGAAAGATGCACAGGATGCACTTGCCAAGTATAAAAAAGAATTCTATTTGGGAGAGGCTGTCCATTACATGGACGGGAATTCCCTTGGGTTGATGAGCAGACCTGCAGAACAGAGTCTGCTCGATGTCATGGAGGATTGGAAGCAGCATGGCATAGATGGATGGACGCGTGGCGACCGTCCTTGGTTCTATATGAGTGAAAAAATTGGGGAAATGATGGCGCAAATAATCGGTGCAGAGCGTCATGAAGTATTGGCGACAAACTCGACGACCATAAACATCCATCAGACTGTCCGAACGCTCTATCAGCCGACGGATGAGAGACATAAGATTCTGGTAGACGATCTTAACTTTCCATCCGATATCTATGCAGTACAATCGATTCTGGATGATTACGGCTATCCGGATGGGATGGTCAAAGTACCGTCCCACGATGGGCATACTCTCTCTACTGATACGATCATTGAGCACATGGATGAGAGTGTTGCGATGATACTATTACCCTCTGTGCTCTATCGCAGTGGACAGGTATTGGAGATGGAGAAACTGACAGAAAAGGCACATGAAAAAGGGATCCTGATTGGTTTTGATCTATGTCATTCCATCGGTTCAGTGCCGCATCAGCTCAAGGAGTGGGATGTGGATTTCGCAATGTGGTGTACATACAAGCATCTAAACGGCGGACCGGGTTCTGTTGGCGGATTGTATATCCACGAGAAACACCACGACGTTGGAGTAAGTCTGAAAGGCTGGTTCGGTAACAATAAAGAGACGCAGTTTGATATGGGGCACACTTTCGATCAGGCGCCTGATATCAGTCAATATCAGGTTGGGACCCCGCATATCTTCTCAATGGCACCGCTCCTTGGTACCTTGGAAATGTTCCAGGAAGCTGGTATGGAGAACATACGCAAGAAGTCGCTCGAACTTACTGATTTTATGATGACTATGATCGATGCAGTGCTTGAGGATTATGACATAGAGGTTGTAACACCGAGGGAACCTGAGCATCGTGGCGGTCATATACTAATTGGGCATCCACAAGCGGCCGGTATTAATGCAGCGTTGAAATCAAAAGGTGTGATTCCGGATTTCCGTGCACCAAGCTATGTTAGAATTGCACCGGTGGCATTGTACAATTCATTCGAAGATGTCTATCATACTGTGGCGATACTAAAGGAAATCATGGATAACCGCCTTTACGAGGCATACGAGAACAGACGGGGAGTGATTGCTTGATGTGGCAGGATATTACACAGATGCTTGATGAAAATATTGCCCATTGGCCTGAAGATACTCCATTTACCTACGAGCGCACAGTATCGAAAGAACAGAGTGGCTCAGTCAATATTGGCAGGATTGAAACGAGTACGCATATCGGTACGCATATCGATGCGCCTTTTCATTTTGATGATGCCGGCATCACGGTGGAGCAGTTGGATATCAACCGCTATATAGGTGAAGCAACGGTTGTTGAAATAACGGCTGAGCACACGATTACATTGGAAGCGTTGGAAGAATTTCAACTTAAAGGAACAATCCTACTAATAAAGACAAAAGACCATACTGAGCGTACGCTTTTCCCAGCTCAAGTTCCTGTCCTTGAAAAGCGGGCGGTGGAACATATTGCACGCAGTGGGATCAAACTCTTTGGCATCGACGTTGCTTCTGTGGATCCAATTGATTCGAAGACACTCGATATCCATCACCTGCTGCATGAAAGGGATATAATGATCATCGAAAACACAGTGCTGGATGAGATTACTCCGGGCTATTATGACTTTATCGCCATGCCTTTGAAGATAAAAGGTGGCGACGGTTCGCCTGTACGTGCGGCACTACGTTCCAAAGGAGGAGTTTAAATGAGCAACTATCAGGACCACACATTAGAAGGAGAAGATGTAAAAACAGATTTTTTAAAGGATATGACGTATGGCGAGTACCTCAGTCTCGACCGTATTCTTTTCTCACAGAATGCATTGACTGATGAGCACGATGAGACGTTGTTCATCATCATCCATCAAGTTTCCGAGCTATGGATGAAATTGATCATTCACGAAATCAATTCTGCAATCGAGGATATAAAGGTCGATGATTTCAGGATGGCCTTCAAGAAGCTGGCGAGAGTGACCAATATTCAAAGGCAGATTATTTCGGCTTGGGATGTATTGTCGACTATGACGCCGAGTGACTATCTGAAGTTCCGTGACAGCCTCGGCAATGCTTCAGGGTTCCAGTCCTATCAAAACCGTATGATGGAATTCAGTCTCGGCTACAAGACGACACATGCGCTCAAAATTTATGAAAAAGATTCGGTGGTCTATGAGCAGCTCAAGTCACAACTGATGAAACCGAGCATCTACGACGAAGCCATCCGTGCAGTCGTCCGCGCAGGGTTTGAAGTTGACGACGCTGTGCTGCAGCGTGAAGTGACTGAAACGTATGTACCGCACCCGTCAGTCAAGGAAGCGTTCAAACAGATATACCTGAACACCGACCAGTATTTTGAATTATATGAAATGCTCGAGAAACTGGTTGATGTGGAAGACTTGTACAGTCAGTGGCGCTTTAGACATATGAAGACCGTCCAGCGCATCATCGGTTTTAAGAAAGGCACCGGTGGCAGCTCAGGCGTTGATTATTTAAGGCGTGTCATTGACGATTACTTTTTCGCAGAACTCTGGGAATTGAGATCCGAACTTTAAAGAAAGAGGTGGCAGTATGCGGGACTACGGACAAACGAACATTTTTGATCATGTTATCAAGGAGGACGAGACATTCGTAATTGTTGTCCAAGAAGTTACAGAGCAGAATGGACAACTTCACAAGCGAGTGCTTAGGGAATACCCAAGCCTCGATATGGAAGGGATGAAGAACCTTTTCGAGCATCTTAAAGATGTCTATCTCAACGAAGCATTTTCATCCCATGGTAAATACTTTGATATTACAATATATACGAACGAAGACTATGCAGGGGATAACATATATGCACACGTAAAGCGATACCGTAACAGTAAAGAGTGGACAACAACATCTAAATGATAAGGTGGATTAGAGCTGATTCTGAAGGTGAGAATAAGCATTGCATGAGTAAAATTTTCGATTATTCTTTAATTTGAGAAATCCGCCGATAAAAATTTGTCCCTGCATATATTTATCTCTATAATGGTTATTGTATACTCGCCGTATACTGTGAATATTGCAAATAACACTTGAAGCGGAGGATTTTCATATGAGAATTATAGTAGCAGGAGGGGACGGCTTTTGTGGATGGCCGACAGCCCTATATCTTTCCGAGAAAGGTCACGAAGTGACGATTGTTGATAACTTGGTAAGACGTAAAATTGATGAGGAATTGCATTCCAATTCCGTTACACCAATCGCCTCTCTACAAGAACGCGTAGATAAATGGAAAGAACTCACTGGAAAAGAGATCAAAGTCTACGAAGGCGATTTGAACCACTATGATTTTCTGAGCCTTGTCTTCAAGAATGAGCGTCCTGAAGCATTCGTACATTTTGCAGAACAGCGCTCAGCACCGTACTCCATGATCGACCGTGAACATGCGGTGTATACGCAGCAGAACAACGTGCTCGGCAACCTAAATGTACTCTACGCAATCAAGGAATTTGAACCGGATTGCCACCTAATTAAGCTCGGTACGATGGGTGAGTATGGCCAGCCGAATATCGACATTGAAGAAGGTTATATTGAAATTGAACATAAAGGAAGAAAAGACACGCTACCATTCCCGAAACAACCTGGTTCCTTCTATCACCTCACCAAAGTACACGATACACATAATATCATGTTTGCTTGCAAAATCTGGGGCATTCGTGCGACAGACCTGAACCAAGGCGTTGTCTATGGTTTGAATACTGAAGAAACTAAGAAAGATCCTGTGCTGGCAAACCGTCTAGATTATGACGGTGTGTTCGGAACAGCGTTAAACCGTTTCGTCATCCAGTCTGCGATTGGTCATGATATGACAGTATACGGTTCAGGTGGACAAACGCGTGCCTTCCTGAATATTAAAGATACGGTACGCTGTGTGGAAATCGCTGCTGAGAATCCAGCCGACCAAGGTGAATTCAGGGTCTTCAATCAGTTTACAGAGTCTTTCTCTGTACAGGAACTCGCAGAAAAGACAAAGCAAGCTGCTGCAGAACTTGATATTGAAGCGAATATCAAAAGCATTGAAAATCCACGTATCGAAAATGAAGATCACTACTATAATGCAGTTAATACAAACCTGATCGACTTAGGGCTTGAACCGCATCTATTAACCCAGGATGTCCTCAAAGAAATGCTTAAGGAAGCGCTTGAGCATAAAGATCGTATCATTGTAGAAAATGTCCTTCCAAAAGTAACTTGGAAATAAAGAGAGGTAATCCGTGTGAAGATAGCGATTGTCACCGAGACATTCCTGCCATCGACAGATGGCATTGTGACCAGATTGACAAATGCAATAGACTACTTTATACGGGAAGGCCATGAAGTCCTGGTCATTGCCCCAGATCTTGGTGTATATGATTATAAAGGAGCAAAGGTGGTCGGCATAAAGCCGATCACTTTCCCTTTTTACAGGTATAGAAAATGGGGTTTCCCATCCCGTAAAGTGTATCATGAATTGAAAAAATTCCAGCCCGATGTTGTACACGCAGTCAACCCGGTGCTCCTAGCGACAAGTGCAGTAAAAGCGGCGCAGCAACTTGATATCCCGCTCATCTCCTCATATCATACGCATCTGCCTAAGTATCTTGATTACTACAAAATATATAAGTGGGCAAAACCCTTGCTGTGGTGGTATATCAAGCGTAACCATAAAAATGCTGATCTCAACCTGGTCACGTCGAACGCTATACGTGAAGAGCTCGATGCAGAGGGTATTGAAAGACTTGATGTCATACCAAGGGGTGTCGATACCGTAGGGCGGCATCCGGACTATAGAGATGAGGAGATGCGTAATCGTCTGACAGGTGGGAAACCCTCCAACAAACTTCTTGTATTCATTGGTCGCATTGCAGTAGAAAAAGAGATTCCGAAGCTCCTCCCACTGCTGGAAAAACGACCGGACATCAGTCTAGCAATCGTTGGTGATGGGCCGGCGCGTGCAGATATAGAAAAGCGTTTCAAAGGAACGAACACCATTTTCACAGGATTCCTTCATGGAGAAGATTTATCCAAAGCATTTGCATCGGGGGATGCATTCATTTTTCCTTCAGTATCGGAAACTCTAGGCCTTGTCATTTTGGAATCGATGGCATCGGGGCTTCCATTAATTGCTGCCAAAAGCGGACCAACGAACGAACAGGTGGAACATGGCGTAAACGGTATGCTTTTTGAGAATGAAAACTTAGAAAGTATGCTAGAAGCAGTGTCGGTGCTTGAAGATGAGGAGAAACTTGAAGAGATGCGGCAGAACGCACGGAATTCAGCGATGGGTTATGCGTGGGACGAAACGTCAAAGCGGTTGATTGATTTCTATATGGAAGCGAGAGACAGACATTCTGTCGGAAGCAAAAATATGTAGTGGAAAGGAAGATATCTATGCGAATGACAGACATTATTGCCAAAAAGCGTGACGGTGGAGCGTTGTCAAAAGCAGAAATCGACTATTTTATCACCGGATACACAAAAGGAGATATTCCAGACTATCAAGTTTCAAGCCTACTTATGGCCATCTTTTTCAATGATATGACCGAGGAAGAGCGTGCAAATCTGACAATGGCTATGGTTGAATCCGGAGATCAAATTGATCTTTCGGCAATTGAAGGTGTAAAAGTCGACAAGCATTCCACGGGCGGTGTCGGTGACACGACAACACTCGTACTCGCGCCACTGGTTGCAGCACTTGATGTGCCAGTCGCCAAGATGAGTGGTCGGGGTCTTGGTCATACAGGTGGAACAATCGATAAACTTGAAGCAGTCGAAGGGTTTCACGTTGAGATTAGTGAACAAGAATTCACGGATCTTGTGAATCAAAATAAGGTTGCGGTTATCGGCCAGTCCGGTAACCTCACCCCAGCAGACAAGAAACTCTACGCTCTGCGTGATGTCACGGCGACCGTCAATTCAATCCCACTCATCGCAAGCTCAATCATGAGTAAGAAAATCGCAGCCGGTGCCAATGCCATCGTGCTAGATGTCAAAACAGGCGATGGGGCATTCATGAAGAATGAAGAAGATGCGATTGCACTGGCAGAAGCAATGGTAGCGATTGGAAATAACGTAGGACGTAATACAATGGCGATTATATCAAGCATGTCAGAACCGCTTGGATATGCCATCGGTAATGCGCTTGAAGTCAAAGAGGCGATTGACACACTCAAGGGCGAAGGTCCAGAGGATTTGACAGCATTGTGTCTGGAACTTGGTGCGCAGATGGCGGTGCTTGGTGGTGCAGCAGAAACATTGGATGAGGCCAAAGAGAAGCTTCAGGATGCCATTGATGACGGACGGGCACTTGAGAAATTCAAGGTGTTCCTCGAAAGCCAAGGAGGCGATGCGTCCGTTGCAGACGATGTGTCGAGGCTCCCACAAGCACAATACCAATTTGAAGTGAAAGCAGATAAAAGTGGCTTCGTAGAAGCGATTGCTGCTGAGGAAATTGGTATTGCATCTGCAATGCTCGGTGCAGGTCGTCAGACTAAAGAAGATGAAATTGATCTTGCGGTTGGTCTGGTCCTCGAGAAAAAAGTCGGAGATTCAGTGCAATCAGGTGATACAATTGCTATTATCCACAGCAACAGAGAAGATGTTGCAGACGTAGAAAAGAAGATCATCGACAACTACACGATTGGTGAAACCCGAAATAAGATAGATTTAATTAAACAAATCGTTACAAAATAAAGAGGCTCGAAACTGGTAATTTACTCTTAGAAGTTAGAATCACGATTTAATTTCTAAGAGTACTACCAGCGAGCCTCTTTATCTATGTGTGGGGTGTTCCTGTTATAGTAAGATCTTCACAACACACTTGGTTACGGCCAAGTTTTTTTGCAATATAAAGGTGTTCATCAGCTGTTTTGTATAACTTTCCAATTCTATCGACCTGCTCCGGATAGGATGCAAGACCAATAGATACTGTGACACCGACAAATTCTCCGTTTTGTAGAATATAGCGGCTATTTTCAATGGCTTTTCTGAGATTTTCGGCAATCTCCGATGCTTCTTCACGTGTTTGCTCTTTCAGTATAATAGCGAATTCTTCGCCGCCATTACGGGAGAGTACACCGGTTTCACCGACAACCGATCGCATCTTACGACTGACCGCTTTTAACATCTTGTCTCCTTCCGGGTGACCGTAGCGATCGTTGAATGATTTGAAGAAGTCTATATCTAGAATCAGCAGGGATGCCCTTTCTTTGGGACTAAGTGCGTCCAACTTGTTATCGAAAGTTCTTCTATTAAACAGCCCTGTCAGCCCGTCCACTGAAGCTTCTTCCTCATATTGCTTGAAGAGCCGGTGGGCACGTGTCATGTAGTTTATCAGTGAGACACTCACTGCTACACTTACGGTGGCTAGTAGAACATAATAGAAAGCTGTTTCCAATGAGATAAGTATATTTCCTGTGTTTGTGAGTAGCGTGAAATAATAAATTGCACCCACAACCAACACCAGAATCAATCCCAATACATAGTCGGATAATCTTTTTAGTATACTGTAAGCAATGAGCACGCTACCAACGACAGTCAAAATAACGACGGGTGGTACTGTCGAAATGGCCCATGGTGAAAATACGACCCACATGAAAAACATGAATGCACCCAGTAGAAACGCACGTGCACTACTGAACATGAGTACAAGAATAAGCGCAACCATACTCAGACTAAAATAACCGCCATGAGGTGTGCTTACGGCGTAGTAGTTGAGTAGTATGGAAATGAACCCGCCCATGGCTCCACCGAAAGTCATTTCGTAAAAACGGTTTTGAAGTAGCGGCTCCATCTTCCATTTGATCTGAAAGTAAAGGTACAAGAATGCAATCAGCATCGAAAGCAGTACCATCATGTCCAGAAACATAAGTTCCCTCCCTCAGTTATTTTATTACGTATAAAAGTGGACTTGGATTTTGGAGAACCCAAAAGAGTTTATCTCTCTTGTGTATTTTATGAGATAATGTAACCTGATTACCAGTATCTACTATAACATACCATTGTATTGAAACATCTTCGATTTGTTGCAAATAACAAAATCCTACTTTTGTCTTAATGGAATAATTTATTTTTAATTGGATTAATAAGTGCCAATTCCATTGATTGTAAGTATAATATGAATTGAAGAAATATATATAACAAGGAAGTGTAGAAATGAATGAGCGAATTGCAGTTCATATAGTGGAACCTGATGAAGTCTTTCGTCGTATTCTAATTCGTACACTCGAAGATGGAAACGATACACAAAAAGTTGGTGTCCATGGATATTCGGACGGTTATGACTTCATGGAACGCTATAAGCATGAGGAAGAAAGCTGTATATATATTATCAACGATATTCTCCCTAAGAAAAACGGTATTGAACTTGTACAGCATATCCGTAAATCAGATATGAAAGGTGTCATTTACTTCATGACACGTTCAAATACTGAAGAAGAGATGGTATATGCATTGAACAGAGGTGTCGATAGTTACTTCATCAAACCTTTCAATTTGAAAGTCTTTCAGGCTAGGATCAATCGATTGATCAACAGGGGAGATAATTTATGGACGTAAGTATCAGTCTTGGCATTGTACTTTGGATTATCCTTGCGCTAACTGGTATTCTGATAGCACTTGTTTTGGTTTTCATTGCCCAGTCTCAACGTAGAATCAAAAGGAAGAATGAAGTGGAGCAATACATCGAACGCCACCTCGAAGGGTGGCATGATTATCTGGTAAAGGGTGAAGGGATAGAAAAATTGCCTGCATCGAAGTCAACCGATCTAGAAGCAATTGAAAAAATATTTTTTACCTTCAAGCAGAACGCTTCTTCAAAGGATATTGATGAACGCATTGTTCAATTTGGTACCGAACATTTTGTAAAACCCTACAAAAAGCGACTCAGAAGTGGTAAATGGGCATATCGAGTTAACACTTTAAGCAAGATGATAGAGTTCGAACTGCCCGGTTTTGAGAAGATTTTTACAAATGAAGAGATAAAAATTCTGAGCCGATACGAATATTTTCTTTTTCTCACTTACCTGTCCATATTCGATATGGATCGCTTCGCTTACGTCTACTTCATGAGACAGGATCTATCAGAGTACGAAAATAAGAAAATTTTTAACCAGTTGAGTGATAAAAAGGTAGAAGTATTGGTAAATCGTTTCGAAGAAGTTCCATTACCCGGGAAATATGCATTAGTCGGCAGAATTTCACTTATGCCTTCTGGTACTTCCATAGAATTTCTTGAATCACTACTTGCGGATGAGACCCCTGAAGTACGTATACGGGCATTAAAAGCCGTACAGACAATTGGGCTTGTAGAGCAGTCAGCGCCTTATGATAAGTTCTATAATTCTGAGGTGTGGGAAGAGAGAATGCTCATTGCACGTATTGCGCCACTAATTGGGGAGAGTGTCATCCCTCAACTTAAACAAATGCTAGATGATCCTCACGAGATGGTAAGGAAGGAAGCTGTCCGCTCCTTGTCGAGGTTTAAAAAACCGATGACTGAATGGGCAGTGCCGATTCCACCGGAGACACTGCCTGTACTGAAGGAAGGTGAGAAATAATGGATTGGCAAAATATTGGACTTATACTTGGGTGGATCATTTTGATCTACGTACTCTTCATCACTGTCTTTTATATTGTGATGATGGCTTTTGCCTATCAAGCGCTCTCAAAAAGAAAGTTGCTGGATGACGAAATGCTGGATGATGATCTCAGAACCAATCTCTTCACCAAACCTGTTTCTATCCTTGTGCCGGCATATAATGAGGAAGCCGGTATTGTAGAAAGTTTGCATTCTTTGATCAATCTGAGATATCCGGAATCAGAAATTGTCGTCATAGACGATGGTTCAAAAGATAGTACGGCAGAAACAGTTATTGAGGCTTTCAGTATGGAGCGGATTTATCCTGAGATCATCCAGCATATAGAGACTAAAAAAGTGAATAGAGTGTACCAGTCGAGGCTGCATCCAAAAGTATTCATGATCATGAAGGAGAATGGCGGTAAGGCGGATGCACTCAACACGGGCATCAATCTGGCCAGATATCCTTACTTCTGTTCAATTGACGGAGATTCCATATTGGATGAAAATTCTTTGCTGAAAGTTATGCGACCTATTATTGCATCTGATGGTAAAGTGGTCGCAGCAGGAGGTAATGTTCGCATTGCGAACGGCAACGATATACATTTTGGTTCACTTGTCGAGCGGCAGCTGACGCGTCGGCCAGTCGTCATGATGCAGATCATTGAATACTTGAGAGCGTTCATGCTCGGTCGTATCTTCTTGAGTCGCTTCAATATGGTGTTGATCATATCCGGGGCATTCAGTGTTTTTTCAAAACGGACAGTCATCGCGGCTGGGGGATATACACCGGGTGTCATTGGGGAAGATATGGAACTGGTCGTTAAAGTTCACGAACATTTGCGAAGAACAAAGTCGGACGAGCGTATCGAATTTGTACCAGAACCGGTATGTTGGACCGAGGCACCGACTTCACTCAGGGTATTAAGACGTCAGAGAAGAAGATGGAGTCAGGGACTTATTGAAAGTCTATGGCGTCACAAGCATATGACATTGAATCCGAAGTATGGCAGAATCGGGCTTTTTGCCTTTCCATACTTTTGGCTGTTCGAGGGACTTGGGGCATTGATTGAGCTCGGTGGATATATCTATATTCTTGTGTCTTTCTTCCTTGGAGATCTTTATGTGGAGATGGCACTCCTGCTGATGCTTGCACTGATCCTTTATGGTTCGATCTTTTCTTCGTTTTCCTTGCTACTTGAAGCATGGACGACGAAAAATTACACACGGCCACGTACGATTTTAATAATGGTACTGCTCGCTCTGTTGGAAACATTCTGGTATCGTCCACTGACTCTATTTTGGAGAATAGAAGGCATCTACAATTTTATGCGTAAAAGACACGACTGGGGCAAAATGGAGCGTCAGGGACTGGGGAGGAACAAGGGGTAGACATGAAGAAATATATTCTCTTTATTATTTCAATCATTTTCATTGCAGTCGGTGTATATTATGTTTTTGGCAATAATCAAGAAATAGCAGCGCACGAAGTAAAGCCCGCACGCATTACCGGAGATAAATTTGAAGTGAAAACGCCAGACGGATGGGAAGAGATGACTATTAAGGGCGTCAACATCGGTATGGCGAAACCGGGTCATTTTCCAGGCGAAGCCGCAATCACAGAAGATGAATATTATCGCTGGTTTGAAGACATTGGGCAAATGAATGCTAATACTGTACGTGTGTATACGTTGCATCCCCCAGGATTTTATAAGGCGCTTGCACGTTACAACAATAGGAACGACGAAAAAATTTACATTATGCATGGGCTATGGGCAGACGAAGGAAAGATGCATGACGGTCTCGATGCATTCGATGCTGATTTGAACGAAGAATTCAACCAAGACATGATGAATGTAATGGATGCCATCCATGGTGGTGGAACTGTTGAAGCAGAGCCCGGTAAAGCTTCGGGCAATTATAAAAGTGATGTATCCGGGTATGTCATCGGCTGGATTACGGGTGTGGAGTGGTATCCACCATTCGTTGTTGGAACCAACGAGAAGCACGAAAATATAGGACAATATGATGGTACATTTTACCGTACTGAAGATGCCTCACCGTTTGAATATTGGTTGGCTGAAAAGATGGATTACATCTCGAAGTACGAAAATGAAACATACGGCTCGCTCCGCCCGATGAGTTTTACAAATTGGGTGACAACAGATATTCTCGAGCACCCTTCTGATTCTTCAGATATGGAAGATTTAGTGAGTGTCGATCCGAATGCCATCTATACAAAAGGTGAGATGGAAGAAATCGGACAATATGCTTCTTATCATATCTATCCTTATTATCCTGACTTCCTAAACTATGATGAGAAATATGTAGAATACACGGATCATCGCGGAGAAAGAAACAACTACGCGGGTTATCTTAATGAGCTGATCGAAGCTCATCGTCTACCTGTTCTTGTGGCTGAATTTGGGGTGCCAGGTTCTCGTGGATTAACACACCGTAATCCATCTGGTTGGAATCAAGGTTTCCATTCTGAGCAGGAACAAGGAGAAATTGTATCCCACCTTTATGAGGATATTATAGAGGAGGGTGCGCTTGGGGGTCTTGTCTTTACCTGGCAGGATGAGTGGTTCAAGCGTACTTGGAATACGATGGATTACGACGACCCAGATCGTCGTCCTTTCTGGTCTAATGCACAGACGAACGAGCAACAGTTTGGCCTGCTGAGTTTTGACACTCACAAAATTCAAGTAGACGGTGACGCTACTGAGTGGGAGAGTGAACCAATATACACCGGTTCAGGGACGCTAAAATCCTTAACGATGGATTCTGACGAGAGGTATCTTTACATGAAGGTGGAACATGAGCCTGGGATGGTGGGAGACATCAATATCCCGCTGAACATTGTATCAGGCCAGGGTAACCATAAAGTGAATGGCCAAGTTGAAGCTGAGGACGGCATCGACTTTCTTGTCGATATCAACTCGGAACAGTCCAAAGTGACTGTGGACGACTACTACGATTTCTTTGAAGTACAGTACGGTCATACACTGGACATGATAGATGCTGGAAGTCTCCCTGAAAAAGATTCAGGCCAGTTTAATCCTATCCGTCTTGCGTTGAACAAAGAATACTATCTGCCAGATAGAAACGAAACGTTACCATTCGAATCATACGAGACAGGTCTCCTAAGGGAGGGTGTTGGAAACCCGGAATCTGAAGGATACAACTCTCTAACAGACTATAATTGGAACCGTGAAGAAGGCATTCTTGAGATGCGACTTCCTTGGGGACTGATTGGTGCACGCGATCCAAGTCAAAGAGAGTTTCTCGGAGACATTGTTGAAGATGGCCTTGAGGCGTCAACTGAGATTGATGGGATTGGCGTCGGTGTAGTCGTAATGGAGGACCAACAAGTCGTTGACAGTTTGCCGGTTATGGAGAACAATAGGATGCCAAACTTTGAAACCTATACGTGGGAAAAATGGGACTTACCTGAGTCAGAAGAACGTCTAAAGGAATCATATAAGATCATCAGAGAAACATTCGGTAGAGAGTGACATTATAGAAGATGGAAATCGCAGTAGATGCGGTCACCATCTTCTTTTATTTTTACAGACTGATCCTGTTTGGATTATAATGAGGTAAACAAGCTACGGAGGATGAAATTATGATTACGAACTGGAGACCTCAATTCGAATTGCTACAACAAAAAGAACAGCAGAAACTCGAAATGCAATATAAACGGCTCGATATGGAAGAAATCAGAAATGTGTATGAAGATACATATCAGAACCCATCATCCGTCGATATGAATTTCATTAGTGAAATACCCTATACAACAGCCGATGCGCTCGATGAAGAGATGTTGATGAACATTGCATACGATGCTCTGGGCAATGGGCAGGTAGCAGTTCTGCTTATGGCTGGTGGTCAGGGAACGCGCCTCGAACACCTAGGACCCAAAGGGACATTTTCTTTCGAGGGACGTTCTCTCTTCGAACTCCAAGCAAGCCAACTGAAAAACTTTGAAGATAAAGTAAAGACGCCTATACAGTGGTATATCATGACGAGTGATATCAACCATGGTGAAACTTTAGGTTTCTTTGAGTCCAATCATTATTTCGGCTTGAATCCTGTTAACATCCATTTCTTTAAACAAGAGCATTTCCCCGCACTCTCGAAGGAGGGCGAGCTATTGATTACAGAGGATAAAGATATTCTGTTAACGCCAAATGGTAACGGGGGAATTTTCAGTGCACTGAAAAAAAGTGGTGTGCTTGAAGACATGAAAGACAGGGGCATCAACCATATATTTATGAATAATATCGACAATGTCGTCGTAAAAGTAGCCGACCCTCTGCTTGTGGGTCTCCATATACAAAATGAAAATGAACTCACCTCTAAATCCATCGCACCGAAACCAGGTGAAAGTGTCGGCCGGCTATGCTTAGTGGACGGGAGAAAAAGTGTTGTAGAATACACTGAACTACCGGAAGGTGAGGAGGCAGCATTCAAAAATGGCAATATCGGTGTTCATGTGTTCAGCATGGACTATCTGCAGAAAATATCTAATGTTAGAATGCCCTACCATCTTGCTCTAAAGAAGTTGCTGCATATGGATCATACACTTCAGGCGGTAAGAGAAGAAGTGCTCAAATTTGAGAAGTTCTACTTTGATGCCTTTGTACATGCCGATACTCATATGACGCTACAAGTGGATCGAAAGGGTGAATTCTCCCCACTCAAGAACAAAGTAGGCAAGGACAGCATCGAGACAGCCTACAAAGATCTGATAGACGTAGGCGTATTTTAATGTTTCTTGGGCAGAATCAATCGCATAAGGAATTATATTGGAAAAAGCACAGCGTGGGTGAGAAAATTGAAGAGTCTTTGAAGCACATTGTCCCTCTGTCGTTCGGTGAAGAAGTAGGTAATAGTGTCAGTCACGGGGTTGCAGCACTATTGTTTATATTTATGCTGCCATTTACAGCAATATATATGTATGCGCAAGGCGGGACATTGCATGCCGTAGGGGGTTCTGTATATGTCATTAGTATCCTTCTCATGTTCCTGACTTCAACGCTCTACCATTCCATGGCACATAATACACAGCATAAGTACATCATGCGCCTGTTGGATCACAGCCTGATATACGTTGCGATTGCCGGTACTTACACCCCTGTTGCGCTGTCCGTCATTGGAGGCACATGGGGGATTGTCACGCTTATCATACAGTGGATGGCAGCGATCTTTGGTATTCTCTATAAGGTCCTCAGTCCTAGAGTGAATAGTAAAGTAAGTCTTGGGTTCTACTTGGTAATGGGGTGGATGGCCGTTTTGTTCTTTCCCCAAATCATCAGTAACACGCACTGGATGTTCATCTTTATGCTGACGCTTGGTGGTGTGAGCTATACTGTAGGCGCATGGTTTTACGCTCAGAAGTCACGCAAGTATTTCCATATGATATGGCACTTCTTTATCATCCTGGCCAGTATTCTTCATTATATCGGAATTGTTTTCTACATCCATATGTAGTTGGCAGGCCTTTTTGATTTTTTCAAGCAGTTTGTTATGATAGTTGATGTTGAAATCAAAACGGGAGTTGATTGGATGAAAATCGTCTTTTATGGTGCTGGAAATATGGCAAGTGCCATTTTTATCGGCATGATTGAAAATCATGTAGTTAAACCTGAACAGATCTATTTGACGAGCAGAAGCCAGCAGGAGAAGATTATGTTCTTCAAAGAAAACCTCGGTGTCAATGTCTCTTACGACGATACTGAGCTTCTGGATGGTGCAGACTATGTCATTCTAGCTAGTAAACCACAGAGTTTTCCAGACGTGGCTAAAAGAATTCGGCCGCATCTTGAAAAGAAGACAAAGATTGTCTCAGTCATGGCGGGCACACAAATCAAGACCATCCGGCGCGAGTTACGGACTGAAAATCCAATCGCAAGGATTATGCCGAATACCAACGCGATGGTGCAGCATTCGGTTAATGGCATCACATATTCTAGAAACTTCCCAGATAAAGACCAGTTGGTGGAGCTCATGGAGAGTTTTGGTACTACGGTTGTAATTGAAGAAGATGTAATGCACAATATTACGGCTGCCACAGGATCAGGCTCGGCATTTCTCTACTTTATTTACGAAAAGTATGCAGAAAGCCTAGTAGAACTCGGTTTCGATGAAGAGGAGGCGCTGTTCCTAACGAGAAATCTGGTTATCGGTGCCGGTAAGATGGTCGAGGATTCGGAACTACCATTTAGTCAGTTGAGGAAGAATATTACGTCTAAAAATGGCACAACTGAAGCTGGTCTTAATGCGCTTGATGGAGAAAGTATTAAGAAGATACTTACTGCAACCCTGAATGCAGCAGCGAATCGCAGTGAAGAATTAAGTAAAGACGATGAATAGCATTCAGTTCATGAATTTGTATAATGGAAAGTGCTTCATATAAACTGTATATGAAGCACTTTTTGTGAGGAGGAATATAATGAAGACGGTATACTACAATGGTCCAATCTATACAATGAAGGCACCTTTTGAAACTGTAGAAGCGGTGATGGAGGAAGACGGTCGAATACTTGAAACAGGATCAGCAGAACGACTACTCGGACTGGCTGATAAAGTAATAAATCTAGAAGGTGCGACAATGCTCCCAGGGTTGGCGGATACACATCAGCACTTGATCATGCTTGGTAAAAAACTGAAGTCGCTTGCGCTACACGAGGTGACGAAACTCGACGAAGTGAAGCGGTTGATCAGTACATATGAATCTGAAGAGAGATGGAACCTCATTCTCGGCTACGACGAGAATAATTTTCCGGATCAGTATCGTCCCTCTCACAAAGAACTGGATGAATTGACAGATAAGCCAACATTGTTGACCCGTGTATGTCAACACGCCGGGGTCGTCAATACGCAGGGGTTGGAGCTGCTTGGTATCGATCGGACAGTCTCTGACCCCGAGGGTGGCTATTACGAACGGGATGAAGACGGAGAGCTAACAGGATGGGTCTACGACAAGGCCTTTGAAGCAATCCGCGATGCAACCGTCGAGGATGATGTGGATTCCCTGAGTGGCGATATCGAGACGGCAGTGGATCACCTTTACACTTATGGAATTACAAATGCACATACTGAAGATATGTCGTATCATGGTCCTTATCAATTACCATTTGATGCCTACAGAAGAACTCTTGGTCCGAACCTCAAAAAATTCCGAGTTAATCTACTTAGACATGAGCGTGTCTACGATGAAATGATAGAAGATGCACCAGACTTCGTTGCCGATTGGATTGAAAAAGATGCGATGAAGCTGTTTATGGATGGTGCATTCGGTGGCAAGACGGCGCTCGTTAACGCACCGTATGAGGGCACTACGGATCATGGTCTTCAGATTCATTCAGTAGAGGCACTCGAATCTCTAGTCAAGAAGGCTAGAAAGAATGGCGATGCAATTGCTGTGCATGTTATCGGTGATAAAGCGAGCGAACTTGTTCTGGATACGATTGAGCGATACCCTGTCCCAGAAGGCAAGCACGACCGCTTAATCCATTGTAGTTTGCTCGATGCGTCGCTAATCAAACGAATGTCTAGGCTAAATATAATTTGTGACATCCAACCGACATTCCTTACGTCCGATATGCCTTGGGTAGAAACGTATCTTGGTGCTGAGCGGCTGAAGTATCTTTACGCTTTTAAAACGATGCAAGAACACGGACTGGTGCTCGGAGGTTCTTCCGATGCACCGATCGAAGCAGTCAATCCGCTACTCGGTATCCATACACTTGTGACACGTAGAGGAAAGGCGGGCGTGTATAATAAGGAGGAGATTGTAAGCCGTTACGATGCCTTCAGAATGTATACTTATAATGCAGCTGAAATTGTCTATAAATCAGATCGTGCAGGCTTGATCGAACCAGGGTATTACGCAGATTTCGCCATATTCAATCGAGATGTTATGACAGTTGAAGCGGATGAGCTGCTTGAAGTGAAAATAGAAAAGACGGTGGTCGATGGGACAATCGTCTATGATGCACACAACTAGGAGGAGGGATTCTATGAATTTGAAAATCAGTATCTTTGGTGCTGGACACGGTGGAATTACTGCCGCTGTTGACATGACAGAGCGAGGTCATGAAGTGACGCTCTACCAGTCTCCACAGTCGGAGAAGGATCTGAGTAAAATAGAGGAGACAGGCGAAATCAACTTTAAAGGTTCGCCAGTGAAGGTTCATAGGTTCACAAGGGACGTCTCAGAAGCTGTGAAAGGACAAGATGTACTAATGCTGGCAATTCCATCCACTGCGGTGGAATCTGTCGCTGAAAATATTGCGCCACACCTTGAGGATGGTCAGTACGTTTTCATAAACAGCGCGAGCGCGATGTGCAGTATCCGCTTCAAACGTGTTCTGCATAACATGAAGGCCGATGTGGATGTCAAAGTAGGAGAGACAATGTCGCTCACTTATGCTTCGAGATATCATGTCGATCGTAACGAGGCAGAGCTGATCAGCTACAACAAGCATAATTTATTTGCAGCTTACCCTGCACGTCACACAGAAGAGATGCTAGAAGTTCTAAATCGAATGTATGATTATCTAAAGCCGGCCGAGAATATCATCGAAACGACTTTAAACAACGGGAACCCTGAAAGTCACCCAGGCCCGTCCATTCTCAATGCAGGCAGAATCGATTATGCAGGTAATCAGTTCTATCTATATAAAGAAGGGATCACTGAGCATACGGTGAATGTCATTCATCGTATTGATGAAGAGCGCCAGTCAATCTGTAAAGCGCTTGGCTTTGAAGTATTATCCAAATCGGAGCGCAGCGTGAGAAGTGGATATTTTGAAGAAAATGCCTCATTAAGGGAGCAATACAACAACTCAAAAGTCCTAAAAGATATACTTGGACCGACTGATTTGGAAAATCGTTATGTAACAGAAGATGTTTCCAATGGTTTAGTATTATGGGCAAGCATCGGTGACATGGTTGATGTGCATACACCGGTGATTGATTCTGTGATCACATTAACCGGCGTGCTCCTTGAACGTGATTATTTCAAAGAAGGAGTCACTTTAAAAAAGCTTGGTATAGAGCGAGTCAGTAGTAAAGAACTGAATCAGCTGATGAAATATGACAGCACCCGTGACTGACTAGAAGCCCCCCAGCAATTCTGCTGGGGGGCTTCTATATGCAAAATTATTCTTTTTCTAAATCTCTTCTATAGTACTTTTTAGAATTGAAGTATTCTTCTTTCAACTCAATAATCTTCGGTGAGAGAAGAATGACTGCAATAATGTTCGGGAGTATGACAAAGAATAATGTCAGATCAAGGAAGGCCCATAGTATCGTTGCACCACCAATTGCGCCGATAATAATAGAGAGGACATATAACCCTTTCATCACATGTCCTGCCCATAGACCGAATAGGAACTCTGCTTGTCTGGCGCCGTAGAACACAACGACAGTGATTGTAGAAAAGACGAAAATGACGAGTGCCAGTGAAATGGCTGTACTCCCTATCGGTCCAAATGATTCTGCAAAGGCACGTGCTGTCAGTGATTCACGGACACTGTCTTCATGCGCATCATTGTGTTGCCAAACGCCTGTCATGATGACTACAAGTGCTGTAATAGTACATATGATTAGTGTATCTACTACAATGGCAACGACAGACCAGAGTGCTTGTCTTATCGGATGGTCGGTTTTAGCTGCGGCATGAGCAATTGGGGAAGTTCCAAGTCCTGCTTCGTTACTGTATACGCCACGTGCAAATCCCCAACGGATAGTTTCGGCAAGTACTGCGCCAGCACCCCCACCAAGTGCTGCTGTGGGATTGAAAGCTTCTGTAAAAATAAGTGCAAAAGCAGCAGGGACTGAAGAAATGTTCATGAAGATGATGATTAATCCTGCGAAAATGTAGAATCCAGCCATGATTGGTACTAGGAAAGATGTTACCTTACCAATACGCTTGATGCCCCCAAATACGACGATACCTACCGCAACTGCCATGATGATTCCTGTAATTAGAGGACTGAACTCAAATGTGTCCTCTATTGTACTTGCCACTGAGTTACTCTGAACCATGATACTTGGAAGCAATTCTATCAGTAGGAAAGCAGCGTACCAAGTAGCTAGTATTTTTCCAATAAGCGGCCATTTAATTCCATTTCTCATATAGTATGTAGGACCGCCCACGTAATCTCCAATTTCATTTTTTTCACGATAATGCATGCCTAGCGCCGTTTCACCAAACTTTAGTGCCATCCCGAATAGGGCAATGACCCACATCCAAAAGACCGCCCCAGGGCCACCAAGCATGATGGCTACAGGCACCCCGACAATATTAGCAGCGCCAATTGTCGAGGATAGTGCAGTCGTCAGTGTTTGGAACGGAGTAATGGTTCCTTTGCCAAATGGTTTTTTACCTACTCTGCCGATCGTTTGCTTGAATATATGCAGAGGATAGGCAAACTGAAAGAACTTCAGCCTGATCGTTAGGTAAATGCTTGTGAGAAGGAGCATGATGATGATTGGATATCCCCATAGAAAATCCGACACTGCTGTAATGAATTCCATGTGCGTTCTCCTTTAAAAAAATTTGTAATTTACTCGTCAGGCAGAGCGTAAACACTCACACTTTGGCTGTTAGATATGAATTCTCCGAATCCTTCATCATCTATAGTGATCTTATCTTCGCGGTTGCCTGTGAAGTCCACCCATTCTTCTCCACTCCGTTCCTCTCCAACGTACATTTTTTTAACACCGTCTTCAAGTCCATTCGATACAACAACCGCACAACCAGAACCTTCTACCTCTTCTTCGCCGAAACGAACCCAGCCAATTGTATCAGCGTGATCGAAATAATCTTCCTGTTCTCCAAGAGCACGCAGGTGTCTTGCGTGGAGCAACGGATCAATCACTTCAGGCATACCTACTTTGGATTCTTCGCCTTCGCCATCTATTCCGTAATAGTCACCATAAAATACACACGGATAACCATCACGGCGCAGGAGAATGAGTGCATAAGCGGATTGCTTGAACCAATCCTCAATAAACGATTCAAGTGACTCCCCCGGTTGTGTATCGTGGTTGTCCACGAAGGTCACCGTATTCCACGGAGATTCTTCGACAAGTGTTCCCTGGAAAATCTTACTTAGATCGTAATCTTCTCTTTCGTTCGAGGCACCGAATAGATTGTAGTGAAGACCAACATCGAATAGGTCGATGTCAAACTCTACATCTTCTAGGAACCCTTCTTTCGCTTCGACTTCGGGGTTCCAAAATTCGCCGAAGAAGTAGATATCTCGGTCTGCATGCTCTGTCACAGCATCAATAAAGTCACTGATGAATTGGCTGTCTATATGTTTTACCGCATCTAGTCGGAAACCGTCGACGTCCAATGTATCTGTAAGCCATTTCCCCCACTCTATCATCTCTTCTTTAACGGCAGGGTGGTCATAATATATATCTGCAAACATCAGGTAATCGAAGTTGCCATGTTCCTCATCAACATTGTCGCTCCAATCTTTATCCTCACCGACAATCTTAAATACCCCAGTACGGTCTTCCTTAGCATCGTAGTCGACACCGACGAAGTGAGTGAAGTCCCATTCAAATGTACTATACTTACCTTTACGTCCAGGGAAGGTGAAGCGTGTGTAACCCTCGATATCAAATGGTTCGGAGATTTCTTTGTTCCTGTCATCTGGGTCGACTTCAATGACTTTGAAAGTTTCAGTTTCATCCCCGCCTGCTTTATGGTTCATAACGAGGTCGAGGTATACCATTAGTCCTGCTTCTTTACATGCTTTTATCGCGTTTTCAAGTTGTTCTCGCGTCCCATATTTAGTGCGTACGGCACCTTTTTGGTCGAACTCTCCCAAATCGTAGACATCGTAAACCGAATACCCCGGGTTGGATGGATTATCAGCTTTGGTTGGTGGCGGAAGCCATACAGCATCGATTCCCATATCTTTAATCTTGTGTGCATCGTCCCTTAGACGGTCCCAATGCTTACCATCGTCTGGTATGTACCATTCAAAATACTGCATAAGTGAGAAATTCATAAGTGGTCAACGTCCTTTTCTATTAGATTGTCCCTATATATAGCCTATTAATACGGTATGTAATCATAGAAGCAAAAAATAAACACGAAGGTGCTGAAGAAGGAACTAGAGAAACGAAGGTCTTCTGCTGACTTATCACAAAGTATTAAGAACTTTTGTATTTTATGCATATCGCGATATGTTATCATGATGGTATTGAATCTAGCTCACAGAAGGAGAATTTCCAATGGTCACTAAAGAACAAGTTGAAGAAATAGTTGGTAATATAAATGATCCCATTCTCAACGTTCCAATTAAAGAGACGGATGGTATCAAGGAAATTAGTATAAAGGAAGAAAAGAAGCATGTCAGTGTCAAAGTAGCAATCGGTCGCCTTGGCGGTCAGGAGCAGCTTGATCTTCAGATGAAGGTGGTCAACCTTCTCAAAGAAGCGGGTGCAGAGACTGTCGGCTTGCGATTTGATGAGCTTGAAGAATCTGTGATTGAGAAACACCGGGGTACAGCGGGCAGTGAAGTGGAAAATAGGTTTAAAGAAAACAATACGCAATTTATCGCTGTTGCTTCCGGCAAAGGTGGGGTCGGTAAGTCTACTGTCGCAGTTAATCTTGCTGTGGCACTCGCAGAAAAGGGAAAGAGAGTCGGTTTGATAGACGCAGACATCTACGGATTTAGTGTCCCCGATATGATGGGAATAACTGAAAAGCCGGGGATAGAAGATAAAACAATCATTCCTGTCGAACGCTTTGGGGTCAAAGTGATTTCCATGGCTTTCTTCGTGGAGGAGAATACACCCGTCATATGGAGAGGACCCATGCTTGGTAAAATGATCAGTAGCTTCTTCAATGAAGTAGCATGGGGAGAGCTTGATTACTTGCTACTCGATCTACCGCCTGGAACAGGAGACGTCGCACTTGATGTTCACCAGCTGCTACCACACAGTAAAGAGATTATCGTAACTACGCCACATCCGACAGCAGCATTTGTTGCAGCGCGCGCAGGTGCTATGGCTCAGCATACAGACCATGAAATCATAGGTGTAATCGAAAATATGAGCTACTTCGAAAGTGAACTTACCAACGAGAAGGAGTACGTCTTTGGTAAAGGTGGCGGAGAGAAGTTAGCGCGTGAACTTCAAGCACCGCTACTTGGACAACTTCCTTTAGGGCAGCCCGAATGGAATGAGCAAGACTTTGCACCTTCAGTGTATTCTGGAACACATAAAATTGGAAGTATATATAGAAGTATTGCGGACAACGTAATTAAAGAAAGCGAATAATCGCGGAGGAACTACAGTATGACATCGAAATACCTAGTAAGATTCTATTTCAGGACATTGCTTCTTGGTATGGTAATTACGGCGATCGTGAGCTTGTTTACCGAATATCAGAATGTAACACGCTACCTTTTTCAAGGAAATATCGGAGAGTTTCTGGCTGGGCTAATATGGTTTCTCGGTTATGGGCTTTTAATTGCGACGATTAGCCAAGTCTCTTTCTTCATATATTTATTCGTACACCCACTTGGATCCGGCATCTTCAAAAAGTTATGGCCGTATGCTCAACTGCTTCTTGTGATGTACGCCATATTTGATCTATTCTATGTTAGGTTCTATAGGTTGGGTGTGGAAGCGGGCCATGTCTGGAACTATATTTGGATTCCAATCATTGTTATCGTGTTAGGCTTCATCGTAGCCAGGTGGAAAGCGAAGGAATCACCCGGTAGCAATTTGTTTATTCCGGCACTCTTCTTCATGATATTCATGACTTCTATTGGATTGATCCCATTTCTAAGCGTAGAAGACACTTCATGGATATACCGTTCAATATTTACATTGATCATTTGTAATGCATTCCAGCTTATAATGCTACCAAAATATATAGAGGCATCGGAAAAGGAAAAAGCAGAGCGGGGAAGAGTGACTAAAGCAGAGCTTAATGAGCAGAAAAAAATCACACGACAACAAGCAGAGCATCAACAGCAACAGAAAGAAAAAGCTCAGATCGACAAAAGGAACAGTTTGAAATACAAAAATAAAACACGTCAAAATAAGCGTCGTGACAAGGATTGAGGAGTAGTGGAGACCACTACTCCTTTCTCATTGTGTAACACTACAATATTAAAATCACTCAGATCGTTGACACTTATGTGTGTGCTTGGTATGATATGAAAGTCGTCAAAACAAGGACGGCAAAAAGCACTACACAGCATATTGCTTCCAAAAAGAAATTGAAAAAAAGTGTTGCAATCGAAAAGATGAAGTGCTACAATAGATAAGCAGTCAAAACAGAACATTGAAAACTGAATGACAATATGTCAACGTTTAATTCCAATAAACGAATGGGTAACCATTCAACTTGGGCGTCAAGTAAAACCGCAA